>JAGXFY010000068.1:0-8213 GCA_024636985.1 Clostridiales bacterium | reverse complement strand
TAATGCTTTATCTTTTTTTATAATACTGCTCAATTTCAAAGCATTATCTTCAGACATGGAAATATCAATCAGAATAACATCTGGATCAGTAATCTTTGCTAGTTTAATGGCTTTTGATCCACTTAGAGCAGAAAATATTTCTGTTTCTGGAATTGCTTTCGAAATTGCAGCTGTAGCAGATGTTAAATTATCTGCATTGTTATCAATCAGTAGGATTTTTAAAGTTTTCGTTTCCATATATACCTCCATGCATCTTCATCCTTCGGATTCACACATCAGTTCATTCTACCTTTATATATCTCTCAATATGCTCACAGCATTGTCTATATTTTCTTGAATGATATACCTTGATTTGTTTCATTAATACCCATGCTTTTTCATCTCAATGGAATTATATTACAATTATACATCTGTATTTTTTATTTGTCTATACAATTGTATGCAAAATAAAACAACGAGGCTGCGCCTTAAAATTATTACAACAGTACTTGGCATTGCCAAACTTTTCTGTAGCCATTCTTTGATTTCCAGCCTTTTCTCGTGAATGCCTAATTGCATCTTTATACTTAATTAACAAAATAGGTGTGGTCTTTTCTTTAGCGGTTCTGCTAACTTAAGGACATAACGGAAATAGAGATGGCCTCCGTCTTCAAATGAATGAATGCGAATGGTGCAGGTATATTTGAACAACCATATATTACATGATAAAATTATTGTAAGAATCAAAATATTTTTATGAAAGGAAGTGGTTTTTATGTTGCTAACTAGCATGAACTTAAAATAGCAAAACTCATATAATTATATGGGTTTTGCTATTTTTCATAATGATTTACTGCATTTACTCTTACTAAAGCAACTGCTCCACAGCTATTCTACTCTCATCAAGAAGACAATAAGGAGCAAACTTACCTCTAAGTGTTCATAAGCTTCAATACTCATAATCGCTAAATCTCTTTCATTGAGGCTTTAAGCTGAGTAGCTACATCAAACTTTTTACCAGATTTCTTTGTTTCGATAATAATTCCAAGTGTCATTTAATCCATCCTGATTTTATTAATTGGCAATTATAATTTTTTTGAGATTTATTATTACAGTGTCAATTTCTTCCTGAGTTGTATACCTTCCAAGACTAAATCTCACAGTCCCACGACCTACATCTTCAGTAACTCCCATGGCTCTTAAAACGGGAGAGATGGATGTCATCCCAGAATGACATGCCGATCCTGTTGAAGCAGCTATTCCTTCGAGATGATTTAACACCTCATGTCCATTATATCCAATGAAACTTACATTGAGGGTGTTAGGAAGTCTCTTTTTTGTATGTCCATTTAATACAACCATATCACCAAAGTTTTTCTTCAGGTTGCTATAAAAGTAGTCTGTTAATTTCTTGATTTTTAGGCTTTTTAGAGCATCTGCTGAAATCTCGCACGCTTTGCCCAATCCAACCTCAAGAATTATATTTTCAGTACCTGCTCGTCTTCCACGTTCATGGCCTGCCCCATGAATTAATGGTTCAATTTGGATTTTATCTCTTATATATAACGCTCCGATTCCTTTCGGGGCATATAATTTGTGTCCAGCTACCGTAAGAAAATCAACCCCAAGTTTTTTCACATCTATTGGCACCTTACCAACTGACTGTGATGCGTCAGTATGAAATAGGACATTATGCTTTTGACATACTTTCCCAATTTCCTCAATGGGCTGGATTGTACCTGTTTCATTGTTTGAATGCATAATCGTAACCAGAATTGTCTGATCTGTGATTAAGTTTTCGATATCAGAAGGATTAACAGCTCCATATTGGTCAACTGGAACATAACTTATTTCAAAACCAAGTCTTTCCAAATATTTACAAGGGTTCAGAATTGCAGGGTGTTCAATCTGTGAAGTAATGATGTGATTCCCTTTAGTTTTGTATGTATGTGCTATACCTTTAAGAACAGTATTGTTGGACTCACTTCCTCCACTTGTGAAGACTATTTCCTCTGATTCACAATTTAATAGTTGTGCTACCTGGCTTCTTGCGTGTTCTATAGCATTCTTTGCTGTTACCCCTAAAACATGACTGCTGGATGGATTCCCAAAGTTACCATAAAGATAGGGAAGCATTTCATCTGCCACTTCTTTATCTATGGGAGTCGTGGCATTATAGTCAAGATAAATCATTTACTTCTCCTTTCTGTTCATATTATGTTTTAATGAGCATAATTCATCTCTTTTTTCTTATCACTTAAAAATACACCTAAAATCTATAACTGTTATTTAGTCCTGATAAGCAAAATATCAATTGTAATTAATGTATTTGCTTTTTATTCTCTAAATCCTTAATCCTCTTTTCAAGTTCTGTTACTTTTTTAGCATTAGTTATAGCTGTAGTAAAACCAATTAAACCGAAAGTTATAGCACTTAGACTGAAAACGAATCCAATGATCCCAAAATTTTCCATACAATTCCCCTCCTTAAACTATGTGATAATAATACTATAATTAAGTGTAACATAAGTTTCATATTGTAAACAATGTTTACTGCTAGCTTTAATTTGCATATGGTTTTAAGAGCAACTGTAGAATCATTATTGTAATATGAAGTGTAGTTTTTATCAAAAATAATATTGTTATTTGATAATATTATATTGTAAATCAATATATTATGTGTTAAAATCAATTTATTAAATATAAGAGAGGTGTTTTTATGAAACGAGGAACAACACTATTTTTAAAGATAGCTGTTATTTTTATTGGAATTCCGATTCTTGCTTTATGTATATTTGGGTTGCCTTGGCTTGCTAAGGAGGCAGCAGAAAGTAGTTCGGAAATAGCTCTTGTTCTGTATGGCATTTTGATAGTTATGTATGTTTCGGCGATATTTTTTTTCATCGCATTGTATCATGCGTTTAAACTTTTAAGCTATATTGACAAGAACAAAGCTTTTTCTGAATTATCGGTAAAGGCTTTGAAGAATATAAAAAACTGTGCAACTATAATCAGCATAATTTATGTGATAGGAATGCCGTTTTTTTATATTATAGGGGAGTTAGATGATGCACCAGGTGTCATATTGATTGGAATGAGCTTTATTTTTGCACCAATGGTTATTGCAGTCTTTGCTGCAATGCTCCAAAAGCTATTAAAAGAATCCATAGATATGAAAAATGATAATGATTTAACGATATGAGGTGAATAGGATGGCAATTATTATCAATATTGATGTAATGTTGGCTAAAAGGAAGATGAGCGTCACAGAACTTTCGGGAAGGGTTGGAATAACCATGGCCAATCTTTCTATATTAAAAAATGGAAAGGCAAAGGCGATTCGATTATCAACTTTAGAGGCAATTTGTAAAGCTTTAGAATGTCAACCAGGAGATATTTTAGAGTATAGAAAGACACTATAGAGTTTACCATACAGTGCTCTACAGTAGACATTACTTTCTATATTCAGGTCCTTTCTTTGACATCAATACTATTGTCTCAACGTGTGTTTTGTTAATATCCTTTTGAGTAATAGCACGACCCCCTAAAAGTAAGGGGGTCGTGCTATTTTAGTCATCGTTTTTTATTTTTCTTTTTGATTTTTCGTACATTTATCATGCCGCCTACTTCTTTGAACATTACAGTGATCTTTTCAGTTTCAATCTGCTTAGAATTTAAACCCTCATACTTAGCTTCTTTTTTCAACTTTAAATAGCTTGCAAGCCTATCCTCAGTTAGCAATCCTTCATTTATTGCTTTTTTTACTGCACAATTCGGCTCACTAGAATGAGTGCAGTCACTAAATTTACATTTGGTTGATAACTCCTCAATATCAGCAAAGGTTTTTGATAGATCGGCTCTATCAATACCAAGCTCTCTCATACCTGGAGTATCAATGACAACGCCACTTCTTGGAAGGACAATGATCTCTCGCCTGGTGGTAGTGTGTCTACCTTTATCATCATTTCTTATTTCTTTTGTTGCAAGAGCATTTCCTCCAATTAGCTTGTTAATCAATGTTGATTTTCCAACACCAGATGATCCTATAAATGCAATAGTTTTGCCATAACCAAGATGTTTTTTGATAGATAAATATCCCTCTTCAATCATACTTGAAGTAATAAGGACATCAACCCCACAGGCAACAGTCTCTATATCTGCAAGTTTTTGTGAAAGATTATTGCATAAATCAGCTTTTGTTAGTACGATGACTGGAATTGCACCACTATCCCAGGCAATCCCAAGGTAACGTTCTACTCTACGAAGATTAAAATCATTATTAAGAGACATACAAATAAAAACCGTATCAATGTTTGCCGCTATAATTTGTTCATCATTGGATTTCCCTGGGGCCTTCCTAATAAAAGCGCTTTTCCTTGTCAGTACGATGTGAATAATTGCATTTCCGCTATGATCCTCATTTCGGTCAAGCATAACAAAATCTCCTACCGCCGGGTAATCTGACAAAACTTTTACATCAAAACGAAACTTTCCAGAAATTTCTGCTTTTATCTCACCACTCTCAGTTGCAACCTTGCATAAATTCTTATACTGAGAAATAATCCGCCCAATATATAGACCTTCATATAAAGTAGCCTCAGTTAAAAATCTTTGACTGAGCCCTAGGTTTTTCATATCTATTTTACTCATTTTTTATCCTCCTAAGTTTAATAATAACTTATGGGAGGTTAATACACTACATTATTTTGTATCTACCTCCCTGGTAGTTACAATCTCTAACGTATTATTGTTTAACATAAAAAAACAACTCCTTTTTCACTAATATTTAACCTAACTATTTGCATTCTATTCAACTTAAATTATAGTTCTACTATCTCCTAATGTCAAAATCAAATAGACCCTTTCCCCAAAGTTTTGCGGTACTATCTTGTTACCTTGTATTTATTTATGTAATTGTGCTAACCATAGCATCCTCTTCTTGCCAGAACCGGTCTTTTGTATAACAATTATGGCTGCAATATTTTCGCTCCTTAGCTCCTAGAGTTTTAAATTCCTTACCGCAATACTCACAATTAGAAGTGTATGATTTCCGGTGAGTTTTTTCCCATTCTGATAAGTTTTATTTTTATCATTTCTGCATAAGTACGAGACGCACTCAACGTGCGGTATCACATTACTCTCTTCTTTTGCATATCAATTAATGGATTTTTTTTGTGTTTTTTTGTGTTTTAACAAAAGACCAAAAACTACTCCTACTATAATTCCTGCAACATGAGCGGCAGCTGCATCAGATGTCTGAGGATTTGATAATACTATAATTGCATTAAAGATAAACAATGACAATGCCCACCACTTAGCCTTAGATCTTAAGATTAAGGCATCAGGACGCATCACTGCGAATGTAGTAACTATCCCGAAAACAGCTGCTGAAGCACCTGCAATTAAGATTTCAGTTCCGATAAGAATAGCAACTGGTATAATTACTAAACTTCCAATAAATCCAGCAAGTAAGTAAAGCGAAAATAGCAATTTTGAGTTTGTAATCTTTTCTAATTCTAATCCAAATATGAACAATAGCGCCATGTTTAAAATAAAGTGTAAATGAATTTGGTGGGAAAAAAACACAGTTATTAATGTCCAAGGCCTTTCTATTATAATATTTATCTCAGGACTTAGTAACAATTTATCTGCTATGTTAGGAATGATATTTAAAGCGATAAATATCATTAAATTTATTAAAATAATTACTAACGTCCCTTGTCCATCACGAATAATTTCTTTGTACCTCTTCAATAAATTATCACTCAACTTTTTTTCCCCTTTCGGATTATAGATTATTTTTAGGATTGAATATCTCAATCGGCTTGCACAAATCAATGCTCAAATTATATGCCCGTTCTCTATACTTGTCAGGTTTTTGGCAATTCTTTCATTATATTTTAGCATCTTCATCCTAAGTTTATCAGATTTTTTAAGAGTAATCGTTATGTTTTGCCCCTTCTCTTTCATTGTCGCCCCCTCTTCTCGCAAAGGCGAGTTTTCCATAAGCATATCGCACAAGCGAAAAATTGAGGAGGGGCAGAATTAATCGTTTTATATTTTTTGCGTCTTAATTTTGGTCAGCGTATCTCCACCAAAAAATAGTACCAAATAACCCGAATATACTGGTTAAAAATACTATAATGACACTGATATTTTCTATAGTTGTACTCTCACTTCCTGCAACACCGCTTGCAAGCGCAGGGATAGCCCATGGAAAAAATTGGCCATATCCTGTTACACTGACAATTTGTGCTAAAACTAAAGTAAATATTACAAAGCCCAATGGAGATAGATATCCACGTCCAATACTTGCAAAAAGGGCAACTGGTGTGGAAAGCAAGATTGTAAGTGCAGAGCATATCAAGAAAACTTTTAGACCTTTCATCACTAGTTCAGGTGACCAACCAGGTATAACGACAGCATTTCCGACAATTAACCCTAATGCAAAAACCATTATGGCAAGCAGAAAACACCATAAAAATACAACAAGAAATTTAGAAAATACGATGACTTTTCGTGATATTGGCAAAGCAAGCAGATCTTTGATTGTTCTATCAGAATATTCTCTTCCGAAGATCCAACTTGTCACAAATCCAAATACCAATAGCCCACCAACAGATATAGCCTGAGTGAGAAGACCAAGAAAAGTAGGCCAATCAGCAGTCCCTGCAATCTGAGCTTTTGCAGAAATGACACCCAGCTTTTGTGCAAAAACAGGATCCTTTAAAATAAACATAAAAAGTCCTCCCATAAATGGCACTATTAAAAGTGCGAGCACAGTTATAATAGGTACCTTAGAACGGAAAAACTTTTTGACTTCAACTGAAAAAGATACTGCTATTTTATTCACCCAAACCACCTCCCGCTTCTTTGATTGTCCTTAGAAAATACGTTTCTAAATCTTCTTTTTCAACCTTTAATACTGTTTCAGGATAACCTTCATTTACAAGCAATTTTATTACTTTTTCAGGATTTTTTAATGCATCTTCACTTTGAATTTCTAATACAAGTGATTTCTTCAACTGCTTTTCAAGTTGCGAAGCATTTATCTCCTTTATTAATTTGCCCTCGTGGATGATAGCAATATTTGTCGCAATTTTTGATATTTCGTCTAGTTTATGGCTTGAGATAAATACAGTTGCTCCAGAATCCCTAACTAATTCCTGTAATAGTTCACGAACTTCTACAATACCTGCCGGATCCAAGCCATTAGTTGGTTCATCTAATATTAAAATTTGCGGTTTATGAATCAAGGCTTTTGCTATTCCAAGCCGCTGAGCATTACCTAAGGATAGATGTTTAACTTTCCGCGAAGCATAATTTTCTAACTTCAGTTTATCTATGATCCAATCAACACACTTTTTATCTTTAATTCCTCGTAGCTTGCGAAAAATTTCCAAGTTTTCTCTAACCGTTAGTGCTGGGTAAGCGTATGGTGTTTCCACTATATATCCCACATCATTCCATATGCTTATGTTGCTTACACTTACTTTTTGCCATTGATAAAACATTGACCTGATGTTGGAGCTATCATTCCAAGTAGCATACGTATCATAGTTGTTTTTCCTGCCCCATTCAGTCCCAATAAAGCGAATATCTCTCCTTTATTAACAGACAAGTCCACATTTTCAACAGCCCGAACTTTCCCATAATGCTTTGATAAATTGATAGTATTAATAATTTCATTCATGATTGCCATCCCCCTCAATAAGTTGCTGCTCAATCCCTGTTATTATGAGCTGCAGTGCCTGATCAAAGTCTTTCTCTCCAATTTCATTGACATGAAGCATGCTCATAAAAACTGCTCGAAGAGAAGCAGCTATGGTTTCAAATTCAATGTTTTCCTATACTTTTAAATTTGAAAACATACTCTTTGAAAGCTTATCATCAAAAGAATGATGATTATTTGTGACTTATTCTCATAAATCTGGTCAAATTACCTCAGTTCTTTATAATCTGCAGATTTAAATTAAAATTCCCAGTGGTGTCATCATCTACCCCGAAATCGGATTAAAAGCACTATAATTATGTTCTAAACTTACTTTTTCTCACCTAAACCACTACTTTGTCATCAGAATTATCGTCTCAACATGACCAGTCCAAGGAAACATATCAACACACTCTACCTCAGAAACAACAAAACCACCCTCAACCAACTTTGATACATCCCTAACCATCTTACCAAGACCACAACCAACATATACGATACGATCAACCTTAGAATCTATTAAC
>JAGXFY010000004.1:0-14265 GCA_024636985.1 Clostridiales bacterium | reverse complement strand
CACTTTACACTTATGCCTTATCTCTGACAAAAAATCACGAGGAAGCTTTGGACCTAATTCAAGAGACTTATGTTAAGGTTCTGTCAGCGGCTCATTTATATAAACCCATGGGTAAACCGTTGGCTTGGCTGTTCACAATCACTAAGAACTTGTATTTGAGCCAACTTAGAAAAGATAAGCGTATTATCTATATGGAAGATCAGCAGCTTAGTAATGACCATCGTTTTTCCTATATAACGGATCCGGAAGATAAAATGGTACTAGAAGTAGCCCTCAAACAATTGACCAGTGAAGAAAGCCAGATTGTACTTTTACATGCAGTAACAGGCATGAAACACAAAGAAATAGCAAGCAACTTAGGGCTAGGACTTTCTACAACGCTGTCCAAGTACCACAGGGCTATAAAAAAATTAAGAGTATATTTAGAAGAAAAGGAGGGTGCACTATGAATGAAAAGAAAATATTAAAACATTTGTCGCAGGGTATAGAACAGGCACCCATTCAGTTACTTGAGACCATAAAAGAAAAGCCAAGAGTCAAACAAGAAAAGCATGATGACATAACCAGACAGAAAAAATACATACCGACCATTGGCTATATGACGGCTATTGCATCGGTTGTGTTTTTGGTGTTTCTTTTTAATATACAGCTCCAATTTAGAGCCATTGATAGTACCGTTTATTTGGATATTAATCCAAGTATTCAGATAGAAACCAATAAGCAGAATAAGGTTATAGGCATAACAGCTCTAAATGCCGAGACCCATACATTTATTGGTGACTATGAATTCAAAGGAAGAACCTTGAATCAAGTGACCATAGACTTAGTGGACAAATTGATATTGACAGGCTACATCACAAAATCAGATGATATGTTGTTGGTCTCTGTATATAATGACAATAAAGAAAAGGCCAATCTTCAAAAGCAAGAGATTAAGGAGGTCATCATCAACCATCTGGCAGAAGACAGCATTCGTCCCATAGTGTTGGCTCAAGCGATTGACCGGAGCAATACCATTTCTGATATGGCCAAAGCTTACGGAATATCAGAAGGAAAGATGACATTTATTCGGAATCTGATGATACTATCTCCTGAACTAAGGGTGAATAATCTGGCTAGACTATCATTGGAACAACTTATAAGTATGGCAAAATATATGGAACTGGATTTAAGTACGGTTATTGAAGAACAAGAGCTTGAACGTGTTGATTTACCTTATACCATTATCGATGATGATGACGACGAAGATATCGATGATGATGATGACGAAGATATCGATGATGACGACGACGAAGATATCGATGATGATGACGACGAAGATATCGATGATGATGACGACGAAGATATCGATGATGATGACGACGAAGATATCGATGATGATGACGACGAAGATGTCGATGATGATGACGACGAAGATATCGATGATGATGATGACGAAGATATCGATGATGACGACGAAGATATCGATGATGATGACGACGAAGATATCGATGATGATGACGAAGAGATCGACATTGATTAAATGAATTTTTTAAAATATGACTTTTTATGTGAAGTCATATTTTTTTTATTTATATGCAATAAATGAGGGTCCTAGCGCATTAACCTGTTATAGATGCAAAATAACAGAATTCAAAACAGGAGGTAATATTATGAAAGCAAAATTAAATAAAACTTGGGTTGGTGTAACAACAGTTATTTTTACTATGGCAATCGGCTTAGGATTCTTTTTTAACGCTCCGGTAAATAGTTTTACGATGGATGTCAATCCTAGTATTGAGATTCTATCGAACCGACTGGAAAAAGTTGTTGAAATCAAACCGCTTAATGAGGATGCAGAAGCATTACTTCTTAATTATACGTTGAAGGAAAAAGACTTGGAAAAAGTCGTTGACGATCTTGTTGACCTCATGATTCTTACAGGCTATATATCAGGCGGTCAGGACAATAAGGTTACAATTACCGTTACGGACGAGCAATCACAAAAAAAATATGTGGATAAAGTTAATCAGATGATATCGGCATATTTAGAAAATAAACAGATAGAAGCCCTTGTTTTAACACGTACAGTAGCTTCAGCTTCAGCAGATGCTGTCATTAACAAAAGCGATCTGAATGATTCTAATAAAGCAATACTAGCTAGGACGGATGATCAAAAAACAAGAGTTGTACAAAATGCTATAGTCGCAAATGTAGATGCTGTTACCGGTGCGACTCAGAACAAAGAAGATGACAACAAAAGTTCTTCAGAACAAAACAAAGTAGATAGTACCTCTGAAGTTACTGAAAAAACAACGACCAAAGAAACGACAGTATTATCAGATGCCAGAGAAGTTATTGGTGTAGAAGCTGCCCAAAAAATAGCTCTAGGTCTAGTCAATGGCGAGATTAAAAAATTCGAATTTGATGACGACGATCATGACTTAAAATATGAGATTGAACTCATATTCGAAGGTCGAGAATATGAGATTGAGATAGATGCTTATACAGGAAAAGTGCTAGAATTTGAGAAAGATGACGATGAAGAAGATTCTAGTATATCCAGAGACGTCATAGGTGCAGAAGCGGCAAAGAAAATAGCATTAGGTCTAGCAAATGGCGAAATCATCAAGTTTGAATTTGATGATGATGACAATGATGCAGAGTATGAGATTGAGATAAGATTCGAAGGTCGAGAATATGAGATTGAGATAGATGCTTATACAGGAAAAGTACTGGAATTTGATAAAGACGATGACGATGACGATGATGATGACGATGACGATGATGATAACGATGACGATGATGATAACGACGACGATGACGACGATGACGATGATAACAATGATGATGATTAAGACAACAGGTAGAATTAAGGCTTGGTAACAGGGGATACCGAATTTTTATCTGCAAGTTGTTATAGTAGTAACAGATAAGATTATATGAAGATGAGGTGATTTCATGGCATTAAGGATTGAAATATTTGCAGCATCAAAAGATGGGTTGGAAAAAGCGGGTTGTAGTACCTGTGTATTAAAGTGTGCTTCTAGGGACTTAGTAGAAGTAACGCCTGAGTCTCTAAAGCTTCAGCTTGAAACAACCTATGGCATTGATTTAATGATTGAACTTAATGCATATGACACTGGCAATCCATCTATAATTCTAGATAGAATGAATCAGATTTATGAAGACAATGACATTAAACGTAAGCTTAATCGGATGCTTGTCAAACCACTTATGTCAAGAATATGGCCTTCAATTGTGCTAGATGGGAAGATAATATCTGAAGGTAAGCTACTGGATATCAATCAGATTAGAAGCCATATAGATAACGCAGTACATAATTAATAATAAGTTTAGTATAAAAGACCTAAGGGTATTTCCTACAAAGGATAACCTTAGGTCTTTTTGTTGTAAATGAAGTAATCAAAGAAAGTGATGAACCAAATACATTGTATGATAATGATTATCATTATATAATAGACTTAAGCTAGAAGAGAAAAGAGAAAAGAGAAAAGAGAAAAGAGGTGAGACCATGGCAACTGAATCCTTATTTATGAGTACGGTCTTTGTTGCAGGTATTCTATCATTTTTTGCACCTTGTATTTTACCAATATTACCGGTATATGTATCACGTCTTTCAGCTGATTTAGTTGGGGGAGAAAGCACAAGTAAACAATTTGGATCCTTGACCATCCATCCTATGTTGATTTTTAAGACATTTATATTTGTTGTCGGGATATCGACCAGCTTTATCCTGCTAGGGTTTGGTGCTGGGAGCCTGGGTTCACTCATCAGCTCCACATGGTTTATTAGAATCTGTGGTGCTATAGTCATATTACTTGGTATTCACCAAACAGGACTCATACACTTTAAAGCACTTGAGCGCGAAAGTAAGCTAAGACTTAAAGCCAGTGACAATGCCGGTATCCTCGGTACCTATCTACTTGGTTTCACCTTTAGCTTTGGATGGACACCTTGTATTGGACCGGTACTTGGCGCTGTGATGGCACTCTCGGCAAGTAGAGGCCAAGCTGCATATGGTGGCTGGTTGATGTTCATATATGCCCTCGGCTTGATGATTCCATTCATGATATTAGCTTTATTTTCTGATTTGCTTTTGGTTCCAATGAAGAAGCTAAATAAGCATATGGGAAAAATAAAAATTGCCGGCGGCATCATCATTATTATCATGGGCATTATACTTATGACAGACCAGCTTAATTATATAACTGTATTTTATGAAACTAATATTCGATAAGAAGCGTTTGTAACACTAAGAAAGGAGCCGTAGTATGAAAAAGATATTAATGGTAATTGGTCTTATAATGATTATGTCTTTAGTCGCTGTAGGTTGTGGTAAGCCTCAGATGGAGTCTGAAACCACAATAGAAGAGGACATGATGGAAGAAGAAGAGGTAATGGAAGAAGAAGACATGATGGAAGAAGAGGACGTGATGAATGAAGAAGAGAGTATGAAAAATGAAGGTAATCAAGCACCTGCTTTTACCTTGATGGACACAAACGGCCAGACTTTATCTCTTGAAGCATTAAAGGGAGAAAAAGTGTATGTGAAATTTTGGGCATCATGGTGTTCCATATGTCTTTCAGGTATGGATGAACTGGATGATCTAAGTGGAAGGTCTGAAGGATACAGGGTCATAACGATCGTATCACCGGGTTACAAAAACGAGAAAGAAATAGAGGCCTTCAAGCTCTGGTACGAAGGATTAGACACTGAGAATATGATCGTCTTACTCGACGAAGACGGTGTGTATGCTAGAGAATATGGCGTTCGCGCTTACCCAACATCGGCATATATTGGTTCAGATGGTGTATTGGTCAAAGTATTACCCGGTCATGTGAATGAAGCAACCATTAATGAAAGTTTTAGCATGATACATTAGAAGGAGGCATTGAAATGATGATTACAAAAGCAATAGTACTGATTTTAACCGCATTGCTCATTTTTACAGCTTGTAGTGGATCAGACATAAATAAAATAAGTACAATGAAAAGTGCCGGTCAAGAGGGTATCATTGAAGGTACAGTATCTTCTAAACTGGTTCCACCACAGGATAGTCCATTTCCCGCTAATCCTAACCTAGAAGTTGAATTTGATATGGATCAATTGGATGAGATATGGCTTGCCGGAGGTTGTTTCTGGGGCGTCGAAGCTTATATGGCACGTATATATGGGGTCTATGATGTTACGTCCGGTTATGCCAATGGAGACACAGAGAACCCAAGTTATGAAGATGTCCTAGACGGTTCTGGTCATGCAGAAACGGTACATGTTACTTACGACACCAGTAAAGTTACTCTAGAAGAGTTATTAGACGCCTTCTTTAGAGTAGTGGATCCTACATCCCTTAATAAACAAGGTAATGATATTGGTGAATCTTATAGGAGTGGTATTTACTACACCAAAGAAGAAGATCTAGATGTTATTGCTGCGGTGATTGAGAGGGAACAGGAACGTTATACAGAACCAATCGTGACGGAAGTATTACCTCTAAAAGGTTATTACTTGGCAGAGACCTATCACCAGGACTATTTGGAAAAGAATCCGGATGGTTATTGTCACATTGATTTTGATGAATTGGAGATGAAAACTATGAACTATGAAAAACCAATCGAAGAGGAGATAGAAGCCATGCTTACACCCTTACAATACAAAGTAACACAAGAAAACGGAACAGAGCCTGCATTTGACAATACTTACTGGGACAATCATGATGCCGGAATTTATGTCGACATCGTTACCGGTGAGCCCCTATTCTCATCAGCAGCAAAATACGAATCCGGTACCGGATGGCCCAGCTTTTTTGTACCTATTTCAGAGAATGCCGTTGTTTTTAAAGAGGACAATACCTTGTTCACCAAAAGAGTTGATGTAAGAAGTACCATTGGTGATAGTCATCTCGGACATGTTTTTCCGGATGGTCCTGCAGACAAAGGTGGATTAAGATACTGCTTAAATAGTGCGGCACTTCGGTTTGTGCCCTATGAAAAAATGGAAGAAGAAGGTTACGCCGACTATATGAATATGGTAAAATAAACCATAGATATTACATCTTGAGGATTAACATCTAAAAGTGGATAGGGTGAGTGTATGAAGTTGTTGATTGTGGATGATGAACCCATTATCAGAATGGGTATCAAAAAATTAGTCGATCTTAAGGCCGTGGGTATTACAGATATGTTAGAGGCAGCCAATGGTGAAACCGGCCTTGAGATTTTTATTAGAGAGCAACCGGATATTGTTCTAGCGGATATCAATATGCCTAGAATGAATGGTCTTGAGTTTGCAGAACGTATTAAGCTTATTAAGCCAAGCGTGAAGATAGCTATTATTACAGGATATGATTATTTTGACTATGCAAGACAAGGCATCAAAGTAGGAGTAGATGATTATATTCTAAAACCTGTATCCCAAAAAGATATAACTCAACTTCTTGAAAAGTTGGTTGAACGGGTCAAAAGCAGTCAGAAAAATGAGGCTGTAGAAGGTCTTGTCCTTCGGCTAGAAAAAGACAATGAGATTAATGATGAAACAGGTTATAAAGAGCAGATTTTGGAATTACTGGAAACGCATATGAACAAAGCAGATTTTTCACTAAGCTTCCTTGCAGATGAACTCGGTCTAAGTATGGGTTATCTAAGTGGGCTTTTTAAGAAAATCTTCGGAATAACCTTTAAAGAATATGTCTTAACCAAAAGATTGGATCAAGCTAAACTCTTATTACTCAGTAGCCAGATGAAAAACTATGAAATCAGTGAGGCTGTAGGTTTAACGGATCCAAATTATTTTAGTGCAGCATTTAAGAAAAGATTTGGCTATAGCCCCAATCAGTACAGAGAGAAAGTAGGGGATTAGCATGTTCAAGCAACAGTTTTTCAAGAGACTTCAAGTACAAATTGCTTTTTTCTATTTTATTGCCAGTCTGGTAACGGTTGTTCTGATTGGCTTTATTTTGTATTACAGTATTTCCGGCATTGTACTTAGTGAGACATTAAACAGTACAAGAATGGCTGTAGACAAAAGCGGTAGTGCCATAGAAGCCTATATTGACAAAATGAAGGATCTGACTAAGATTATAGCAGAGAATCCTTCAACCATAAGATATCTGTCTGTTCAAAAACCTTTACCCAACGAGGCGCAGGACATTAACCGTCTGATAGACACAGTAAGAGAAGGTGACCAATCCATTCTATCGATTATCGTTGTCGGTAAAGAGGGTCAGCTCATCTCCAACGAATCTAGCCTAGACATGAGTATGTCAGATGATATGATGAAAGAACCTTGGTACCTATCTGCAATAGATTCAGGGACTATGCCAACCCTAACATCTGCTAGAATGCAAGGATTCAACATGGACAAAATGCACTGGGTCATTTCATTAAGCCGGGAAATCAAAGATCGTAATGGAGAAAATTTGGGTGTTTTAGTCATTGATTTTAAATACAGTGTTATTGAGGATTATTTGAAAGATATTAATCTAGGCATGGAGGGTTATGCCTTTATTTTGAATAGTCAAAATGAAGTGGTCTATCATGAAGACACCAGGTATTTTGAAGATGAAGACAAAAGAAATAATTTAATAGAGATAAGTGCTATGACTCAAGGCTATGACCCGGGGATGAATCGGCTCATATATCAATATAGCTTGAGAGATTCTGACTGGACCCTTGTAGGATTAGCATCTCTAGATGGTTTATCAGCGATAAGGCAGCAGCTGATTGAAACCATTTTTTTAGTGGGCTTGGTAGGTTTAGGCATATTGGTGATTAGCGCTACGTTCATCGCCGGTCGTATAACGAACCCAATCAATAAACTTGAAGAAGCCATGAATGATATTGAGGGCGGTTTAAAAGCGATAACGATTGATGAACAGGGTTGTTATGAAGCTCAGAGTTTAGCAAGGCATTATAATGACATGATTGTAAAAATCAAAGCTTTAATGACCGACATCGCCCAACAAGAAAAATCCATAAGATCTTATGAGCTCAATGTCCTTCATAGTCAGATTAATCCTCATTTTTTATATAATACCTTAGATACCATTGTTTGGATGGGTGAATTTGGAGATGGGGATAAAGTGGTGGAGATTACGAAAGCTTTGGCAAGGTTTTTTAGATTATCCCTAAGCGGTGGTAGCGAAACAACGACCATAGCGGGTGAAGTCGATCATGTACGACAATACCTTTTTATTCAGAAGGAACGCTATGGTAATCAGTTAAGTTATACGATATACGAAGAAGAAGGGCTTTCAGAGATTGTCATTCCCAAGATTATTCTGCAGCCCATTGTTGAGAATGCCATTTATCACGGTATAAGAAAACAAGACACATCGGGTCATATTGATATACGAGTTTTTAAACAAGGAGAAGACATCTTACTTGAAGTTCAGGATAATGGATGTGGTTTTGACATGCAGAATCCCAAGATAACCACCAAACCACAGGAGGTAAGACTCGGTGGTGTAGGTATACAAAACGTAGATCAGAGGGTAAAGCTTTATTATGGTCAAGATTATGGTTTAACCTTATCATCACATGTTGGCCAAGGTACACTTGTCCGTATCCGCATCCGTCCTACTTTAGGAGAAGATAATATAATAGACAGGAATAGTGTGTAGGCGTATACTTATGGTTAAAGGGTCAAAACTAAGTTTCACTAAATTCACCCACCATATGGTAGGTGAGAGTCAACTATAAGGTACTAACATTTGACGTAAAGAGGGAGACGACTTATGAAATTACCATTTTCAAATAGGAAACAATCTATAAGAGGAGATTTGCTTCGACCGTTTATAATCAGTTTTTTATGTACCATGGTTTTGATGGCAGGAATACTGATTACTCAAAGTCAAAAAATGGTGGATCAAGTCTTAAATGAACTTCAAGGCGAGATGTTGATTATGTTAGATAGAGAACTTAACACGCGCCTAGGTGAAGCAACGCAACTTACGCGTATATCCCATGATGCCATGAAAAACAAAATACTAAATGTCCAAGATCAACAAAGTAGAGAACGTTTTTTCTCAATGATGGTTAAACATTATCCGAGAGTGACCATGTCTTTTGTTGGACTGCCAAGTGGTGAGTTTTACGGTGCAAGACGCAATATTGATGGCACCATAGACATTGGTCGTAACAATGCATCCACCTCCGGCCATTCTGAATACTATCGTATTGATGCCTATGGTAGTGCTGACAGCTTGACTCAGGTATTTGAGAATTTTGACCCTAGAATCAGACCATGGTACACAAGTGCAGAGTCATCCGAGGGTGTTGTTTTTAGCTCAATCTACAGCCATTTTTTGTTTAAGGAGCCAACGATTACAGCAAGTCTTCCATATTATGAAAGAGATGAACTGGTTGGCGTTTTTGGTGTTGATTTATTGCTAACATGGCTAGGTGAATCACTTAGAGAACTACCCATTGGAAATAATGGTCTTGTGTTTATCGTAGATCAGGACGAACAACTTGTGGCAACAACCACAGAAGATGAGATATTTAAACTAGTCGACGACAAATCTGTAAATGTATCCATTCATGATGTAGATAATTCGGTAATTAGGACTATTTTATCCGCCGACCAATCCTTTAAAGAAGATTTAAGCATTAATAGTAAATCCTATATGGTGGCCAAATTACCCTATACTTATGAGAACATAGATTGGAATATCTATATCGCTTTGATGAAAGATGATTTTTTAGAAGATCTAAAAACAACTTTGGCTTGGACCCTTCTATTAGTAGCTTTCATTACAGCATTGTTTATTGCAGGGACAGTGGTTATCGTCAAACGTATCGTAGACCCTATTATCAAACTTAACGATGCAACTAAGAAACTTGAGCAAGGCATATATGTTGAATTGGATATGGATTATCATAAAAATGAGATTTACGAATTAAATAATAGCTTTAATAGCATGGGACAAAAGATTATACATCACGTAGAAATCCTCGAAGAAGAAGTGGCAACACGAACAAAAGAGCTTGAGGAGAAGAACCAAATCCTTAAAGACTTATCCTATACGGATCAACTATTACATATTGGCAATCGTAGACGGTTTGATGAAAGCGGGGGCTTTATGTTTGAGTTGGCCAACCGTAGCGCATTGTCATTCACCATCATGATGATCGATATTGATGACTTTAAGATCTTTAATGATACTTACGGTCACGTTGAAGGTGACAACTGCCTTATTAAAATTGCAGCTTCTATGCATGACAGTCTAAATAGAAAAACAGATCTATTGGCCCGTTATGGTGGTGAAGAGTTTGTCGTAGCAATCACGCATTTAACGAAGGAAGAAGTCCTTGATCGTGCAGAACATATGAGAAAATCCATAGAAGACTTGAAAATAGAAAACATCAAAACCAAGAAAGGATTTGTAACCATCAGTATTGGCATAGCCCATGCAGTTGCGCATGAGGATTTGACCCTTAAACATATGGTTAGAGAGGCTGATCAGGCTATGTATGCTGCAAAAGTAGCCGGTAAAAATCGCTGCGTGATTAAGGAACTCTAGATTCTATTCGTAAGTACTTATAAATATATAAAAGGTCTCAAGCCAATTCTGGTTTGAGACCTTTTATAATATAGAACAAAGATTTAATTAACACGTGCTCAGAAAATACGCAAAGAAAACTAATTCTTTATAAGGGTATAAAAATGTGATAAAGTTACTCTTTTTACTCTATTTTATAACCATAGCCCCAAACCGTAATAATATCCACTTCACTGGAAGCGGTAGAGAGTTTTTTTCGAAGACGCTTGATAACATCATCGACCAAGCGGCTCTCGCCATCATGTTCATAGCCCCAGACCTTTTCCAGTATATGGTTTCGGCTAAAAGCCATAAGAGGGTTTTCCATGAACAAACAAAGAATATCAAACTCTTTAACCGTCAGATTAAGATCGGTATCATTAATCTTGACATAACGATTGGTTACAGACAAGGTTGTGTTCTTAATGACAAAGAGTTCTGGGCTGTGATGACCATCAGTAGGGTTATTATCCAGTCTCCTGAAGATATTTTTGATTCTGGCCAATAACTCTCTAGGGCTGAAGGGTTTTGGTAAATAGTCATCACCGCCGACTTCAAGTCCGATGATGCGATCAATTTCTTCACCTCTTGCAGATAGGAAGATAATTGGAATATCATAAGACTTTCGAATTTTTTTGCACAGTTCGATACCATCAATGCCGGGCATCATAATATCTAAGATAATTAAGTCAGGCGACAGTCGGTCTATTTCAGATAGAACATGGGTAGGATCAGAAAAATCCGTCACCTTATAGTCCTCTTTTTCAAGATATTTTTTTATAAGAAGACGAATTTCTTTGTCGTCATCAACGGTAAAGATATGTTTCATAATCGAACCTCCTCGTAGCGTATATTTATATCAGAATATTCATCAACACCGTATTGATTATAGATACAGATCACTACTAACTATAATAACCCTTTTTACATTCGGTCACAACAAATCATACACATTTCATACATTTCTACGTCTGTTTTACGTACTTATGGGTGTAGAATGAAACTATCAATTAGACAAGGAGTGATACAAATGAAAAAATTAGTGGTACTATTAACCATCCTACTCATCGTAAATTCGAGCCTCGTGGTCAATGCAAGTGGTCAAAGAGGTGGCAATCCAAACATGAACCAAGGTCAAAATAGAAATACGACCGCTTTCATGGGAGAAACAGTAAAAAGCAAAGAAAATGCCACCCCTCGGTACGATAATTTCTTCGAAAAACGTGAAGAAAATCAAGTCAGACGATTAGATCAAGCGGCAACCAGATGGGAAGCCCGTTTAGAAAAGCGTGAGGCAGTCATTACCCGACACCTCGAAGTAATCCAATTATATGCACCTGAGTTATTGGCAGACTATGAAGCGGCTTTTGAAGAGCATAAAGCGATTCATACCGAATTGATGGAAACCAGAACCGCTATTGCAGAAGACTATATGGATGAAACCAACGTTGGTCTTGAAGTACTCAAAGCTGAGATTGAAGAAAAGTTAGAAGCAGAAACAATCACCACCCAAGAAGCAAGAGAAATGATAAGAACCTATATGCTTGAGAGAAAAGAAGGATTTAAAGCTTTATTTGATGATTTTCAAGAAGCCATAGCCGAAGAAAAAGCAGCTTATGAAATACTAAAAGCTGAAGCAGATGTCCTTAAAACAGAACTTAGGGCTGCCATTGAAGCGGAAGATGCCGACCTATGTAACACTTTGCTTACACAACTCTATGATTATCTATTGGCGCATATAGAATTTGATCAGTTCAAGTTAGATACCTTAAACGACATATTCTAAAAAAATAGCATCTGTGAAGCAAAAATTGCTCACAGATGCTATAATAAATTGTAAGGAATAGCAGACCTCAAACATATATAACCCTACGAGGAGGCCAACGTTGAATAAGAGTATTTTTTCTAGACTTCTGATTACGAATTTGACCATATTTATTGGCCTGATAGTTATACTGACAGGTATGCTTACCCTGTTGTATTCGACCCAGGTTTATGAACTGGAAAAACAGCGTCTTAGAGAGATCACTCAAAAAACAGAAAGCCTTTATTTAGATAGCACAAAAGGGAAAATCGAAGCATTGAAGCTTCAAGACTATATGGATGCAATGGCATATGTGTCCAAATCTAAGCTTTATATTCTAAATATTCATGAAAACAATATTCAAAACTTGAGAGATTTAGATTTTGCCAACAGTGATCTTGATAACTATCTTTATGAAGATCTAAATATTATTCTAGAAGGTAATGAGGTTTTTAGAAAAAGCACCTATACAGCAACTTTCGATACCCAGATGATTTTCTATGGACGACCGATTGTTAACGACGGGCAAATTGAAGGGGTTGTTGTTATCTTTACACCTATAAGCACAGTTGTGAAAAATATCCGAGTCATGCTGATGGTGATTGCCTCTGTATCTATTTTCTTCATAGCCATTGTAAGTGGTGTTTTATACATGAGTGCAAAAAAAATGACAAAGCCCATCGAAGACATCAGCAATAGTGCTCTAGCTATAGCCAATGGGGAAATTCTAGAGGATATCACTAAAACAGAATACGAAGAGTTGAATGCATTAATAGACTCTTTTAACTATATGAAATCAGAACTTAATCGGATTGACGAAGATAAAAAAGCCTTTATCGGGATGATTTCTCATGAAATAAAAACGCCTCTAACGGTCGTATCTGGGTACCTAGAAGCCATACATGATGGCTTACTGGATAAAGATGAGTTGGATGAATCCCTAGAAATCATATACAGAGAAACCAAACGTCTGACCCTCTTAACCAAAGAAATTGTGACCAAAACAAGAAACAAAGACATGGAATTCTACTTGAACCCTTCTTTTTTTAAGCTTAAGCCTATTTTAGAAGAGATGATTATACTTGCAAAAGTCAACATAACGAAGCAGATAACCTTTACCTTAAGTTGTGAAGATCATACAACCTTATATGCTGATGAAAAACAGTTACGCCAGATTCTATCTAATCTCATTAGTAATGCTATAAAGTACTCAGGGGATTCTTTCCATATAGCCTTGTCATGCTTTGAAGAAGAAGAACAACTTTGTATTCGTATTGAAGACAATGGGTTTGGCATCAAAAAAGATGAATTAGAAAAGGTTTTTCAAAAGTACTATAGAATAAAAAATACCATAACCCAGCAAGAAGGCAGTGGTCTTGGTCTTAGTATTGTCAAAAGACTGGTTGATTTGCACCATGGCACCATAGACATCACAAGTACCTACAAGAAAGGTACAATCGTAACAGTGAAGTTACCGCCCTTGAGACAGGAGGTCAAAGGATGAAAAAAACCGTTATAAATCTGTTCTTACTACTTGGTATTACTTTGCTCCTCATGGCAGGGTGTAAGGAACGGCAGGTTACAAAAGTTATGAATGTGCCAGAGCAGGATTTAGCTATAGACGAGGCGACACCTATAGATATTCAGAAAGCAATAGAACCTATAGAACCTGAAGAGACAACCGAGACAATAGAAGAAGATCCAGAATCAGATGAAAACAAGGATGAAATTGAAGTGCCGTCAACAAAGACTTCGGATGAAGTAGAAGAGGTCATCGATAGCTCTTCAGATGAAATAATAGATGAAAAAGCAGAGACCGTTATTGTAGCTAAGTCAGAAAATCTGGAAGAAATTGATGAGCGGGCATTAATGTTAAAAGAACTGGATGCATTGTTAGAAGATGTTTTAACAAAACTGGAT
>JAGXFY010000067.1:0-15128 GCA_024636985.1 Clostridiales bacterium | reverse complement strand
TTTAATAGATTGGCAAGGGTTGGCGGAAACTTGGGAATCTCATCTATTTTTTTACTTAACCATTCAATACCTATAATGATATGCCCAATGAGTTGACCTTCATCCGTATACTCAATAATCGGGAACTCCGATAATTCTTTGAGCTTACCAATATCATGGAACATACAGCCTGAAAACAGGATGCTTTTGTTTAATACCGGATACTGCTTGGTCATAAAGTCACATAATCTTAGCATATATAGTGTGTGTTCTAGTAAGCCACCCATATAGGCATGATGTACAGTTTTTGCAGCCGTATGGGCCTTAAAGCTTTTGGCAAATGCCTTATCTTCAACAAAGAAATTGGTGGCCAATTGCTTAAGCCAAGGATCGTCCATATCCTCGATATATCCAACAAATTCTTTATACATTTCTTCGACATTATATTCTGTTGCCGGTATATAGTCTTTTGGATCGTATTCACCTTCTTGTGCTACACGTACACGTTTAATATTATATTGAATACTGCCTTGAAAGCTTACGACCGTTGCATCCACTTTGATATAATCACCAGTACCAAAACTATTGATACCATCGTTTAGATCCCATATTTTACCGTCGCCCACACCTGTTTTATCTTGTAATCTCACGGAATAATAACTCTTCCCTGCTCTTGTTTTTAGTACCTGTTTTTCTGCACATAAATATATATCGACGATTTGATCGCCTTCATTCACATCTGCCAAATAACGCATATGTTCTCCTTTCAATATGTAAGGCTGTCTTTTTCTTGTATAACAGCATTACTTGTTGCCATTATCACATTATAGCTTATTTTAAGGTGAAGTTAAAGAAAAGAATCGGATGCCATGATCTCTAAAGAAAAATGAAGACCTTTAATAGGGTCCTCATGATTTATCCTTAAAATCTTTTCCTAATTTCAATCAATTGTTTCTTAATCTCTTCCTTACGGGTACGCCAAGAGAAGTCCGATCCGGGCCAGCCATATTCTAATGTTACAATCTCCGGCTTACATTTGTACCTCAACCAATCCAGTAAATCGTAATCTCTTGGTGTTAAGGGTGTATGCATATCAATTAAGCCTTTGTCTTCAGTCATCTGTGTTCCGACAAAATGAATTTCTTTGACCTTATTTAGAGGGAGTCTTCTTAGATAATCATGAACATCCATTTTCAGATGATACGCAGAAACACTGGCGTGGGCTGTATCTAATAAGAGTCCTACATCATGCTTTTCACACATCTCGCTTATAAAATCCGGGTCTACGGCTTCGGGCTTCACGTAATGAGGGCTATAAAATGGATTATAGTCCATGTTTTCAATAATTAAAGGGACATCTAATCGTTCTTTGAAAATCCGGACCCCTTCATCCAAACGCTTTTTTATATCTTCATCCATACGTAAGTCTTTATCGTAAATGGCAAAATGTACAGCCAGATGTGGGGATTCATATTGGGTTAGAACATCATTCATATGTTGCCATTCATTGTTACGGTCCGGATCGACCATACCTATGTGCTCGTGCTTGCCAAAACCATGTATCAGGATGGATTTCTTCTTAACAACTTCCTCATGTAAGCCTATAAAAGGCTGAAAATAGCCCATTTTAATACAATCTATCTCAACTGCGTCTTCTTCAATTAATACCATCAGTTCTTTCGAATAGTTACAAGCAAGTTTCATTTTGTCACCACCTTATTCTATGTATGGTTTTATTGAAACATTAACAGGCCGTTATGTCAAATAAAAACAAAAAGCAGCATCTCTGCCACTTATCATCGTTTAGATCCATATAAAATTGTACTTATCTTACGAACTAGCTTTGAAAATCTGGAAAGTTTTTTTGAATGTTTAATTTCCTCTTTGTAAAATGAAGGACATCCATTATTCGTCTTAATTTCGCTCATGATTCACACTCCAATTATCAAGCTCATTGATTCCTAACCCCTATTATACAACCAGTTTTTGAACAGATTATGAATAGAACGTTAATATATTAGCGTTTCTCTTAAACCCCTTAACTTCTAGCTTTTCAAGGCTTTATACCCCTCTTTTAGTACAAAGAATTCATACCATTGTTAAGGTGTCATAAAAAAGATATGTTAGGAAGCTTTATAATTATGTCATAATCATGTAAAATAATAAGAAAGTATATTCATATATATTAGAGGTGGTTTTTATGGTTGACCCTAAAAAAATGAAGCTGGAAATCATCCAAGCAAGTACCCTTGATCTACTAAGAATCAATATTGCCTTAACAAAGTATGATCATTATAATAAAGCCATACAATCACCCCAGTCTTTTGAGAAAGATACAGGTGAACATTTTGTTTACATCGATACAGTTGGTCAAAAATCATTAGGTTATTTAAAGCTTATGAAAACAAACCTAACAGGTACGTGTTGGCTTCAAAGCTTTCTCATATTGCCGGATTATGTCGGACAAGGTTTCGGCCGACAATTTTTCTATGATTTTTGCAGAGACTATATACAGCCCCGTCACTATAGCAGAATCTATCTGACGTGTCATCTAGATAATACACCCGCAATTTTGTTCTGGTCCTCACTTGGCTTTCATAAATACAATGACATCGAAAATGTCATGCCTGTCTATGAAAAAGCAGCCT
This sequence comes from Clostridiales bacterium, assembly GCA_024636985.1. GTDB lineage: Bacteria > Bacillota > Clostridia > Lachnospirales > Vallitaleaceae > Petrocella. Next base: position 12,501 of record JAGXFY010000067.1, on the reverse strand, counting down.
ATGACCTCTATTATCTAGATCTATAAGCACAATTATATAATACATACTAAAGGAGTTACCCATGAATCAAAAAGCCCTTAAAATACTTGAATACGATAAAATCATATCACAACTTAAGCAATTGGCTCAATCAGAACCGGGCAAAAAAATGGTTGATACCTTGAAACCATACTCCGATCTTGAAACCATCACCAGAAAACAAATTGAGACGTCAGAGGCCCTATCTACCATACTCAAATATGGTTCACTACCTATTCGTGGTACACAACTTATCGGCCCTTCCTTAAAAAGACTGGCCATTGGTGGTAATCTCTCCATACTTGAATTGCTTCATATCGGGGATGTACTTCGTGTTGCTTCCCGTCTTAAAAGTTATTTTAGAGAAGGAGAAGAGATGATTACCACGCTTTCCATTGCGCCTCTTTTCTTGGACATCGAGCCACTGACGCCTTTACTTAAAGAGATTGATCGCTGCATCGTATCTGAAGACACCATCGCTGATGAAGCCAGTTCACAGCTTCATCAAATACGACGCAGCATACAAAATACACATGCAAAAATACGTTCAAATCTTAACAGTATCATCAACAACAATAACCAAAAGACCATGTTACAAGATCCTATAATTACCATCCGTAATGACCGCTTCTGTGTACCGGTCAAAGCAGAATACCGTAGTCAATTCAAAGGGATGATTCATGACCAATCTTCGACCGGTTCAACACTTTTTATCGAGCCTATGTCTGTTGTCGAACTTAATAACGGACTAACTGAGTTGGCCCATGAAGAACAAGAAGAAATCAACCGCATTCTAGCAGAACTTAGCGCACTTGCTGCTATGCATATGGAAGCTTTGAAAATCAACTTAGATGTTATGGCTGAGCTGGATTTTGTTTTTGCCAAAGCAGAATTGGCCTTAAAACAAAATGCTACAATGCCCAAGTTTAACGACAACAAAGAGATTAACCTAAAAAAAGCAAGACATCCTCTTCTAAGTGACAAAGAAGTTGTACCTATTGATATCTATCTTGGTAAATCCTTTAATACTTTGGTGATTACAGGACCCAATACCGGGGGGAAAACCGTCACCCTTAAGACTTTAGGCCTCTTTTCTCTCATGGGTCAAGCGGGGTTACATATACCTGCTTTTGACGGCTCAAGTCTAACCGTCTTTGATGAGATCTATGCGGATATTGGCGATGAACAAAGTATCGAACAATCTCTTAGTACCTTTTCTTCCCATATGGTCAATATTGTGGATATACTTAAAAAGGCCACCATCGATTCTCTCGTACTTTTTGATGAACTTGGTGCCGGTACAGATCCAACGGAAGGTGCTGCACTCGCCATGGCAACTTTGGAAAATCTATTTGCAAGAAGAGTTCTAACTGTAGCCACCACCCATTATAGTGAACTTAAAGTCTATGCCCTATCTACAGAGGGTGTAGAAAACGCTTCCTGTGAATTCGATGTTACCACTTTGCGCCCTACTTATCGTTTACTTATCGGTGTACCCGGTAAAAGTAATGCTTTTGCCATTTCAAAAAGATTAGGTTTGGGCGATGATATTATTGAAGAAGCCAAAGCCCTGTTACAACAAAAAGAGGTCCGTTTTGAAGACTTGATTACGGATCTTGAGATTAATAAGAAGGCAGCCATTGCAGAGAAAGAAAAAGCTGAAAAATACAGAAAAGAAACCGAAATCCTAAAACGTCGATTTGATTTACAAAAAGAAGCTTTTGAGCAAAAAAAACAAGAAATGCTTACGGAAGCCAAAAAAGAAGCCTATAGAATTACAGAAGCTGCTAAAGAAGAAGCGGATCGACTCATCCGCCATATTAACCGAATCGCTGATAGCGCTCAGATCGATACCAAAGCCTTAGAAGAAAGCCGAAGTACTTTACGTCAGTCTATGACGAAACTAGAAAATGAAATGGGCTTACCAAAAGCTAAGGCAAAGGGTACCAAGGCAAAAGATATTGCTATTGGTGACAACGTTTTTGTTGCACCTTTTAACGGAAATGGTACGGTTTTGTCCTTGCCAAATAGCAAAGGCGAGATTCAAGTTCAAATGGGTATCATGAAGTCCAACGTTTCTCTAAAAGATGTAACTGTACTTCAAGAAGATAGCCATCAACCTAAGGAAACTCGAAAAAAAGCTTCTTCAAAAGGTTTTGCAACAAAAGCCTATAGCATCTCAACTGAGATTGATCTTCGAGGTGAGATGACGATCGATGCATTGCAAGTTCTGGATAAGTACTTAGATGATGCTTATTTATCAAAGTTGCCGATGGTCACCATCATTCATGGTAAAGGTACCGGTGCTCTTAGATCTGCCATACATAAGCATCTTAAAAAGGTGAAATATGTAGATTCCTTCCGAATTGGTGCCTATGGTGAAGGAGAATCCGGTGTAACTATTGTAGAATTCAAGTAAAATGCTTATAATAGTATTAGCTCCAGTAACCCAGCCCAACCACTGAACAAGAATTGAGGTGTCCTCATGGAAGCAAAATCAAAAATACTCATTGTTGACGACGACGAAAATATAACTGAACTTATAGCCCTCTATCTGGAAAAAGAAGGTTATTCAACCAAATCTGTTCACAACGGCAATGAAGCAATCCATGTTTTCAAAGCTTTTGCACCTAATTTGGTCATTTTGGATCTTATGTTACCTGGAAAGGATGGCTTTGATGTGTGTAAGGACATACGTCAGGTGAGCAATACACCCATTATTATGTTAACAGCCAAAGGTGAGACTTTTGATAAGATTCTTGGTCTTGAACTGGGTGCAGATGACTATATGATCAAGCCATTTGACACCAAAGAACTAACCGCAAGGGTCAAAGCTGTTCTTAGACGTTTCACACCTAAGGGAAATGCTACAAAGCAAATCGCTATGCCGAACCTTACCATCAATCTATCTAACTATACCGTTGTCTATAACGATACAAAGATTGAAATGCCACCGAAAGAATTAGAGCTCATTTATTTCCTAGCTTCTAACCCGAACCAAGTCTTCACAAGGGAACAGCTCCTTGACCGTATATGGGGCTATGAATATATCGGTGACACCCGTACTGTTGATGTTCATATAAAAAGAATTCGTGAAAAAATCAATGAATCAGATGCTTGGGGTATTAAAACCGTTTGGGGTATAGGGTATAAATTCGAGGTGAACTAATATGTTCAAGACATTTACAGGCCGTTTTTTTGCCATCTATGCCATGACCACTTTGGTTATTTTTCTTCTTTTATTTGGTGTGCTCACTCAGATTATTTCCAACTATTTCATAGAGAACCACTACAATATGATGTTAGAAGAAAGCCGAATTTTAAGTGATCAATTCATAGAAACGTATAAAGTAAGAACTTTGACGGATCTTAATTTTAGTTATCAGTTGACCGCCACCAGTAGATACATTGATTCTAGAATTATGATTCTAGATGAAAACCGTAGGGTATTTAAAGACACTCAAGTCACAGGGAAATCCTTGGTCGGTCATAAACTCAATCACCCTATTGTCCGTTCTGTCTTTGAAGGTAAGCAAATGTCAGAAACCGGCACTTTTGGCGACCTCTATGACCAGCTGGTTCTGACAACCGCCTATCCGATATATTCCGGGGATCGGGTTATAGGTGCTGTTATTATCAATTCTCCTTACCCAACACTACGTGAGAACATCAATAACATCTATCAAATGACACTTTTCTCACTACTTGTACTCTTAGCTGCTACTTTTATATCCACATATGTCTACTCTAAAAGCATTTCAAACACCATCTCAGAGTTAAACGACCGGGTTCAGGCCATCGCCAATGGCGATTTTTCAAGTCATGTCGTTATAAGTACCGACAATGAGATTGGACAACTGGCCAACAACATCAACCATATGGCCTCTGAACTTGAAAAGCTTGAAGATATGCGTAAGGATTTTATTGCCAATATCTCTCATGATTTCCGGTCGCCTTTAACATCCATTAAAGGCTTCGTACAAGCTATACTGGATGGTACCATACCTTATGAGCGACAAGGCAAGTATCTGAATATTGTTCTTGATGAAACGGAGCGTCTAACGAAGCTCACCAACGACATACTCCTACTGACAAAAATGGAAAACAACACCGTACAATTAAATAAGACCCATTATGATCTTCACCAAGATATCCGAAAAATACTTTTTCAATTTGAACAGAAGATTCTGGATAAACGTATTGACTTTACCCTGCTCATTGATCAACAAGAATTATTTGTTTTTGCGGATATGAACCAAATACAACGTGTATTAACCAATCTCATTGATAACGCCATCAAGTTCTGCTCCCCCGGCGACACCATCATTGTTGAGACCACTGTACTCACAGGTAAAGTTGAGGTTAGCATCAAAGATTCAGGTCCCGGTATCTCTGAAGAAGATATTAAGTACATCTGGGATCGGTTTCATAAAGCAGATCGCTCAAGAGGTAAAGACAAAAAAGGTATCGGACTTGGTCTTTCCATTGTTCGTGAGATTGTCAAAGCCCATAACGAAACTATTGATGTCTATAGCCAAGAAGGTAAAGGCACAACTTTTGTCTTCACCTTACCACTCTCTCATCATACATAAAGGCGCATTGCATTTTCAAGTGCAATACGCCTTTTTCTTATATCTATGAAACGTCTTCTTCAACTGCCTTTGTCCATTAACTTTTTCTTTTGTTTTAGATGATTTTTTATAAGACCATCAAGAAAAAGTATGATTTCTTTGGTCAGGTTTATGAATTTCAGGCCTGCTTCATATTCGCCACCTGAATAGCGACACCACATCACTTCAAGCATAACCTCTCTTTTGTCCCCGGCATTTTCAAGGTTGAACATTAGGACATCTCCGGTTCCAAGGTCTCTTGTACAACGGACGCCTAAACCACTGTAGGATATGTCCTCAACAATGACGCGAATCGGTGCAGGATCCGGTATCTCTTCTTTATTTGATATGATATGCTTATAACATAAAATATGGTTCTTGTAGTCAATACGTTGTCTCGTCCTTTTGTTTTCTTCCAAATAGTCACCTTCTTAGCTTTATAACCAATTATGGTGATGCAATTCGCCTTCCATTTGCATTTGTCCAAAATCATGCTGACGATAGGCTTCATAAAGCACAATGGATACAGCATTCGATAGATTCAAGGACCTTATATCATTTGCCATCGGTATGCGTATACAGGTTTCTTGATACTTAAGTAGTATTTCTTCCGGTATACCGGCACTTTCTTTGCCAAACATTATAAAAGACCCTTTTTCATAATGAACATCCGCATAAGTTTTTTTGGCCTTCGTTGTACCCATATAGATCTTAACCCCAGGATGCTTTAATAAAAAATCATCAAATGAGTCATACATATGCAAATCCAATTTGTGCCAATAGTCTAAACCTGCACGCTTAACTGACTTTTCATCTAGGGAAAAGCCAAGCGGTCTTATAAGGTGTAATGAAGCACCTGTCGCTACACAAGTTCTTCCGATGCTACCTGTATTATGGGGAATTTCCGGTTCAAGTAAAACAATATTCATCATTTTGGTTTAATCGCAATGTTCAGTTCAAGTAAAGTAGATCCATCTTCTAGCTCAAGTGGAACACAGATTGTCTTAGAATCGCTAACTGTAAATGACATATTACTACCTAGACATAAGTTTGGTGGTGTTATGTCCACAATAATACCCTTAGTTGAAAAAATTGTAGCTGCATTACCCAGTACCATATTTGCGAGTTCACCTATGGCACTTTTAGCCATATCATTTAATTCTATAACAGGCATACCCATCATCATATGTGAAGCAATATTACAGGCAATATCTTCTTCAAGAGAAATAATGACCTGTCCCCTGAGTTCTCCTGTTATACCTACGATAACTGTTAATACTGTTCCTTCATATTCGGGATTCTTTATATAAGGTTTACCCATTTTTGTATGTATTTGAGATAAGTCCCTTAAAACACTTTGTGCGGCACTGATAAACGGATTAATTAATTCTACATTGACTGACACATTGTTCCCTCCTTTTGTCTCTTTTACTTATTGTATCACACCCAGTTATAAGCTATCAATAAGTATTAAGAAAATAGACTTTAAGCTGCATACCTCAGCCTCTAAATAAGGTTAAACTTGACATAACACTTATTCTATAATAGAATCAAGTTATTACTATGAGATAATAACTATTACAGGAGTGATGATATGGATCAAATTACCTCTATGCTTAAAGCAAAAAATCTAAAAGTGACCCCACAAAGGTTAGCAATTTTTAATGTTTTATGTAACACAGTAGAACATCCTAGTGCTGAGTCTATTTACAATGCTTTACAAGAAACCCATCCAACGATGAGTCTTGCAACCATTTATAAAACACTCGACACTTTAAAAAAAGCCAATCTTATTCAGGAGCTCAATGTAGGTGAGGATCGTTTTCGTTATGACGCCATTATCCATAATCATCCTCATATGATTTGTAATCATTGTGGTCAAGTGTATGATTTACACACCCTTGTCGTTGATCAGCTTATTGGCCAACTTCAAAAGGAAACTGATTTTACGATAGAGTCCGAAAAAATCTTCCTATACGGAACCTGTTCGGATTGTAAAGTGGCACATTAGAATTTATATTGAGTTAAGCAGGTCTCTAAGTGAAAAAACTTAGGGACTTTTTTAATACTTTTGGAAGTTAGATTTTTTAAAGTGAGTCCCATGAAAACCCTTCCACAGTCTATATGACTACGGCCTCCGATTGGTGCGTCCTGCACCAAAAGTCGGCGGTCTGCATCCATGCAGACTTGCAAATTTCATAAGAAAGTTTTCATTTTAGCATCATGTCTTGAAGACTGACATGATGCATGAGGTTACTTTCTTATGAGCCTCATCACACAGCCAGTTCCAGGAACTTCATGGTCGATGTTGGCATAATATGGTTTTCGGGTTACCTTAGCATATCATTTAGGGCATAAGAATTTAAGCATAATGAAATGACGACCTATTACCGAGTAGATGTAATACACAGTTTTTCCGATGACCGTACGAAGTGTAAGGCGAGGAAAAAGTGTGTATTATATCTACGATTATGATGTGAATCTACTGTCAATAAGCAACCACTAAAAAAACGACCAAAATAAGACTGCCTCAGACATGATATATCCTGAGACAGCCTCTTTTTATTGTGTATTAGGTTTTTTATTCTATGTAGTACCTTTATTTTTTTATCATCTTTTCAACAAACAAACCAATTCTCTCAAGTGCAATCTTCAGCTCTTCCACAGAATATGCATAGGAACATCTAATGAACCCTTCGCCACATTCTCCAAAAGCCGTTCCAGGTACAACAGCTACCTTCTGATCAAACAATAACTGAGTTGCAAATTCTTCTGATGTCAAACCGGTTTTCTGAATGGATGGGAATACATAGAATGCACCCTCCGGCTCAAAACAATCCAGTCCCATTTTTCTAAAGCCTTCAACCATAAGTCTTCTTCTTTGATTATACGCACGTCGCATCATTTCTACATCGTCATCACAGTTCTTTGCTGCTTCAAGTGCTGCATACTGACTGGTAGTTGGTGCACTCATAATGGCATACTGATGAATCTTGGTCATAAGACCTACCGCCGCTTCCGGTCCAAGCACATAACCCATTCTCCAACCTGTCATAGCATATGCCTTGGAAAAGCCATTGATGATGATTGTACGTTCTCTCATACCCGGTAAGGATGCTATGGAAACATGCTCAAAACCATAAGATAGCTCTGCATAAATCTCATCAGATATAACAATCAGGTCATGTTTGATAATAACTTCTGCTATGGCTTTTAGATGTTCTTCTTTCATGACCGCTCCGGTAGGATTGGTTGGGAAAGATATCATTAACACCTTGCTTTTAGGTGTAATAGCCGCTTCAATCTCTTCAGCTGTAATACGGAATTCATTCTCTGCCTTGAGCGGTATGGAAATGACATTAGCACCAGCAAGATAAGCGCAAGGTTGATAGGATACAAAACAAGGTTCTGCAATAAGTACATCATCTCCGGGATTAATAAGAGCACGAAGGGCTAGATCAATACCTTCACTGCCACCTACAGTTACAAGGCATTCTGTCTTATAATCATAGTCTAAGTTAAATCTTCTTCTCTGATAATCACATATAGCTTCTCTAAGCTCTAAGAGACCGGAATTAGAAGTATAGAATGTTTTACCTTTTTCAAGGGAATAGATCCCTTCTTCTCTAATACGCCATGGTGTATCAAAGTCAGGTTCACCAACACCCAAAGATATGGCATCTTTCATCTCAGTTACAATATCAAAAAACTTACGTATGCCTGATGGTGGAATTACGGATGCTCTTTGTGATAATTTATTCTTCATCATGGAGTCACCACCATTCTCTCGTCTTTTTTCTCATCGTCTAATATAATCCCATAATCTTTGTACTTCTTTAAGACAAAATGGGTACCTGTACTTAAGACAGATTCTAAGGGTGCTAAAGTTTGTCCAACAAACAAAGCCACTTCCTTCATGGTTGATCCTTCAATGATGACTGTAAGATCAAAACCACCAGACATCAAATAAACCGCTGTTACTTCCTTGAATCTATAGATGCGCTCAGCTATTCGGTCAAAGCCTTCGCCTCTTTGTGGGGTTACCCTGACTTCAATTAATGCCGTAACTTTTTCATTGTTCGTACGATCCCAGTTTATGAGTGTATGATAACCACATATAATTTTTTCTTTTTCCATCTTGCTGATTTCATCGGCAATATTATCTTCATTGTCATTTAGCATCAAAGCCAAGTCCTTGACTTCTATTTTGCTATTGTTTTGGATAATCTGCAGTATGTCTTCTCTCATATTGTTACCTCCATAATCTTGTATATTCATGTAAGTTATTTAATAACCTTATATAGTTCATCTGATTGAGGCGGTTTTAGGGTTTGTCTCATTTGATCACTGATGATGAGACGGTCTTTACCGGCTGTCACCTTACCAATATGGGCACTGTGAATGCCAGCAGCTTCTAGAGCTTTAACAAGTCCCGGACCATCCTGCGTTCCAATAAGTAGTGCCCCACTTGAAATAAGTTGGTAAGGATTGATACCATAAAACTCACATATTTCGATGGTTTCTCTTTTTATAGGAATATGATCCAGTTGAACTTCAAAGCCAACCTTGGCACTTGAAGCCATTTCCCAGAGCGCACCGTATACGCCGCCTTCTGTTATATCATGCATGGCTTTTACACCATGCTTCATGGCGGCCGCGCTATCCTCAACAACCGAAATCAAAGAAGTGAATTTCTTAGCTTCTTCAATCAAGCTCTGTTTAACTTGACCTCTTAGCTCTGCTTCTTTTTCAAGTGCAATAATTCCAGTACCTTCTATCCCTGCCCATTTGGTCATGACCAAGTCATCTCCCGGGTCCAGATTACAAGACATAGCCAGACTGGCATCTGTCGCTCTACCAATACCTGTCACCGATACAATGGGCTGATTGACAGCAGCTGTCACTTCTGTATGTCCACCCAGTACTTGCACGTTCAAAGATGTACAAACTTCATTCACATCCTGCATTATTACTTTAAGATCTTCTTCTAAGAAGCCTTTTGGTAGCAATATCGTAAGCAAAACACCTACAAGGGTTGCCCCGCTAGAGGCTATATCATTGGCTGTCACATGAACAGCCAGCTTACCAATCTCTTTGGTGGTTCCAGTAATCGGATCCGTTGACATAACAATAAGATCCTCACTGGGGAATTTTAAGACACAACAATCCTCTCCAATGCCTGGACCATGAATAACTTCTTCTCTTTTTACGGATAATGGCTTTAAGATGGTTCTTTTTAAAACCGATTCAGATACTTTTCCAATCTCCATATCTTCATTCCTCATCGTTTCCCATACTGTTTCCTAATTTTATAGTATTATAGCATTTTTCCTGACATTATAAAAGGAAAAAAAACCACTCCATAAGAAGTGGCTTGATATCGTTTATTGTTTAACCAATAGTGTATCCCATATAATCAAAGCAACTTCACCTCTCGTGACGACTTTGCTTGGATCTACGCTTGAGTTAGCCGGAATGATACCGATGGTTTTGGCTCTTTGTATATAATTTTCAGGCCACTTGCCTGTTAGATTCTCTTGTCTACCTAGAGCATTCACCATAATGGTTACAATCTCTCCGTAAGTGATGTTGCCGGCAGGTCTAAAAGTATCTCCTGGATAACCTTGGACAAGCTTTAGCTTATTGGCATTACCAATCACCCCATGTGCCCAGTGGCTGGTCGGCACATCCGCAAAGCTCTTACTTTCTCCGGCTACTTCAACACCTTCATATCCTAATATTCTTACAGCTAAGGCAGCAACTTCCGCTCTAACAATTGGATTGTCCAGCTTAAGAGATCCATCATCATAACCTCGAAGTATACCCAAAGTTCTAAGTTGATTCCCTGCATAGCTTTCTTCATTGGTTGCTCCGTAGACTACGGTGGTTGACATCAACACCACTACCATTGTCACCATCATTATTTTCTTCATTATATTCTTCATCTATTTACCTCATCTTCTTTGAGACGCATCGTTTACAGTCCATCCATTCATTTGTACAGGTGCTATTATAGCATGAATGATACCTCCAAACCATAGTTCCTCAAGGAATGAAAACATAATGTAACAAAGCCTTATCTTAAGATTGCCTTTGTCGTCTCTCTGACAATGAGTTCAACGGGTAGCTCCTGAGACTTTAAACCTAGCTCACCATCTATTTTTTTTATGAGAAGTCTGGCAACCTCAACACCTTTTTTATAGATATCTTGTCTGATGGTGGTTAATGCCGGAAACGTATACTCACAAATGCTTAAGTCATCAAAACCTATTATGGATAAATCTTCAGGAATCTTCTTTCCAAACTGATGCATAATCTTGATAATGCCAAGTGCCATAATATCTGCAATGGCAAACACCGCTGTAACCTCCATATGGTCTTTTAAAAGCCTATGCCCTATAGTTATGCCACCTTTGAAGGAGACCGCCTCAACGATCACCGGGCATGTTGTTTGATCTAACTTAGCTTCTTTAATGGCACGTTTGAATCCTATGAAGCGTTTTTCATTGACCTCGGATACACCAACCTCACTGGTGGCAAAGGCGATATGCTTATGACCAAGGGTCGTTAAGTGTTTGGTCGCAAGATAAGCACCGAGTTCATCATCAATACCTACATTATTAACACCTACAGCTTCATAATTATAATTGTCAATCAAGACAATCGGTACTGTTACCAGCTTAAGATCTTCCCAGAATCTTGCATCGTAAGTACCAAGTATAGCTAAGCCATCCAGCATCCGCTTATTCACGAGTTCAAGGGCATGATCAATAGAATGGATACAGGATATGAGTATGTCATAGCCAAGCATTCTGGCTTCATATTCTATCCCACTAATAATCTCACTATAAAATGGATTGGTTTTCAGAAGAGAGCTTGGTGCACTGTTTTCATATACTTCCGGTATGAATATACCAATTAGATTAGATTTCCCGATGGATAAACTTCTTGCCGTCATATCCATTTTATAATTCAGTTCCTTAACAGCTGTGAGAACATTTTGCTTCGTCACTTCCGTCGTTTTATTCGGTATGTTATTGATAACATTAGATACGGTTGCAACCGATACACCTGCATGTTTTGCAACGTCCTTCATGGTTATTTTTCCCATAGTTACCTCGCTCCTTGTCTTCTCCAAACACAGTCGTTTTCTCTGACACTCTTAATTATAGCTTTTTTGACCTTGCTTCGCAATTGGATTTTAACGTTTAGTAAACTATTAACCTTGGCTAAAGTGTCAAACTAAATAGTTGATCTTTTACACATGAAATCTTCTCTTTTACCGTACCGTTAAAAAGTTCACCAAAACTATTGACAAAACTTCTAATTGTGGTAAGATATATCTTGTTCACCTTGAGGACGCTTCCTCTTGGAGATTCAAGTTCATATTTTATTTGGAGGGGTTCCCGAGTGGCCAAAGGGGGCAGACTGTAAATCTGTTGCGATAGCTTCGAAGGTTCGAATCCTTCTCCCTCCATTTGATCGTTATACGATCATAATAAGTTGTTGGTTATGCGCCGGAGTGGCGGAACTGGCAGACGCACAGGACTTAAAATCCTGCGACCTATAAAGTCGTACCGGTTCGATTCCGGTCTCCGGCATTAATTAACGCTTATTATATTATTTTGTAAAACCGAATTGTCTTCGAATGAAGATGATGCATGAAGTACTTGTACTTCTGCCCAGATAGCTCAGTCGGTAGAGCAGAGGACTGAAAATCCTCGTGTCGCTGGTTCGATTCCGGCTCTGGGCATTCCAAAGCTCATATAAGAATCGTCAACACAGGTCTGAAACATCCACCTACTTCGATTCCGGCTCTGGGCATTCCGCATTTACATCAATTTTTGTGACCAGAAGTCTGAAACATCCACCT
>JAGXFY010000066.1:0-40178 GCA_024636985.1 Clostridiales bacterium | reverse complement strand
TCTCTCGTAATAAATTTTTAAACACTATAGTATCTTGTTTGTTTTCCTGAAAATGTCTGTGGGTAGGCTGATACAGAGAAATATGTGGGCCTTCCTCATCTGATATCATATCAATTGAAAATTGATCTTTAATTTCATATAGCATATTAACATCCTTTCTTTTTCTATGCACGCGTTGTTTAATTCTTGTTGTGTGGATTCTTAATGAATACCTTGAAACAGGCAATTACATTTTGGATACTAAATGGGATGGGGTTGGCGTTTTTCATTCGATTTAGCTTAATATGATTCTTTCGCCATTCATCATCATGTCAGTAAAACTCTCTACGATCTTTGGGTCAAACTGGCTACCAGAGCCTCTTATAATCTCATTAATTGCTTCTTCATGACTTAGGGTCTCTTTATATGTCCTTAGTGTCACCATAGCATCATATGAATCACAAACTGCAATGATCCTCGCCTCAACTTTGATGTCTTCTTCTTTAAGCCCTTGGGGATATCCTGTTCCGTCCCATTTTTCATGGTGCTGAAGGACACACTCCGACATCTCCGAAAATTCATTGACAGAACTTAGTATTCTATAGCCAATTTCAGGATGCTTCATTATTTTGTCATACTCATCTATCGTTAATTTCCCAGGCTTGTTCAAGATGCTATCTGGGCTGCCTATTTTACCTATATCATGCATAAGCCCTACCACTCTCATTAAATTAACGCCATCCTCATTAAGCCCCATTTTAGTTGCAAGTGCTTCTGCCAAAATACTGACATGTTTAGAATGTATTAATTCTCTTCCATTTTTTTCAAATAAAGTGTTCGATATTAAATCTATGGTTTTCTTTTTCATACTTGAACTTTTATAAACTTTTTGTCGATACATGTGTTCCTCAGTATTTTTAAAAATAGCATTTATATCTTCTTCCATAACAGTCTTTGTTTCGGCTCCTAGAGAAAGTGAAATATCTAAACCATTCACTTTTTTCTTTTTCAAATATGACTGAATGCGTTCCATAACTTTCACTGTATCAGCCTCATCGGAATTAGGCAGGATTATGATGAATTCATCGCCTCCAAGTCTTGCTGAAACATCATTACTTCGACAAACTTTACTAATAACGCTTGCTGTCTTTATTAGAAGTTCATCTCCAACCTCATGACCGAAAGAATCATTAACAAGCTTTAGGCCATTAACATCTGCCATAATTAGGCTTAAAGGTAGATTTCTTTTATGATCCATTCTCTTAAGTTCTTCTTCATAAAATCTACGATTATAAAGCCCTGTAAGTTTATCATGATAACTTAAATATTCAATATTTTTAAGACTTCTTTTTTTTTCTGTAACATCCCTAAATACCAATATGGCTCCAACTATTTCTCCATTTTCTTGGAAAATAGGGGCTACACTGTCTTCAATAGGCACTTCAATTCTTTCCTTGGTAAATAATATTGTCTTTTCAGTCAATTCAAGAATTTTTCCACTTAATAGAACATTCATAACAATGTTTTCACTTTTTTCCATGGTTGCTTCATCGACAATATCAAATATTGCCTCGATTGGTTGACCTACTGCCTCTTTTTTATCCCACCCTGTCAATAATTCAGCAACTTTATTCATGAAAACTATATTGGCCTTACTATCGCATGATATGACAGCATCTCCAATAGCTTCCAAAGTTGCTTGCAATAGTTGTTTGTCAACAAAATATGCCTTTTGTATTTCAATAATATTGGCTTGCTCAAAGATTTCCTTTTTGGCAATTAGAAGTTCTTCGGCCCGTTTATCTTTTTCTTTGTTTTGAAATTCCAGTTCTTGATCTGTATGAACCAATTCTGCTTTCAGCTTTCTATTCTCATCCTTCTGCTGGTCAAGTTCTTCACCGAGGCCTACTGGTTTTATATTTAATGCGTCAATTTTCTCAATCTTATTTTCATCCATTTGATTCCTTGTATACTAAATATAAAGAAATTATACAAGTATACGCTCCTTTCTAAATTGAAAATGGTATCTAGGTAAATAAAAGATTACCACCCTTGAGTGTCTCAAATCCACTTACTGATTAAGTAATGTTATATACAACAAAAAGCCTTCAGAATCCAGAAATGAAAGCTTATATTATTCAAACTAATAGTATTTTGATTAGTAACTTTATGATGAAAACATCAAATTTAAATGTCTACTTATGGTTGATTAAGGTGTCAAAACTAAGTTTCTCTAATTCTACCACTATATAGTTTTGACACCTTAATCATTGTTACCTTACTTGTAAAAATATACAAAAAAAACTACATTTAAGTACAATAAATGTAGTCGAACGACCTTAGTATATGAAATTCAACCTCTATACCTTAGATTTCTGACTTTGCGTCCCTATTTTTTAACAGGTTTGCCCTTTTACTACTATTATTATAACATACCCTTCCTAAACCAACAAATTATTCTCACTTTTGCAATAATATACGTGATTAATCTGACATTTTTTGCAATATATAATAATCCTACAGATAGAGAACTGATAATCTTCACATGGCTAAATCTATTGTTTATGACATCACCTAGATTTAGTACTTCTTAGATCTGCTCTTTAAGCATTACCATTTACGTCTTATTTGTCGAGCCAATAAGCAGTACGATTGTAATGTTTGTGTAATTTCGTCTCAAACTCACGGTCTAAAAGAGTTTCTTCATTGTATTCCGGTGACTGTTTAATTTCATCCGTGCTAAGATTGACGAATACTTTTGAATCATTCCAACTAACATGATCTATCCAATTGGGTGATATAATAACTTTCTTTCCGGGAAACCAATTATTTGTATCGATTTCCAAATAATGAATCTCCCAAGTTTCCGTATCGATGATAAAATCCTCTAAATGACCGATTTTATCGTCTGAAGCTTGAATACCGTATCCACTCACAATATGCGTACTACGCAAATTCGGATTCCATTCATTCTCGTCTTCAATTTTATTTACCAACGCTTCTCCATCTGTTTTTTCATCAGGTCTACGAGGTAAAACAAGGCCTAATCCTCCATAACCTGTAACTGTTGTATACATTGGATATCCATAATATCCATGGAATTCTTCCTGGAATTGCTTTGAGACCGGCTTATTGCTTTCTAATATTGGGCTGTTTTCAATCTGACTTTTTGTCAAACTAACGGTAATGTACTCTTCGTCCTTATTCACGGATATGATTGAATGTGGTGAAATCAACACCTGCCTACCGGTCAACCAGTTTCCTGTATTAACAATTAGATATCTGATTGTCCATGCTTGATCATCAAAATAGAAATCTTTCACTTTTCCTATTTCTCCGTCCTGACAGTTCAATATATAATTCTTTATTATTTTAAATTTATTTAACATATTAGTTCTCCTTTTTTAATCAAGCTCCGTTGAAGCCACACGACTAATTTGCTTTTCACAATCATTTTTTCCCTCTAATAACTCGTAGTATGATGACAATAACAGCGATCACAAGGAGTACATGTATAAATCCTCCTATGGTGACACTTGTAACCATACCTAATACCCATAACACAATTAATATAATTGCAATGATCTCTAGCATGATACTTCCTCCTATTCTAATTCCTTAGTTATTTTTTTTCCTACTTTTTGTAGTTTTTTATTTATGTTATGATAACCCTCTTCTATGATGCTCTTAACTTCGTCTGACTTATCTGCTATATTGTCCATAGTATTTTTTGTGTCTTTAGAAATTATTGAAGTGATTTTTTTTTGTGACTTGGGTGTTAGAATCATCTTAGTTGCAATGCCTATAGCACTAATTAAACCTATTCCTACAAGCATTATTTTTCTGATGCCTATTGATTTTTTTCTGTTTTGGTTTACTAATTTTTTTGCAATTTTTTTTACTTTTTTTATTAAAGTCATTGATCCTCCTCATAAGTTGTTCTGGCTATCCATACAACTTTCTTGATCCAGATTGATTGATTAATAACGATATGTCATTAATTGTACAAAAAACAGAACGCTATATAGAGTTCTGTTTCGTGATCAAAGTACGTTAGTGTTCGTACCAAGATAATATTAAGTTTTCCACTTACTATGTTTAATTTTACTCCTAAAATCTGTATTCGTCAAATTCTGTGGTTTTTAAGGATCGTGCTATTTTTCTTATAATTTTTGATATAATCACTCTTGCCCTTTATGTCTTTATATATCAGTACTTGTTCCATTTGACAAGTACCAATATTATTGATAATCTATTTCTGAAGGCAGGTGTTGATATGAACAAATTGATGAAAAATGAAATTAAACAATTTATAAAACAATTTACAAAACAACTTATAAAACGAATAAAAGAGGATGACTTAGGTGGCCTTGCTGCCCAGACTACCTACTATCTATTCTTATCTATATTCCCCTTTCTTATTTTCTTAATAAGCCTCTTGGGCTTCACGCCCCTTGATGAAACCACTGTATATACAAGTTTGAACACTATTTTACCCAATGAAACAGCTCGGTTACTAACCAATATCATTAAAGAAGTCTTAAATAATGGGAGTCTTACTTTTTTGTCTTTAGGTATGATTAGTGCTTTGTGGAGTACTTCTAAAGGGGTCAAATCTCTAATAAAAGGAATCAACCGCGCCTATGATGTGAAAGAAATGCGATCATTTATTCACGTTCAACTTATAACACTTGTTACAACCTTTACCATCCCTTCTCTAATCTTCACTAATTTTATGTTATTGGTTTTGGGGGATATATTGGCCACAAAATTCTTCACTCTAGTTGGAATTGATGGTACTTATTTGACTAGTTGGACACTCGTCCGGCTTCTATTGCCCATAATTCTAATGGTTGTTTTCTTCATACTCTTTTATAAATATGCGCCTTGTCGACAGTTGAAAATCAAGAATGTTATCGGTGGTGCCTTGTTCACATCTATTATGTGGATACTCATATCTCTACTATTTTCTTATTATGTTAAGAACTTTGGCAACTATACGAAGCTTTATGGCAGTGTCGGAAGCATCATTGTTTTATTATTATGGCTTAATATGTGTAGCCTAATTGTATATATCGGTGGTGAAATTAATGCCACCTTTGCATATTTTTCCAAAAGTCATAAAGTCTCGAGTTGAGATCAGATATAGCCACTGTCATATCTAACTATAGGCACATTGTCAAATACTAGCTTAAGCTTACCACATTCTATGGCATTGTAGATATTTGTGAATTGAATGTCATCCAATTATCTTTAACTTATTTAGGAAGTAGCATTTCAACCAGTTCCATACCGCACTTATGACTTTTAGACTTAAGTATTATATTGTCTTTCTTATCTTTTAATAGTATTTCTACTTTTCCAGATAAACCTTCCTTAATTGTTTTGTTCATTGATCCTAGCTTAGGAGCTAACAAGTTTTTAGAAAGTAGTACCACACCTTTTATCTCTAAAGTATGTCGTTTGTTCTTTAGTATTAGATGAACACTTGTGTCTGTACGTTCATTCACTACTAGCTTTGATCCATTATACGTTGCAAAGCGATATTCTTTTCCTTGATGAATTAAATTGCATATATAACCGGTAAAGGTAAATGATAAAAATGGTATTGTCGCTACTGAGCAAAACAACCCTGTCGTACTATCCTCAAAATGATTCGATTGTATCCAAATATAATCCGTTGGAAAAGATTTCCCCCAGTCCTTTTCAATATAGCCTTTACCACCTGCAAAATCAATAACTGCGCCATTGATGTATAAAGAGCCACTTAGATGATGACACATACTAATGAGGCCATGCTTACACTCCATAAAAGGGATATAACTAAAGAAACCCATAATATTAGGGTTAAGACAGGATGTTTCAATGTGTGTAAGACCCATTAGTTTAACACTGCCAGTAACTTCCAAATTCTCAGATTGAATATCTAATACAATGTTATCCAGCGAAAACTTACTCTTACCAATAGAAACAGAAAAATGTTTTTCTTTAGTAGAAAAAGCCTCTATAGGGTAATCAATCATATAGGCAGTTAGCTCATTATTTTCATTATAATGGAGACATTGAATAAAACTCTTGGCACCGAATTCATCAAAATTCACACCAGGAATAAAACTAACAGTATTCTTTTCATCTGCTGTTACTTGCTTATAATACCAACCCTCAAAATAGGCTTTATTGTAATTCTTTTTTTGAAAGTTCTCTGGATGTTTATGTTTATTCATCACAACTTACCTACTTATAAGAGTATCCTTGGTATCTATATTTAAGCTACCACAAGACACTCTATAGTTTCTATATTATTTGGGACCAACAAAGTGCTCATCATTCATTATCACTATTTCATCTAACTTGTATGAGTAAATCAGGTTATAACCTTCTCCATATAATTACATTATCCCTTAATTGATAAGCATTGTCAATTGTATGCATAAAGCAATGCTCTAGTCCACAATCTACAACTTTTAATGTGTTTCTTATTGCTTCTCTCTTTGGTAAGAGTCTAATTGTCAAGACAATTAATAATATGTTGGAACTTAATAAAATATCAAGGGTTGCATTAAAGAAAACCACCGATTTAAGAGAAAATCGGTGGTCATGGTTTGGAGATATATCTATTGTTTATTTATGAAAATATGGGCTATTTGTGTATGAAAAATTGAGACTTTTTAAATCATCTCGAATGGTTTTTCAGGTATTTTTATACATCTTATAAGTAGCGCTTTAATTCCTTCAATAAATCAACTACGATTTTTGAATTATTCTCGATTTCCAACAATAAGTTTTCAGCATTGCTTTTGTTGCCATTGTTGTATTCTTGTATTGCTTTCTTTGCTATTGTATGAATATCAGAATGTGGTCGTTCCATCTTCATCACAATGTTTTTTAAATTACTGTTATTTTGATCAAGCGTTGACACCCACTTGCCAAGTCTACAACCGTGATGATCACCAACTTTTCCTACATCTAACTGCGTATAACCCAAAATCATATTATACACACGCCACTTCCACATAAGATGATCTGTTATACTTAAGTCAGCCATTGTCACTACATCTATTTTATCTGAACATTCCAATGCTTTAACTCGAATGCCATCCACTTTTTGTGATATATCAAAAAATGCTTGCCCAGTCCTATCTGATTCAACTTGTAGCTTCATCGATTTTTCATTAATTATCTGAAGATTTGAAGACATCTCTTGTGTAGTTGCGGTCTGTTCTTGCACATTTGCTGAAATCGAAGTGAAACTATCTCCTACAAGACTCATCGTAGTACTAATTCCCTTAATTCCTTGAGTGGCTTCGTCTATCGCAATCTTTGATCCAGAAAAAGTATTAACAACTCGCTCTATCTCTCCAGAAGCAGAACCTATCTTATTATTTAGCCCACTCACGATTGTACTGATAATATCAACTTGCTCTTTAGTATTTTCAGCTAATTTTTTAATTTCATTCGCAACCACTGCAAACCCCCGACCTTGTTCACCTGCTCTAGCCGCTTCGATCGAAGCATTTAAAGACAAGAGGTTTGTTTGATCTGCTACCGATTTAATCACATTCACTATTTCATTGATTTTAACTGTTTCTTTAGTTACCTCAAGCATTATTCCTTTAACAACATTAATTTCATTAATATTTTCTTCAATTTTTTCAAAAGTCTTGTTCACTTGATGTAAGCTTTTATTCGTCTCTCCAATAGCTTGATCCATTTTTTCATTAGATTCCTGCACAAAATTAGAGATGTCTTCTATTGCAGCTGCCATTTCTTCGCTGCTTCCTGCTGCACTTTCAACCATCGCTGACTGACTGTTTGCATCCTGAATCATTTCTTTTACATAGTCAAGATTTGTCATAAATTGTAATAATTCGTTCACCGTTCCAATGGTTCCAACTATGCACTGTTCCTTATTTTCAATAATTTCTAAATAAGGTTGTATCAATTCATCAATACCCTTTACCTGATCACCACTTTGCTTTAACTTCTTCTTAAACATAATATTCTTTCCTCCGGTCATTCATAATTATAGTATCATCCATGTAAAAAACAGTACTTTGCTTACTTATCCGTATTATCTTACTTCAACAATTTGAGCATCAACATTCAACGCACAAGCCTAGCCTGATTTAAGTTGTAATGAACTCGGAAGAAAGTTTTGTTTAGAGCCACCTAAGTCATTCTGGTGAATCAAATTACTCATTTATATTTTCCTGATTTCCATATGTGTTTTTTATTTGCGTCAAAAATCACAATTTTACAAAGCGCTTAAAATGTTTACTTTGTATTATAACATTATTTACGATTACCCTACAATCACTTCCTATAAATTATTAATTAAATTCTGCAGGTTGCCCACCGAACAACACTCAATTTTCCGGGTAATCTTCTCATCATATTTAATATATATTCCTCAAGGCTATGAAAGTGCTTTTTAAAGTATTAACTTAGAATCTAACTAACTTCTTCAAAACTAACTGCGAGACCGTCTCCACATGCGTTGTGCGAGGTTCCTCGTTAATTCTATGTCTGTAATCCTTCACTTCACCCTGACGAAACCTTTCAAAAGATGCAAGTATTTGTTTGGAGTGGTCCACTTGATTTTCGAACTTACGGACACGTATTGCTCCGCACAATCAAGCATACGACCTTGAGTTAAATAATTATTATCATAGCTACTATCCGAAGCTAGGTTTTTTTGTATATTCCCCATTTTTCGGACAATATCGTAGACAGTTTCGGAAAAACTGTTGAATAAACTACGTAAAGTGTCATCCTCAATTTCTTTCATTATGTCCTGCCTATAGATGATGATATCTTTATTATATAGGGAAGTATAGAAGAAGGCATCAAGCTCAAATTCTTTTTTACGCTTCAGAATCGGAGAAAATATCTGATCTAAATTCAAATCCTTGAAGCAGTCTGGTACATCTGAGAGCCTTGTCCGTTCATGTTCTTCCTTTGATGGAAAAAGAATACTGTAAAACATAATAACTTACCTCCTTGGTGGTTAAACTTATACCTTCGCCATGATTTGTAGAAGTCGTCAGCTTAACGCCGTTTTGGGTCTGCTATTATTATCCTTCTTATATATAATAAATGACCCCTACAAATTGCAAAAAAGCACTTGTAGGAGTCATTAGCATACTAGCATTTATAGGCGAACTCCATCGCCCTAATTATTAGTTGTACCCTGTTATTCTAGCATTCTTTTAAGTGTTATTCAAGGTTTTTACTTATTTTCTCGAAGAACAGTTGTTAACCGAACATCCGGCACATTTACTGGCTTTTAAGTCTCTTTTCGTACGAATGAGAGCCCACAACATAATCATTCCAAATATACTACCTACGATAATAGTCGGTATCATTTGATCATCTCCTATTCAGTCGCTTCTACTAAAGTTGCCTTTGAAGTATTGGCTCTTTTTATTAAAAATGTTACACCTACTGCATAAGCAATCAAAACAAAAATCGCAGGTATAAATCCTTCTGCAGTTTCACCATAAATGACAAGGGTGCCAATATGTGTAATTAATAATGCTATGATGTAGCCCACACTTAATTGAAAAGCCAGTCCTCTAAAGAACCATTTTTTCGAACCCATTTCCGCATTCATTGCACCGATTGCTGCAAAGCAAGGTGGCGTAAAAAGATTAAACGCTAAGAACGCATAGGCTGTGACTGGGGTAAACATCTGTGCCAACGCACCGCCCGGTACATGAAGGGCTTCTTCTGAAGCCATTGCAAACAATACTGCAAATGTCGCTACAACATTCTCTTTGGCTATAAAACCTGTAATGCTGGCCGCAGCTAACTGCCATCCCACGAAGCCTAGAGGAATCAGCAAGGGGGCTACTACCGACCCTACAGATGCCAAAATACTCTCAGATTGAATCTCTGTGGCTTGAAGCTTCCAATTAAAGGCTTGCATGAACCATACCAAGGTGTTCATAACCAGGATGATGGTTGTCGCTTTGTAGATAAAGCCCTTTGCTTTATCAAACATTTGGATAATAGCATTTTTAATACTCGGTATCTTATACTCCGGTAGTTCCATAATAAAGGAGGATGTATTATCCCATACAAATAATTTCTTAAGTAATAGACCACCTATGATAATGACACCGATAGCTATAATATATATACTCGGTCCTACCCATGATGTATTTGGGAAAAATACGACTGAAAACAAAGCAATAATCGGTAACTTGGCACCACATGGAACAAAAGGTGTCAGAATTGTTGTCATACGCTTTTCATTCTCGTTCTCGATGGTTCTTGTAGCCATAACACCAGGAATGGCACAACCCGAACCTACAATCATAGGTATGATGGACTTACCCGATAAACCTATTTTTTTGAAATAGCGATCCATGATTACAGCAACCCTTGACATATAGCCACTATCCTCTAGTAAAGACAGACAGAAGAACAAGACCATAATCAAAGGCAAAAAGCCAATAACTGCACCTACGCCACCTATAGCACCGTCAACGATTAAGGCTTGCATCAAAGGATTGACACCAATGCCTTCAAAAAAACTATTTAAAGCATTCGGCACAACCTCTCCAAATACCACGTCATTCAAATATCCAGATAAAAATCCACCCAGACCCTCAATAGAAAAAGAATAAACCCCCCACATAATGAGGAAGAATATTGGGAGTCCAAACCATTTATGAGCAACGACCATATCTATACGATCAGAAAAATTGACATGACTTGCATTGTGTTTTTTATTCAATGATTTCTCTAGGATTGTTTTGATCCAAGTTTGTCTGGCCACATCATTGTTCCCATCCAAGTCATTGAAATTCAATCGTTCTTGATTTGTACCTACGATGTTAACAGCTGTCGTCACCAAATCAGCTAGACCTTTTTCAGTTGTAGCCGTGATGGTCACAACTTTACACCCAAGGGCCTTTTCAAGTTCATGCCCATTAACAATATCCCCACGTTTTGTAATGATGTCTGCCTTATTCAAAGCAACAACAACAGGGATACCCAGTTCAAGTAGTTGTGTTGTAAAGAACAAACTTCGACTGATATTGGCACCATCTACAATGTTGATAATGACATCTGGTTTGGACTCTAATACAAAGTCACTTGTAATGGCCTCCTCACCTGTATATGGAGAAATAGAATAAGCACCTGGTAAGTCTACAATATCAATAGGTTCTTTCGCAATTTGATATTTATTCTTAATAGCTGCCACTTTCTTATCGACGGTTACACCGGCCCAGTTCCCAACATATTCGGTTTTTCCAGTAAGAGCGTTAAAGAGTGTTGTTTTTCCCGAATTGGGATTTCCTGCTAATGCAATTTTCATGCTTACATCCTCCAAATGTTATGAAATTGATAGTCACTATCATTTAATGATTATGAAAATATGCTGTATTCTACAGCATTTTGTACACTTGCTTTGGAGACTGAATCACCAAACTTGAGTGGCTGTACTAACCCCCTCTATAAGGAAAAATTATGCTGCCAAACGGATGGATTTAGCCATAGCTTCATCAATGGCGTAGCGGCTGTCTTTTATATTCACAATATAATTGCCTGCCAATTTTGAAATAATGGTTATGCACTCACCTTCAAAGCATCCTAATGTGAATAGAAATTTCCTGATCTTCTCATGACCTTCTATTTTTACAATTGTGAATGTTTGTCCGATTTTTGCTTTATTTAAAGACATAAAACCACTCCTTCTTTCGCTATGCTGAAAGTTCCGCTGAGTATGCCAGTTAATTTTCTCATTTATAATTTTAATTGAGAAAACATATCATTTTCTTTACATGATAAAGATTATCATGTTTCGGACTTTTTTTCAAGTCTTTTCGTGTATATTTTCACAAAAAATTTTATTGTTAACATTTCGTTCAAATCTTGTAATACCAAGCTTCCTGTCTTTAGATGATAATTATTATCTGCGGATATTTATTGTTATTTAGTGTTTCTACTCGTAATATTGTTAATTATTTAACGTGTTTCGCATTAAGATCGATGGCATAGATGCGCTTTCGCTATTCTAAACCATCGTCAACAATTTTTCATGTTTATGAACTTCTATAATGAAGTCTTTATATATTCCCCTATTTAATTTATCACTTTATGGATCCGAGCATGCCTTCTACAAATCTTCTTTGTAATAAGAAGAATATGAGGATGGTTGGTAAAGTGGCAATAACAATGGCTACCATGATAACCCCGTACTCAGGGAAATAGGCTGATGATAAAGAAGATATAATGAGTGTTATGGTCTTTTGCCCATCTGATTGTAAAACAATAAGGGGCCATAAAAAACTGTTCCAACTGGTCATAAATGCAATTATTCCTGCAGCAGCAAAGGTTGAACGCATGGTTGGTATATAGATTAGAAAAAATACCTGGTATTCATTTAATCCATCCACACGGGCTGCTTGTATTAAGTCGGAAGGAAATGTTTTTGTGTTTTGTCTAAAGAAAAAAATCATAAAAGGTGTGGCAATCGTTGGTATGATGACCGCTATATGAGAATCCAAAAGATTCATATTAGCAAACATTCTGAACAATGGTATCATAAGCGCTGCAAAAGGTACCATCATGGTTAATAACAATATGGTATATAATCGTTCTTTATTTTTCGACTTATAGATTTCAAAACCATAGCCTGCAAGAGAAGCAAATAGTAATAACAGAAATGTACTTATCAAAGCTATTTTCCCCGAATTTAGAAGTATGGTTTTCATATCTACCATCTCAAATAACTTACTCAGGTTACTGAGCGCCTCTCCTCCAAAGGTCATTTTCCCTTTGGTAATATCTGTCGCCGTATTGGTAGCCCCAATAATCATCCATATAAATGGGAAAATAGAAATAAACGCCGCTATTGATAAAAAACAATATTTAAATAAATTTCTTAGTCTATACATGATCATCACCTGCCACTCTGAATTGAATAATGGATAAGATTGCAATAAAGAATACAATGACATAGGAAACCGTAGCTGCATAGCCAAAATTTGGTACAAACTTAAAGGATAAGTCATAAATATATTGAGACAGTGTCATCGTCGCATTAAATGTCGGTGTAGATGCACCGCCACCTGTTAAGTTCACAACTTCATCAAACAACTGAAGGGTTCCTATTGTAGACATGATGGAGGTAAATAATATAATAGGCTTAAGCATTGGTATCGTTATAAGAAAAAACTGTTTGGTCTTAGATGCACCGTCAATCTCAGCAGCTTCATAGATGGCCGGGTCAATATTTTGTAGACCTGCCAAATAGAAAATCATATTATAGCCTGTCCACCGCCATGTAATGGCAATAATCACCGTTACTTTGGCATAAAAAGCATCCCTCAACCAAGCTATCGGTGCTTCGATAATGTTAAGAAAAAGAAGCGTTTGATTCACAAGTCCATCGACACTAAACATGCTTTTGAACAATATAGAATAGGCAACCAATGATGTTACACAAGGTAAAAATATGGCTGTTCTAAAAAAGCCTTTGAATTTCAGCTTCTTATCATTTAGCAGGCTGGCTATGACCAACGCAAGTGTTAGCATTATCGGTACTTGGAATATGAAGTACACCATCGTATTTTTTAGTGCTTGTTTGAATACAGCATCGGTGAAAAGCCTTTTAATATTACCAAAACCAACAAATTCATAAACCACACCCTTACCGGACATGGTGGATAAATACATAGAATTGAGGATCGGATAAATGGCAAAAATGGCCGCTAATATTACAGCAACAGCAACAAAGCTCCAGCCAATCACTTGACTTTTTCTATTGATATACTTCTTCTTACCTGTTGATTTCATAGACATCCCTTCCTTAACTTTCTTGTCCGTGCAAAATTGTATCGCGTTCTATGATAGGAGACTAGTCAGTTGACTAGCCTCCATAACAATCATTTGTTTATCTCATGGTTAAGGCATCCTTTAACCATCCAATGGTTATTGAATTTGTGCCTTTACTTGTTCTTCTGCACGTGCCATAGCTTCCTCTACAGAACCGCCTTCATATATAGAAGCCATCTCTGCGAGTATAGCAGCGTCTGCTTCATAAGTATATAATCCATAGTTCAATGATGGTATTTCGTCCATCCACTTAGCAAATTCGCCAAACACTACCTGGTCACCAAAGAATGGGTCTCCAGCACTGTAAGCTTCTCCGCTTGCTGATGGCAAATAGGATCCAACTGCACCATTGCTGATTAGAATCTCTTGATAGAAATCAACATCTTTACCAAAAGTTTCGTTTAAGAAATCAACCGCCAAATCCTTATTCTCTGAAGATGACAATACATACCAGCTTGAGCCGCCTAGATTCGAAGCATTAACTGCGCCCGGTACATCAAGTCTTGGTACAGGAGCAAGTGCCCACATGCCGGATTGTGAAGGTTCTGCCTTTACTGAACCTGTTATCCAAACACCTGTTGTAATAGATGCTACGTCACCTGTGTTCAGTGCACCAACCCATTCACCCCAACCGGATGTTTTCTTAGTCATAGGTGAATTAACAATATCCGTATAGATTCTAGCAGCTTCTGCCAAAGCGACGTTATTTGCTATCGTTGGGTTACCATCATTATCGAAGTACCAAGATCCGGCACCATTCAACATGATTCTCATAAGCCCACCGTCATAAGGGTCTGTAGCTAGCATTTGGTGTCCAGTCTTCTCAAAAACTTCTTCCCCGATTTCTATAAAACGATCCCATGTGATGTTATTCATATCTTCAGGAGAAAAACCGGCTTCTGCCAAATAATCTGTACGGTAATAGGTTCCTGCAACACCTGAGTCAAAAGGTACACCATAAACGCTGTCGTCCATAGTCATTAGTGCCACCTTATATTCTGCAAAGTCACTGTGATTAATCTTACCAGTTAAATCTTCAAAACTTCCTGGATATGATTGAAGATATTTTTGTGAATTATAGTCTTCAATGAGTACGATGTCCGGTAAACCGTCGGTTGTTCCGGATGCTAACATTGTATGCAGTTTTTGCTCAAGATCACCCTTGGCAAAGTCAACCACTTCAAACTCTACATCCGCATTGCTTTCTTTGTAGATTTCACCTGCTCGATTCATAATCGCAATGTTGAAGTTAGGGTCCCACGCCCATATGGTTAGCTTCTGCGGTTCTGTTGTTTCTGCTGTTTCTGCTCCTGTGGTTTCTGATTCTGTTGTTTCTGTTCCCGTTGATTCAGGCTGTGTTTCTGTCTCTGTAGCGCCACATCCTGCTATGGTACCTAGCATTGCCAATACAAGTAGAATTGATAGAAATTTTTTCATTTTACCCTCCTATTTTTCAATCGTCGTTAAGTTCTTACTCATAAACCTAATTGAATTATAGTAAAATTTTACCAGCTTGTCAATAAAAAAATCGAATATTTCACTAAAAATAACCAAAACCATCAAAAGGACACAATGGTCTTGTTTAATGGTTTTGGTTGATTATTCTTCCTATTTAATTGTATTTCGCTCAATAATTTTTACCGGCAATTGAATCTTAACCGGTATCTTTCTTCCTTCAAATCTTTCCATCATTAACTCTACAGCTTTTTCACCCATGAACTCATTATAAATCTTCACCGTTGTCAATGCCGGATAAGTATAGCTGGCTGTAGGTATATCATTAAACCCTATGATTCCAAGTGTATCCGGAACTTTTATCTTTGCTTCATTTAAGGCTCTTAAGGCTCCTATAGCTATCGAGTCATTGGCCACAAAAAAAACTTCCGGTAAATCCCCTTGTCCAATTGCTTGATTCATGAGTTTATAACCACTTTGAGGTGTAAAGTCACCAATATAATCAAATTGAGGGTTGTATAAACCTTTCTTCTTCATATATTTTATAAAGGCATCATACCTCTTCTCGCCAATCGGGGTTCGGCATTCTTCCACCGTTTCAATACCGCCAATGTAGCCAATACGCCTATAGCCTTTGTCCATGAGAAAATTCAGCACTTTGATAACCGCTTTTCTAATGTCTATTGTGACTGAATCATATTCGTCTTCAAATGGTGAAGAATCAATGAAAACCAAATTCTGATACCGGGCTTCAAATTCTCTGATTTCTGCGGTTGAGAACTTTCCAATAAATATAACACCATCAAGTACGATGTCCATGGTTGGGTTTGAGTTGCCAATTCTTGGAAACTTTATCAAATGGATCTGCTCATCCTGACATTTTTTCTCAATGCCCATACGAATGCCAAGATAATAGGGGTCTTCAATCTCGCCTTCATCTGTAACAAACTCAACAAGACCAATTGACCTTTCATCTTGATTCTGGCTAAAACGAGGCTTTTTCCTTCTATTTCTCGGTGTTTGATACTCCAGCCGTTCTGCAATTTCTACTATTAACAGTCTTTTTGCTGTGGATATGGACAAAGTATCATCATAATTCAACACTCTTGAAACCGTCGTTATAGAGACACCTGCTTCTTTTGCAATTTCTTTAATCGTAGCCATAATCGTCTCCTTAGTTGCTTTAATCTCATATATATCATATAGTATATAAGATTTTCAGGCCACTTGTCTAGGGTCTAGTAAAAATATGTGAATATCATACAATTTTTGCTTCTATTAATGAACCTTTGCTTTTCTCTTTTAGTAAATTTGCCAATTTTTTTACTGTTTTTTTACTATGTAAAAATCCGACCTAATGTTTCTTCCACACTTTTAACACCAATAAGTTTTATGGCGCCTATATTTTTCATATGTTTTAAGTTTGCATGAGGTATAATACAAGTTTTAAAGCCCATTTTCATAGCTTCTATCACCCTTTTTTCGCATTGTGTAATACCCCTAACTTCTCCCGTCAAACCCACCTCGCCCATGATTATTGCATCATCCATTATGGCCTTATTTTTAAAACTGGAAGCCAGAGCTGATACAATAGCAAGATCAAGGGAGGGCTCGTTCACTTTTATACCTCCGGCAATGTTAACATAACTATCATAACCACCCAATTGCATGCCCATTTTTTTCTCTAGGACGGCAACCAATAGATTTACCCGGTTATAATCTGTACCATTGGCGGTTCGTCTTGGCATACCGAAATTGGTCGAACATACCAATGCCTGTACCTCCACCAGCAATGGTCTTGTTCCTTCCATACAGCACGTCACCGCTGAACCTGATTCACCCAAAGGTTTTCCGGTCAACATGTATTCTGATGGGTTCTTCACTTCTCTTAGACCGCTATCTACCATCTCAAAAACACCAATTTCATTGGTTGATCCAAATCTGTTTTTCACCGCTCGAAGGATACGATATGAAACACTTCTATCCCCTTCAAAATATAGAACAGTATCCACCATGTGCTCTAATACCCTTGGACCGGCTATTGCGCCATCTTTTGTTACATGTCCTATAATGAAAGTGGATAGGTTTAACTGCTTCGCTATCTTCATCATAGATGATGTCACTTCTCTAACTTGTGAGACGCTTCCCGGCGCTGACGTTAGAACGTCAGAATATATGGTTTGTATGGAGTCCACAATCAATATATGTGGTTTTTCGTTTTTTATAGCCTGCTCAATATGCTGTAAAGAAGTCTCAGCATACAAAAGAACATTCTCTCCATCCACACCCAGTCTTTCACCTCTTAACTTGATCTGCTTATTGGATTCCTCACCGGATATATAGAGTACTTTCAAGTCTTGGTTAGATATCGATTGACACATTTGTAATAGCAATGTTGATTTTCCAATACCCGGATCGCCACCAACTAGTGTTAATGATCCTTCAACGAGTCCACCACCTAATACTCTATCTAGTTCTTCTATACCGGTCTTAACTCTGGTATCTTGATTAATCGAGATGTCTTTTAGCTTTTCGACTTTACCCATAGACATATCGTCGGACAAAACAGATACTTTCTTTGATGTTACGCCGGTCATTTTCACTTCTTCCACCATCGTATTCCAAGAACGACAACCCGGGCACTGCCCCACCCACTTGGATGCCTCATGTCCGCATGTGTTACATACAAATACATTCTTTGCTTTTGCCATAGGTCCCTCCCTTTTATACTCTGCCTCTTATGTTTACCATTGTGTTTCCAACAATCATCCTAAAAACGGCATATAACTTTTGTCATATGCCGTTAGTGGTTATTTTTATTATGCTTTTTTTATTTCTACTTTTTGGTTGCCACTCATAAAATCAACACCAAAACCAATTTTACCGGCTAAGCTTGTTTTCATTTTGCCAACCTGTACGCCTTGTATGAAGACCTTATATTCTTGGTCCGCCTCAAGTTCCACCGTAATCTGAGCATCTTCTTCACCTTCGACTTCAAAGGTTACCTTTTCTTCGGTCACACTTAATTGATGAACTGTGGTTCCGGGAGTTGATTCATAAAGCAATCGGCCGTTTTTTTCTAGTTTTGTTACTGCACTGTAAGTCTTGACTTTATACATGTCGCCGTCTACTTCAAAATCTTGTATCTTTCTCTTACTGTCCATCAGATAATTTCCAAAGCTAAGGGTGTTGTTGTTCTCAACTCGGATTAATTCTTGGATACCTGCCATTTACTTAACCTCCTAAAACTCTTGTGAGAATGGATTTATTCCAAGCTCTCTTTATGAATAGTTATCATTATATAGTATTTCGTCATGAAATACCAGTGGTTTTTCAGTTATTCTTGAGCTTCTCTAGGCTTAAAGGATAATGCTTCACCTTCAATATCGATATCAATCCAATCACCTTCGGTTATAGCACCATCTAATATATGCTGTGCCAACTGGTCCTCAATCTTTTGTTGAATGGCTCTTCTAAGAGGTCGTGCACCATAAGCTTCATCAAAGCCTTCCTTTGCGATAAAGTCTATAGCACCTTCTGTCAAGAATAGCTTGATTCCTAGATTCTTTTCCATTCTAATGGCCAATTGATTGAACATAATTCCTACGATTTCTCGAATATTTTCCCTTGTAAGAGAGTGGAAGACTATTGTTTCATCGATTCTGTTCAAGAACTCAGGTTTAAATATCTTTTTCACTTCATCCATAACATCTTTTTGCATGGACTTATAATTACTGACTTCATCATTTACTGAAGCAAAACCTAAGCGCTTAGGAGAAATAATATTTCTTGCACCTGCATTTGATGTCATGATAACCACTGTGTTTTTAAAATCAATACGACGTCCCTGTGAATCCGTGATATGCCCATCATCTAACACTTGTAATAATACATTGAAAACATCCGGATGGGCTTTCTCTACTTCATCAAAAAGCAAAACGGAATAGGGTTTTCTTCTTATTTTCTCACTAAGTTGGCCACCTTCATCATATCCGATATAACCTGGTGGTGATCCAATCAGTTTTGATACACTATGCTTTTCCATATATTCTGACATGTCAACGCGTATCAATGCATTTTCATCTCCAAATAGTGCTTCAGCCAGCGTCTTTGTCAACTCAGTCTTACCCACACCTGTTGGTCCGAGAAAAAGAAAGGAACCTATCGGTCTTTTTGGATCTTTCAGACCCACTCTTCCTCTTCGAATGGCTTTAGACAATGCAACGATGGCATCTTCTTGTCCTACAACACGTTCGTGCAAAACTTTCTCAAGATTTTTTAGACGTACGCCTTCTTCTTCTGTGAGTTTTTGAATCGGAATGCCTGTCCAATTGGCAATGATGCTTGCCACTTCTTTTTCACCGACAACTTGTTCAGCCATATTACTTTTTGCTTCCCATTCCATTTTGGCCACAATTAATTTTTCACGAATTTCATTTTGTTTTCTCTTGATTTCTCCAGCCTTTTCATATGCTTCTTCCCTGATTGCTTTTTCTTTGTCATCTTCCAGTTCTGCCACTTGTTTTTCCATCTCATTGATATCCGGTGGCGCTGTAAACGTACTCAGTCTAACTTTACTGGATGCTTCGTCAATGACATCAATGGCCTTATCCGGTAAAAAACGGTCCGAAATATATCTGTTTGAGAGCTTAACTGCCTCAACAAGAGCTATGTCTAGTATTTTCACCTGATGGTGTTCTTCATACATGGTTTTTAAGCCTCTAAGTATACCGATTGCTTCTTCCTCTGATGGTTCATCTACTTTAACAGGTTGAAAGCGTCGTTCCAAGGCCGGATCTTTTTCTATATGCTTGCGATACTCATCCAGGGTTGTTGCGCCAATAAGTTGAACCTCACCTCTTGCAAGGGAAGGCTTTAATATATTCGAAGCATCAATGGCACCTTCTGCTGCACCTGCGCCTACAATGGTGTGTATTTCATCAATAAACAGCAGAACATTACCGACGGCTAGAATCTCAGCAATGGCTTTTTTAATACGATCTTCAAATTCACCACGGTATTTAGAACCTGCAACCATGGAGGATAAATCAAGTGCAACCACCCTCTTACCTTTAATCGTTTCAGGAATATTACCCTCGATAATCTTCTGAGCCAAGCCTTCAGCGATGGCTGTTTTTCCAACACCCGGTTCACCAATGAGACATGGGTTGTTCTTCGTCCTACGACTGAGTATCTGAATGATGCGCTCAATCTCTTTATCACGACCTATAATCGGGTCAAATTTTCCTTCTTTTGCCATCTGTGTCAGATCACGGCTAAATTGATCCAATACCGGTGTGTTAGATTCTTTTTTCTCATTGGGGTTGTTGGGTGCCAGTTTTTGATTGCCCACATCTTCACCCATGATTTTTAGAATTTCATGATAAATCTTTTGCTTTGATCCACCTAAGACTTCTAGAATTCTTGTGGCCATTGAATCTGTCTCTCTAAGTAAAGCAATCAATATATGTTCTGTTCCAATCTCCTCTGAATGCATCTTGGTTGCCTCAGCTAAGCTTAATTCTAACACTCTACGTACCCTTGGTGTCATGCCTTCACCTTCTGAAGTTTGGACTTGATTGGAAACAATGACCTCTTTGATTTTATTGTAAACATCTTCATAGTTGATGTTCTGACTGATTAATGTCTTTGCAGCAACCCCTTCACCTTCTTTTAATAAGCCTAGTAAAAGGTGTTCCGTACCTACATAATTATGACCCAGTTCTGCTGCAATCTCACTGGATAGGTTTATTGCCATTTGTGCGCGTTCTGTAAATCTTCCCATTTTTATCCTCCTATAAGCTGGGGCAAATGATCTCTGATATAATCTGCCCTAGCACTGTCTCTTTCATTAAGGTCCAAATCCCTATTGTAGATGATTTGAAGATTGGCCGGTTGAATCTTAGCCATCAAATTATAAATGTTAATGCTTCTGTTATCAACGGTTTCAATGACGCCTAATTCAATACCCACTTTTAGATCCGATAAAAGTCGCATGGCTTCTTTTGAAGTAATCATTCTGGCATGACTTAAGACACCATAAGAACGGTAAACAGCATCTTCAAAAAACTTTCTCTTATCCTTTAAAAGCTTGTGTCTAACAATGAGCTCTTGCTCAATGATCTGCTTTGTAACACTTGTTAAGTTATCTATAATCTCATATTCCGTCTGACCTAAGGTCACTTGATTTGAGATTTGAAAAACACTGCCTTGTGCTTCTGTACCTTCACCATAAATGCCTCTAACCGTTAAACCAAATTTACCTATGGCTTCTAGTATGAATTGAAGCTGTCCAGTCGTTTCAAGAGCCGGTACATGAATCATATAAGATGCTCTAAGGCCTGTACCTAGATTGGTCGGACAAGCAGTTAAATACCCAAACTTGTCATCAAAGGCGTAGTCTAGGGCCTCTTCAAATAGATCATCTATATGATTGGCTTCTTTTAATGCTTTTTCTAAGTTCATGCCACATGCCATAGACTGAATGCGAATATGGTCTTCCTCATTAATCATGATACTCAAAGCCTCATCCTTTGATAGAATGAGTGATGCGGGCATTTTCACTTTGACGAACTGTGGGCTAATAATATGCTTTTCCATCATAGCGATCTTGTCAACTTGATTGATACGGTTCATAGCCACATGTTCAAAAAAACTGGTTAAAGTCTCTTTTGTGGTCTCAATAGCATTTTTTGTCATATTAATAACTTGGTTGGCACCTTCATCATCCAATCGATTAGGGAAAGGATAATTTACCAGATTTCTTGCAAGGCGCACACGGCTGGATATGACCACGCCATGATAGGTTTCCGATTCCAAATCATACCACTTCTTCATAATTCAGCCTCCTTTTTAAGATCTTTTATCAGATCCCTAATTACGGCTGCTTGCTCATAATCTTCTTTCATTAAAGCAATCTTTAGATCACTTTCATAAGTTTCCATTTTATTTTGTAATTGTATTTTTTGATTCAGTTTACTTGGGCGCTTTCCTGTATGATAAAGACTACCTTGTAATCGTTTAACAATTGGCTGAAGATGTGTATCAAATACTTTATAACAATGAGCACATCCCACCTTGCTTTTAGTCTTAAAGTCACCAAAAGTCATACCACATTTAGGACAGGTCAAATCAACACTTTTTAACTGTGGGCTCTTATTATTCTTTAGCAAGCCACTTAAAAACTGTTGAAAAGACAAACCATCATTAAATAATATGCCTTCATTTTCTTTGGCACACACTTCACAAAGATGAACTTCTTTTGTCTCGCCATTTAAAGTCTGATTTAAATATACGGTCGCTTCTCTTTGCTGACATTTTTCACACTTCATGGTTGATACCTCCTGCAGGTTACATTTTCACCTTACACCTGATGCAATATATGGCGTCAGGGTGGTTTCCCGCCTGGCACGACGGGCAGAATCGATATTCATAAACACCATCCTCATTCATAACCGGTGTTAACGTTTCGTCCCCATAAACGACATCATCTAAATCTTCTATATCTACTGCCTGATCCGATGTTATGTCTAATAATTCAATGGCTTTTATATTGGCGTGTATCTTATCTGCCAACTTCTTATAGTTCTTTATTGATAAATAATCGCTTTTTAAGTCGTTATATACCTGTTTACCAAGTTGTCGGTACATTCTATTTATAAGGCTATTAAGTTCTTTTCTTTTTTCATCCATATTATAATATCTACCATCCTTTCTTTTATACTATTATAGCATAAAAGGGTTAGAAATTGAAGAATCTAACCCTTTATGATCTTAGGCATAATAACCTAGCCTGATCATCTTATTTGAATTCTAACATAACCTCATCAATAAGCTCTGTGGACATAAGTCCTGGATAATA
This sequence comes from Clostridiales bacterium, assembly GCA_024636985.1. Classification (GTDB taxonomy): domain Bacteria; phylum Bacillota; class Clostridia; order Lachnospirales; family Vallitaleaceae; genus Petrocella. The sequence goes on along the minus strand of JAGXFY010000066.1, from coordinate 17,035 downwards.
AGCAATGACACTACCATCCCGGTCAATAAAGTATGTAGTCGGATACCCCGGAATCGTAAACTGGCTGGTGACGTCACCGTCTTCATCTAGTACCATAGGCATGGTATAATCAAACTGCTCATACCACTTTATGACGCCTGCTCGATCTGTATTCTCATCTGTGGTTACATTTACAAGCAGTATTTGTAAATCATCTCCGTATTTCTCATAAGCTTCTTGAAAGTCCGGCATTTCTTCAAGACAATATTTACACCACGTGGTCCAGAAATTCAAAAAAACAATCTTACCCCGATAATCTGACAAACTGATGGCCTCGCCTGTTGAGCTGGTTAATGTAAATTCCGGTGCCATAATCACTTCTCGTTCCGGTTGACTGGTCGTTGCCGATTCCTGGGTTATTGTTTCATCCATAATTTCTTCTTGGTTATCATTCTCAACTTGATTCACTTCCGGTTCTTTGCTGCAGGCAGCTAATGTAAGCACGCTTATCATAAGTAGCACTGTCATCCATTTTTTCATATAAACCTCCTATATGTTCAGTATGTTCACTTGATTTGTAAGCATTAGTAAACCCATGGTCATCATAATCAGGCCTGCTACAATTTTAATCCATTTAAAATATTTATAGACTGCCTTAAATTTTTTGACGAAAAAACCCACCATGAGTGCTGATAACAAAAACATAACTGCAAATCCCATGGAGTATACCAACATTAAGCCACCTGCAAGGATATAGTTTTCTTTGAAAGCTGCCATAAATAATATAGATGCAATAATTGGACCATTACATGGTGTCCATCCGAAGCTAAAAGTTATACCTAGCAAAAATGATTTGATCATACTTGGCGTGTAAGTCTTATAGCTTATTCTTTTTTCCCTCTCCATAAAACCAAGGCGTAATCCAAATATAAAATACAAACCAAATAGTAAAAGTAAAAGCCCACCTGCCATACGCAAAACATCACTGTATCTTATAAAAATTCCATAGATTGCCTTTGCACCAAAGCCAAGTAAAATATTAAGCGCTGTCAATCCCAACACAAAAGCAAGGGCATTGGTCATCAATTTTTTATGAATCTTCGGATCTTCCAAAGATGTGAAGGCCTCACCTGCTAAATAGCCAAAATAAACGGGTAACAAAGGTAATACACAGGGTGTAAAGAATGTTAATACACCACTGGTAAAAGCAACAAAAAATGATACATCTCCCAAGCCATCACACCTCTCTAAATTTGATAAAGTTCATTATAATATATAGATATAATAATGTAAAGTTAAATATGTATGAACACAACCTTATCTTTCATTCCATTCTTTGTTTTGAAGCCTCATGAGGGTGATTATAGTAATGGCTAAGGAAATAGTCAGGGATGCCGCTAATGTGATCCCTAGGTTTTGGTATGACTGATGACTGAGTATGCTTTGAGCGCCTATTAGTAAACCGGAAGGTAAATATATATGCATATTCAAATAACTACCTATAAAATACAGGAACAAAGAAAATCCCAAAGTCATAAATCCGGTTCCGATTGAGTTTTTAATGATTGTACCAAACAACATCACTAAATTCACTAAGAAAATCATATAACTGCCATACAACAACCCTATGACAATAACAGACCATAATCCAATATCAAAGGAGAATAATACGCCAGCATACAGGTAGCAAATGACCATCCCAAAAGTAGATGCAAGCATTAAGAAAATACTAAAGACCAATAACTTAGAGGTCAAAATAGAAAACAACTTTTTTCCTGAACATATTGGCAAAACCATTGTGTTCTCTTTAATCTCCTGAGCCAAAAGACCACTTAAAGCAAATACAACAATAATGGCACCAATTTCAAATAAGTCGCTCATATACCCTAATATAGCGCCTTTCTGGCTCATATCAATCATGTCACTAATGGACGCCGCATTCATACCTGGAAACTGATTCAGTAGCAATTGTGGCAATATAAACTTCATCATAATGGGTGTTAGTATTGCAAAAAACAAGAAACTTGTTGTGATGACTAAAAACCTACTTGTTCTCAAACCCATTCTTAATTCTTTAATGATATCTGATTTCATAGGCCTTGAACCTCCTTAATAAAAATATCCTCCAACGTATGCTTTCTTCTACTAAATTCTACAATTTTTAAATCATTGTCGATTATGGTTTGCATCAAAGATCGGACGGATGCATGGCCGTCTTCCATTTTTATAACCATGGCTTGATTATTTATTTCTACCCCCAGTACCCTTTCACTACTATTAATACAATTCATCGCCGCTTCCGTCACCTTATCTTCAAAGACAACATCGTATAGTGACTGAAAGTGACTTTGTTCCAAATCCTTCATTGACTTTTCAAGAACCATCTTCCCTGATGCAATGATGCCGATTTTATCGCATACCCGTTCTACATCATTTAAAATGTGAGATGAGAATAATACTGTCTTTCCCATATCTTTAAGCCCCTTGATTAATTGTAGTACATCATTTCTGCCCTGTGGATCTAGAGCTGATGAAGGTTCATCTAATATTAAGAGACTAGGATCATGTAAGATTGCACTACATATTCCAAGCCTTTGTTTCATACCTCTTGAAAAGGTACCGACCCTTCTGTTTTTATCTTTATCCAGTCCGCCCCATTCTAATATTTCATGAACCCGTGCCGGTTTGATTTTATGAGTGCCACAATCGCCTAAATAGACTAAAGTCTCATAAGCACTCAGCCAAGGATAGAACCTTGGATCCTCAGGTAGATACCCAAGGTCCAAATCGCTTGGTTGAACAATATTCGTGACATTGACATCACCAACCATGCATATACCGCTTGTGGGCTTTGACAAGCCGGCCAGTATATTCATCGTGGTGGATTTACCTGCACCGTTTTTCCCGATGAAGCCATAGATTTCCCCTTGTTCGACTTTTAGATTCAATCCTTTCAATACTTCAAAATGTTTAAAACTTTTCTTCAAACTTTTAACTTCTATCATTATATCTCACGCTTTCTACCAACAATCAAAAATGTGATTGGTCCAATCAGGTTGATAAAGATACAAATGGCAATCCAAGCCCACTTATTCAGATTTGCTACCCCTTCTTTCATGATTTTAATTACACAGTAGATGATTAGACCCAGTTGTATCGCTAGTAAAGGCAGTAACATGATAAACATTTCTTTTGTTAATTCAATTGTATTCATTTTTTTCCTCCTATAAAACTGTTTTATTAGTATCTTTGTATAGTATATAGCCAAATACAGTCATATATGAAGTCACCAGCGTCATATGACCAGTCACAAGAAAAGAAGCTTCGCTTCGTTATAAGCCCTGCTCATATTTCTGAACGGTTCGACAGGAAAGGTCTTTGACGTATTCTGCCATGCTTCAAGGCTGAATACTGTATTATGACTTGCAAGTGGCCAGCTTTGCTGGACACGCCCCTAGAGAACAAAAAAAAGAAACCAATCCAATGTGGAATGCTTTCTTTTTATTATCTTATAATGTTAGCTTTAATTTATAAAACTACTTTTAGAATGCCACTTTCATCAACAGCTTTTATGGCTTGTAAAAGTACTTCTTCATCTTGAACCAGGGCTAACCTTACATAACCTTCACCTGAGGGCCCAAAAGCACTGCCAGGCGTTACGATAAGGCCTGCTTGCTTGACGAGATCCATAGCAAATTCTGATGACGATTTATAATGTAAGGGTATACTTGCCCAGACAAACATGGTTGCTTCCGGTTTATCCATAGCCCAACCAATCCTTGTAAATCCTTCACATAATACATCACGCCTACTTTGATAAATTGACCTTGTGGTTGCCACACATAGCTGATCCCCTGTTATGGCTGCAATTGCTGCTTTTTGAACCGGCAAAAACATGCCATAGTCGATATTGGATTTAAGGCGCTTCATTCTTGAGACAACCGCTTCATTACCTACACAAAATCCGATACGTGCACCTGCCATGCCATAGGTTTTGGAGAGAGAATTTAATTCGACCCCAACTTCTTTTGCACCTTCATAAGCTAAGAAACTGCCTACCTTCTTACCGTCAAAAACCAGTTCACTATAAGCATTATCATGTACAACAATCAAATCATGCTGACGAGCAAATGCAATCAAATCCATATAAAAGCTATCCGGTGCTATGGCCGTTGTCGGGTTATTGGGATAGGATACCAGAATCATTTTTGCCCTTTTGACGACCTCTTCCGGGATGTCCTTAAGTTGTATGACATAGTCATATTCTTTCTTTTGCGGCATATAGTATATTTCTGCACCCGCCAATAGTGGTCCATCTGCAAAAACCGGATAGCAAGGGTCCGGTACCAGTACGACATCGCCTTCATCAACAACACATAAGGCGATATGGGCTAATCCTTCCTGTGAGCCAAGCAGTGAACAAATTTCTGTTTTAGAATCAAGCTCTACATCATAGCGTTTTTTATACCATTTCGAGACAGCTTCTAATAAGTTTTCTTTGTCATTAATGGCATACACGTATTGGGTCTCATCGTCAATACCTTGCCTTAGAGCCTCCCTAATATGATCTGTTGGTGGTATATTGGGTGTTCCCACACTTAAGTCAACAACGAATTCACCCGCATCGATTCTTTGTTTTTTTATTTCAAGCAGCTGGGTAAAAATACTCTCACCAAATCGATTCATTCTTTTTGAAAATCTCATAATTATGCTCCTTAACTCATTTTAATAGCCAATTTTTTTTAAGGCAATGATGGCATTGGCACGATTGGCAACTTCTAGCTTCATATAAATTTGGCTCACATAGTTTTTGACCGTACCAAGAGACAAATAAAGTGCTTCTGCTATTTCTCGGTTATCTTTACCCTGAACCATCCATTCGATAATTTCCAGTTCTCTTGGTTTAAAGTCCTCAACACTTATGCCTAATGATTGTGTTCTTTTTGATACATCAGGATTTCTATGCTTACTGTCTTCTACCAGACGGTTGGTGATCTTGGCGGCTACTGCACCAGGCAAAATAATATTGCCCGATAAACTGTCTCTTATTGCCTGAACAAGTTTCTCCCTACCAATATCCTTTAAGAGATATCCGGATGCACCATAGGTCATCGCCCTTATAATATAATCATCCTCATCGAAAGTTGTAAGAATTATAACCGTAATATCACTGTTATATGCCTTAATCTGGCGTGTAGCTTCAACACCGTCCATTTCCGGCATTCTTATATCCATCAAAATTATATCCGGTATATGTGTTTTTGCTTTTGTAACCGCCTCCAAACCGTTTCCGGCTTCATCTATGATTTCTATATCCTCATAATTTTCTAGTAAAGCACGTAAACCCTCTCGTACAATAACTTGATCATCCACCAACATTAATTTTATTTTTTGCATATACTATGACCGCCTTTCATCACCTATTCTCGCCGTCCCATTGGTAATAGAATACTTATTGTAAAACCTTCCAATGGTTTTCCTTCAAAATGACATTGTCCTCCCAGACTTTCAATTCGGTCTTTCATGTTCGTAAGCCCTGTACCTAAAACAAAAGCTTCTCCACCAACACCATTATCACTGATTGTCATCTGATAACTGTTTTTATAGCTCTGTATCAGTAGGTCTAATTCTGTTGCTTCTCCATGTTTTAAGCTATTGGTTATACATTCTTTAATGGCATCTATCAAAACCTTTTGGTGTATGGGTAGAATAAGAATACCTTCTTCAATAATAATATTAATTTTTAACCCTGTTGATTTTGTAACCGCATCCGCCAGTTGATTCAATTGACTATCAAAACCCTCTATATTTTCATCTCTAATCGCCTTAATCGAACTTCTAATCTGTGTCAAGCTATCCCTTACTTGTTTTTTTGCAAGTTCAAATTTTTGATTCGCTTTTTCAGGGTCTTTGTTCATGATCATAGTTCCGGCTTCTATGGCAATGGCTGCTGTTGTTAACAAATGCCCTACTGAATCATGAATCTCTCCTGTAATTCGATTCCTTTCAGCAATTCTACTCATTTCTTCTAATTTCTCAGATTGAATTTTCAAGTCTTCAAGTGTTTTTTCCAATATATTATTTGTTATCATTTGTTTTTTCAAAGTGTAAAAAGCCGCCACAAACAACACATAGACAAGCAGATTAACATAAATTGATCCTATGAGCCTATCCACATCTACAGGTTGCCTAGCTATGCCCATTTTTATGCCACTATCCACCAATAACAATACAAAGCCGAATATAATATACACCTTAGATTTCTTCATCGAATAATTATTAATGATACTTGCTATAACCACCAATACAATCAAAAGTGTATTAATATTATCCCCTAGAAAATGAATATAGACAACCATCACCGTCTGTATTATAGGCATTGTCGTATGAAATATGGGTTTCATTTTATTAAAAAATATTTTATTTAGGATTAACAATGTAAATGATATACCCAGCAAAAGGACCATAAGAGAAAAATAGCCGTCCTCAATCCTATCCGTGACCACTCTAAGGGACAAAACCTCATAAGCCATGACCAAGCACAAAAAAATACCCTCAACAAACTGACTGTCAATACCTTCAATGCTTTGTCTTTGATCTACGCGTTTTCTAGTTGCAAATAGATAAATGGCAGCTGCAGGAAGATTGAACAAGGCTATGAAAAAAATATAGATCCACTTCTTCTTTTGATCCAGATTATGGTTATGCCAACAATGCCTGATATACATAGCTTGCATGGATACTTGCATGAGTACACCCGGTATAATAATGGGCATATAATCGTTAACGGTCATAGCGCCTCCTATTTTGTATATGAAGGTATTTTGTTTGCAATATGTTCTGTTTAGATTATATCATTTTTTACCTAATATTTATAGTCTTGTTCTTTTTTGATTCTTATTCTAACCCTAATATTTCATTTTTGTTATACATCTAATGATTGGATTGACAATTGCCGATTATATGTTTAGCATAGAGTTGAGGTTTTATACTATTTCCAATTCTTGGAGGCGAATTATGACAGAGGATAATAAACATTCAAAAGGTAAAATAAAAGTCTTTACGACTGTAGTATTGATCATTGTATTGGTCATAGCCATAGCTTACGTCTTTGATCAAGGTAAAGTAGATTCAAGTCAGTCTGATAAAAGCTTAACACAAACCTCTAATGCTGAAAACTTAGATAATGGTTCTTCATATGGTAGCACTAATGGCATACCTTCTGATACGACTGATACACCTGAATCTACAGAATCTATAGATGTTACAGAATCCAAGGACCTTAGAGAAAGCTCAATACCGACCGTTAATGATCCCATGGAAAACGAGTTTCGCCTCATCACCAATATGAAAACTTCCTTAGGTCTGATGACTTGGGATGATCAAGTCCATCTGCCTGATCTCCTAGGTGACCATCAAACCGAGATTATCGAGACCATCGGTCAAGGTGGGGATACTTTTGAAGGTTCTAAACTCAAAACAACAGAATATGAGGGGTTGACGGTTACATTATTATCCCCAAAAGATAATGGAAAAGCTTATTATGTTATGAGAATGGACATAAGCAATAACCTATATGAAACTTATAGAGGCATCAAAGTCGGTGATTCACTTTCAAGACTTGAAAATACCTACCCAGAAATTCAGCAAGTTGAAACAGGTGATACGCTTCAAGATACCTACCGGTTTACGGATCATAGTTATCGGTATATTGAGTTTATACTTGTTGATGATGTTGTAACTTTTATTGAGATTGGTATGGAATTGCAATAAATATCTTATGAACTGAGGTTTCATGAATGTTGGTTTTATGAATGTTGGTTTTATGAATGTTGGTCCCATGAAAACCCTTCCATAGCTGTATGACTACGGTCTCCGGTTGGTGCATCCTGCACCAAAAGTCGACGAGCAACATCCATGTTGCTCTGCTTTAGTCACACAGTCTATTCCAGGAACTTCATGGTCGGTTTTGGCCTATTTGTAACTCTATTTTTTAAGGCTATTCAAGCCGCAGATGGTTTTCATAGGACAAGTTGAGAAAAACCAAAAAAGTAGTAACCTTAGATTTCTATCCATGGTTACTACTTCGTTAAGAAACTAGGGACTACCAATCATAGGTTGTCCTTTTTTGTTGATTTGTCGTTATTTTGCTAATATCCTAAGATATGGCTGACTTTTTAATCTGATTAAAGGCTTGTAGGACACTCGGAACCAATAGTACAATCGCTGTCACAAATCCTTCTACACCGGTATAAGAAAAGTTATACCAAAATGAATATAGAATGGTGTTCCAACCTTCCGGGGTGTATTCAGCAAAGAATATAACACCTGATAAAAAGTGAAAAAAGAACCTACCCATGACACCAATGGCCAATCCTTTGACCAACCCGTGTTTTGAGCCTGCAAAGATACCGGATAAACCTAATGCTCCAAAGGCTAAAGGATAATCCAATAATAGCTGAACCGGGTGCATGACCCATCCTCCAAAGACCAGTTGAAGAAGTCCGTAAACAATACCAGCCAGTACCCCTTGCCTTACACCATAAAAATAACCGATGACAACAATGAAGAACATGCTAAATAAAGTAATGGAACCACCTTGAGGTAGAGCAAAAAGCTTAATCTGTGATAGCACCATGGCCAGTGCGATGGCTACCCCTGAATAGGCCAAAGGCTTAATCTTGTGTTCTGAACTGCGTTCCTTGTTAACCAAAATAAGTGCCAGCAGTAATAATAAAACTGCCAGTACGATGATGATGAGCTTACCCATATCGGATTCAATAATGAGTTGAAGATCACCTGTTGCCCATGCTTCCTTAAATCTTTCGAACATAAAAAAACCTCCTAACGAAATTATCGTAGGCGGTATTAACTGAATGCTATGATGATACTACTCAAGCACTGCTTTCCTACGCCAGCATGATCTGGTTCAGGTATGAGGGTCAGTTAATACTATCTCAGCCGTGTGACGGCTCCCCTAGCGATTTGCTCTATTAGCATACTGCTTTTTTGATAATCTGTCAATATGATTTTAGTTTCATAACAAACCTAGCTTAAATATTTCTTTATTATTTGATACCGATATCGGTTCTGTATTGTTTGTTCTCAAATTCAATCTCAGACACAGCGTTATATGCCGTTTTTCTTGCATCTTCCATTGAATCTCCAAAGGCTGTCACACCAAGGACACGACCGCCATTAGTAACAACTCGGTCTCCCTCTTTTTTTGTACCGGCATGAAAGACGACAACATCGTCTTTCTTTTTTTGTTCTTCTAAACCGGTAATGGTGTAACCCTTCTCATATGCTATAGGGTAGCCTCCAGACGCCATAACAACACATACCGTTGGTCTATTGTCCCACTTAAGTTCAACCTCATCTAATCGACCGTCAATGGCCGCTTCCAAAACATCAAATAAATCCGTTTTTAGCTTTGGTAATACAACCTGTGCTTCCGGATCTCCAAATCTTGCATTGTATTCAAGTACCTTAATGCCCTGTGGTGTTAGCATCAAACCAAAGAATATAATCCCTGTAAAGGATCTTCCTTCCGCCTTCATGGCTTTCAAGCTGGGCTCAAATATGGTTTTCATGGCTACTTCGTGCATTTCCTTCGTATAATACCTGCTGGGAGAAAAAGTACCCATACCACCAGTATTTGGCCCTTCATCCTTATCAAAAGCACGCTTATGATCTTGGGCGCTCACCATGGGTATAACATGTTCTCCATCACAAAATGATAATACTGAAACCTCCGGTCCGGTCATGAATTCTTCCACCACCATAACTTTTCCTGCATCACCAAACTTCTGGGCTATCATAATCTCATCTACACCAGCCAAAGCTTCTTCTTCAGTCTCACAAATCAAAACACCTTTGCCAAGGGCCAACCCATCTGCTTTAAGAACTGTTGGATATGAACAGGTCTTGAGATAGGCTTTTGCTTGATTCGGATCTTCAAAAACTTCATAACCGGCTGTTGGAATATTGTACTTTTTCATTAAGTCTTTAGCAAAAACTTTACTGCCTTCAAGTATGGCAGCATTTTTTCTTGGGCCAAAAATACGTAAGCCATTAGACTCAAAGATATCCACAACACCCAGCATCAATGGATCATCCATCCCCACAACTGTCAAATCAATGGCCTTTTCAAGGGCAAAGTCAAGAAGCCCTTCTACATCCGTTGCTGATATATCCACGCAGCTTGCCATTTCCATGATACCTGCATTGCCCGGGGCACAATAGATCTCAGTCACTTTTTTACTCTGTGCAAGTTTCCATATAATGGCATGTTCACGGCCGCCACCACCGATAACAAGTACTTTCATCTTGGCTCCAATCCTTGATTCGTTTATAGATACAATTTACTAAACACACTTTTTCTGAAACACTTTACCATCTCTAACTTCCAATTGGCCCCTAGCAATTTGATTAATCACTTCCGGTAACAACTGCCATTCTGCTTCTTCCATAATTCGCTTTTGCAAGGATTCAGGGGTATCTGTTTCTAAGACTTCAACCGTTTTTTGGGCAACAATGGGACCGGTATCTGTACCCTCATCCACAAAGTGTATGGTTGCACCTGATACTTTAACGCCCCGCTCAAGGGCTGCCTCGTGAACTCTAAGACCATAGAAGCCATCTCCTGAAAAAGCCGGTAAAAGAGACGGATGCACATTGATAATTCTATTCCTATAAGCGTTAATAAAACGACTACCAAGCACCACCAAATAGCCTGCCAGTACCACCAAATCCACTTCTAATGCTTGAAAATGATTGATTAATGTTTGATCGAATGCTTCTCGCGTTTCATATGTTATTGGGCTTATCCAAGAGGTTGATAGACCATGCTTCTTAGCTCTTTCTAGAGCATAGGCCTTCTTCCTATTACTTACCACCGTTACAATTTTTGCATTCTTTATTTCTTGATTCTCGATACGATCCATAATGGCTTGTAGATTGGTTCCGCCACCTGATACTAATATGCCGACTTTTAGCATAATTCCACTCCTGATTGACCTTGTTTCACTTCTCCAATTACATATGCTTTTTCACCTATAGACTCAAGGGCCTTAATCGCCTGATCCACCTCACTTGGTGCTAGAGCCACAATCATGCCAATGCCCATATTAAAAGTGTTATACATGGCTTCCTGCTTGATATCTCCTAGGGCTTGCATGACATTGAAGATTGGATGCACCGGCCAAGTACCCCGTTGTATCTTGGCATAACAATCCTTGGGTAACATTCTTGGTATGTTTTCAATAAAACCGCCACCGGTAATATGGCTGATGGCTTTTATCTTAACGGCTTCTTTTAAAGTTTTGATCATCTTGACATAAATCTTAGTCGGTACAAGAAGGGCTTCTCCAAGATTGGTATCAAGACCGGCTACTTCAAGAGCCAGCTTTTCCCTCGTCGGATTAAAAAGTTTTCTGACCAAGGAATACCCATTACTATGAATACCCGATGAAGGTAGACCGAGTAATATATCCCCCTCTTTTATATCCTTGCCATCGATCACATCTTTTTTATCAACAATACCAACTGAAAATCCAGCTAAATCGTATTCGTTTTCAGGATAAAATCCCGGCATTTCCGCCGTTTCTCCGCCAATTAAAGCTGCACCTGATTGTCGGCAACCCTCAGCTATGCCGCCTACGATGGTGGCAATTTTTTCAGGTACATTTTTACCGCAAGCTATATAATCCAAAAAGAATAAGGGTTCTGCTCCTGCACATATAATATCATTCACACACATAGCAACAGCATCAATACCGATAGTATCATGTCGATCCAGTTCAAATGCAATTTTTAATTTCGTACCGACACCGTCTGTACCGGAAACCAATATCGGCTCTTCCATTTTATGCTTAGCCAGTGAGAAAAGCCCTCCAAATCCGCCTAAATCCGTCACCACTTCTTCTCGCATCGTCGTCTTAACATGTGCTTTCATCAGTTCAACTGCCTTGTAGCCTGCTTCCACATCTACACCGGCTGACTTATAATCTATTGACATCCTTTTGCCTCCTCATCTACGATTTCTACCGGATAATTGCCTGTAAAACAACCGGTACAGAATTCACACCCAGCTCCTTTAAACGTTGATAATAAACCTTCTCTACTGATATACCCTACACTGTCTGCGCAGATGAGGTCACGAATCTCATCCAAGCTGTGGGTGCTGGCAATCAAGTTTTCCCGTTCCGGAGTATCAATACCAAAATAACAGGAGTACTTAACCGGCGGGGAACTGACCCTAACATGAACCTCTGTTGCGCCAGCTTCTCGAAGTAGATTCACAATTCTTCTACTGGTTGTACCCCTAACAATGGAATCATCAATCATAATGACCCTTTTGCCTTCTATCTGACTTCTTATGGGGTTTAACTTAAGATGAACAGCGAGTTCTCTAAGTCCTTGACTTGGTGCGATAAACGTTCTTCCAACATAGCGATTTTTCATAAAACCATCTACAAGAGGTATCCCGGAGGCTGCTGCAAATCCATGGGCTGCACCCAGTCCGGAGTCCGGAACCCCAACAATGACATCTGCTTCTACAGGGTGCTCTTCAAAAAGAACTTTTCCTGCTCTAAAACGTGCTTCATAGACCTCCAATGACTCAATCACTGAGTCCGGTCTTGCAAAATATATATATTCAAAACTGCACATAGCCGATTGCTTTTTCTTATTGGTTTGAATGGATTCTAGACCTTTTTCTTTACTAATGACAATAATTTCTCCAGGGTCTACATCCCTTACAAGGTCAACACCTAATGCGTCAAATGCACAGGATTCAGATGAAAACACAAAAGAATCTTCTTTTTTACCCATCACGAGGGGACGCATACCGAACGGATCTCTAGCTGCAATAAGTTTATGAGGGGTCATGATTACAAGGGCATAAGCACCTTTAATAATCGACATAACTTCAACAAGGGCTTCCTCTATAGAGTTGTATTTAATCCTTGCTCTGGATAATAAAGCCGCTATAACTTCTGAGTCTGTTGTTGTTTGAAATATTGTACCTTTTGCCTCTAGTTCCTTACGTAAGGTATCCGCATTGGTTAGGTTGCCGTTATGTGCTAAAGCCATATGCCCCTTGGTGTATTTAATAACGAGGGGTTGAGCGTTTTCCACCAAACTTGATCCGGTGGTGGAATACCTTACATGGCCAATACCTGAATGACCGTTTAGATAATCCAGTACATTGTCATCAAATATGTCTGCTACCATACCCATTTCTTTTCTATATACAATGGTTCCATTATTGTTGACGGCAATACCGGCACTTTCTTGGCCTCTATGTTGTAAGGCAAATAAGCCATAATATACCATTCTTGAAGTGTCAAACTCATTGTTATTGTACACACCAAATACACCGCATTCTTCTTGTAATTTATCCTGCCACATAATTTCCTCCGAGAGTTCCCGTGATAAGTTGTCTAGTTGTCGTGAACCAATAAACGGTTCATAACTTCTTGATAAGCATCCTCTACGTCCCCAAGGTTCCTTCTGAATCTATCTTTATCTAATTTTTTATTGGTGGTGGCATCCCAAAAACGACAGGTGTCCGGTGATATTTCATCTGCCAGTATGATTTGTCCTTTGGATGTTTTTCCAAACTCAACCTTAAAATCTATGAGTTCAATATTGACTTCTTTCAAGTGCGCCGTCAAAGCTTCATTGATTCTAAAGGCATAAGCTTCAATCATGTCTAGCTCTTCTTTTGTTGCAATATCCAGTGCAAAAATATGGTAATCATTGATCATTGGGTCTCCAAGATCATCGTTTTTGTAGGAATACTCAAGGACTGTCTTATTCAGTCTCGTACCTTCTTCAAGGCCCAATCTTTTACTTAAAGAACCGGCAGCAAAATTTCTTACAATCACCTCCAAAGGAATAATTGTCACTTTTTTGACCACTGATTCCCTATCATTTAGCTCTTCAATAAAGTGGGTTGGTATACCTTTTGTCTCTAACATTTTCATGAAGAAATTGGACAAACGGTTATTGACAATCCCTTTCGCTTCGATAACACCTTTTTTTGCCCCATTAAAAGCTGTTGCATCATCTTTGTAAGATACAATTAGCTTATTTTCTTCATCGGTCATGTAGACTTTTTTTGCTTTACCTTCGTATAACAGTGCTTTCTTTTCCATTCTTTCCTCCATGTTGTCAAAAGACGATTCGATTAATGTTTCAATTTATCTTCTACATCTTATCAAGATACGCTTCGTATCCTATATCTTCTATTTGTCCTGCTTTTTCTTCTACCATTGCTTCTAGTGACTTTTTATAGGCCATGACCCTTGTATGATAGGCTTCATCAAAGCTACCTAATATTTGGGCAGCCAGTAGTCCGGCATTTTTAGCGCCATTTATGGCTACTGTTGCAACCGGTATACCTGGTGGCATCTGGACAATTGAATATAGGGAATCAATCCCACTTAAACTGCTCGACTTAACCGGAACACCAATAACCGGAACTGTGGTTAAAGCGGCTACCATGCCAGGAAGATGGGCTGCTCCTCCTGCACCGGCTATAATAACTTTTAGACCTCTTTTTTTTGCCTCTTTTGCATAGGTATACATGCGTTCCGGCGTTCTATGGGCTGAAACGATGGTAAGTTCATAAGGTACCTTTAATTCATCCAATATTTTTGCCGCTTCTGACATAACAGGAAGGTCTGAGTCACTTCCCATAATAATTCCAATTAAAGGTTGCATACATATCTCCTATTCTTCATTTATGATTTTGATTTTTGAAAAGGCTAATTCTGCTGCTTCTCTTGCTTCATCTATAGTTGAACCGATTGCAGTTATATGTCCCATTTTACGGTAGGGTTTCACCTCTTTTTTTCCGTACAGATGCACCTTTGCTTTTGAGATTTGACAGGCATGTGTTAGCCCGATGACGCTACAAGTCCCTGTGGCTTCCCCTAATAGATTTTTCATGACCACCGGCGTTCTAAGTGTCACATCACCTAGAGGCAGCCCTACTATCGCTCTAATATGGTTTTCAAATTGAGAGGTTAGACAGGCTTCTATGGTGTAGTGCCCTGAATTATGGGGTCTTGGTGCCACTTCATTCACATAGAGTTCTTCATCATGAGTCACAAACAATTCAACGCAAAACATACCAACGCCATGAAAAATATTCATAACCTCGGTTACCATTGCCATTGCCCTCTGCGTGCAGTCATCGGATATGTTTGCCGGTACTGCCGTTTCATCTAATATGTTGTTCACATGCTTGTTTTCGCCAACCGGATAAATAACCAAGTCGCCTTCTATACCCCTACAAGCCAGTACAGATATCTCCTTGTTAAAGTCGACGAATCTTTCTAACATTAGAGGATGTCTACCACCACCCAGTTGCTCATATGCGTTTGCAACTTCCTTCGCTTCTTTTATCAAAAAATTGCCTTTACCATCATAACCACCTGTACTGGTTTTTAGCATCATTGGATAACCAAAGATTTCACCAATACGTTGTATGTCGGATATCTGTTTGACTTCATAAAAATCCGGAACAGGCACCCCACCTTCAAGTAAACTTTTTTTCTGACTGAATTTGTTTTGAATAATAGCCAAACTCTCAGGTGTAGGATAAATAGCATGGCCTTCTTTTTCCAGTTCTTTCAGAATAGCTACATGAATATGTTCAAATTCATAGGTGATGACATCCACTTTATTAGCTAGCACACGAATGGCATCCACATCATCAAAATCCGCAATAATATGTTCATCCGATATGGCATGAGATGGGCAGTCTTTTATCGGATCCAAAGTTACGATATAATAGCCATAACGTTTTGCATCCAGAATCATCATCTTGCCAAGTTGTCCGCCGCCTATGATACCTATTCTTTTAAGCTCGCTCATGTTATAACCTCTTTTTCTGTCATACTGTCATAAGGGTCTTAAACACATAAAGTTCAGATAAAATGACATTCAGCTCACTTCACACGTCCTTTTAATGCTATTTTACAGAGAAAATTGTGATTCGTCAACTGTTTTACCGAACATTTATATACTAACTCTCTTGAATATTCGGATTTATTTTGTGTAAAATGACGTCATGACATACAAAACTCAATGACTCAAAAAAGCAGTAACCGCAGATCTTCATCTTCGGTCACTGCTTATAAGTCTTACTCTTCTAATAAATAGTTTAATACTCTAATAATGTCTTCTTTATGATTGCTTAGGGCATAGACACCAATATAATAGTTTTCATCTTCCTCTTGTATCAATGGACGCAATTTCGAAAAAAAATCCAGTGCCATAAGGAATTTCCCATCTATATCTTTTGCACCAAGCGCTTCAAGGCGTTTTATTAAATCAGCACCTTCCGGATCATCTTTCATCTCCTCTATAGACATGAAAAATTTGTTCTCCGTAAGAAATTCCTTATTCTCTTCGTCAATAATAAGGATATCTAGGGCGTTAACCGATGATTTTCCCATGAATCTTGCTTCACTGGTCATGGAGGTGGTTGGGTTGACCTCCGGGTTAATCTCTAAAAACTCTATCATTAAGGCTTCATTTTCTTCACCATCCATGACCTGCTGGTTCAAAGTATCTTCTAGCTGCCTAGCATAGACCATATCATGGCTTTTTGTCCTAATGGTGATGTCCATGACAATGTCCGGTTCCGGGTTTAACCAGTAAGTATTTACAAGAGAACCTAATATCAATATAACCGCTATACTAAATAGAATGTGCACCTTGTAATATGCCCATATATGTTCTATTCTCTCCGATCTGTTCATCGTTTTCCAAGTCATAGTTCCTCCAACAAAAAGCTTTTCTACATGATTTATTATAACAATTTGCTTCGCAAAGCGAGGCATAGCCTCTTTGTTATACATCATCCTTATTATCAAAAGGTTGATTAAGTGCTTCAGTCCCAGGAAGTACAAAACGACCACCGTCAATAATGGTATAAGCGCTACCAGCATAATCATACCCAATGATTGAATCCAGCTCATCATAAGGAATGGTAATATCCGTATGACAATACGTATAAGCATCCTCTGGTTTTGTAATT
>JAGXFY010000065.1:0-18657 GCA_024636985.1 Clostridiales bacterium | reverse complement strand
ATTATGGTGATTATGTGATTCTGGCATGCGGAGGAAAATCAACACCGGACCTTGGTTCTAACGGTAGCGGCTTTCAAATAGCAAAGGATCTAGGAATGAAATTAATAGAGCCATACCCATCGCTTATTCAACTAGAATCAGATTATGCCTATTTAAAACATCTTAAAGGAACCAAAGTGATGGCTAAAGTGGATTTGGTCGTTGATGACATACATCTTAAGAGCGCTTATGGGGAACTCCTTTTTACAGATTACGGTCTATCCGGACCGCCAATATTGGATGTAAGTCGAACGGCGGCTCAAGCCATTAAAAATCAGAAAAAAAACATTGAGATTCATGGTGATTTGGTGCCATTGCTTGACAGCACAGCTTTAGATCAGATGTTGCTAAAACGTATTGAAAGAATGTCCTATAAAGTCTTGGAGGATTTTTTTGTTGGCTTGCTTCCCAAGCAAATGATTATCCCCTTAATCAAAGATTGTGACATGAATCCAAGAGACAAAGGGGCACAAATCACCTCTAGACAACGAGAATTGATTGTTCATTGGCTTAAAGCTTTTAGGCTTAGTATTACAGGAACCAGGCAATGGAATCAATCACAGGTTACTGCTGGAGGCGTTGATTGCCATGAAGTAGTTGCAACAACACTCGCCAGTAAAAAATATCCTAATGTCATTTTATGTGGAGAAATACTGGATATGGATGGAGATTGCGGTGGGTTTAATCTACAATGGGCATGGAGCTCAGGATATGTAGCAGGCGTAAGTGCCAGTAAGGGATAATGATGGGCTATTATAGAATTGAACAAATAAAAATGCCATTGGATCATAAGGTCGATGATTTATACAAGTTGGTCAAAACGATCTATGGGCTTGAACCAAAAACAGAGCTTAAAATCACTAAAAAATCTGTAGATGCCAGAAAAAAAGACGCTATAAAAATCGTCTATACTGTAGATGTCATGATGGAGGCGTCCTCCAATAAAAAATTAGCAAAATTGATATACATAGAAGAAAATTCATCTTATGTATTAAAAGGACCAATAAATTTACCTGATAAACGACCGGTCGTTATCGGTGCCGGACCGGCAGGCCTTTTTGCAGCACTTATTCTGGCAGAACAAGGGGCTAAACCCATATTGCTTGAACGTGGACGTGCGGTTGATGAGCGCATTAAAGATGTAGAGACCTACTTCAAAACCGGAAAACTGGATGTAGAATCTAATATACAATTTGGTGAAGGTGGCGCTGGTACTTACTCAGATGGAAAAATTAACACAGGCGTAAAAGACAAATTCTATCGAATGGACAAAATATTAAATACCTTTGTTGAGGCGGGTGCACCGGAAGAAATTCGCTATGTGAACAAGCCTCATATCGGTACAGATTATCTGATCAAAGTCGTTGAAAACATACGCCTTAAAATCATTGCACTTGGTGGTGAGGTTCATTTTAGCAGGAAAATGACCGAACTGGTTATTGAAGATGGCGCCGTTATAGGCATCAAAGACCAGTTGGGCAATCTCATTGCTACGAATCATGTGGTTTTGGCCATTGGTCACAGTGCAAGAGATACCTTTCGGCGCCTGATAATCGATAAGATTCCTATGGAGAAAAAAGCTTTTGCAATTGGGTTACGGATTGAGCATCCCCAAGAGATGATCTCAAAGAAACAATATGGATTAGGCTATCATCATCCTAATCTGCCTGTAGCGGATTACAAGTTAACGTATCGAACAGGTGAGGGACGTGCGGTCTATACTTTTTGTATGTGCCCGGGTGGCTTTGTGGTGAATTCAGCTTCTGAGATTGGCCATGTCGTTTGTAACGGGATGAGTAATTTTAAAAGAGATGAAGTGAATGCAAACAGTGCATTGTTGGTCAATGTACTACCTGAGGACTTTGGTTATGATGATTTATTAGCCGGTGTTCATTTTCAAAGAAAATGGGAGAAAAAGGCCTTTGAGATCGCCGGTTCTAATTACAGTTTGCCCGTTCAAAAACTGGACGACTTCATCAATAATAGGATCACAACAGCCTTTGGAGCTGTTAAACCCAATATTAAAGGTCCATATACCATGGCGGACCTGAATCAAGCTTTACCTGATTTTGTAGCAGAAGCCTTAAAAGAAGGCATTCAAGCATTCGGCAAGAAAATCAAAGATTTTGACCGAAAGGATGCTGTTTTAACAGGTGTTGAGACTAGAACATCTTCACCCATACGTATTTTAAGAGATGAGGCCTATATGAGTTCGGTTAAAGGTCTCTATCCTTGTGGTGAAGGGGCAGGTTATGCAGGTGGTATTATGTCGGCGGCACTGGATGGTATGAAGGTGGCGGAGTCGATATTGAAAGTTAAAATTTAATTTGGAACTATGAAAACCCTTCCATGACATGTATGACTACGGCCTCCGGTTGGCACGTCCTGTGCCAAAAGTCGGCTAGCAACATCCTGTTGCTTGGCTTAAGTCATACACGTCATTCCAGGAACTTCATAGTTCTTTAGTCTTTCTCATCTCCTGTAAAAAAAGTAAGTGTCAATTTTTTTAAACTATCCTTAGGATAATTAGACAAAAATAGAACACTTACTGTTAATTAAAAATCATATTGAAAGTTTTTAGAAAAGTATTTCGTATGACTCAATTATTGCTTAGCAAAAAACGAACAAATAAATCCTTTATTGGTTGGTTAAAGTATCAAAAACTAAGTTTCTCTAAATTACATCCAATATATAGGTTACGTTGATACACTCATAACTATATCTTGTATGTAAAAGTTCAACTATATAGTTTTGACACTTTAACCTAGCTTATATAAATCACTGTATTTCTTTAACAAGTAATCCGTAAAATACTTCGGATTAAAAGGTTCACCGGTCGCGATCAGAAGGATTTCTTCCGGCGTCTTGGTGGATCCGTATTTGTGGATTTTATCGGCAAGCCAATTCTTAATAAGGATCAGTTGATCGTCTGCGATGGCTTTGTTAACATCAAAATCTTTGTTCATAGCAACTTCAAACTGCGCTGCATAAGCACTACCAAGAGCATAGGAAGGGAAATAGCCAAATAGGCCTTCAGACCAGTGGACATCTTGTAAAACGCCTTTGGCATCAGAATCAGGTGTTATACCAAGATAATTATGATAGAGCTCATTCCAAGCACTTGGCAAATCTTTCGCATTTAACTTGCCCTCAAAAATCTGTTTTTCCAACTCGTAGCGTATCATAATGTGCAAAGCATAAGTTAATTCATCCGCTTCAATACGAATTAATGTGGGTCGTACATAATTGCTGGCTTTGTAGCAGACCTCAGGACTAGCATCACCCAATTGGTCTGGAAATAGGTTTTTTAATAAAGGAAAATAGGTTTCCCAAAATACCCTTGAGCGTCCAACATTGTTCTCATAGATTCTAGATTGAGACTCGTGAATGCCCATGGTGGTTCCGGTTGCTAATCGACTAAAACCTAAAGCCACATCAATATCTTGTTCATAAAGTGCATGACCACATTCGTGTATGGTACTGTAGATACTTGAGAGAATATTGTCTTCGTAATAGTGGGTCGTAATACGAACATCATCTTTTGTGATGTTCATGGTAAAAGGATGAACACTTTCCGCAATAATACCACTATCCTTGTTGAACCCCAGTTTCTCAAGTAGTAAATCAGATAAATGTTTTTGGTTTTTGACATCGTATTGGATACCTTCAAAAGGAGAGTGTACAGTGACACCACTGTCTTTGATCTTTTGAACTAAGGGGACGATGACCGCTCTTAAACGGTCGAAAAACTGATCGGTGATTTCTACTGTGAGATCCCGTTCATAATCTTGAAGTAAGGTATCATAAGGATGCCCACCTTTGTTTCTATATTCGATGTATTTACGCTGAAAATCAATAACTTTTTGAAGATAGGGTTCAAAAATAGAAAAATCATTTTTTTCTTTAGCTTCTTCCCAAGCATCAGAGGATAAGGCTTGTAGACCTTTAAATGCAGCATATTCATCTACAGGTACACAGGCCACTTTATCATATTCTTCTCTAAAAAATTGAAGCTTAGATTTTTCCAGATCATTTAAGTCACTTTTAGTGGCTTCCAAATCGATGAGCACCTGATGGATGTGTTCATTCACCAATGTGTTATAATAGAATTCAGACAGGTGAACAAGTGTCTCTGAACGTCCGTTTACAGCATTCTTCGGTGCCAGTGTTGCAGAATCCCAGAAAATAAGGGCCTCGGAAAAGCCCAGTGCACTTAGGCTTTGGTCTAGTTTTTCCAATTGTTCTATAGGGGTCAAGTCTTTTGTATGTGTTGTTGTAGATGTCATAAGATACCGCCTTTCTATTATGTTGACTATAAAATTATTATAACATAGGTTAAAGCGTCAAATGGAACAAAAATCGACGATTTACGTCAGAATAATTATAATAGATAATATAATATACATCAAGAGAGATATAGTGAGAGAGAAAAGGAGAGACTGACGATGAAAAGATTTAAGCGTTTAAAAATTGGGATTGTAAGTGTGCTGGTGATGGTACTTGTTTTGTCCGCATGTGGTGCCAAAAAAAGTAGTGTAACAGAGGATACTGCAACCAGTTCAAATGAGTCCGGGTTTATGGGTTATGATGAAAGTGCACCTTCAATGCCAGAGGAAGTTACTGAAGAAGCTACCTCAGAGATGGAAATGAGGGATGAAGAAACAAAAAGCTTTGCTGATGGTGAACCCCTACCTGAGTCCATGGTTGTTAATGAACGTAAGATTATTAAAACCGGCCATATGTCCATAGAAACCCTTGAATATGATGAAACCATAGCAACTCTAAAAGAATCTATAGGCAAATACAATGCTTATGTAGAAAGCTCAGAAAGCTATGGCGGTCAAATCTATGAAAGCGGTGCCCAAAGAAGATCCAGTCGTTATGCCATAAAAGTACCGGCAGAACAATTTGAAGTCATGTTTGAAGAACTCAAAACCATAGGCCAAGTGCTCAATGCTAATGAAGGCCGTGAAGATATAACCAGTCAATTTGTGGATGTAGAATCTAGACTAGAAACACTTAAAGTACAAGAGGATCGACTTCTAGCCATTCTTGAAAAATCCGAAAAGCTTGAAGATGTCATCCAATTGGAATATGCACTTCAGAATGTTCGATACGAGATTGAACGGTATACAAGCAATCTAAGAAATATGAGTGAAAGTGTTCGGTATTCAACCATAAATGTCAATATTCAGGAAGTTTTAATACCGACGATTATTGAAAAAGAACCCATAACCCTTGGTGAACGGGTGAGTCGGGGTATTGAAAATACATTTATGGATATCAAAGAAGGTTTTGAAGATTTAATTGTCTATGTTGTAGCCAATTCACCCTATCTACTTTTTACAGCTTTGATGCTTTTCATAGGGATTAGAATCTACAAAAAAAGTGTAAAGAAAAGCAAAACCATGAAGCAAATCGATGCTGCTAAGAAAGACGATCATAATCCAAGTCTATAAAGGATAACGCATCTATACAGTTCGCATATAAATCGGTAGGTTTTACAAGCATCATTAAGTAGAACCTACCTTATTTTTACTTATTCAAGCCTTTTTTTTGTTACTAATCATGAAACTTTTCAAAATAGGTCTAAAGGATTGATTAGGCTGGCTTATTGTTGTAAAATAAAACAGATTACATCTTGGCATAGGAGTTGTGGATATGACGGATAGAAAAGCATTCATCAACATGAAAAGAATTGTTGTAAAAGTGGGTTCATCCTCTTTGACTTTCAAAGATACCGGGCATATTAATTTAACAAAGATGGAAAAACTCATTCGTCAACTGGCGGACATGAAACACAGTGGCCTGGATGTTATCTTAGTATCATCAGGTGCACAGGCAGCAGGAATTAGTGTATTAAACCTACAAAGCAAGCCATTAGATATGGATAAGAAACAAGCGGTTGCTTCGGTAGGACAAGCATCCTTGATGCGTATGTATCAGAAATTTTTTAGAGAATATAATATCATAGCAGGGCAAGTACTCATAACAAAAGATATTACAACGGAAGAAAAAAGTAGAAATAATGTTATCAATACGTTTAATGCCTTGTTGGATTATGGAACCATTCCGATTGTTAATGAGAACGATACTGTAGCCACAGATGAGATTGAATTCGGCGATAATGATACCTTGTCAGCGATTGTTGCTACGCTCGTTAAAGCTGATTTACTCATACTGCTTTCGGATATTGACGGCCTACATACGAAGGATCCCGTGCGTCATGAAGAGGCAGAGTTGATTCCGAAAGTCATGGAAATCAACGGTGATATACTTAAAATGGCAACAGGTTCAAGCACCCTTGTTGGAACGGGCGGTATGGTAACAAAGCTTCAAGCAGCTATGATTGCGACACAAGCACATATTGATATGGTTATAGCTAACGCAGATCGCCCTTATGTCTTGCTGGATATACTCGCAGGTGAAGATGTTGGAACTTTATTTAAAGCGTTATAAAAAGGAGGTTTGAAATGGATCAATCTCAAATCGAACGTATTAATTTTTTGGCCAAAAAATCCAAATCAGAAGGCTTGAATGAAAAGGAAAAAGGAGAACAACAAGTATTGAGAAAGGCTTATATTGAAAGCTGGAAAAATGGCGTCAAGGCAACTTTAAGTCAAGCAAGTTTTGTAGAAGCCGATGGTAGCATAACGCCCATCAGAAGGAAAAGTGATGGATAAAACAAACTATAGAGCAAAACATTTATTTATAAGACAACAGATGTATTTTTCTGATGTAAGTCGTAAGAGTGAGAAAATCGCCAAACGAATTCTAGAAGCAGATTTTTTTAACCAATCCTGTAATGTTTTTGGCTATATTGCTATGAAAAATGAAGTGGATTGTCTTTTTATAAAAGACATGGTGAACCATAGAGGTTATAATTTCTTAGTACCAAGGGTCATTGATAAAAAAAATATGGCTTTCTCTCCCTATATCGGCCCAGAACAGTTGAAAAAAAGCACATTTGGTGTAATGGAACCCAAAGTTGGCAGTGCTGTCTATGAGCCTAGAGAAGGGGATTTGATTCTTGTACCCGGTTGTTGTTTTGATCTTAAAGGGAATCGAATCGGATATGGTGGTGGTTATTATGATAATTATCTGAACGCCCATCCAGGTCTTATAAAAGTTGGATTAGCTTATGAGAACCATCTGGAAAATCAGCTACCCTACGAGAGTAAAGACCAAATCATGGACTATATTGTCACGGAAGATCGTGTGATTAAAATAAAAAAGAAATAAATAAATAAATAAATAAATAGATGTTATCATTATTCAAAACAATGGCAACATATCTAGGTAATAAGTGGGAGGAAAACAGTGAAATACGATTGGGTGGATGGATATTGTTTAGCAAAGACAGGCACGATAAGAGACTATAAAGTGGAGTGGGAAGCCACACGATACTTAATAGGAGATAAGATGTATGTGATGATCGGGACTAATAAAGAAAAGAAATCGATTATAACCGTCAAATGCGAGCCGGTTTTTGGACAATCATTACGAAATCAATATCCTGATATTATACCCGGGTACTACATGAATAAAACCCATTGGAATTCTGTATTTTTAGAGGGGGATGTACCGGATGAAGTGTTAAAAATCATGCTGGATATGTCTTATGACCTTGTTTTCAAAGCTATGACACAGAAACAACAAAAAAGTTTTCTTGACTTACAATAATTGCAAAAAGTCAATTTTAGCCCTCATGATTGATCATGGTGGCTTTTTTTTTGTACTTTCTAAAAGTCTATCATGGCTTAGCATCAAAGAATTATTCTACTACAAACAATATCAAGCAAAGCGTGTCTTCAAACAATAAGGTAACATAGGATACCGAATTATTGACTTATTATATATATAATAGGCACATAAGACAAATCAAAACTCATAAGAAAGGAGCCATTCATGTCGAATCCTAGGTATGCAAATCTTCAAAAGGTAAGAAACGATAAAAGAACCTATTCCATTACGCCAAGGATTGCTGGTGGTTTTATTACACCGGATAACATGATACGCCTTGCGGAAGTGGCAAGAAAATATAAAGCAACCCTAAAAATCACATCAGGACAAAGGGTGATGATTATTGGTCTTAAGGCAGAAGAGGTAGACGCTGCGTGGGCAGATCTTGGTATGGAACCCGGTGTATTGTCCCCTTATTCCGTCAAGAATGTTGAGATGTGTCCGGCTTCTTTTTGCAAAAGAGCTAAACAAAATTCCATGAAAGTCAGCATGACCCTTGAAAAGCGTTACTACGGAAAACCGGCACCTAATAGGGTTAAGATCGCTGTAGCCGGCTGTCGAAATGCCTGTACAAGTGCTAATGCTAAAGACATCGTGGTTCTGGCAGATGTTGAAGGCTACATTGTCCGAGTCGGTGGCAGCGCTGGCTTTCATCCGAGACTGCCGGATGAAGTTGCAAGCCAACTTACTGAAGAAGAAGTTTTTCTTATGGTCGATGCTGTGTTTGATACCTATTGTGAGATGGCAGATACCGGAGAAAAACTGGGCATTATGATTGATCGCGTTGGTTTTGATCAGTATAAAAAAGCGGTTCTCGCCACCTATGAAAAAAGAAAGGAAATATAATATGAGCTTATTTTTAGCACCTATTCACACGTGGTTGTTTAACAAAATTAAATTATTTGAAGAGATTGAACAGGACATTATCAATCAATTCCCCTTAATCTTAACACAGGACACTTTAAAAGCGATTTATGATGATTATGGGTATCCTATGGGAGATGAACCTATTGAGTCCTTGATTGATACAAGTAATATCCATGGCTGGCTTCAAACCAGTATTAATAGAGCAGAGCAAAGACAAGCTGCAATCATCAAAGTCCTAAATGATCAAGTCAAAGAAGCAGCAGATACAGTGGTAGCGGTATACTACAATAAGGGTAAAGAAAAAGCCATTGAGCGAAATGAAACATTTACAGATCCTAATCAGATTTTTGTGACTCTTAATGACTATTTATTAGAGGGCATGCCATGTGACCGGGTTAATGAAGTCATAGAACAAGATGATCAACAAGTTATATGGTTAACCAATAGATGTGTCCATCAAGACAATTGGATATCCGAAGGGATGGATGTTGGCTACTATTACGATTTTAGAGCGGCCTTTATCAAAGGGTTTGTTGAAGGAAAAGCAACAAATTTCAGCTACCAGTATGAAAAAGAACCCAAGCAAAAACATACAATAATGAGAGCTTAGAAAAGGAGAAACGATATGAATATTACAAAAGATATGTTAATCAGTGAAATATTAAGTAAAAAAGAGGATGCTGCAGGTATTTTGATTTCTAATGGTATGGGATGCTTAGGTTGCCCTTCATCTCAAATGGAATCCTTAAGTCAAGCGGCAGAAATTCATGGTCTTAATATTGAAGATCTTATTCATCAACTTAATCAGTAGAAATTGAATGAAAAGCAGTCAGTCATTATAACAGGATGATTAATGGCTGACTGCTTTTTTCTGAAGAATTAAATCAGTGGAACATTTGTTAAATATATGATAACTTTAGAGAGAAAGGTAATCTTATGTATAAAGAAATCCTTATGTTGGTAGGCCAAGGGTCTGTCAACAAAATAAACTTCATGAAAAGTGGTATTGGCAGATATCTGGTTGCATCCGGTTTGGCTGGCGCTTATGTGGGTATAGGTATTATACTTATTATGGTTATTGGCAGTACAGCTCAAGTGGCCGGTAGTCCTTATGGAAAAATATATATGGGTCTTGGTTTTGGAATCGCACTGAGTTTAGTCATTATGTCCGGATCGGAGCTTTTTACAGGGAATAATCTGGTTCATGTTATGGGTATTTTTGATAAAAAAATAACACTTTCGGATGCCAGTAAAAGCTGGGGACTAAGTTACACTGGTAATTTCATTGGTTCCATTATCATTGGTACGCTTTTTTATATGACCGGGATTGAAGGTAATGCCGTTGGTGAATTTGTCCTTCAAGTATCAGAAGTAAAGATGAATGGTTCATTTATTGAACTCTTCTTCAAAGGTATACTATGTAATATTTTGGTTTGTCTTGCCGTGTTATCCTCGATTAAACTTAAGAGTGAATCCGGTAAGCTCATCATGATTTTCTGGTGTCTATTTGCTTTTATAGCTACGGGAATGGAACACAGCATTGCAAACATGACCATTTTTACCATTGGTCTATGGTTGGAGCATCCGGAAACTGTATCTGTATTAGGTGTTTTTAAGAATCTGATTCCGGTAACCCTTGGGAATTTTGTTGGTGGTGGTCTGATTCTAGGTGGCAGTTACTATTTTATGGGGCGCGATAAGATTTGAGTATACTATAGAAGGATAAAGGAGTGAAGTTATGGGGTATGAACTGACACAGAGAGAGATGAAGGCATATTTTAAAACACTAGCCAAGCAATATACGTTGGTGGGTCCAATCCGAGAAAAGGCAAAAGGTACCTTTTCAGATACGGACAAAATCGTGTATGGTATCTTTGAAGACATTGAAGATTTGGTATTAGAGGAAAAGGCTTTTTACTCGCCTAAAGAGTTTTTAATGCCAATTAGAGAAACCTTGTTCCATTTTATAGATGGACAGATTGTGGAACCTAAAATAGATACCAAGCCAATCCTAATATTTGCCAGGCCCTGTGATTTGAACGGCATTAGGCGATTGGACACCATATTCCTTAAAAATGGGGACATTAAGGACGCTTATTATGAACGTAGAAGGCAATTGGTCAAATATGTTATGATTGAATGTACGGAGGGGTTTAACACCTGTTTTTGCGTCTCTATGGGATCTAATACCTATACAGATTATGAAGCGGCCATTCGCTTTGACGGTGACCATTCATTGCTAGAAGTTGTGGACTCTACACTGGTTACCGAAGACTTGAGTCAGGTGAGGAAAACAGATTTTGTGCCTGAATATATTAAAGAAAATAAAGTCAAAGTGGAGATACCACCAATAGACAAGGTTAACAACAGTCTTTTTGAACACCCTTTATGGAAAGAATACACAAGAAGATGTATTGCCTGCGGCCGATGTAATACGTCCTGTATTACCTGTTCTTGTTTTACCATGCAGGATGTTGAAGTAAGTGATGATGGTCTGCTCGGTGAACGCAGGCGGGTTTGGGCAAGTTGTCATATTAAAGGCTATACAGATATGGCAGGGGGACATGGTTTTAGAAAACAAAATGGTGAAAGAATGCGTTTTAAAACCATGCACAAAATCAATGACTATCATAAACGCTTTGGTGAGCATATGTGTGTTGGCTGTGGTCGATGTGATGATGTATGTCCGGAATACATTTCTTTTTCAAAATGTATCAATAAGTTATCAGAGATCATAAAGGAGGAAAGTCATGACTAATCCTTATATGCCAAGACCTTATACCTTAATAGCCACACAAAAAGAGACGGAAATAGATTCAACCTTTGTTTTTGAAGCCAAGGACCGGTTCGTGGGTGGTCAGTTTATGCAACTGTCCCTTCCAGGTGTGGGCGAAGCCCCTATATCCATTTCTGATTTTGACGCGGATACGCTTACCATGACCATAAGGAAAGTGGGCAGGGTTACAGATCGACTTTTTGCAATGAAGCCCGGTGAAACCTTACATATGCGTGGACCATATGGGAATGGTTTTAAACAAGAATGGTTTAAAGACAAAGACATGGTGGTTATAGCCGGGGGTACCGGACTTGCACCTGTAAAAAATACCATAGACACCTTCATAGCCAACCAGGCGGCCATAAAAGGTTTGCAGATTATTGTCGGCTTTAAAAGTCCAAAAGATGTTCTTTTTAAAGATACGATTCGCAAGTGGCAAGAGCAGGTGCCTATAATCCTTACGGTTGACCAAGGGGATGATACGTGGCCTTATAAAGTTGGCCTTATTCCAAGCCATATTAAAGATTTGGATTTGTCCGATGTAGAAAATAAGACGGTCATCCTCGTTGGTCCACCGATGATGATGAAATTCACCACACTTGAGTTGTTACGTCTTGGTTTTGTTGAAGAAAATATTTGGGTATCTTTTGAACGTAAAATGAGTTGTGGTATCGGTAAATGCGGTCACTGTAAGATTGATGAAACTTATGTTTGCCTAGAAGGTCCTGTTTTTAACTATACCAAGGCAAAAACATTGTTGGACTAAGGAGGCGTGCTCATGAGTATAGATCGAAAATTAGTGACAAAAAATGCGTATAGAATCACAAAAATTAGAAATAAAACCGCCCTTAGAGTACGGGTTCCAGGTGGTCATCTGGAAGCCAAATATTTTCAAATCATTCAAGAAGTAGCAGAAAAATTTGGTGACGGTACGGTTCATTTGACCACCAGACAAGGTTTTGAATGTCCTGGAATCGACTTTGATCAAATCTCGGAAATCAATAAGATGATCCGTCCCCTTATTGAATCCCTTGGACTTGATGTGGATTATGGTGATGGTGGCTATCCGGCAGCAGGTACAAGAAATATCTCGGCCTGCATTGGTAACCGTGTTTGTCCTTATGCCAATGATGACACGACCAGAATCGCAAACAGCCTTGAAAAAGCCGTTTATCCTCATGATTTTCATTTCAAAATCGCTGTGACCGGTTGTCCTAACGATTGTATTAAAGCCCATATGCAGGACTTTGGCATTATCTGTTTAACAGAGCCTCAATATGATAGCAAACGATGTATCACTTGCGAGGCATGCGTGGACAATTGTAAGAAAAAAGTGACCGGTGCCTTAAGCGTTAAGGATTATAACATCGAAAGAGATATAGAAAAATGTATCGGATGCGGTGAATGTATACTAAAATGTCCGGCCGGGGCATGGACGAGAAGCGAAGAAAAGTATTATAGAATGGTCATTATGGGCAGAAGCGGTAAGAAAAACCCTAGATTGGCTATGCCCTTCATTAAGTGGGCAACAGAAGAAGAAATCACTCAAATCATTAAAAATACCTATGATTTTGTAGAACGCTATATTGATACAAGTTTGCCAAAGGAGCACATCGGTTATATTGTGGACCGTATGGGTTATCAAGTCTTTAAAAAAGAAGTCTTAGAAGGCATTACCTTGAATCCGAAAGCCCTAGTGGCAGAACATATACAGTGGCATGGGTACCATTACAAAACAGATATGCAGTTTAACCATGAAGGTTTGTAGAATAGGGGGTTTATATCATGCAAGAAATATTTTTACTAGAAGATCTACTGGATGTGCTCATTGATATTGAGGTGATGGGTCAAGGGCATTATAAAGATTTGGCCAATCAAGCTGGAGAAGAGAAGTTGACGGAACTTTTTAAGGCACTGGCCAAGCAGGAAGAAGCACATGAAAAACTCTATAAGTCCCTCAAAGAGCAATACGTGAATTTTACGACCAGTGACGTCGACGATGAATATATGGCCTATCTAGATGCTTTAATTAAAGACAACATTGACTTTATGTCTCAGAAAAAAGAGGTTATGAGTCTGGAGGAAGCTTTTGACTTGGCTTTTCGACTTGAAAAAGACACCATATTATTTCTTAGAGAGGCACAAAGACATCTACCAGTAGCGGAACATGACAAGATTGATGGTTTGGTGGCACAGGAACAATCTCACATCGTCATGCTTAGACAATACAGATCTCAGATGATATAATATAGGGCAAGGGTGCTTCGGTGTCCTTGCTCATTATTTTTGGTTTTTTGTTCTCAAGGAAAGCCATACTATAGTATTCAGCCTTGAAGCGTGGCAGAATACGTCAAGGAGCTTTCCATCGAACCGTTCAGAAATATGAGCAGAGCTCATAACGAAGCAGAGCTTCTTTTCTTGGAAAGGATAATTATGATTGTAAATGTGGTGGGTGTGAGTTATAAAGAAATGGAAGTGGGTCTAAGAGAACAATTGGCCTGGACACAAACAAAACGGATGGAATATCAGATTCAATTGTTTGAATCGGTTGGTGGCAATGTCTTATTATCCACTTGTAACCGTTTTGAACTCTATTATATAGGCGCTGATACAGATGTATTAGAGGTCATTGAAGGCATTATTGACCAATTGAATCCGGAAGATGGGCCTATTTTTAGAGAACGTCTGTGGTCGTTAACCGGAGACGCAGCCATCACCCATTTACTGAAAGTAACAGCCGGTCTGGATTCTATGGTACTTGGTGAGGATCAGATTTTATCTCAGGTTAAAGACGCTTGGCTTTTGGCATCCAAAATGGGGATCAGCAATAAAATATTAAACCGACTTTTCCAAGAAAGCATACGTTTTTCTAAGGAAATCAGAACCAGAGTTGGTATTTCTCATTTGCCCATCTCCGTTGCTTATCTGGCTTATAAGCGTGCTATGGAATTTCTGAGGACAACGGGTGGTAAAGGGGTTATGATTGTCGGTCTTGGTGAAACAGGCCGTTTGGTCAAGAAGTATTTTGAGGAAGTGGCTACGAAAGAAGGTTTGGTAATATATAAAACAAGCCGTTCCATATGTCAAATGAATAGCTTGGATCCGGATGATGGCACATTACCCTACGAAGAGCGGTATGCTTTTCTAAGCCAAGTGGATTGTATCATCAGTGCTACCAGCAGTCCCCATTATATCTTTTCTTATGACCGACTCTTGGAAACCATGAACCTATATCAAGGTGAAGCAAAAAATCAGTTGTTCATAGACTTGGCGGTTCCTGCAGATATTGAACGCCGAATCGATACGATGGATCATATTCAAGTCCTTGGTATCGATGAGATCGGAAAAACTATTGAAGACAACCTAGAAGTCAGACGAGAAATGGCCGATCGAATGATAGAAAAAATACCCCATGAAGTCGAAATGCTTAAAGACTGGATGATGCGTTCAGTTGCTGATCCGACTATTGAAGGTCTTCAGAACAAAGTTCAGACAGCCTACGGGGATGCTATGGACTTGATTCATAAAAAAATACAACTGAGTCAAAAAGAAAGCGCATATATTGAAAAAGTCATTAAATCAGCGGTCCTTAGGGTAGTGAAAGAGCCCATTTTGGGATTAAAGAACATGGAACAAGAAGAGCTTAAAGAAGCTTTGACCTTAATGAAAAAATTGTACGATTTGGAGTGAGGCTATGTACTTACCGGTAATGTTGAATATAGAAGGAAAAAAGATTGTGGTCATTGGTGGTGGATCCGTTGCCCTTGAAAAAATCCAAAAATTAATAGACTTTGGTGCAAAGGTTGAAGCGGTGAGCTTGAATTTTTTGCCAAGTCTATTAGAAATGGGTCCTAAGGTACAATGTAGGGTCAGTCCCTATCATAAGGACCATATTACAAATGCTTTTTTAGTTATATCTGCAACCAATGATGCAT
The DNA here is from genome assembly GCA_024636985.1 of Clostridiales bacterium. GTDB lineage: Bacteria > Bacillota > Clostridia > Lachnospirales > Vallitaleaceae > Petrocella. Next base: position 3,297 of record JAGXFY010000065.1, on the reverse strand, counting down.
TTGTTAACAGACAGGTCTATGAGGACTGTAAGGCACTTCATATTCTTTGTAATGTGGTGGATCAACCGGATTTATGTGATGTTGTGTTTACCTCAGCCTTAAAGCGAGGTCAACTTATTTTTTCGGTCAGCACCAGTGGGCAAAGCCCCATACTGGGACAGAAAATCATTGGTAAGCTTAAAGAAGAATATGATGAAAGCTGGGAAGAAAAAATAAAGTTACTGGGAGCAATTAGAACAATTTTTAAAGAGATGGAAAGAGATTCGGTTAAGAGAAACAAGATGTTACACGCCATCATCTATAAAGATACCGAGACCTTAAGACGTATTTTAGAGAAACTGACCATAAACGGGGGATGACATGAAAATAAGATTAGGAACACGGGGCAGTGCCCTTGCACTTAAGCAGACAGAACTTGTAATTTCTCATTTACAAGAAGCCTATCAACAAAAAGCCGATCAACTAAGTTCTGACCCATCTAACATATCCATTTCATCCAATGAACCCTTAGAACTTGAATGTGTCATTATTGAAACCAAAGGGGACAGGGACCAAACAACACCTTTGTCTCAGATTGGCGGTCAAGGGCTTTTTATTAAAGAAATAGAACAGGCCCTTAAAGAAAAGAGAATTGACCTGGCCGTTCATAGTCTTAAAGACATGCCGGCCAAGTTACCCCAAGGTCTGATCCTTGGTGGTACGATTAAAAGAGAAAACCCTTTTGATTATCTCATTACAAAAGAAGGGACAAGTCTGGAAAACTTACCTCCAAAATTGATCATCGGCACTGGCAGCCCAAGACGTAGGGTCGAGCTTAAGCGTTTATTCTCAAGTTTTGGTATTGAGGTGGTCTTTGAGAATATCCGAGGGAACATTGATACAAGGCTTAAAAAGTTGGATAAAAAGGATGAAAATAATCAAGATAATGAAGAAGGTATTTATGAGAACAAGTTGGATGGGATTGTTTTGGCACAAGCCGGCATCCACCGTTTGGATTTGAAAAAAGAGTACCCACACCTAAACTTTATACCTTTAGATTATAAGGAAATGATACCGGCACCTTGTCAAGGCATACTGGGACTGGAGATTCGAGAAGAAGATGAAGCTTTGTTTAGGCTTCTGACATCGATTCAAGACCATAAAGCCACTTTACAGGCAAGACTGGAGCGCGCTTATCTAAAAGGCACACAGGGGTCTTGTCATATGGCGATTGGTGGTTACCTTGACCTATCCAAAGACCTTAACCTTACTTTCTATAGTTTATTAGGCGATGAGCATGGTCAAACAGCTCATAGAGAGACTCTAAACCTTGGTGTTATCCATGATTTGGGCTTGGTCCAAAATGAACAACAGATGAGGTTTCTAGAAGATCAACTGATCCATCATGGTCGTCATATGGCCAAAAAACTGAAACCTCAAACAAGAGGATTTGTTGCCTTGGTAGGAGCGGGTCCCGGAGATATGGAACTGATTACTGTCAAAGGGATGCGCTATCTAAGTGAAGCGGACGTTATTGCCTATGACTATTTAAGTGGTAAGGCATTACTGGACCTAGCACCTACGTATGCAGAAAAAATATATGTGGGTAAAAAAGCCGGGGATCATACCATGACCCAAGAAAATATTAATGCCTTATTGATTGAAAAAGCTTTACTTGGACTTAAAGTGATTCGTCTTAAAGGGGGCGACCCTTATGTTTTTGGCCGTGGTAGTGAAGAAGCCTTGGCCCTTAAAGAAGCAGGTGTAGAATACGATGTGGTACCGGGCATTACCTCCGCTATAGGCGGCTTGACCTACGCCGGTATTCCCATAACACACAGGGGATTGTCCGCATCCTTTCATGTGATGACAGGCCACCTCTCTAAGTCCGGTGCGCCTATGGATTATGAAGCTTTGACAAAAGCGGGAGGGACCTGTGTCATTCTAATGGGCATCGGACAAGCAGGGGCCATTGCTGAAGGATTTTTAAATGCAGGTAAATCAGCTAAGACGCCGGTTGCCATCATTTATCATGCAACAACACCCCAGCAAGCAAAAGTCAGTATAAAACTAGATGAACTTAGCACGGCTGTTGATGAACATGAAAGTCGTTCTGGCTTAATCGTCATTGGTGAAGTGGCAGGTTTTCATCATAAGTTGACAAATCTTGAAGCCAAACCATTATTTGGTAAGAGAATATTACTCACCTTGCCGACACCTGAAGTGAAAAACGAGGTCGGATCTTCGGATAAAGACAAAATGACCAACCGAGCTAAGTTGCTTCAGAATCTAAAGGACCAAGGGGCCCAAGTGGTTGAAATGCCTATGATTACCCATAAAATACTGAATCCGGATTTAGAATATTTTACCAAAGACTGGTTTTCAGGGTTAGGTGCTATGGTTTTTACCAGCCCTTTTGGTGTGACTTGTTTTTTTAAAGCCTTACAAGCCCATAACCGGGACCTGCGCATCCTTGCAGGACCATCTATTATCAGTATAGGGACTTCCACCACAAAGGCCTTAAAGGACCATGGTATCCTACCGGATTATATGCCGGAAAAATTCACAACAAAAGAACTACTGGACTTGATACAAAATAAGCTGGACCGACAACAACTGAGTCAAGGTATTTGCTTTTATAGGTCCAAACTGGGGAACACAGAGATTATAAAAGCCATAAGTGAGAAAACTCAAGTGATGGACGTTCATTTATACGAAATGCTTCCCACTGAAAGAAAAGTGGACCTTCAAGAAGAGGGGTATGATGGGGTTGTTTTTACCAGTCGGTCTGCTGTAGAAGCTTTTATGGCCATAAGTAGTGAGGATCATAGACAGATGTCTCGGTCAATACCGGCTTATTCCATCGGTCCCATGACCACAGAAGCCCTTAAGGAAAATCAGTGGTCCCTCATACATGAGGCAAGGATCCATACATATCAAGGTATATACGAAACGATTATGGAAGAAACTAAATAAGCTTAATAAATTAAATAAAATAAATTCAAGTTAAAAAGTTGAAAGGATATAATGGGTTAAAAATTAGATCAATGAAGGGCAGGCGGTTGAAATATGGGATATTTACCAACACGATTAAGGCAACATGGTGTACTAAGAAAGATGGTTCGGGATGTACAATTGACCATGGATGATATAATTTACCCGATTTTTATGGTCGAAGGTGAGAACGTATATAAAGAAATAGAGTCCATGAAAGGCCAGTACCACATAAGCGTGGATCAACTGGAACGATTGGTGCCCCAGTGGCAGTCCAAAGGGATTAAAAGCTTTCTTATTTTTGGTGTACCTGAGGAAAAAGAT
>JAGXFY010000064.1:0-63515 GCA_024636985.1 Clostridiales bacterium | reverse complement strand
GAAAAAGTGTTCCAAAAATTATCAAAGAAAACGAAGGATGCGAAGTTGCATGCAATTTTTAGAGTTATGTATGCACTATATTTTTTGAATGCTTTTGATGATGACTAAGTGTTAATAACATAAGTAATATATATAAGAGATTTTACTAACATGGAGAGTACATATGAAAAATTATTTAATAGGCATGACAAATGCTGAAATGCAGCTATATGATTATTGTAGGAAATTTGAGAATGAGAATTTCAAAGTAGTGCCTAACCTGATGATAGAAAGAAGTGGCGGCAGAGAAGAAGTACGTAATTTGTTAGGATCTCCAAGTAAAATAGATATAAGATTTCCTGACAATTGGTACTATGGTATATCCTCGATTACATTTGATGGTAATGGAAAAGTTAAAGCCTGGGTCAACAATGGTCAGCTTACGGAATACTTAGACAATTAATTGCTAATATATTATAATAATTAAGATGAAACTGAGATGTATTTCTAATATATTTAGATCAAAAAAAGAAGTGTTTGAGCATGGGCGCATAAAGTTAAATATAATTTCACGGAAGTAGGGACATAATATGTTTGGCAGAAAGAAGAACATAAACACACCAAATGAACACTGGAATGCGATTTTTTCCACCAAAGTTGATCCTGAACTCGGATGGTATGAGAATGATGTCTCACAGACTTTAAAGTTTATGGATCTGATTCCTAAGGCCGAGTATGACACTGTTTTTCTCCCGGGTGCAGGAACATCAGAACTTGTTGATCAGCTTCTTAACAGAGGGCATCATCTTATTCTGAATGACATCAGCGATGAAGCTCTAAATAAACTGAAAACCCGAATTGGAAAAAACAGCAAATTAACTTGGCTGTATCACGACATCTCAAAAGAACTACCAGAAGGCATAACCCGGGCTGATATCTGGATTGACCGTGCTGTTCTTCATTTTTTACGTAAAGAAGCGGATATCCAAAAGTATTTCGTAAACTTAAAGTCAACAATAAAATCTGGAGGCTATGCTTTACTAGCAGAGTTCTCTATGAAGGCACCCCCAAAATGTGCGGGACTTAAACTTCATCGCTACTCTATTGATGAAATGACAAGGCGCATGGGTTCTGAGTTTGAGCTTATTAAATATGAAGATTATACATATATCAATCCATCCGGCGTTCCGATTCCTTATATTTATGCCTTGTACAAAAAGCATCATGAGTGTATTCAGAACGTGACGAATTTTTAAAGTGGATATCCTTTAGGGTGTATTAATTATCATTTTTCTAGATATGTTTCTAAAATTAAATGGTCGCCATTAAAAAAGACCAAATGTCGATCATTAAAGATGATTCTATCTGTATACAGGATTAACTCAGTGTCACTTATGATACGACACTCCGTGCAACCTATGAAAGTAGTTGCAGTTTGGATCTTAATCATTTGCTGATAAAAGAAGGTTATTGTGGTTTGAGGGTTTATATGGATAAAATATTCCGACATGTTGGCTCTAATTGTTCTGTATTTATTACTATTTAGTATATCTCTATAGATAATTTAATGCAATTCGTTTAGTTGAATTCTCTTATAATGTGAGGGAAGTAGTTTTAGTTTACAATGAGCAAAGGTATTAATTTTGGTCAGAAATACAAATTAGATTCTGTAATAATGTGAGCAAACGGTTTTTTTAAAAAAGAGTAGAGGACTCAGGACATACAATACTACTCTAACTAGCCCATAACAGAATAACTCAGATATAACACACCAAAGAGAACGGGCATGAAGAGAGTAAGTTAGATAGCTTTGCCCGTTTTATTTATATATGAAGGTGTCAGAATATTGTATTAGTGGGTATATGATGAATATACCCCGTTGAAAATTTTTGAATTTGAGATGATTTATCAAACTTAGATTGGTGAATGTGTAATAGCATGTGTGCAAGGGGGGAATTGATATTAATAATTATTTTTCTAAAAACTACAATAAACTAAAATATCCCAAAGATGATGAAGAGTCGAGTGGATTAAGGAATGCACAATTGGGAGCTATTCATTCAATTTCATCCTTTTTCACTTTGAATAAAACAAAAGCAGCCGTTGTTGTGATGCCTACGGGTTCTGGAAAAACTGCTGTTTTGATGATGACTCCGTATACTCTAGAAGCCAGCAAAGTTTTAGTTATTACCCCGAGTAAGTTAGTGCGAAGTCAGGTCTCTGGAGAATATTCAACATTAAAGACATTAACTAAAGTGAATGCTCTTCCTGAAAATATAAAAAGGCCAAAAGTATTTGAGATGAAAAGTCTTTATAAAGGAGATCATGATAATCAGATTAAAAGCTCAGATGTAATTGTTGTAACACCTCAAGTTGGATTGAGCATATCCAGAGTGGAGAATATTAGAAATAAATTCGATTTAGTTTTGATTGACGAAGCACACCATGTTCCAGCAAAAACATGGACTGAAATATTAGAAAATATAAATGAAGCAAAACACGTTTTATTTACTGCAACTCCATTTAGAATGGACAATAAGACGATAAAAGGAGTTTTTGTCTATAATTATCCACTATCCCAAGCTTATAAAGATGGTATCTTTGGTGAAATACAATACATACCTATACCAAATACCAAAAATAAAGACTACCTTATTGCTAAAAAAGCAGAGTCAATTTTCCTTCTTGATCGTGAGAAGGGATATGAACATTTTTTAATGGTGAGAGCTAGTAGCAAAGATCGAGCCAAAGATTTGCAGGAACTATATAACTCTGAAACAATCTTAAATTTACAAAGAGTTGATAGCTCTATGAGTTCAAAGACAGTGTATAAAATAATTGATACTCTACGTGAAAAAGAGCTGGATGGTATAATATGTGTTGATATGCTAGGAGAGGGCTTTGACTTCCCTAATCTGAAGATTGCAGCAATCCATGATCCGCATAAATCATTAGCAAATACTCTTCAATTCATTGGAAGATTTGCACGTACAAATGCTGAAAATATTGACGTGGCAAAGTTTATCGCGATGAATGATGAAGAATTGGTAATAGAAAATAAATCCCTGTATAAAAGTGATGCTATTTGGCAAGAGGTTATAATTGACCTAAGTGAAAATAAAATAAATAGGGAAGAAATAGAAAAAGAATATATTGGGGGGTATTCTATTGACAAAAATGAACAGATTGACCCAGATCTAAACTTGTCTTTACTTACTATTAGACCTAATTGCCATGCAAAACTATATAAGGTAACAGGATTTAATATACATGGTACTTTTCCTAAAATCTGTAATATAGCCTATGGGCCATTCATGAATGAAGAAGATAATACAATCGTTGCTATAGGCAAAGGATACGAAAACCCAAAATGGTATACTGGCAACCTTGTAAAAGACGAAGAAAATTTTTTATATATTTTACACTATCAGAAAGAGACTAGAATCCTTTATATTTATTCACAAGTAAAAAGTGAATTTATCTACGAGCAAATAGTTGAATCTTTTTCTAGTAATTTTGAGAAGATTCCAAAACATGAAATGCATAGGGTTTTAGGTAATTTAAAAGAATTTGAAATTTTTAATTCCGGTATGCAAAATAGATTTAATGAATCTGGTGAATCATACAGAATATCTGCTGGGTCTGATGTTAGTCAAGCAATCGATCCAAGTACAGGTAGGTTATATTCTGCGGGACACGTATTTTGTAAGGCAACACAAGAGGAACAAGAAATCACCATTGGATATAGTAGCGGTTCGAAAATCTGGAGTAGTTCATATGCCAACCTTAAAGATTTTGTATCTTGGTGCGATTTAAATGGAGTTAAAATATTCAATTCTGAAATGGTGGTTAAGACTAATACAAATTATGACTTTTTACCTATTCCAAAAAAACTTGAAGAGTATCCCCCAAATATTTATTTTGCTGATCTTTCAGGAGAATCATATGCTAATCCATCATTAGTATATGACAAGACTGAAGGAACACTTGGGATCATAACTGATCTTGAGATCAGGATCATTAATATAGAAAAGGATATGATTACTTTACAAGCGTCGATTGGAGAGAAAGAGCAGAGTCTCATTTGTGACATAAATGGTAAATATCAATCCGTAGAAGAAAAAATTTTAATTTTCGAGGGACGACAGAAGATTGGTTTATCTTCATATCTATCAAATTATCCGTTAAAACTCCGTACTACTGATGATGTTATGATTCAGGGGAATGAAATCAGTGTGGGAGACCCTGAAGCTATAGTTTTTACCAATGACAATATCATAACAATCCCTTGGAAAGAAAAATATGATACAAATGTGAGTATTGAATTTAGAACAAGTAAGACTCGAAAAAAAGGTAAATCAATTCAAGACACGCTCCGTGAAGTTCTCTTTGAGAACGTAGAGCTTGACTATATTATATATGATCATAGTTCTGGAGAAATGGCAGACTTCATTACAATTCAGAGTAAAGGAATAGAGTTTGAAGTTACTTTGTATCATGTTAAGGGAATGGGTGCAAAAAATTACAATTCAAGTATAGGAGATATATACGAAGTAGTCGGTCAGGCTATTAAGTCAACAATATGGCTAAAGACTAAGTCAACGTTTCTTCAGAAAATCAAGAGTAGGAGAAAATCTGCTCATTGTATGTTTATAAAAGGAGAATATGAGAATTTCCTAAAGGACATGAAACTACAAGATAAAGTGCTCCGAGGTAAGATAGTAGCAGTACAGCCTTCCATATGCAAGAGCATGGACATACCAGATAAGATTCAAGAAGTATTAGCGGCAACAAATTATTATATTAGTAATTCTGGAAAGGTAAAATCTTTTGAAATATGGGGAAGTTAAGATTGACATTCACAGTTAGTACTAATACTTGTATTAAACCGTATACAAAGTCGTCACATAGCATTTCTGAAAAAGTAATATTTACGAATTTTTTTAAGAAGTGTATAATATAATTGCAACAAAGATTGTGCTAGTTGAGTTTTATAGGGCTAATAATGATAGGTGAAGGTTGTATTATATACAATGCTTAAGGGAATATAAAACAGTTTAAAAATTCAGTAATAAAATGAGGTTTTTATGCTTTCTCAAAATACATATAAGTGTTATAAATGCGGACAATGTTGCCGTAATTTAAATGGAAGTAATCTTTATTCGGATCTCCATAATGGTGACGGCATATGTAGATATTTAGATGAAAATACTAACTTTTGTTTAATTTATGAAAAAAGGCCTGTTCTTTGTAATATTGATAAAAGCTACGAAATATATTTTTATAAACGAATGTCAAAAGATGAGTTCTATCAAATAAACCAAAAGGGATGTGAAGTTCTGTGGGTGAAAAGGATGACAAAATAGATGTATCTAGTAAAAAAGTAAATGAAAACATCATAATTGCTTCAAATATTAATAAACACAGCCAGCTACATGCTGAAGCATCCTCTCAAATGATTCAAGCTTTAAATGGTGTTCGTTATGATTCACAGGGAAATGATATTGGACATTTAGGTCGTAGCTTAAAAGACATTAGCAACTACAAATTAAACCCAGACTATGAAGCAAATAACATCCGTCAGCAAGCTGGATTTAGTGCAGAATTAGTGACTGAAGCGAGGGAAAATGCTAAGCGTATATTAAATGGTAATACCAACAGAATTCGCACAGCAGATGGGATTGGGAAATCTAATGATCAAGTAAACGATTTGTATACAATCAATAAAAATGGAAGTATTGACAGTAATAAATCAGCACAATCTAAGTTTCTCAGTAATACTAAAAACCCTGAGCATTCACATAAGAAAGTAGTAGATAATTTCATCAAAGATCCTGATTGGGAAAAATATGCTAATTCTGAAATGTCAATCCCATCGAATCAATTCGAAAAAGCAAAAAAGTATGCCGAGGAACAAAGATTAAAGTTTTTAGAACAATCTGAAAGAGCAAAAAATCCTGAAGTTAAGGAAAAGTTATTAGCTAAAGCAAAAAAAGCAGAACAAATACGAGATCTTTTGAAAAATAGTGATATGACAAGTGAAGAAGCAATTCAGGCGAGATTGCACCCAAAGGTATTTGTTGCTAAAGAAACGATTAAAAACATACATAATTCATCTGTTGAAGTTGCTAAGGGTGCTGCGGTCGTTGTGGGAACAATAGCGATAGGTAAAAATATTTATGAAGTTATAACGAATGATAAAAATATAGAAGATGCTGTAAAAGATACTTTAGTTGAAACGGCAACAGCTTCAGCGAAGGCTTATACTATCAATACGTCAGCAACCACTATGGCTGTCATAATGAAGAATTCAGCAAATTCTACGATAAGAAAAATTGGTTCATCTTCTGCTCCTGTTGCTATTACAACTGCAGTTTTTGAGATTGGCAGTAGTTTGAAAAGATATGCTAAAAATGAAATTGATGAAGAGGAACTCCTTTCTGAACTTGGTGAGAAGGGAACAGGTGCGATTGCAGCTAGTTATGGAGCCATGATAGGTACGTTAGTATTACCTGGTGTTGGGAGTGTTTTAGGAAGTATGATTGGCTACACAATAGGGGGAATATTACACAACAGTGCACTTGATATTCTGCAAAGAGAAAAACTTTCAGAAGAAAAGCGATTACATATTGAAGCTATGGCTGAGGAATCTATAGTGCAAATGAAAATATACTCAGAAAATTTGAAAAACGAGGCTATTAAACGTCAATTGTATAGAGAAAAAATATACACTACTTTTTTTGAGAGCATGACTATCAGTATAAAAGACAATGATATTGATGCACTGTTTTCTTCAATAGATTATTTAGGAGATTTTTTTGGACTTAAGTTGCAATTTAAAACATTTGATGAATTTAATGAATTTATGAATGACGAACATACTACGTTAACATTATAAGGAGGAAGTTTTATGCCATTACCATTTATCATTGGAGGAGCAATACTCGCAAAAGTTGCTGTTGGTGTAGGAATTGCAGCAGGAGCAGCAGGAGTAGCTAAAGGTGTTAAAGGTGCCATTGACACAAGTGATGCAAAAGACACACAAGAAAGAGCAGAAACAGTACTTTGGGTTGCAAAAGGCTCCATTGAAAATCAGAAAAACGAAACATCAAAGGCTATTGAATTATTAGGTAAAATGAAAGTTGATATTTTGGCAAATGAAATAAATAAATTTGTAATTGAATATCAAAAAATTAAAAATGTAGAATTATCTGATAGTATCGGTATTGAAGAACTTAGAAAGATGAATTTTTCCAATCAACAACTTAAAGAAATGAGAGATGTTTCTATAGGGGCGATTGACGTTTTGGCAGGATTAGGTGCAGGTGCAGGAGCCGGAGCATTAATTGGATGGGGTGCATATGGTGGTGTTATGGCGATAGGTGCCGCAAGCACAGGTACGGCTATAAGTACCTTGTCTGGAGCAGCTGCTACTAATGCAACTTTAGCTTGGTTAGGTGGAGGAGCTTTGGCTGCCAATGGTGGTGGTATGGCTCTCGGATCAGCTGTTTTAGGTGGATTAGTAGCAGGTCCGGCGCTTTTAATTGCAGGTGGACTCTTTGCTGCAAGTGCTAAGGAGAAATTAAATAATGCAAAAAGTAATTTAGCTGAAGCAAGAAAAATAAGCGAAGAGCTGTCAGCTGGAGAGCAACAACTAAAAATCATATCTAGATATGCGGATGAGTTAAGAATTTTGCTAGAAAAAAATAATGCATTGTTCAAAATAAGTATTGAAAATATGTCTAAAATTACCTGCAAGAAAAAGGAATGGAATATGTATTCCATGGAAGAAAAACATCAAATTGCCTCAACAGTAAAGCAAGCAGTTTTACTAAAAGGCATTATTGATACGCCGCTACTTACGAATGATGGAATATTAACAACAGAGATTAAAAATATAATAGACACTGACATAGACTAGAGCACTTTACAACACTGATTTCTACATTGTGAAATATGATAACAAGATGGATCAGTACAGTGACAAGGGTTTGGTTCTTTGTTACAGTACATCAGTCAAGACAATCAGAATCAAGCTAAGATCAAGATGACAGTACCAATATAATTTCACGGAAGTGTATATAATATGTTGGGCATAAAGAAAAACATAAACACACCAAACGAACACTGGAATGCGATTTTTTCCACCAAAGTTGATCCTGAACTCGGATGGTATGAGCATGATGTCTCACAGACTTTAAAGTTTATGGATCTGATTCCTAAGGCCGAGTTCGACACGGTTTTTCTCCCGGGCTGATATTTGGATTGACCGTGCTGTTCTTCATTTTTTACGTAAAGAAGCGGATATCCAAAAGTATTTTATAAACTTAAAGTCAACAATAAAATCTGGAGGCTATGTTTTACTGGCAGAGTTCTCTACGAAGGTACCTAGGAAATGTGCGGGACTTAAACTTCATCGCTACTCTATTGATGAAATGACACGGCGCATGGGTTCTGAGTTTGCACTTGTTCAATATGAAGATTATACATATTTCAACCCATCTGGCGTTCCGATTCCTTATATTGATGCTTTGTACAAAAAGCATCATGAGTAAACCGAGGTGATAATAATGGATTTTCAATTTCAATATCGAATCACATCATATTCTTTGGAAAGAGAACCAATGGATAACGATGCTATTTTCTTAGAGTGAGTAATCCAAAGTGAAAGAAATTCAGAGTTGAATGATGCACTTAAAGATTTGGATGAATATCTATTTAGATAAGCAACATTAGAGGTGAATGATATGGAGCTGAAGGAAGAATTTCAAGTAAGGAATGGCTGTAACAATGGGGAGTGAAATGAAAGAGATAGACCAAGCAGCTCCCCACTATAGTGAGGAGCTGCTTGGTTTAGAGATTTTGTATGTGTTTGTACTAGTTTATGCACTCAGTCATTTGCAGGCACTCTGATACGCCTAAGTCCATCTGTTGGGCACATTGTGCGACATGAAGTCCGCCCTTAGTTGTAGCCATCCTGGAAACATTGTTTGCTGCAAATGAAGTACTTGATGATGCAATAATTAGTAGACTCAATAATGATAATGATATGATTTTTTTCATTTTTGTCCTCCTGAAATTGTCTATGTGTGTGTTGTGGCTTAATTGCCATATATTATTTATACACTATAATTATGGCACAATTATGATAGAGTAAGGGTATTCGCATTAACACAATTCAAGATAAGTTTAATGAGATAAGTACTGAGGAAAATTAAGAGAGTGATGAGGATGAGTAATTGACCTTTGTTGTGCATCAAGAAATTTGCAAAAGGTTCTTTTGCTGTGATAAGATATAGTGGTATATCGAGCCATGTCTAGGCGCAATGAGATCATGGTGAGGGTGTCGACGTTCCTTCAAAGTTAAATAAAATTTCACGGAAGTAGGTACATAATATGTTTGGCATAAAGAAAAACATAAACACATCAAATGAACACTGGAATGCGATTTTTTCCACCAAAGTTGATCCTGAACTCGGATGGTATGAGCATGATGTCTCACAGACTTTAAAGTTTATGGATCTGATTCCTAAGGCCGAGTCCGACACCGACACGGTTTTTCTCCCGGGTGCAGGAACATCAGAACTCGTTGATCAGCTTCTTAGCAGAGGGCATCAACTTATTCTGAATGATATCAGCGATGAGGCTCTAAATAAACTGAAAACTCGAATTGGAAAAAACAGCAAATTAACTTGGCTGCATCACGACATCTCAAAAGAACTACCAAAAGGCATAACCCGGGCTGATATATGGATTGACCGTGCTGTTCTTCATTTTTTACGTAAAGAAGCGGATATCCAAAAGTATTTCGTAAACTTAAAGTCTGCAATAAAATCTGGAGGCTATGCTTTACTGGCAGAGTTCTCTACGAAGGCACCTAGGAAATGTGCAGGACTTAAACTTCATCGCTACTCTATTGACGAAATGACAAGGCGCATGGGTTCTGAGTTTGCGCTTGTTAAATATGAAGATTATACATATATCAATCCATCCGGTGTTCCGATTCCTTATATTTATGCTTTGTACAAAAAGAATCATGAGTAAATCGAGGTGATAATAATGGATTTTCAATTTCAATATCGAATCACGTATGGAAGCGGCCAATTCTATGAACGGCCACATGTGATGACCGTTCAAATACCTATGGATGATTATAAGAAAATTGTTCTAGGTGTTATGGAAGGTAAACGAATCGAAGAGATAGATGATATTACTGAAACTATTGAAAAAATGACAGAAACCGTTCATTACATAGACAGTTGGATTAACATGAATGGTACCCAGAGAACTAAGCCTCTGAAAAAAGCTAGGGTTATCTCGAAATTAGAATTTTTCATTCCGATATCGGAGTATAAGCGCTTAAATAAATTACAAAATCCTATGGAGGTCTTTGATCGACCTGAAGAACATATGACGATTTTTCGAAATGATGGCTCTAGTGTAATAATAAGCTATGAATATGGTCAAGTTAAAGTTACCGACTCAAGGAATCCAAGTTCATGCATGATACGTGAGGCAGATCATTTTATATCAACGATTGTTTGAGTGTTCAGTAACCGGAATTTGTCAAGCTTTATTCATCGACACTGTAGACATAACAGATATTAAGTTGTTTTTTAACCTAGGGGAAGAGCGAATGGGACAAGATTAAGCACGAACATTACAAGGTGATTAAGGATAAGTATAGGAAGTGAAATGAAAGGGGATGGCCAATTGAAGTATTCAGAAATAGAAGTAAAGAAAATGTTGAAAGCTGGAGACTTAAGCCTGGAAGAACAGATGAAGTTTAACATCTTGAACTTCATCAGGACAATCCATCTTAATGAACTGAACTTTATTGAATCATCCTTCGGGTCCGAGTTCTTTGGTGAGTTGCCCATGACCTTTAAGAAGAACCCAGGTCAGGTGCTAGGGCTGATTACGGCTACTATCGATGGAGAGGTGCTGAAGTATGTTTTTAACGATAAAGGCTATGAGCCTTTAGAGGATCTTCTTAAGCTGCTCAAATAGTAGTTTTTACCTCACCGCAATCAAAAAAGGAAAATTAGTCTAATGTAACAAAATGACTTGCAATATAACAGTGACGGTGTTATATTTAAAGAGTTAAATGTTACATTAGGAGGTGGTTTAATTGGTTATGACTGTAGAGTCTTATTTAAAAGAAAATATCGATGAAGATCTTACCATAAAACCGTGGCTAAAAAAGAATGATTTTCCAATTTTTTTAAGGGATAGCTATAACTTTTATGAGATGATGATTCTTGGAACACGGTGTATTTTACTAGAAGTTATTGATGAGATGCCGAATATCGATCAGCTTCAAAAGCATATGAAGCAAATTAAAAATCAAACAGATCGTCAAATTGTTCTATTCTACAAAGATATCACTAGGTATAGAAGAAAAAGTCTAATTGAAAATCGAATCGCCTTTGTGATTGAAGATGGACAGATGTACTTGCCATTCTTGGGGCTTGATATGAAAAAAGCGCAAGAATATGTTGAAGAAAAAGTGACGGGTTTTACAACTCCTGCGCAGATTGCGTATTTGTACTTCTTGTACCATAAAGAGGAAGTTGTAAACACGACTAAGTTTGCAAAAAAGTTAGGTTTTAATAAGATGACAGCTTCTAGGGCGTTAAATGATCTATTCCATGCGAACCTCGTCACCTATGAAGTTGGAGGAAAGACGGGGCGTAGCAAGGAATATAAGAGGATTCCAGATCCGGACTACTTTCTCAGGGGACGTGAATATCTAAAGACCCCAGTGAAAAGAATCATTTACACAAAGACAAAGCCTTTAGATGCTTTGACTGCTGGACTGGATGCATTGGCAGGATTATCTATGATTAATCCACCGAGTCATCCGATAATGGCAATAGATAGAAATAAGTTGAATAAAGAGCAGGTTGAAATTGTTGAAAATAAGGACTTTATAAAAGATACAAAACTGGTGGAGCTAGAGCTTTGGGACTATGATCCTAGACTTTTTACTGATAGGCACTATGTGGACCTAATGTCCTTGTATGGGTCTTTGAAGGAAGAAACTGATGAAAGGGTTGAGCAAGCGCTAGAAGAAGTCTTGCGAGGCGAGCCATGGTACACGGACTAGAAAAATTCAAAAAGTATTTTGAAAATCATACAAGTCAATACGTCTTTATTGGAGGAACAGCTTGCGATATACTTATGGATAAACTTGGGGCTCCATTTCGAGCAACCAAGGATTTGGATATGGTACTCATAATTGAAGCCCTCGATTCTTCTTTTGGGGACACATTTTGGCAGTTCATAGAAGATGGAGGTTATGAGCATCGTGAGAAGGGAACGGATGAGAATCAATTTTACCGTTTTACTGAACCGAAGGATTCATCCTTTCCTAAAATGATTGAACTATTCAGTAAGTTTCCTAATGAAATTGAACTTAGTTTCGATAGGGGTCTAACGCCTATTCACATTGATGATAGCATCGTCAGCCTCTCTGCAATATTATTAAACGATGAGTATTACAAACTATTAATAAAAGGGAAACTTACGGTGGATGGCTATTCACTCATTGAAATCGAAACAGTCATCCTGTTTAAGATAAAAGCATGGTTGGATATGAAAGAAAGAAAAGAAGTCGGAGAGGATATCGATACAAAAAACATAAAGAAACATAAAAATGACGTTTTTAGGCTTCTGGCTAATGTATCTCCAACAAGTAGGATTGAACTCTCATCAGAAATACAAAAGGATGTTATACAGTTCATTGAACAAATCAAAGAAGATAAACCTGATTTGAAGAACTTGGGTATTAGAAGTACAAGCTTCGATGAAATGCTTGAGATTCTAGGGGACATATTCTTAGAAAAAGAAGAAGATTAAATAAAATCACAAAATGACGCCAGCCTTTCATCCCTCGAAAACGGATTGAAAGTGGACTCAAAAATCTTACGTACCATAAAGTTGATCTAACATACAAAACATATCAGAGCACATTGCCTGTTTTGTTGGGTTTTATACTGCAGATGAGGAGTGTGCTGCACTATAAGGAGGAAAATAGAATGAAAAAATTTTGCGAGAAGTGCCGTGACACGGTTGATTACAATGTTAAGATGATTGATAAGAAAAAAGAAATTAAAGGGAAAATGATTTTGTATGTAGGTAAAGAAGCTTATTGTGCTGAATGTAAAGAAGAGATCTTTGTACCGGAGGTTAGGGATTATAACTTAAGAGAGCTTGACACTGCATATAGAAAAGTTGAAAATTAATTCAAGTTGAAGACATTGAAAAGACATTAGAGAAGTATGATATTGGAAAAGGCCACTGTCCTTATTGCTAGGATGGGAAAAAGTATCATCAAAAAAACATAAAGGATGAAGCCCAGGGAAACCGAGGGCTTTTCTTTTCCTATTGGGGAACGGACAATGCTAAAAACCGTATTCAATTATCTGCTTTTATAACTTGATATATGGTAAAATAAAAGTAACTAAAGTAGCAAAAAGGGGTTCGTGTCAAAGCTAATAAAAAATGAATATCATCATGGAGGTCTGTAGTTTTAAGGATTACATATGTTAAGAAGGGGGCGCGTTGTATGAAAAGAAGGGCTGAAATAACACAAGAAGCCATAGAATGGTACAAAAATGAACGACGCATTTATCTTGAACTCTGTAATGAAGTCATCCGCATATTAAAAACAAAACTAACAGAAAACAATATACTGTATAATGACATGTCCTACAGGGCAAAAGAAATTGAGAGTTATAGGGACAAATGCTATCAGAAGAAGTATAGTGACCCCATCAACGAAATCTATGATATGGCTGGCGTTAGAATTACCACTTATACCACGGCTGAGGTAAAAAAAATAAAGGGCATCATTGAGTCCAACTTTATCATTGACAATGATCATTATTCGGATAAAAGCGAGACCATTGAAGTGGATAGATTTGGTTACTTATCGGTCCACTATATTGCTGAGCTAAAGGATGACGCGATTATTCCTGAACACAAGAAACTCAAAAAATTAAAATTTGAAATACAGGTTAGAACTTTATTGCAACATGCTTGGTCGGAAGTGGAACATGATCGAAATTATAAATTCAATGGGGTCTTGCCAAAAGAATTGAAGCGCCGATTTTATCGTTTGGCTGGGATTCTAGAGCTTGTAGATAATGAATTTGAGCGACTTTCAAAAGATGTTGAAGAATACAAACATGAATTAGACCACGAGAAAGATAATCAACTCGATCAGATTAAGCTGAGTCGTCAATCCATCAATGAGTTTTTTTCAAAAATCTACGTTGAAGATGAGATTTTTAACAACAGCAGTGATGAAGTCATTTATTGCTTAAAGACTTTTGGCATTCATTCTATTGTGGATTTGAATCAACTCTATGAGTCCATATGCCCTGATACCATTAATGAGATGATTGACTTAAATGGTTCGGAATATAATGTGGCTCAATTGGCAAGGGATATTCTCATTGTTAAAGATGCCGAAAGATATTTTGAAAAATGGGGCGCATTTTGGGGTGTTGAAGAAGAAGATATTGAATATTTCAAACTGTTTAATGTAGATGTCGAAAGTTTCATCAATGTGTTCGATAAAGATAGAAAAAATTAAAAAATATTATGGTTATCACACGTTTTGAAAATGGTATAGAAATAGGAATATTTCAATAAGTTTGAACTAAGGGCGTATTCTGATTTTTACATTGTGGAATATGATAACAAGATGGATCAGTACAGTGACGTGGTTGTCCGGCTTATTTTAATCACAAAAGTTCTAAAGAGGAAGGTATTATGGGTAAAGTGATATATGTTTGTAGAAAAGGAAAGAAGTGCTATGTAATATAGTACACTTTACTTATCTTATAGGACTATAACTTGTAGGGAAGATGATGAAAGCTTATAATGTATATAGGTGAGTAAAAAAAGGACAAGTAAGATAAAAAGGAAAATTATAAATCATATTGCGGACTTGATGATGAGTAGAAAACCAAAAGACTGTTTAAGTGAACCGATTAACCACGGTGGGGTAAAAATAGAAAAAACCACTAAGAGGAGGAAGCGTATGGGTGAAAAAGATCAAGATTCTGCAAAGAAGCTTATTAATGGAATGATGCATAGTATTCTAGATGGTGTGGTTATCATGGATGCAGACCTAACCATTCTAGAAGTCAATGAGAAGATGACTGAACTATATGGAGAATCTGTTTCATTAATTGGGAAGCGTTGTTATGAGGCTTTCCAAAAAAGAACAAGCCCATGTGAGAATTGTCCAGTCCTTAGGTCACTTGAAACGATGAAGACGAGATCTAAGGTCATTCCATGGATGGTTGATGGACATCAAAAGGGCTGGTTAGAAGTATTTGCTTTCCCGCTGATGGATGCATCCTCTGGAGAAGTGGAAGGTGTCATTGAGATTTTTACGGATATTACAGAGAGAAAAGAACTCGAAAAACGCATTACGGCTGAAAAAGAACTGTTCAAAACCACGCTTTTGTCTGTTTGTGATGGCGTTATTTCAATAGATGCAGACGGCAAGGTCTTGATTCTAAATCCGGTTGCAGAACAACTCACGGGATGGACCCAAGAAGAAGCTGTGGGCAGACCAACGGAGGAAGTCTTCCATATTATTAATGAGTCTACTAAGGAAAGATGTGACAATCCGGCACAAAGGGTCTTTGAGACAGGTGTGGTTGCTGAGCTAAGTAACCATATCCTATTAATATCCAAGGACGGGGTCGAAAGACTTATTGAAGACAGTGCCGCGCCCACTAAAGATGAACAAGGCAATATCATCGGTGTGGTTTTGGTATTTAGGGATGTTACTGAAAAGAAAAAACAGCGGGACAAAATCACCTTTCTTAGTTTTCGCGATCATTTGACCGGTATATATAACCGAAGGTTTTTTGAAGCGGAATTGCTACGTCTTGATACTGAGAGAAATCTACCGATCACTATGATTATGGGAGATGTGAATGGTTTGAAATTGATCAATGATTCCTTCGGACATTCTGTGGGAGATGAGTTGTTGATTAAGATAGCGGAAATACTAAAAAAGAGTTTTAGAGCGGATGATATTATCGCAAGAGTTGGTGGCGACGAATACGCAATTTTACTACCTAGAACGGATCATTCAGAGGCATGGGAACTCATTAATAGGGTAATGCGTTCCTTGAAGAATGAGAAAGTAAGAGACTTAAATGTGTCTATTTCTTTTGGCTTGGCAACAAAGACGGATATGTCGGAGTCCACAGATTTGATCATTAAAATGGCCGAAGACCATATGTATAACAATAAGCTATTTGAAGGACCAAGTGTCCGAGGAAGAATGATTGACAACATCATTGCTACCATCAATGAGAAAAGCACCAAAGAAAAAGCCCATTCAGAAAGAGTTTCCAAGTTGTGTGTAGCCTTGGGTGAAGCGCTGAATTTGGAAAGCATAGAGATTAAGACTTTAAAAGCCTTTGCTATTTTGCATGATATTGGAAAAATTACCATAGCGGACGCCATACTTAATAAACCAGACGCATTAACGGAAAAAGAATATAATGAAATAAAGAGACATTCTGAAATAGGCTTTCGAATTCTAAGTACTGTAAATGATATGTCTGAGCTTGCCGATTATGTATTGTACCATCATGAAAGATGGGATGGAAAGGGCTATCCCAAAGGTTTGCTAGGAGACGCTATTCCATTACTATCTCGTGTATGTGCCATAGCCGATGCTTACGATGCCATGACCAGTGAAAGAAGTTATCGACCTACCATGACACAAGAATTTGCAGTGGAAGAATTGCAGAAGAACGCAGGAACACAGTTTGACCCTGAACTTGTAACTGTTTTTGTGGACAAGGTATTAGGGTTGTGATGTCGAGACAGCTACCACCCCTTCAATAGGGGGTAAAGATTAGATACATATATAAAGAAGAAGTGTGTATAATTCAATATTTTTCATGGCATCTTAATACTTCTTGTTATATAATAGAGTTAACTGACAATATATTAAGGGAATAGTGGGTTATAATAAGATGAAGAGTTTGGGCGTATTTACAGTGAATGAAGATGGAACAATCAATATTCCGGCAGAGCTATTAGCGCAACTAGGATATAATCCTGGTGAGACACCACTGATGGAATTAGTGGAAGATGGCATTAAGTTTCATAAGAAAAAACCAAAATCTGTTAAGAAAATCAATCAGAAACCAAGACCAATCCTGTAATTCAATAAGTTACACACGCTTGGTCTTATATAAAAAGTTGAGAGGTGATGTATGATCATCAGGCATTTGGCCAATATTCTATCCTTCAGCAGAATATTAGTGGCTTTTTTTGTGTTTTTTATTGCACCCCTCTCATGGGGGTTCTATCTGGTTTATTCATATTGTGGCTTAACAGATGTATTGGATGGTATCGTAGCAAGAAGCATGCAGACGGAGAGTCATGTAGGTGCCAGGCTTGACAGTATAGCGGATATGGTGCTGTTTATTGTGGTTTTCTACAGACTGGGACCTGTGTTATGGCTATCTGCATCTAGGTGGATATGGGTTTTTGCAATTATTATTGGTTTGATACGGATAACGGCATATATTGTCGGTGCGATGCGATTTCGTCAATTTGCTGCATTGCATCTAATATCTAACAAAGCAACAGGACTTGTTTTGTTTTTTGTACCCTATTTATTCTTAATCATAGATATGAATATTGCATTGATTGGCCTTTGTATCATAGCAATGCTATCCTCACTGGAAGAACTCCTATGTGAGATTAAGGCGAAGCAATATGATCCGAATATTAGAAGCTATTTTGACTTATAAAATACCCGGAAGGATGTTTATATGACGGACATAGTAGTAAGCATCGTTTGTATCACCTATAATCAGGAAAAGTATATAGCGGAAGCTATGGACGGCTTCTTGATGCAAAAAACGAACTTCAACTATGAGATCTTAATCCAGGATGATGCTTCTACAGATATGACAGCAGACATCATTCGAAAATACGAGATGCGGTATCCGGATATCATTAAGCCGGTCTATCAGACCCAGAACCAATATTCAAAAGGCATTCATGTCCTTGATTTCTACCAGGCTTATGCCCGTGGCAGGTACATAGCTATATGTGAAGGGGATGACTATTGGACAGATCCAAATAAGTTACAAAAACAAGTGGATTATATGAAGAAGCATCAAGATTGTAGTGCTTGTGTGCATGGGGCGGTTAAAGTCGATGCGATTACAGGTAAGACCGTAGGAAAAGTTCGACCTAGTCCTAGAAGTAGAGATTTTACCGTGGAAGAAGTGATCCTTGGTGGCGGTGGCTTGTTTGCGACCAATTCGATTCTATATGACAGTACCTTTTCTAAGCATCCTGAGTTTTATTACAATTGCCCTATAGGAGATTACCCCTTAATGATTCATCTGGCTATTAGTGGTCGAGTTCACTATATGCAAGAGGTTATGTCGGCCTACCGAATCGGTTCTGTGAGTTCATGGACCTATCAAATCTCAAGGGCTAGCATCGACAAAAGAAGGGATCATATTGATAAGATCGAAATGATGTTAAAAGAAGTGGATGAATACACGAATAAGGAATATACTTATACTATAGATAAAAAAATTAAGAAGAATAGATTTGAGTTGTTGGTCTCGCTCGGCGATTATGAAGGCATCAAGTCCGATACCTACAAGGCGCATTATAGATCCTTAAGCTTATATAAGAGATTGCATATATTCATTAAACAATATTTTCCGCATACAACCATGTTCTTAAAAACAAGGATCAGAAAGAATGGATAATGGGTGCTGTTGTGAATAAGTCAAAAGTACTTTCTTCTCTCATATGGAAACTCTTAGAGCGAAGTGGAAGCCAAGGCATACAATTTATCGTACAGATTATACTGGCACGTCTACTCTTACCCAAGGAGTATGGCATCATCGCCATTGTTATGGTATTTGTACTTTTGGCCAATGTATTTGTACAAAGTGGTTTTAGCACGGCATTGATACAAAAAAAAGAGGTTGATGATGTTGATTTTTCCTCTGTGTTTTATGTGAGTCTTGCTGTTTCCGGACTTCTATATGGAATAATCTACCTGACAGCGCCTTTTATATCAAGCTTCTACACACAGCCGCTTCTGGTACCTGTTCTAAGGGTGTTGTCTTTGACGCTTTTTATGGGTGCACTGAATTCCATTCAGAATGCTTATGTTGCACGGTACATGCTTTTTAAGAAGTTGTTTTTTAGCAGTTTGGGTGCGGTTATAATATCGGGTAGTGTAGGGATTACGGCAGCTTATCAAGGGCTAGGGGTATGGGCCCTTGTGGCACAGCAGTTGACCAATCAACTGGCGATCGCTGTGATTCTCTGGTTCACGGTGAGATGGCGGCCCCACCTGTTGTTCTCTTTAAAAAGGGTCAAGGTGCTTTTTGCTTTTGCAAACAAACTTATTGCATCAGCGCTCATTGATTCTCTCTACAGAGATCTAAGTGCTCTGATTATTGCCAAAATGTATGCCCCGTCTATGTTGGGGTTCTATAATAGAGGTCGACAGTTTCCGGAGCTTATTGTTGCCAACATCAACGGTTCCATACAATCTGTGATGCTACCGGCACTGTCCGCCCATCAAGATGATAAAAAAAGAGTAAAGGAGATGATGAGAAGGGCCATTGTCTCAAGTTCCTTCTTGATATTTCCCATGATGGTGGGTATGGCGGTGGTTGCCAAACCCCTGGTTATGGTACTACTAACGGAGAAATGGCTAACGGCTGTACCTTTTTTACAGATTGCTTGTTTGGCCTTCGCCTTGATGCCGATTCACACAGCGAATCTACAAGCCATTAATGCCATGGGAAGAAGTGATATATTCTTAAGACTTGAAGTGATTAAGAAAGTATATGGTCTGATTATTCTGGGGATCAGTTTACCTTTTGGCGTCTATGCCATAGCCCTAGGTCAAGCCATCAACAGTGTCATCTCAAGCTTTGTAAATGCTTATCCGAATAAAAAACTGTTGAATTACAGCTATAAGGAGCAAGTGCTGGATGTCATGCCGGCCCTACTGATCTCAGCGCTAATGGGTGGTATGGTCTATGGATTACATTTCTTAGATATTACATCTTGGCGGTTGTTGGTGTTACAAATGGGGGCTGGGGCTGTAATCTATGTTGGTTTGGCGAAGGTGTTTAAGATTGAAAGCTTTAATTATTTGATGTCTACGATACAGCAGCTGTTAACAGAGAGAAAGTCTTAACAATTAAGGGGGAATTGTTTTGGCAATAGAGGTTACCCGCTCGTCTATGGCGAGTATGGAAGAGTATATGGAAGAGATACAAGATTTATGGATTACCCACTGGCTTACGAATATGGGGTGTAAGCATGTAGCCTTAGAAGCACAGTTACTTAAGTATCTAAGGGTACCAAGTATCACCTTATTTGCAAACGGACATCTGGCTTTAGAATCGATTATCGCGGCCATGGGGCTAACCGGAGAAGTGATTACAACACCTTTTAGCTTTGCCTCTACAACCCATGCGATTGTTAGGAATGGCTTGGAACCGGTGTTTTGTGATATTGATCCGGTGGGTTATACCATGGATGTGAATAAGATCGAAAGCCTGATTACAGAGAAGACGTCTGCCATTATTCCGGTGCATGTCTACGGTCATGTGTGTCAGGTTGAAGCCATAAGTCGCATTGCAGAAAAGTACAATCTGAAGATTATTTATGATGCAGCCCATGCCTTTGGTGTTACAGTGAACGGACAAGGTATTGGTTCTTTTGGTGACGCCTCTATGCTGAGTTTTCATGCGACTAAGGTTTTTAATACCATTGAAGGTGGCGCAGTAACGTACCAAGAAGCTTCTATTAAGCATAAGCTTGACAAGCTTAAGAACTTTGGCATAACAGGACCGGAGTCTGTAGAATCTGTTGGTGGCAACGGAAAAATGAACGAGTTTCAAGCCGCTATGGGCATCTGTAATCTCAGGCATGTGGAGGAAGAGATTGGAAAAAGAAAAGAAGTGGTCAAGCGGTATCGGTCCAATCTCAAGGACATTGAAGGACTTGTCGTATCTGAAGAACAAGAAGGGGTCGTCAGCAACTATGGCTACATGCCTGTTGTTTTTGAAGGTTACAAAAAGACAAGAGACGTAGTATTTGAACAGCTTAGATCTCAGGGTATTAACCCAAGAAAATACTTCTATCCCCTTATAAGCAGCTATGCTTGTTATAGGGATAAGTACAATATAGAGGATACACCGGTAGCTAAGCATATATCTAGTAATATCTTAACGTTACCGCTATACGCTGATCTAGGTTTGGAGGATGTGGACCGAATCTGTGACATCATAAAAGGATAAGGGGGCAAGAATATGAAAGGCATTATACTTGCAGGTGGCAATGGTACAAGGCTATATCCAATGACGAAAGTGGTTTCAAAACAACTTCTACCCATCTATGATAAACCACTGATTTATTATCCCTTATCTGTGCTTATGCTGGCTGGGATAAGAGACATATTAATCATCTCGACAGTAGAGGATACACCGGTCTATGAACGGCTCTTACATGATGGGGCTTCCCTTGGGCTTAAGATCTCTTATCAGGTACAAGAGAAGCCCAGAGGTCTTGCAGATGCTTTTATTCTAGGTGAAGATTTCATTGGGAAAGACAGTGTATGTCTGATTCTTGGGGACAATCTTTTCTATGGACAAGATCTGACAAAATTATTAAATGAAGCAACGGCTATAGAAGAAGGCGCTGTTATATTCGGCTATCCTGTAAAAGATGCCAGTGCCTTTGGTGTGGTTGAGTTTGACGAGGACAACAAAGTGCTTTCCATTGAAGAAAAGCCGGAACATCCAAAGTCCAACTATGCAGTTCCTGGGATCTATTTCTATGATAACCAGGTGGTCGAGATATCAAAAAATGTAAAACCGTCTCCTCGAGGTGAGATTGAGATTACATCGGTGAACAATGCCTATCTGGCTAAGGAGAAGTTAAAGGTTGTTCTACTGGGTAGAGGGATGGCTTGGCTGGATACCGGTACGCCGGAAGGCATGCTGAAAGCAGCGGAATATGTGGAAGCCATTCAATCTAGGCAAGGTTTTTATATTGCTTGTCTTGAAGAGATAGCTTGGAGGAGAGGCTTTATTGATGATGAAGCCTTTAAAGCCGTGGGTGAGAGCTTGAAGATGACCGATTATGGTCAATATATTCTGTCACTGTTAAAAGAAATCAAATATAGATAAAGATGAAAAAGGGAGCGTGTAAAAGATGGAGAGCGTAAATTCAGTAGCGTTGATGCAACCTTATTTTTTTCCTTATGTTGGGTATTATTCACTGATTGAGAAGGCAGATATTTTTGTTATTTGTGATGAGGTTCAATATATCCGCCAAGGATGGATGAACCGTAACCGGATATTAGATAGTAACAAGGCCTTTTCATACATTAATATGCCAGTTAAGAAAGCACCACAAAAGACCGTCATCAAAGACATACGTATTGACCAAGCATCACCATGGAAGATGAAGATGCGACAAGACCTCATGCGTTATAGTAATTATGGACATTATTATAAAGATGCCATGGAAGTGATTGAAGCTTGCTTGGCCTATGAAACGGATTGTTTAACCGATTTTCATGCCCACAGTATTAAACAAGTGATGGCTTATATCGGTATAGAAGGCCGTATTGAGATCTTATCTAAGATGCAGCTCAATCTGCCGGAGATTCAAGCGGCGGATGAATGGGGGCTATATGTGACCTTAGCCCTTGGGGGCAAGACCTATTATAATCCACCTGGAGGTATGAACTTCTATAATCCGGAGAAGTATGCCGCTCATGGGGTCGATATCTTATTTGTGATAAATAAGTTAGCACCATACAAGCAAGGCCTAGACCACTTTGTTGCCGGGATGTCTATGATTGATGCGATGATGTTCTTAAGTCCTAGAGAGATTAGGCAACAAGTTATGAACTACGAAGTTCAATCCATATGCTTGTCATAGAGGGATGATACTATTAATATTTAGGAGCTATGGGGCACCATATTATTGGTGTTGCTTCCGGTGCTGGGATTACTAAGCATTATGATTATGTTCAATTTGTTAAAAAATATGTTGGCCAGACACCGAATCACTATAAAACTGGACATAAACACATAGGGTAAAGACATAAGCACATTTACTTTACGATCGAGCAACAGTATGATTAACATGTAGTTAATTTTACTGTTGGTTTGTATATACAAGGATGACCTTAGACTTTTGATTCGATCAATCTTAAGTCGGCAATTGGAGGTAAAGAGATGAAGACTGTAGCAATAGCGGGAACGTTTGATTCAAAGGGCAAAGAGTATGCTTTTGTAAAAAAACTCATTGAAGACTTAGGTCTAAAGACGTTTACAATTCATACGGGTGTGTTTGAACCTACATTTGAGCCGGATGTTTCAAATGTAGAAGTGGCAAAGGCAGCGGGTGCGGACATCAAGGAAATTGCAGAAAAGAAAGATCGTGCACATGCAACAGAAGTATTATCAAAAGGGATGGAGAAGCTAATTCCTGACTTGTATAAGGCAGGCAAATTCGATG
Organism: Clostridiales bacterium; assembly: GCA_024636985.1. Lineage (GTDB taxonomy): Bacteria > Bacillota > Clostridia > Lachnospirales > Vallitaleaceae > Petrocella. Next base: position 39,956 of record JAGXFY010000064.1, on the reverse strand, counting down.
GCATTATCGCTCTTGGTGGTACGGGAGGAACAGCTCTTGTAACACCAGGTATGAGAGCGCTACCCATTGGTGTACCTAAGCTCATGGTGTCAACTGTAGCTTCCGGTAACACAGCCCACTATGTCGGCACAAGTGATATTATGATGATGCCATCTGTTGTGGATGTATCCGGTCTAAATTCAATATCCATGAAGATATTTGCCAATGCAGCATTTGCGATTGCAGGTATGGTGAAGTTTGAGAACAAGCAAAGTGTTGAGAAGAAACCGCTGGTGGCAGCAACCATGTTTGGCGTGACAACTCCATGTGTTGATTTTGCAAGAACCTATCTGGAAGACCGTGGCTATGAAGTTCTTATTTTTCATGCGACCGGTACCGGAGGTAAGTCAATGGAAGCTCTTGTTGAAGGTGGATTTATTGAAGGTGTACTGGATATTACAACAACAGAGTGGTGTGATGAGATCGTCGGTGGCGTCTTAAATGCTGGTCCTAACCGTCTTGAAGCTGCAGGTAGGATGGGTATTCCTCAAGTTGTTTCTGTGGGCGCCGTGGATATGGTCAACTTTGGACCCATCGATACCATTCCTAAACAGTTTGAAGGTAGAAATCTATATAAGCATAACCCGACGGTAACACTTATGAGAACCACCGTAGATGAGAACATCAAAATCGGTGAAAAAATAGCAGAAAAACTGAACATGGCAAGTAAAGATACAGTTATGTTATTACCACTTAAGGGCGTGTCTATGATTGATGCTCCGGAGCAACCTTTCTACGGTAAGGAAGAAGACGAAGCGCTTTTTGAAGCGATTAGATCCCATGTTGACAAAAATGTGGTTGAGCTTAAGGAACTTCCCAATCACATCAACGATCAAGCCTTTGCTGAGACGGCTGCACAGATGTTGATTAACATGATGGAGAAGGACAAAGCATAGCCTATAATAAGGTGATATAAATGACATTTAGGAGGAAATGCATATGAATAAAATGACACGAACTGAAATCATGGAAATGTACAGAGATCAAATCGCATCCGGCAATATTCTGGTTGGTGTTGGTGCCGGAACCGGTATTACGGCTAAAAGCAGTGAAAAAGGCGGCGCAGATATGTTAATTATCTATAACTCTGGCAGATATAGGATGGCTGGACGTGGCTCCCTAGCAGGTCTTATGGCCTATGGTGATGCCAATGCGATTGTTGTTGATATGGCATCTGAAGTGCTTCCGGTTGTAGAAAACACACCTGTTCTTGCAGGTATTTGCGGTACGGATCCTTTTAGGGTCATGGAAGTATTTCTTAAACAAATCAAGGATATGGGATTTAGTGGTGTTCAGAACTTTCCAACCGTTGGCCTTATTGATGGTGTCTTTAGACAAAATCTAGAAGAGACGGGTATGGGTTATGGTCTAGAAGTGGATATGATTCGAAAAGCACATGAACTTGATCTTCTAACAACACCCTATGTTTTTGATCCAAAACAAGCTAAGCTCATGGCTGAAGCGGGCGCAGATATTCTAGTGGCTCATATGGGTCTGACAACCAAAGGTTCGATTGGGGCTCAAACAGCCTTGACCCTTGATGAATGTATTGTAAGAATCGAAGCAATTATAGAAGCAGGACGTAAAGTCAATCCGGATATTCTGGTAATCTGTCATGGTGGACCTATTGCCGAACCTGAAGATGCAGCTTATGTGATTAAGCGAACAAAAGGCATTGACGGATTCTTTGGGGCTTCTAGTATTGAGCGTTTTGCTGCAGAAAAAGGTATTAAGCATCAAACAGAAGCTTTCAAAAATATTGGGAGAAAATAAGGAGGTATCATATGACTTTTTTAATGGCGGTAGGCATTAGTGTAGGCAAGCCAAAATATCTTGGCTAGGTTTTATCCCAGGTGCTTTCATCGGCTGTTCTGCATTTTTTGCAACGAATTTTGATTTTACAGGTGCGGTGATTGGACTTATATGCGGTGCGGTATTAGGTTATATATCTGAGGCAATGGCACTGGCGATACAAAAGAAAGAGATCGCTGAATAAAACGAATCATAAACGGTATGACAAAACAAATCCCATAGTATGCCTTACGCAGGCTGTGGGGTTTATTTTGTCGTTTTTTCGGTGCAAATCGAAATACAACGGTAGGTGAATATACGACTTAATGTGCAACGATAAATACAACGATAGAGAGAGCGTTGCATTTAATATATAATTATGATAGAATTATCTTATAAATATTAGGAGGTATTGCCAGTGGAACCTAGAGAAAGCTATAACTTAGAATATAAGGTAGAAGTTTCAAGAACTTTTTTAAAGACGGTTAGTGCATATGCCAATTATAATGATGGAGAAATAGTATTCGGTGTAGATGATCATGGGAAAATAGTGGGTATAGAAGATGCTAAAGAAGAATCCTTACGAATTGAGAATATGATTAATGATGCAATCATTCCGATTCCTTACTTTACAATAAAAGTTAAAGAAGCTGAGCGTAAAGAAGTTATTCTGCTAGAAGTAAAAAAAGGTAAAGATACGCCCTACTTTTACCAAGGAAAAGCTTATAAAAGAGCAGATACTTCCACAGTTGGTGTAGATAGATTTGAGCTTAGAAGATTGGCTATGGAAGGTATTAATATTGGCTATGAAGAGAGAAAAGCAACCTCCCAAGATTTAAGTTTTAACGCTCTAGAGTCTAAGTTGAAGGCGGAAGCCGGTATAGAAAAAATAAACTTAGATATTCTTAAAACCTTAAATTTATTTAATAAAGATGGATATTACAATATTGCTGGGGAATTATTAGCAGACTATAACGAAATATTTTTTTCGGGAATAGATTTCATTAAATTTGGAAAAGATATTAACAAAATTCTATATAGAGATATTATAACGAATAAATCTTTATTAACACAATTTGATAGGGCAATAGAGATTTTTGAGCAGTACTACTTATTTGAAGAGATAGATGGTTATAATAGAATTAAGAAAGAACTGATTCCCAGAGAAGCCTTTAGAGAATCTTTAGCGAATGCTATCGCTCATAGAGTATGGGATACTAACTCATATATACAAATTGCAATGTATGAGGATAAGATTGAAATTAATTCTCCAGGAGGTTTACCGGCAGGCATTTCCAGAGACGAATATTTAAATGGAAATGTTTCAGTTCTAAGAAATCCAATCATTGCAGGGGTTTTTAACAGATTAAGTATTATTGAAAAATTTGGAACGGGTATTGCAAGAATTAATGAAGCTTATAGTCATAGTATACCCAAGCCGGATTTTGATATCAGTGAAAATAGGATTAAGATTGTATTGCCGGTTACTGAAATTGATAAATTAGAATTGTCAGCAGATGAACATTTTATTTATGATTTGTTAAAAGAAGGTCGAGAGCTTTCAAGAAAAGAGATTGATTTGAAAACAAAATTTGAAAAGTCAAAAACACTTAGAATTTTAAATAGTCTTGTAGATAAAAATATTATTAAAAAATTAGGTAAAGGTACAACAGTAACATACAAAATAAAGTAAAATCTAAGTTTTTAATCTAACAAGCAAAGACGCCTATTAATAAAGGGTATATCTGAATAACTTCTCATAAAGCATTATGAACCAAGCTATATAAGAAGAAAATATCAAAAGAAAAGTCTGGAGTCAATGATGAGAAAAAGTAGAAGTTTCAACCCCATTAAATTCATATCCTTAGTCCTATTGTTAATAAGTATGGGCCTCATTGCGAACAATTATTTCTGGGGTCAAGATGATATTATTATTGATAGTAGCAAGGTGATTTCTCATATCGCCAGTCAGAACAAGCTTTTTTCTTCGGATCAAGAGGATTTTATTAATACAGAAGAAGCGCTACAGGCAGCGGTGGTGGCGATGATCCTCGCTTGGGAGGGTGAAGGTGAATTCATGATTCCTGCACTTACCTATGAGCAGGTAGAAGCTGGGATTCAAAGTGCCATAACGTCCATGAAGGATTACCCTGGGTACTATTCAGCGGTTAGCTCTACGGAGTCAGCCACCAGTGATGTGTCACTGTCCCTTCGTGTCAACTATAAGATTACTAAGACAGAGTTTGACACCAGTGTTAAGAAAGCAGAAGCTATCGTAGATGAGATTATTCTGGACGGTATGACACCTTTTGAGAAGACCTTGGCCATCCATGACTATTTGGTGGACCATATCGTCTATACTAAGGATATTGAAGCCGGTGAGGAATATATTTATACCATGTACGGTGCTCTGATTCATGGGGATGCGGTTTGCCAAGGTTATGCCGAAGCTTTTCATTATCTGTCTACTATGGCAGGACTTGAGACCATCATTATTCAAGGTACGGCAGGAGGGCAGGCCCATGCCTGGAATCTGGTACAGTTAGAGGAAGAATGGTACCATGTGGATGTTACCTGGGATGATCCGGTTATGCCCGGTGGTACTCAAGTTAAGCGGTATGATTATATGAATATCACCAGTGAGCAGATGAGCAAAGATCATCAGTATATTGCAGGAGATTATCCGGTAGCAACAGGTAAGCAGTATAATTACTATGTCTATATGGACCTCTATGCTGAGCAAGCATCGGATCTTATAGAACGGTTACAAAGATTCTTTGATGAACAAGGCAATAAGATAGAGATCAAAACTGGTTATGATATCGACCAGAGCTATGTAGAAGAGATCTTAAGTCAATTACAGTCCGGATCTTACAGAAGCTTGCAGTATAGTGTGAATCCGGTGCAGAACACCATAACTTTATCGGATGTGGTCTATTAACGCCGTTTCAACGTATTAACCAAAGATACAGCCTCTTATTGTGGCACTTTTACAATTGACATATGAGGTGTTTACCTCTATAATTTCTTCATGAAAAGCTTTTCATAGTGGTCAGTAAGGAGGCGTACGTATTTTATGGAGAAAAAAGAAGACAAGAAGATGGATACATTCCAATGGGTGGCACCCCAGCTCGTGGATTACGATAACATAAAAAAAGGGGATATGCCTGGAGATGTGATTCAGATACAGACGGGGCATATTATGAAGGCAGAAGCGATATTCCCCAAGTTATATCAGATGGTTAAGGATATACAAGAGATACGACCAAAGGATAAAGTGGTGATCTCCGTTCATGGTGGTTCCGGTGTCGGTAAGTCGGAGATTGGGGCTTTACTGGCGTATTATTTTAATGATATAGGGATAGGCAGCTATATTCTGTCCGGGGATAATTACCCTCATAGAATACCAAAGCATAATGATGAGGAACGCCTTAGAATATTCAGAGAGATGGGTCTTAAGGGTCTGGTTGCACAAGGCGCTTATAACAGAGAACGGGGAGACACACTAAGAGAACTTCAGGCCCTTAATCAAGATTTTGATTCGGATCAGATCCAAGAACTTCCTTGGCTATTCATCTATCAACAGGAAGGAAGAAAAGGTCTTGAAGACTATCTTGGGACTTCTGCTGAGATTGATTTTGGTGAAATAAACCATATCATCGCTGAGTTTAAACATGACAAAGAGAGTATTCTACTTAAGAGAATGGGGCGAGAAGAGACGGATCTATGGTACGAAAAGGTTGATTTTTCTAATGTTAAGGTGGTTATTATTGAGTGGACCCATGGCAACAATGACGCTCTAATTGGTGTGGATATACCAATTCTACTTAACAGTACCCCGAGTGAGACATTAGAACATCGTAAATTGCGTAATCGTGATGGTGGAACGGACAGTCCTTTTACAACCATGGTATTGGATATCGAACAAAAGCTACTGTTCTCACAGGCTTCCGGTGCGAAGATTATCGTACTAAAAGACGGCGAGATTGTAGGCTTCAAACAGTACCGTCAAATCATGCTACAAGAGGGACTATAGTAGAGGTCGAAGTTAAGGAGGCATATTATGAATGATTGGAATCAAGGTGCAGGCAATAAAATAAAAGTAGGTTTGGGGCCAATGCTTAATGTCTATCCGGATAGTATTGGTGCTTCCTTAAGTGGTCTTGTAAGGCTACTAAAAAAAGAAATTTTTAAAGATGTTTTTGAATCGATCTATATATTACCCAGTATTTTTAATACGGATCTGGATAGAGGTTTCTCAGTAATTGACTATGAACTGAACGCTTTATTAGCCTCAGAAGAGGATTTGGAGACTTTGAAGCAAATAGGTATGGATTTTAAGTTTGATTTTATTCTTAATCATGCATCGGTCTTATCCAAGCCTTTTCAAGACATTATTAAAAAAGGGGAAGCGTCAATTTACAAAGACTTTTTTATTGACTGGAATCTTTTTTGGGAAGGCAAAGGTACAATGACAGAAGAAGGCTATATTCAGCCGGATGCGGCTTTGATTCAGGATATGTTTTTTAGAAAACCTGGCTTGCCTATATTGAATGTTCGAATGCCGGATGGTAAAGAGGTGCCTTATTGGAATACTTTCTATCAAGAGATTAGGTACAACCCTATTGATGCTATAGATCTGTTGGCAGAGATGGATCTTCAATATGGACAGGCACATATGATTGCAGAGAAGGTAAATCAAGGACTCCAAGAGGGGAAAAAGCCATCAGAGATAGACCTTGGCCCGATGGCCTCTCATAAGACGCTTGTTGTTGATTATCTAGAGTCTCACCGCAAATACCTAGGGCAGATGGATCTGAATATCGCATCTCCTCTTGTTTGGGATTTTTACGAAGATACGCTGAAAAAGTTGGCTGCTTATGGCGCCGGTATCGTGAGACTAGATGCTTTTGCCTATGCACCAAAAACACCGGGGGAGAAGAATTTCTTGAATGAACCGGGAACCTGGGACCTTCTTGAACGTGTCAAATCTTTGGCAGACCGTTTTGGCCTGAATCTTCTACCGGAGATTCATTCCAAATATGAGGAAAAAATACATGAAAAAATAGCAGAGGAAGGCTTTATGACCTATGATTTTTTCTTGCCGGGATTGATTATTGATGCTTTTGAAAACCATTCAAGTATCCACCTGATTCAGTGGATTAAAGACCTACAGGATAAGAAGATGCATACGGTCAATATGCTTGGATGCCATGATGGTATTCCTTTGTTAGATCTAAAGGGCTTATTGTCCGATGCTCAGATTCAGAATCTAATCGATGTAGTTGTTGGTCGTGGGGGTTATGTGAAGGATCTTCACGGGAAAAAGAACATCTATTATCAGGTGAATGCCACCTATTACAGTGCTCTTGGCGAAGATGATCAGAAGATGCTCCTTGCACGAGCGATTCAAATGTTTATGCCGGGTAAGCCACAGGTCTGGTACCTTGACCTTTTTGCTGGGAAAAATGATTATGAGGCGGTTAAGCGTGCCGGTGCTGCAGGTCACAAAGAGATTAATCGAACCAACCTGACCTTAGAGGAAATAGAAGCACGATTGGAGACGCGTGTGGTGCGTGAACAGATTGAACTCATTAGATTCAGACATACTTTCCCTGCTTTTGGCATGGATGGGTCTCTTGAGATTATTGAATCAGAGCCCCATATGTTGATCCTGAAATGGGTAAAAGATGATTATTCTGCCTTATTAGAAGCAGACCTTAAGACCTATAAATATATTATTTCTATATCTAAATCATCTATATAAAGCATGATATTAAGATATAGATGATATATGTATGAACCGAGTAGGCTTATAATTTTCATAAAACTTATTTTATAAGGGGCAGGATAGAAGAATCACTAAAATGGTCAATAACTCTTTGTTGACCATTTTTTAATACTTTGCTATAGTCATATAAAGCGATAAAGCAAAGGTTGGATTCTAGATGACTTTGTCCTATTGAAATGAGGGTGTAGTGTATGAAAACATTTATATATTTTGGGAAATTCCCACCGCCTTATGGTGGTGTAACGGTTAAGAATAAGTTGTTATTTGATAAGCTGTCTTCTATGGTGACGATAAGCCAATCCGGTTATTACAATCAAGATGCCGGTAAGTTTAGCCGCTTCGGCGCTTTTATTAAAGAACTCTTGTTAAACAAGAAAAGAGGATTGGTGATTGGCATCAGTCAAGATTCGCTGAAAAAAGTCACCTTATTTTTGTATGGGCTTAATCCTAAGCTAATGGGTATGTCTGTTGTTATGGTTATGGGTGGGACTTTTCCTGAACTTGTAAAGTCATCCTCTAAGCTTCAAGGGGCGCTTACGGCTTATAAAGCCATCTATGTAGAAGCTGAGGGTATGAAAAAACAGCTGAATCTTATGGGGGTTGAGAATGTTTTTATCTTCCCGAATTGCCGAGAACGCTATATTGGTACACAAGTAGGACATGGGACTGAGGCAGAAGGTCAGTTGAAGTGTCTTTTCTTTTCTTTAATTTCTAAGGATAAAGGTGTGGATGTGGTGCTTGAAGCAGCGTCTATCTTAAAAAATAGGCAGATAGATTTTGCTATAGATTTTTATGGTCCTATTAATCCCGATTATGAAGCGGCCTTTCTAGAAGAAGTGAATCAGCAGGCATCCTTAAATTATAATGGTCTCTTTAAGTCCAAGGGAAAAGGGGATGTGTATGAAAAAATGCAGGCCTATGATCTTTTTCTTTTTCCTACAAAATGGAAAAATGAAGGGGTTCCGGGTGCTCTGGTAGAAGCAAAATTCTCCGGTCTACCTGCTATTGTAAGTGATCTTAATTATAACAGTGAGATCGTGGAAGATGGCGTCTCAGGTGTCGTCTTGAAAGAAAATACACCTGAAGCACTGGCGGATACAATTGAGAGACTATCTCAAAATAGAGCAGTATTAGAAGCCATGAAGATGGGTGCGAGAACCTCCAGTGAAGCTTATGTCATTGAGAACTATCTGGAAGAAATCAAAGCCATGATGGTGCTATAATATGAAATATTCAGGTGGTTATATTTTTTAGACATATAAATGTTGTAGGACTTGCTATTGTTACATTACTACTTTTACATTATAATGGAGTTATGCATGATGATTCTATAAGCCTATATTTATTAACGCATAGATGTGGTACAAAGGCGTGTAGAAGAAAGACTTGGGTGTTTTCTATGAGAAAATTAAAAAGACTATTGTTGTTTATTATAATTGCTGTCTTGACAGGTATTGGGAACATTGTTATTAAGCTGGTGCCCTTTAAGACGCTGATTCGTATCATGACAAATGTTGATGAGGTTGTGGCCGGTCCTTTGTCAAAGCAACAGGCTTACAGATTAAAATTAGTGGCTTTGACTTTAAGACGGGTACATAGACATGTTTTTTGGCGTGTGAAATGTTATGAGCAAGCGTTGGTTGCCTTATTTTTTGCCAGATTTTTGGGTATTAACATGATGATTTACTTTGGTCTCACAAAAGACGAAGATGGTAAGCTTTTGGCCCATACATGGACAGAAGCGGGGGATATGTATATCACTGGTGGTGATAATGCCCATGCGTTTTCTGTTGTCTATAAAAGAGGCTATAGAGTAAATAGAAACAGAATCGGTTACAGTCTAGGTGATACCAGAGTGAAAGGCACATAGGCACAATTCAACTTTGAAACGGAGATTTTTATGACGACATGTATTCTACTTGCAGGTGGTAATGGCACACGAACAGGTATTAATTGTCCCAAACAGTTCTTAGAGATTCAAGGTAAGCCGATTTTTTCTTATTGCTTACAGACACTTGAGCTTATTGAAGAAGTGGATGTGATCGTCATTGTGGTCCTTGAAACTTGGGAATCTTATGTTAGGGAATGGATTCAGAAGCTTGGCCTTAAGAAGCCCAAGTATATTGTTCATGGCGGTAAATCCAGACAACATTCGATTTATAACGGATTGATTAAAGCTCGGGAGTATATGGCGGATGAGGATGTCGTCATGGTTCATGATGCAGCAAGACCCCTTATTAATCCTGAGGTGGTTCGAAAGACGATAAGAAAGGCCAGAGAAACCGGAGCTGCGATTCCGGTCATTAAAGAGAACGATGCCTTGTACATGAGTGCGGATGATATAAGTGTAGAACAGACTTTATCTAAATCAGGTTTGTATAGAGGGCAAACACCGGTTTGTATTCAGTTTGGTAATTACTACAATTTGCATACTTCTGCCAGAGATGAAGATCTAATCAAAGCAAAAGGTAGCTGCACTTTGTTGTTTCAGAACGATGTAAAAGTGACCATGGTTGAAGGTGACGAAAAGACGTATAAGATTACAACAAAAAAAGATGTGGAGATGTTTATTGGCTATTTGAGTTTACTACACGAAGATTATTCCTGGATTGACAAATGAGAATTATAAGCACATGATAATAGAGAGACTATGAACAATATATGGCCATTTAGATAAATTTGTATAGATAGATAAAAATGAAACGGAGGGTATCTTATGAACATTGCACTTATTTTTGCAGGTGGGAAAGGTCTTAGGATGGAAAATACCGAAAGACCAAAGCAGTTTATTGAAGTTGAAGGTAGAGAAGTTATTGTTCACACTTTATTGTGTTTTGAACAGCACGAAGAGATGGATGCTATTGCAGTGGTTTGCTTGGAAGAATGGCAAGATCATTTACGTAATCTGATAGAGGTTGAAGGTATTAAAAAAGTGAAATGGATTGTTTCTGGTGGTGATACTGGTCAAGAATCCATTTACAAAGGTCTAGAAGCCATTTATGCAGACTGTGAGAATCCAGAAGATTCCATCATACTTGTTAGTGACGGCGTTAGACCTTATGTTACAAAAGAGGCGATTACCAATAATCTAGCATGTGTTAGAGAACATGGTACCTCAGTAACGGTGGCTTATGTGCCGGAAAGTATCGTCGAGATCGATGATCATGGCATGATTAACCGGTTGCCTATAAGAAGCAGATGTATGTTTGCAAAAGCGCCTCAAGGATTTATTGTTGAAGAGCTGATGGCAGCGCACAAGAAAGCCATCGCTGATAATATGACACACTTTATTAACTCGGCTGAACTTATGAACCACTATGAACACCCACTGTATGTGGTAGTGGATTCTATTGACAATCTAAAAATAACGACACAAACAGACCTTTTTACTTTCGGCGAGATTATCCGCAGACAAGAAGAGGCAGAAGCATAGGTACTTACAACATATAACTGTATCAGGAGAATACGGGGGTCGTAACTATGAGTAGATTCAATAAAAAGATATCGCCATCCATTATGTGTGGGGATTGGTTGAATATTGAAAAAATGATATATCAATTGGAAGCAGCAAAAGCAGACTGGATTCATGTTGACATTATGGACGGACATTATGTACCTAATATTACATTTGGTATAGATATGGTAAACCAAATCAGGCGGATGGTAGACATACCTCTTGATGTTCATATGATGGCTTATCATCCGGAGAAGTTCTTTGAACGGTTTGAATTGGATCAAAGGGATATCATAACAGTGCACTATGAAGGTATTGAGAATCTGGACCAGATTGTTAGCATGCTCAAACAGAAAAAAGTTAAGATTGGCATTGCTTTGAAACCTGAGACAGATCCTAGTGTCCTTCTACCATATTTAAAAGATATGTATATGGTATTACTCATGATGAATCAACCGGGTGGTTATGGCAAGTCTATGGAAGATGGCATGATAGATAAGATTCGAGATACCAAGGCACTCATAGAAAAAAGTGGGGAAAAAGTATTAATAGAAGTAGATGGCAGTGTAAGCTTTGTTCTTGCAGGTGAGATGAGCAGTGCCGGAGCGGATATTTTTGTTGCCGGGACGTCATCTATTTTTAATCCTTCAATGGATCTAAGATCCGGTGTTCTGAAGCTAAGACGTGTCGTTAACCATATTGAACATGATTATGCACGGAATTTGACTTCTATTACACAAAGTGTTTAAATGTGTTATAATATTGAAAAACATTATCAATAACAACATGTATAAGCACACAGTAGGTGAGGAGTGGTCATTTGAAAGTATTTAAAGTTAAGAGTCTGGTTTTTGTAACTGCAATGGGCGATTTACTCTTATTTTTAGGCAGTTACGCATTGATTATTAAGGTCGCAGAATGGCTTTTAGGGTATAATCAAGTCATGGAAGACCATTTATGGTTATATGTACCGTTTGGCGGTTTAATTATATTTGTTTTGATGTTGACCTTTGATATGTACCGTAATATATTTTATAGACAAATATCGGATATTATATTATCGATTGTTTTGATTGTCGTCAGTAACACAATCATAGGATTATTCATCGTAGGTTTTTTAGAGATTGTTAGACTGCCTTTATGGGTTATTCTATCAGCCGGTCTGTTCCAATTAGTGACCATCTCATTGTGGCGGGTGATTACATGGTATGTAAGAAAAACCATGCATAGCAAACAGAGTATTATGATTATTGGTGATCTGGACCAAGCTAAGTCTTATACAATGAAGATTCTTGAGGAGCAGGGGCATTTGTTTAACATTCGCTATATCTATGATTATGAAAATGGCATTGAGAATGCCTTTGAACTCATGGGAACGGTGGACCATGTTTTATTATGTAGTGGTGTCCAGAGTAAACATAGTGAAGAGATTTTCATATACTGCATGAGACATAATAAGAATGTCTTCATGATTCCGGATATTTTCTCCATCAACCTGAATAAGGCGAACTTTATTCAAGTCGAGGACGTACCGATTTTCAATTTAAGCCGTTTTGGCTTAACGAATGAGCAAAAGTTTGTTAAACGTGTCTTTGATATAGTTTTGGCCAGTATAGGCTTTTTGTTGGCATTACCAATACTCATTATTGTAAGTGTTATTATTAAGCTGACAGATTCAGGGCCGGTTTTCTTTAAGCAGGAACGTTTAACTGCCGGCAATAAGAAATTCCACGTTTTCAAGTTCAGGACCATGGTCATGAATGCTGAAGAGATGACAGGACCGGTACTGGCAACGGCTAAAGACCCAAGAATTACAAAAATCGGTCATTTTCTGCGTTCAACACGTTTGGATGAGATACCTCAACTGATAAATGTGTTAAACGGAACCATGAGCATCGTTGGTCCAAGACCGGAGCGGGATTTTTTCGTAAAACAATTTGTAGAAACAACACCTTCATTTGAGTATCGTACAGCAGTCAAAGCCGGTATAACAGGTCTGGCACAGGTGCTTGGTAAGTATACCACCTCTTTTGAGGACAAGTTAAGGTATGACCTTATGTACATTAAGAATTATACATTTCTTCTGGATATTAAGATTATCATTAAGACGTTGAAGGTTATATTAACAAAAGAAGCTTCAGCGGGCTCGGATGAAGAAATAGATTTTGATGCTTATTTGAAAAAGAAGGCTTTAAACAGAGTTATGACATCTTATGGTTGCATCATTACCTCCTTAAATAGCAGTGTTGTGGAGACAGAAACCAACAGTAAGAAAGCGGTAAGCTTAGGAGACGATAGGGTATCATAATATGGATTAAGACAAGAAGAGGTAACTATGACCGATCATACAGATAAAAAAATATGGATTTTGCACCATACTGCAACACCACCAAGTTTAAATGGATTTACAAGACCTTATGATTTTGCTCTGAACCTTCAACCTCTCGGTTATGAGGTTGAAGTGTTCGCGGCTTCACATTTACATTACGCTAACTATAACTTGATTGATGACCGCCGATTGTTTTTGACCAAAAAAGAAAAAGGTGTTGGTTTTACATTTGTTAAAACCTTATCCTCTTCCGACAATGGTATCAAACGTATTATGAATATGTTGGATTATTATAGAAATGTTCTAAAAGTCATCAAGCGTATGTCAAAACAAGGTAATAGGCCAAATCTAATCATTGCTTCATCGCCGCATCCCTTAGCCATGCTCGCCGGTATTAAAGCTTCTAAGAAGCTTAAAGTGCCCTGCATATGTGAGGTTAGGGATTTTTGGCCTGAAGTTTTTTTTATTGGTGGAAGACTGAAAGAAAAAAGTCTGATAGGTCGGCTGTTGGTTAAGGGTGAATACTGGATTTATAAAAATGCAGACGCCATGATTTTTCTTAAAGAAGGGGACTATACCTATCTGACGGATAAAAAATGGGATATGGAACAAGGCGGTCAAGTGGATCTGAATAAATGCCATTATATTAATAATGGTGTAGATTTAAAGGCTTTTGACCAGAGGATGAAGGAAGATATCATCGACGATCCGGACCTTGAAGGTGACCATTTTAAAGTCATCTATGCAGGTGCCATAAGGCCCGTTAACAACGTGGATAATATACTGGATGCGGCTGAGCATCTATTAGATCATAAGGCGATTCGGTTCTATATTTATGGTGACGGTAATCAACTAGAGAGACTGAAAAAAAGAGCCATTGATGAAGGCTTAACCAATGTTGTCTTCAAAGGTTATATTGAAAAGCAGTACATTCCTTATGTCCTGAGTAAGGCTTCGGTTAATATTCTCAACTATTCACAAAGTATGTATAATTGGTCAAGAGGCAACAGCTCCAATAAGCTTTTTGAATATATGGCTTCAGGCAAACCCATAATATCCACGGTCAAGATGGGGTTTTCTCTGATTGACCGATATGATTGTGGTCTGTCCTTAGATGAGGATCGACCTGAAAATCTAGCAAAAGCGGTCTTACAATTGTATGAAATGCCTAAAGAAGCCTATGAACAAATGGGCCATAACGGAAGAATGGGCGTCCGTGATTTTGATTATAAGGCGCTTACAAATAAACTGGTTTCTGTGATTGAGAGTCTAAAAAATGATAAAGTTAATACGCTCTATAATAACTGAATATGGCATCGGGTGGACAATCAACCGATTATTATATGCCGGAAAATTAAAGATGATGGCGATCCTACCGGTTACCGAAAAATTCTTTGAGAAAAAGGTATTTGTGAAAAGGGTGGATATGTTTGACTTTGATTTGCCAAGCATCAGCGCTTTTTTAAGTCACTTAGATGAGGCAGAAAAAGCAGATGTGATAACCAAGGCGGATGAAGGCTTGGAAGGTATTATAACCGGTTTTTCTTCAATTAAGCTTGATTACGGTCAACCCATGGATTGGCATATGAACCCTTTGACGGGTGTAACAGGGCCGTCAAATGTCAAATGGTATAAAATCCCTGATTTTGATCAAAGTCTTGGGGACATCAAAGTGGTTTGGGAAGCTTCCAGGTTGACACATTTTTTGTATTTTGCCAGAGCCTATATGCTGACAGGAGATGCCAAGTATTATAAGGCCTTTTCTATGCAACTGAAGGACTGGTTGAAGCACAATCCATATGGTTATGGCGCCAATTTCAAATGCGGACAAGAAGCTTCATTGCGTATGGTGAATGTTCTCATGGCTTATAGCGTTTTCTTGGGCTACAATCTGGCAGATCAGACAGATGAGGATGCGGTTAAGTTATTGGTTGAAGGAAGTTATAAAAAAGTGTTATCGAATTTCTTCTATGCCCATAAATGCATTAAAAACAACCATACCTTTACAGAAATACTGGGTATGATTGTTGGTGCATGGTGTTGTGAAGACTTTAAACGGGTGAGAAAAGGCTATACTTTGATGGACAAAGAGATTGAAAGTCAATTTATGTCGGATGGTGGCTTTAGTCAGTATTCTTTTAACTACCATCGGTTTACCCTTCAGATTATTGAATGTCTCTATAAAGTGAGTCATAAAACCGGTGTGAGCATAGCACAGTCGGAGTTGATTAAGAAAAGCGTTTTACAATTGTTTCAGGTTCAGACAAAAAATGGCGATCTACCGAATTATGGTTCTAATGACGGTGCCCTAATTTTCCCCCTTACCACCTGTGGCTATCGAGATTATAGACCGGTTCTTGGCACCATATATGGGCTGATTGAAGGAAAAAGATTGTATGATTATGGTCCATATGATGAAGAAATGCTCTGGTTTATTGGTGAAAGGCATATGCCGGTTGCTCGGGTATACCGTGTTCCTTCTAATTTTATGGCGTCCGGCTTCTTCACGCTGAGACACAAAGATGGGTTCGTTATGACCTATGCCCAAGATTATAAAACCAGACCTGCCCATATGGATCAGCTGCATTTGGAGTTATGGCATAAAGGTATCAATATTTTTTGTGATGCAGGCACCTATTCTTATGCCAGTGATCTTGGCAAGTACTTGGCATCAACAGCCGGTCATAATACAGCTGTAATTCCGGATCTGGATCAGATGAACAAAAAGGGTGCTTTTATGGTTATGAATTGGACTAAGAGAGAAAAAATGATTTATAATCATAAACAAATACAAGGCACGATAGTATCACAAAATGGTTACCGCCATACCAGAATCATTAAGCATGCCGAATTTGGCTACAAAATTATGGATAAGGTAAAGGCGGATCGACAGACATGTACTTTTCTTTTTCATACACCTTGTGACGTTCAAGTAGAAGACGGTGGTTTTGGACTTGTGATGGCGGGAGAGACGATTGCCTTTGTATCTACAGAAGGTAAGATACATGTGGAAGAAAGTTATAGAAGCTTGTATTATCTTCGCAAAGAAACCCTACGTTGTGTTGTGGTCACACTTCCATTTGTAAACAAGACGTGCTTGGCATCTTTTGATATACGATTATAGGACTGGGTACATAAAGGAGTTTTTGATATGAAGCATATTGCAATTATTATTCCCCAAATCGGCACAGGCGGAGCTGAAAAAGTAGCGACCATACTATCAAACGCGTTTCATAACGCCGGACACAAAGTCTATGTGATTGTTAATGATGACAAGATTCAGGATTATGCGTATTCCGGTGAGCTAATATCTTTGAAGTCTGGCGCATCTACGAACCCCTTTATTAAAGGTATGAATCTTATACAAAGATTGGTTAAGACCAGAAAACTAAAGAAAGTGCTGGCCATTGACACGTCCATAAGTATGCTTAATGGTTCTAATATATTGAATCTTTTATCTAGAGGACGGGGTAGGACCATCGTGTCTGTTCGAAACAATACCGAGAAGGATAATGTTGGCTTTATGGGTAATCTAAATAATATGGCAATGCGATACCTGTATAAAAAGGCGGATAAAGTCGTGACGGTGTCACAAGTCATTTGCAACGATTTAGTGAAGAAATATGGTTTTGATCCGGAACATCAGATTATGGCAATCTATAACCCTTATGAGCTGGATGTTATTAGCAGACGATCTAAGGAACACATGTCTGATGAGACATTAGCAATATTCACACACCCAACGGTCATCACTGCCGGGAGGCTGGGTAGTCAAAAAGGGCATTGGCATCTTATTCGGGCTTTTGCAGAAGTCAAAAAGGTTATAAAGGAGGCCAAGTTGGTAATACTAGGTAAAGGTGAACTTGGTGCGTACTTGAGTCAGCTGGCTAAAGATTTGCACCTTGAGGATGATGTTCATTTTCTTGGATTTCAAAAAAATCCATATAAGTATTTTGAGAAAGCCTCGGTTTTTGTTTTGCCTTCTCTTTATGAAGGTTTTCCTAATGCCCTATGTGAAGCGATGATATGCGGCTTACCGGTAATTGCTTCGGATTGCAAATCAGGACCAAGAGAAATTCTAGCACCGGACACCGCCTTTGATACCGTCTGTATTGATACAAGCTATGAAGCTTTTGGTATCTTAACACCGGTGTGTGATGGAACGCAGTATACGGCATCTGTAGCACTTACCAAGGAGGAGCGGTGTCTCTCATCGGCGATGATTCGAATGATGGAAGATGAGACACTGCGTCAGTTATATGCAAAGAAGGCGAAAAGTAGAGCCATTGGTTTTGGCGTAGATCATATCGTGCAACTATGGGAAGATATTTTATGATTGAGGTTATTATGAAATCTAAAGCATGGACAAGAATAATTGAACCGGTTCTGTTTCTATACATTTTTTCTTTATATTTGTTTACATATAGAACGGAATACAATGTATATAGTAATATGATAGGCCTTTTTCTGATTGGCTTAATTTGGCTTGATATTTTTATGGGCAACAAGGGCATACGCTTTAGTCAGTATACACTTATGCTAATTGGTTTTGTTGTTGTTTGCTTATTCACTTATTTTATTGCTCTTGATCCGGCTCTGGTGCTCTCAAAATCCATAACTCTGATACAATTGTTACTTTTATCCTTTTCACTTATCAATTATTTGGATGAAGAGCAAAAAATTAAAAGGGTCATTCTCTATTTCATTTTTTCGGGATTTTATGCCAGTGTTTATATTCTATACATCTCGAATTTTGATGTATTGTCAAGGATGGGTGGGGAACTTGGTAACCAAAATGAGATTGGTATGATTATTGCAATTGCCTCCATATTTGCATTTTATCTCATCATGTCCGAAGTGAAAATCATCTATGTACCTATTTTCCTTGTTATGGTTGGTGTCATTATTCTTACAGGATCTAGAAAATCGATCTTGTTTCTACTGTTGAATATTGTGATGATTATTTACTTGAAAAATAAAGATAGTTTTTTGAAGCGGATTAAGGCGATTCTTATGATTGTTTTGCTCCTTTGGATCGGCTATTATATCATATTTAATAATCCGATTTTCTATGATATACTGGGTGAAAGAATTGAGAATATGTTTGATTTTTTCACGGGAAAAGGTACGAAAGAAGGCTCTATCACTGAGAGAACTACGATGATTGCATATGGCATTGAGGTTTGGAAAAACAAACCATTCCTTGGTTATGGTATCGACAATTATAGAGAGCTATTTGTGGATGCACCCGGTGGTAGATACACATACTCTCACAACAACTTCATAGAAATATTAGTCGGTACCGGCCTTGTCGGTATGTTGATCTATTACTTAGGGCAGGGCAGTGTCATATGGGATATGATGAAGCTCAAACTCACAGAGAATAAAGAAATACTTAAGTATACTTTTATTGGTATCATTGTTGCTTATTTTTTCATTGGGACATCTTTAATCTACTATGATTCTAAACACTTTATCATATTAATGTCTATCGCAAGTGCTTATACTTGTTTGAACACAGAGGTTGAATAAGATTTTATACAGATTACATGAATGAAGGGGCGTATTTATGAAGAAAATATTAAAAAAAATGATTCTGGGACATCAAACCAGCAAGTCTATTTATGAAAGACTGATGGACAATTACTATAAATACTGTATGACAGATCAACAACTTGTTGAAAAGAAATTCAAAAAATACACCGGAAGAGAAGTGGTTCTAGATGCACCGGTGAAATACAACGATAAGTTGCAATGGCTTAAGCTCTATTGGAGAGATCCAAAAGCGACCTTGTGTGCAGATAAGTATGAGGTCAGGAAAATTGTTGAGGATACCATAGGTGCTCAGTACTTGAATGAACTGATTGCTGTCTATGATAAGGTTGAAGACATTGACCTGGATCAGTTGCCGGATAGCTTTGTGCTAAAAGGTAACCATGGTTCCGGTTTCAATATTATTTGTAAACACAAAAAGGATTTGGATTGGCCCAAAGCTAAAAAACTCATGCGCCATTGGCTCAAAAGAAATTATCATTGGTCAAAAAGAGAATGGGTCTATAAGGACATCAAGCCCAGAATCGTATGTGAAAAATACTTAGAAGAGATGGATGTTGGCGAACTAAGGGACTATAAGATTTTCTGTTTCAATGGTGAACCTAAGGTTATTGAGGTTGATTTTGATCGGTTTGTAGCTCATAAGAGAAACATATATGATTTGGATTGGCATCTATTAGAGGGTGAGATTAAGTACCCAAGAGACCCTAATTATATTATTGAGAAACCGGATAAACTGGAAGAAATGTTGGACCTAAGTCGTATATTAGCACAAGGATTTCCACATGTTCGGGTTGATTTTTATATCGTTGAGGATCGTTTGTATTTTGGTGAGTTAACCTTTTTCCATGAAAGCGGTACAGGCGCCTTCCGTCCGGAGGCTTTTGAGATTGAGATGGGTAACTGGATAGAATTACCAACAAGGAATAATTAGAGGACCACATAGATGGGTTTATTGGGATAAAGGGGAATCGACAGAATCATGACCGCAAAAAAGAAAGTGCTTGAAAACTCAGTTTTTTATATTTTTAGTGCTATGCTGATTCAGGCTGTAGGATTTTTATTATTACCCATATACACAAGGTTTATGACACCGGATGATTTTGGTATCATAAGTCTGATTAATGGGTTTATCGCCGTATTTACATTTATCGTTGCATTTTCACTGTATTCAGCTGCCGTTCGTTTTTATGCGGACTATAAAGATGATCATCGTCAATTAAAAAAGCTGTACAGTACATTGGTGACGTTCATTATCCTTTCAAATATTGTATTTTTTATAATCTGTTTTCTTTTTAGAGATAAAATTGCAGAATGGATGTTTGACGGTATTGCATTTTTCCCTATTGTGTTTTTGGCGATTATGTCCCTGGTTTTTATGTCTCTACATGCCTTGCACCAAAGCATAATGCAGGGCAGGCAGCATGGGAAGAAGCTTGTTATTGTTAATCTTATTGTATTCGGATTGACAATTGTCTTGAAGATCTTATTTGTAGTGGTTTTCAGATACGGGGCGGTTGGCTTTTTACTCGCTCAATTAATCATCAATGGTTTATACTTTTTTTATATGATCTATGACCTGAGAAGAGAAGATCTATTTTCATTTGGTCTAGATCGGAAAATCCTTAAAAAGACTTTGACTTATTCTATACCGCTTATGCCTCATAATCTATCAACACGGATAGCCAGCTTGATATCTAGGGTGTTGATTAACCAGTCTGGGACATTAGCTTTGGTTGGTCTATATAGTATTTCTATGCAGTTTGCTTCACTGATTGATTTGGTTCAGACCTCGGTTAATAAGGCATTCCAACCTTGGTTTTTTATAACGATGAACAATCAAGATGAGAATGGTAAAGCTGATATTGTTAAGCTTTCGGATTTTCTTTTGATTCTATACTCTATTATTTATATGGGTGTTGGCTTGTTTTCTCAAGAAATTATCATGATTGTAACGAGTGAGCGTTATTATATGTCCTGGACCATCATTCCGGTTCTGGTGATTGGGTTTTCGATTAAATCCATATACTACTTCTATGTGAATGTGGTTATGTATTATAAAGCGGCAACAAAGAAGCTTTTTATTGCTACTTTGACAGGTAGCTTGGCGGATATCCTGATTGCCTATCTACTGATTCCGCTCCTTGGATCTTTCGGCGCTGCTTTATCGTTTATCTTAGCAAAGTTTATTGTAGTTGCTATGGTGGTTTATCTAAGCCGGCAGTTTGACTCCGTCGGTTACAGTGTTCTAAGAATGATGGGTGTGATCTTACCCAGCCTTGGCTTTATGTTTGTAGGCTTGTACTTTAGTTATACCAAGTATATTTCATCGTTTAATTGGATGAACCTTATGTACAAGATTATGATACTTTTTATTTACTTAGGTTATATTTATTTTATTAACCGTACAACCATTAACAAAACCATTCAATCCGGACAATTGAAAAAAATGCTACAAAGTAAAAAGAAGAATGTGATCATGGATGAAGAGGAGAGTATGAATGAAGAAATTTAAGAAATGGATAAAAAAAGTCCCTTTGGTAGGAAAAGGTGTCAGCAAGCTTTTTGATTTTTTTAGAAAGTCTTATATGTTTTTTTGTAACAAATTTATAGGTGTTAATGAGAATAGGGCGGTCTTTATTAGTTTTAACGGTTTGTCCTATTCGGATAATCCCAGAGCTTTGTCAGAAAAACTACATGCGCTACACCCACAAATAGAGATAGTTTGGCTTTTTCTTTATCCTGAGAAAAAAAAGGATCTTGTACCGGACTATGTGACATGTGTGAAAGAAGGCACATTAAGCGCACTTAGAGTTCTAGCCACTTCCAAGATATGGGTGGACAATTTCTGTAAACCTTTATATACCTATAAGGGTAAGAACCAGATCTATGTTCAGACATGGCATGGGGATCGAGGCTTCAAAAAAGTTCTGTACAACTCAACGTTTTTGCCAAAGAGCTTCCGTATTCTTGAAAAAGATATATGTGATGTTATGGTTTCCGGTTCGGCTTTTGGAAAAAGTGTTCACGAGACAGCTTTTAGATTTAAAGGGCTTACCCTTAATAATGGTACACCTAGAAATGATATGTTGGTAAAAAATGATCCTGAAAGGAAAAAAACCATAGATAAAAAACTGAGACAACTCATGGGCATCGGTCCGGATGTTAAGATTTTCTTATATGCCCCTACCTTAAGACGTGAAGCTTCTGAAACCGGTGGAAAGCAAGCCAGTGATGGCATAGATTTGGTAAAAATATTGGAAGTACTTGAAGATAAGTTCAAGGAAGAATGGTGCTGTGTGGTAAGAGCCCATAGTGCGGTTGGCGGTATTGATGGTATTCCAAAAGACTATGATAAAATCAAAAACGGTAACCTTGTAGAAGATATGAATGATTTGTTGTTTATAACAGATTTTCTGATTACAGATTATTCTTCTAGTGCCGGTGATCTTGCACTACTTAATAAACCGATTATTCTTTTTCAGTCTGACCGAGAGGCCTATATTGACAGGGATCGAACTTTTTATTTTGATATTGATGACACACCTTTTATTATTGTTGAGAACAACACAGAATTAATACATGAACTGGAAAAACTAGATCTGGATCAGATACCTGATAATTGTAAAGCGATTCTTGATTTTTACACGACCAATGAGACTGGTGAATCTTCAGAGAAGATCATTGAGTATATTACGGATAAGATTGAGAAAAACCCACATAGATAGAGATAGATAAGGCGGAGGTATAAGATATGGATACGAAGATATTGGTGACCGGTGCGGCAGGCTTCATAGGCTTTCATATGTCGAAACGACTACTGGAAAAGGGACATTTTGTTGTTGGAATGGATAATATGAACGATTATTATGAACCACAGTTAAAGGAAGACAGATTGGCCATGTTGGCCGAGTATGATAATTTTGTTTTTTATAAAAAAGATATCAAAGATAAAACTGAAGTGGATCAGGTTTTTATAGAACATAGACCGGCATATGTGATTCATCTTGCTGCGCAGGCAGGTGTCAGGTATTCCATAACAAATCCATATGCTTATGTGGATTCAAACCTTATTGGTTTTATGAACATCCTCGAAGCGTGCCGAAATTATCCGGTTAAACATCTGATCTATGCATCCTCCAGTTCAGTATATGGTGGCAACAAGGTCGTACCTTTTTCCACGAATCACAATGTAGACCATCCTGTTTCTCTCTACGCAGCTACGAAGAAATCCAATGAGTTGATGGCACATACTTATAGTCATCTCTATAACATTCCCACAACGGGACTTCGTTTTTTTACCGTCTATGGACCTTGGGGAAGACCGGATATGGCTTATTACTCCTTCACGAAGGATATGATAACAGGTACACCGATTAAAGTCTTTAACAAAGGTGAAATGGAACGGGATTTTACGTATGTAGATGATATTGTGGAAGGTATCCACAAGCTTCTGGATCAAATTCCGAGGGCTAAAACTGACTGGAATGAAAGTCAAGACGATCTTAGTACAAGCTTTGCACCCTATAAACTATATAACATTGGTAACAACAATCCGGTTAAATTGATGCGGTTTATTCAGGTCCTTGAAGAGCTGCTTCAGATAGAAGTAGAGAAGGTGTTTATGGATATGCAACCGGGGGATGTTCTTAGAACTTATGCAGATGTATCTGATCTTGAAAAGGACATAGATTTTAAGCCGGAGACGACGATTGAAGAAGGCTTAAGTCAGTTTGTCAAATGGTATAAGAAGTACTATAATAGTACTATGGACAAAGTTTGACACCTTAACCATACATGGTTTATTGAGGAAAAATACGAGGGGGCATTTATATGAAAATAACTGTTGCAGGAGCAGGCTATGTTGGGCTGTCTAATGCTATATTATTAGCTCAGAACAATGAAGTTATTGCACTTGATATTATAAAAGAAAAAGTAGATATGATCAATGAAGGTGTATCACCAATTGTCGATCCGGAGATTGAATCCTATCTTAAGAGTAAGGATCTAAATCTTACCGCTACCACCGATGCTTATCTGGCTTATAAAGATGCAGAATATGTCATTGTATCAACACCGACCAATTATGATCCTATCATGAATCATTTTAATACCAGGTCCGTTGAAGCGGTTATCGCCAATGTGCTATCGATTAACCCGGACGCTGTTATGATTATCAAATCCACCGTACCTGTTGGTTATACAGAAGAGGTAAAGGCAAAGTTTGAATGCGAAAACATAATCTTTTCCCCTGAATTTCTAAGAGAAGGCAAAGCATTATACGATAATCTATATCCTTCTCGAATTGTCATTGGAGAAAAATCAGAGCGTGCAAAGGTATTTGCTAATCTCCTTGAGCAAGGCGCCATCAAGGAAGATATTGACGTTCTATATACAGGATCAACAGAGGCGGAAGCAATAAAACTTTTTGCAAATACTTATCTGGCTCTGCGTGTTGCTTACTTTAATGAGTTAGATTCCTATGCAGAGGTAAGAGGCCTGGATACACGCAGTATCATTGAAGGTGTTAGTCTGGACCCACGCATCGGGCGTCATTATAACAACCCATCTTTTGGTTATGGTGGTTATTGCCTACCTAAGGATACCAAGCAACTTCTAGCCAATTATTCTGATATTCCACAAAATATCATGTCGGCTATTGTGGATGCGAATAGGACGAGAAAAGACCATATTGCAGACATGATTATAAATAGAAAACCAAAGATTGTCGGTATTTATAGGTTGACCATGAAAACAGATTCAGATAACTTTCGTCAGTCAGCGGTCCAGGGTGTTATGAAAAGAATCAAAGCAAAAGGTATCGAAGTGATCGTCTTTGAACCGGCACTTACTTCTGATGATTTCTATAATTCAAAAGTGGTTAAGTCCTTAGAAGAGTTCAAGAAACAAGCGGATG
Organism: Clostridiales bacterium; assembly: GCA_024636985.1. Taxonomy (GTDB): domain Bacteria; phylum Bacillota; class Clostridia; order Lachnospirales; family Vallitaleaceae; genus Petrocella. Next base: position 15,082 of record JAGXFY010000064.1, on the reverse strand, counting down.
TCATCGTTGCCAATCGCATAACAGAAGAGATAGCCGATGTGGTCGATAAAGTATATACAAGAGATCTGTACAGTAGGGATTAGCTATAACAATATTGGATTAATGAGGGAGATTATCCATGGAATATAAAACCTATTACAATTACTTAACACGTATTACTTTGAATAAAAAACTGAGTGATGATGATTATGATTTTTTTGCCAAACATAATCTGATGCTCTATGCTTATTGGTTGGAATATAAGAGTGGTCAGGGTGACATTTCTTTTTTCAAGAAAAAGCTTTTTATGTATAAGTTAGATTATAGAAAAATCTTGCAAGATCTATGTGAAGTGGGAAAGAGCTTTGAACAAAAGGGGATACAATATTTGGTCTTAAAAGGTATTGCTATAGCTGAGACGTATCAGGAACCTTTTACCCGCAGTATGGGTGACTATGATATTTTGGTACATGTAGAGGATTTTGATAAGGCTAAAGAAGCACTATTAGAACTAGAGTATATTACGGACTCGAAGTTGAACACCTATAAGGATGCGACTTTTTTTAGAGATGATGCTTTGAGTATTGAGTTACATCATGCCGTACTTCATTCAGATAGAGAACCTTATGTCCATAGTTTTATGGAAAAGTTATGGCATCAGCCAATCAAAGTCGAGACGATGGTAGGGACTATTATGGCACCACAACCGGAGGTGCATTTTACTTATATCGTATTACATATGATGAAGCATTTAAAAGAGGCCGGTTTTGGATTGAGATTTCTTTTGGATTTTAAGTATTTTGCCAATTACCACAAGATTAATCATAACGACCAATTGGTTTTCTTTGAGGCTATTGGGTATGGTGAGTTTTACCGTTCTATTAGCACGTTATGCCATTATTATTTAGGAATGGATATAGGAAAAGTTAAATGGTTGTATGATCCTGAATCGACAGTTATCCAGATTCTTGCTGAATACATAGCGGAAGGTGGCTCTTTTGGCAATGGCTCTGAACGTATGCGTATTGCAAACCAATATGATAAATATAAAGATGCCTTTAAGAAAAAAAGCAAATTGGATGTTTATATGGAATTGTTATTTCCACCCGCAAGTGTTATAATTGGGAACTATAGTTATGTCGGTAGGTATAGATTTTTACTTCCGATAGCATGGATACATCGATTACTACAGAAGAGCTTAAGTAATAAAAAGGGCACAAAGGAGAAGTTTTTCCTATTTACCCATGATGAAGCGTTCGTATTAAAAAAAGAATATATGATGAATGCATTAAGACTAAACAGTCATGAAATGAAGGAGTAAGTTATAGAATACTTGATTAATCATTGTATTGAAAAATGAAAGACATGACTTCTAAGATGTGACATATGTAAAGGAGAATGATGATGAAATTAATATACCCATATAGATTTATGTTGATTGTTGGCGTTTTAGTATTAATGTCACTGTTGATCATGTTTTATTCCAATGGTGAAGATAAGTCTACAACAGATGACCCAGAAGTTCCTGTTGTAGCCGAAGTACCGATAATAGAAAAAGAACCGGTCAACATGGTTGAGGAACAGTCGAAGTTTAAGAAAGCAAGTGAACTTGGCATGCAAATGAACAATCCGGACGCTGGTGATACGAATGCAGACATATTTACCACAGCTCTAAACAATGCTGGTGGTATAACGATTGACGGCTCATATTATATCGGCTATGCCCAGGATTTTGTGACCAACAATCAGATTGAAATCATAGGCATGGATGGTGCTGAGCTGATTTTTGATAATGACGACATTACCGTTTTATTTGATCCGAACAATCTTAAGAACCTTACCTTTAGAAATATTGCATTTAAAAACTTAAGCTCCAAAAACCCTCTATATATTATACATCATGGTAATGAAGGTAAATCAACAAAAACGGATAAGATTATTGTTGAGGACTCTACATTTGACGGAGAGATATCTCTCTATCGAGATCGGGGAGATACAAGCCTTAATCCGAATTCGGTGGACTTTGGTATTGATACGTTTATTTTTAATAACAACACAGTTACCAATACTACACTTTCATTCATGGTGTTAACGGATATGCCTCTACGACATGTTGAAATCGGGCATAACGATATTCGTAATTTCAAGTATGTTTTTATTAATATGGGTATTACCAACGGTATTCAGTATGAGTCCGATATTTTTGAGTCAAGAGATTATATGCATGTGCATCATAATACAGTCATCAATGATGATGATTGGTGGGCCCAAGAAGGTGGTGGTATGTACCATGCTTTTGTCGTGGCTGAAAATGTAGAAGTCTTATATGAATTTAACCATGTTGAAGGTTTGAAGGCGGATTTTGAAGTGTCCTTATATGATGCATATTTTAGTTCGAGAATAGTAACCTATACAAACAACACGTGGATTAATAATGTAAGCTTTGAGAAAGATAAGATCTATAATAACTTAATTAAATCCAAAGGTGGCAATGTCAACGGTGTTCCTGTTAATAGAGTCTATACCAACAATACATTTATTATAGAAGAGAATTATGCAGAACGACTTGGTCAATCCAAAGAAAATCTTTTTATCTATTTTTATGACTTAACGACCAGTGCAGACAATTATACGATTGAAAACAATATTATTGATGTATATGATCTGAGGTTTGTAAAATCCAGTGATTTGATCAGTCACTTTAAGTTCAATAATAACGTCATTAAAGCGAAGTATGCCTTAGGTTCTTTGGTAATCATAAGGTTGACGGATGACGACTTGCCAACAATACAGGTGAATAATAATACAGTTGAAATAGAGCAAACAAATAACCACCCTTCAGGAGATGATGTGGGATTACGTATGATTGGTATGGTGGACGACAGAAGTAGCAAGACAAACACCCAAAAGGCAGAAGTGATTGAAATGAAGGGTAATACGATTGTTGCACCATTGACGTATCTTATGTATAATACCATTGCAAAGAAAATTGAAGTGGATGATAATAGCATTACTGTTATTGGCGAGCGTTTTGTGAGTATGGTGAATAATGATGAACATCCCCAACTATTAAAGATTGACATTAATAAGAAATAGCTCGCAAGCTACGATTCATGATAAGGCTTTAAAACTATTTTATAATGTAATGTATTATAACAAAAAAATAAAGTCGGGATAGGACCTAGAGTCCCGAAGTCTAAACACTAATACCTATTTACCCTAGAGACCTTAGATGATACGATGTATTCAGTAGTTAATCTTTATTTGATTAGATTCAGACAGAGAGAATATACATACAAAAAAAATCAATCAATAAGGATCATAGGAACTAGTGTTTAAATGTAATACTTCATACTGATAAGAGCAAACCAGTCGAAAGGCTGGGACGCAAAGCTAAAGGGCCTGTAAAATGGTAGCCAGTTTCCAAAGGGAAGTTTTTTTGTTGAAAAAAACAGATTTGGTAGAAGAATACAAAAACACTCCAATGATAAGAGCAAACCAGTCGAAAGGCTGGGACGCAAAACTAAAGGGCCTTAAAAGGTAGCCAGTTTCCAACAGGAGGGAACCACAATGAAAAAAGTAGTAAGTTGGATCATGGCAGCAATATTTGTTGCCAGCATGGTACAAGTTAATGTACATGCAGAAGAAATTGTAACCAATGAGTACGCTGACAAATTATCAGAAGTAGGGATGTTCAACGGAAGTGAGAAAGGTTTTGAACTTGACCGTGAACCAACAAGACTAGAAGGTCTAGTCATGATGATGAGAATGCTAGGCATCGAAGAAGAAGCACAGAATTATGATGAGAAAGTTGTAGATTTTGAAGATGTACCGGCATGGGGTGAACGCTATGTTCAATATGCCTACAAACTCAACATAACAAAAGGTGTGAGTAAAGAAAAGTTTGGTTCATCCAGTGACATGGATAAAAAATCTTACTTAACCTTAATGTTAAGATCACTTGGATATGATGATGACAAAAATGACTTTACATGGTCAAATGCTGCTGAGAAAGCAGTTGAAGTCGGTATTATCAAGAACAGTGATGTAAACTCTAAGAAATTCACAAGAGGCGATGTAGCAGAAGTATCTTACAATACCTTGAAAGTAAATCTAAAAGGGCAAGATAAGCTACTAGTTGAAAAGTTAGTTGAAGATAATAAAATTGACATTACAAAAATAGGAAAATTAGATATACAGATTAAAGGGCAAGAAGCATTATTAGAAGAAGCATTGTTAGAAGAAGCATTGTTAGAAGAAGCATTGTTAGAAGAAGCAAAAGCAATTAATGATGAAGAGTTGAATCTATATAAAGAGAATGTTCTTGCAAAAGTTAAACCTGAACAACCAGCTGGTGGCAGCATAAGTGGTGGGTCCAAAATGCCGGGTAGTGGTGGCGGTGGCGGTGGATCATCCATGCCTGGTGGCAGTAAACCGGATAAAAAACCAGTAGTAGAAGAACCGGTAGTAGAAGAACCAGTAGTAGAAGAACCAGTAGTAGAAGAACCGGTAGTAGAAGAGCCAGTAGTAGATACAGCAGCAGAAGAAGCAGCAGCACAAGCGGCAGCAGAAGAAGCAGCAGCACAAGCGGCAGCACAAGCGGCGGCAGAAGAAGCAGCGGCATTAGCGGCGGCAGAAGAAGCAGCAGCACAAGCAGCGGCAGAAGAAGCAGCGGCATTAGCGGCGGCAGAAGAAGCAGCGGCATTAGCGGCAGCACAAGCAGCAGCACAAGCGGCGGCAGAAGAAGCAGCAGCACAAGCGGCAGCAGAAGAAGCGGCAGCACAAGCAGCAGCAGCAGAAGCAGCGGCATTAGCGGCAGCAGCAGTAACGGCAGCAGATGAAGCGGCAGCGCAAGCAGCAGCAGAAGAAGCAGCAGCATTATTAGCAGCAGCAGAAGAAGCGGCAGCACAAGCAGCAGCAGAAGAAGCGGCAGCATTAGCAGCAGCAGGAGAAGCAGCGGCATTAGCGGCAGCAGAAGAAGCAGCGGCATTAGCGGCAGCAGAAGAAGCAGCGGCATTAGCGGCAGCAGAAGAAGCGGCAGCACAAGCAGCAGCAGAAGAAGCGGCAGCACAAGCAGCAGCAGAAGAAGCAGCAGCATTAGCGGCAGCAGAAGAAGCAGCAGCGTTAGCAGCAGCCCTTGCCGGACCACTAGCAAGTGCATATGGATTGGTGCCAAATAGCACTTCAAGTGCGAATAATAACGCAACACTACTTAATAAAATGATCAATCAATATGGAAGTATTGTTATTGACGGCGATTACTATATAGGTACAACAAGTCAAAGTGTTACGAATGCGAACATTGAAATCGTTGGTACCAATGGATCAGAACTTATTTTTAACAACAGCAGCAATACAACATTGTTTGATCCAAATAAAGTTACAAATCTAACACTTAAAAATATCGGATTCAAAAACTTAAATTCAAGCACATTATTTATTGCATATAGTAGTACAAGAAATAAAACTAAAGTTAACCGTGTATTTGTAGAAGACAGTTCATTTGATGGCAACATATCCCTATACAGATTAAGTGGTGATCAAAGTACCAATCCTAATTCAGTTGATTTTGGTGTTGATGAGTTCATCTTCAAAAACAACACAGTTACAGATACTTCATCATCCTTCATCGTTTTAGTAGACGTGCCTTTAAGATACGCAGAAGTTAGCAACAACTACATCAATAACTTTAAGTATATCTTCTTTAACTCTGGTATCACTAATGGCATACAATACTCTGATGAGATTTTTGAAGCCAAAGATTATATCTATGTATATAACAACACCGTTGAAAATGATGACAATTGGTGGGCAGATGCTTCTGGTGGTATGTATTTAACTTTCATATTATCTGAAAATGTTAAAATACTTTATGATTCAAATTATGTTGAAGGTCTAAAAGCCAAAGTGAATATTTCTATTTATGACGCTTACATGAGCTCAAGAGATGTAACTTATACAAATAATACTTGGAAAAACAATATCACCTTCCATCCGGACAAAATATACAATACGCTTATGAAGTCAAAAGGCGGACAAGTGAATAATGTTCCTGTAGAACGTGTATACTCAAACAACACCTTTATCGTTGAAGAATCTTTCGCTGAAAGAGTGGGACAATCAAAAGATAACTTATTCATTTACTTCTATGATTTGACAACAACAGCGAACAGTTATACCATTGAGAACAACCTAATCGATGTCTATGATTTAAGATTTGTCAAATCCAGTGACGAGATTAAGAACATCAAGATCAACAACAACGTGATCAAAGCAAAATATGCATTAGGCTCATTAACCATGGTAAGGGTAACAGATAGTATCCAACCAGTCGTAGAGATTAAGAACAATGACATTAAAATCGCTCAATCTGGTACACATCCATCAGGCGATACCGTAGGACTTCGTTTGGTAAGCATGGTAGACAATAGAAGCAATAAGACAACTGGTAAAAAAGGAAAATCTATTCTATTAAGTGGCAACACAATAGAAGCACCAATAACCTATTCTTTCTATAACATAGTAACAGATGCTGCGACAGTTACTGGTAATAACATCAGAGTACGAAGTAGCGTGTATAAAAGATTTGTTAGTAACAGTGGTTATTCACATTTGACAGATGCACTTGTTACAAAGTTCTAGTTAGACAATACATTTAATAATTAAATCGAAAACACCATTTTAAGTTCAATCATGACTTAGAATGGTGTTTTTATGTAGTATATTAGAAAAAAGCACTACCAAAGTGAAGGCAGTGCTTTGAATGCTATAGATTGCTTAAGAAAAATTATCTAGGAAGTAAACCACTGGTACCGATAAATGGTGGTTTCTTACCTTTTTTCTTTCCTTTTTTGTGTCCTGCTTCTGTGGATTGTGAATGTAATTCGACAATCTCTGGCTTTTTCCATTTTTCCATGCCCTAACCTCCTCAAACTTGTTTGCATCATTAACGGTTATCTCTTTATTGTCCGACTATTGGACTTAAGTAGTAATGATGTGTGACTAAGTAGCTATGTGAATTATTATAATCCTTAAAAAGGATTTTGTCTATAGTTTTTTTGATAATCATTATTAATACCACCAAAAATTTAGTTTATCCTTGTAATGACTTGACATGGAAATTGTAAGAAGCTATCATTAATTAAAAGTTTAAAATTTTTCAAATCTACATAACGATTCGAAATAATTTGAAGTTTACTGAAGTTATTGAAAGGTGGTAAACAGATGGGTCATGATGAGTTTAATAAAGAAGCCGTTATACGAAAAAAAGAGTTGATGGTCATAGATTTTGATGGAGAGTTGGCGATGAACGATACAGAAAAAGGCATACACTACGGTATGAATACAGTTGGAACAAGAATATGGAAATTATTGGATGAACCTCAGACGATGGCATCCATTGTTGCCAACTTATTAACGCAGTATGAGGTGGACAGAGAAGACTGCTTAGAGGAAGTATATAACTTCTTGTCGGATCTGTATGAAAGAGGATTAATCTGCATGGAAAACACAAAATCTGAGTAGATTGACGTAGGGGATGAGGTCAAGAGATGTTAGAAAAACAGATAAATCGTTACAAGGTTTTTGGTTTGAATCTATATTCGGATTTTGAAATCACTGAGCTTGATACAAGTGATGGTGAGCAAGATGTTCGAGTTTTATTAGGTACTGTGCCAAAGTATATAAATGAGGTACTTGAGCAAAGCGACCAGTATCAATTATCAAGAACTGAGTTTGCCTTCGATATAGAAGGTATTGCTAAATACTATATAAGAGAGGGTCATGAGATTGTTGTTGAACCTTACCCAGAAGTAGAAATAGACCGGGTTATCGTTTATCTTTTGGGTACGGCGATGGGTGTATTGCTCATTCAGAGAAATAGAGTTGCCATTCATGGAAGTGCGGTTAGTGTGGGTCAGAGTGCTTTAATTATTACCGGTGATTGTGGTGCGGGAAAAACCAGCTTAAGTGCAGCATTTCGAAAAAACGGTTATGGTTTTCTCGCCGATGATATAGCGGCGGTATCCATGAATCAAAACCAGCAAGCCCTTGTCCATCCGGCTTTTTCACAACAAAGGCTATGTACGGATACAGCTTTGAAGATGGGGTATGATCTAGAGACTTTGAAATTAGCGAGTATGGAGGAAAATAAGTATATTGTAAAATTAGAGGAACAGTATATTGGAGAAAAAATGCCGCTTTCTGCAATTGTAGAGATACGAATAGGAGATTCTAAAGAGGTCTTATTAGAAGAACTTCGTGGAATTGAGAAAATCAAATATATTGAGAAAAATATATATTGTGGTGCATTATACGATACTATTGGTTTTACCAATGACTATTATCAGGCATTATTACTCATAGTTAAGAATACAACATTTTATCGAGTTTCAAGACCAAAGCATGGTTTTACCGTTGAAGAACAACTAAAGAGAATCATGTCTGAGTTGACAAATAATGGCATTGGATAAGGGCGGAAAAATGGACAAAAAAATCGGCAATAAGATAGATAATAAAAAGACAAAAGACATATTTATCAATATAAAATGGTTGATTTTTACGATGAAGGGCTTCAGTTCTTTTGTGTTTGCAATTATTTTTTTTGGTGCCATTTCAGCAGTGCTAGGCATTTTCAGAGCCCTGGTTACTAAATGGCTGGTTGATTCAGCCACAGCGGCGGATGTTGAACGGATGAATCAATATTTACTTTTGCTTGGGGGCATTATACTGTTTGATATTGCTGTACGCGCCATTCATACGATATTGCTCGAAAAAGGTGAGATAAAAATCTCAAACAACATTCAAAACAAGCTCTATGCTAAAATTATCAAAACAAAATGGATGCAATTTTTGAAATATCATAGTGGGGATTATCTAACAAGAATGACCAGTGATGTGGAAGAAATCACAGATGTTATCATTTCCACAATCCCTAATATTATTACCCTTAGTATTCTGGTCTTTGGTTCGTTTATTTCCATATTTTACATTGATCCCAAATTGGCCATAGTAATCATTACAGTCATACCCCTAGCAGCATTATTTATTCGAGTCTTTTCCAAACGTCTAAAAAAACTATATATGGAAAGTCAACTTGTTGAGTCTAGGTATAGGTCTTTTATTAATGAATCGATACAAAATATGTTGGTTGTTAAGACATTTTGTCTGGAAAAAATGAATTTCGGCAAAGCCAAAGCCATGCAACAAGAAAAGGTAGATCTAGTGGCCTCAAGAACCAAGCTAACCGTAATATCTACTTCACTTGTCACCATGAGCTCCTGGATGGGTTTCTTTCTTGTTTTCGTATGGGGTTCTGTGAAAATAGCAGAAGGTACGACGACTTTTGGGACTTTAATGGCACTTATACAGCTTATAGGAAATATACAAGGACCATTGATTACTGTGGCCGCCTCCATACCTATGATTGTGTATGCATTGGCTTCAGTTGAAAGAATTAGAGAAATAGAAGGGCTTGAGAGTGAATTTGAGGCGGACTTCTCTCTAGATATGACTTCGGCAGGTATTAAATATAACCAAGTGGATTTTTATTATAATAGAGACAATTATGTTCTGAAAAACATTACGACAGATATAAAACCGGGTGAAACAGTAGCTTTGATTGGTTCTTCCGGCGAGGGAAAAACAACATTTATTCATTTGTTAATGTCATTACTGAACCCGGTAAAAGGCGATATACGTATTGTAGATCGAGAAAAGGAATATGAAGTAAGCACCAAGTCTAGAGGCTTTATTTCTTACGTACCTCAAGGCAATAATATTTTCTCGGGCACCATAGCAGATAACCTGAGACTTGGTAAAGAGAATGCATCAGAAGAAGAACTGAAGATCGCAACAAAAGCTGCCAGTGCTTGGGAATTTATTTTGGAAGCTGAGAATGGTATCAATACACATATTGGAGAAAGAGGTATCGGGTTATCAGAAGGACAAACCCAACGTATTGCTATTGCTAGAGCTCTGCTTCATAAAGCACCTATTCTAATTTTAGACGAAGCAACATCAGCACTTGATTCAAAAACAGAAGTAGAAGTATTAAAAACAATACAATCATTGGAACAATCGCCCACGTGTATCATCATCACACATCGCTTATCGGCTCTAAAAATCTGTGATCGAATCTTAAAAATTGAGAATGGTTACCTTAGTGAAATTAGCTATGAAGAAGCAATTGATTTTGAGAATACATGATTAAAAAAATAATATATAGGCTACAACTTGTTAGGTTCAACCGGGTATGCTATGATACAAGAAAAGAAATGAGTATTGCTCGTTTTAAGCAAATGACAATAGAGATACTAAAGGTATGGGGTACAATGAAGTTTAACACTGGTTATATAAGGAGACATTTATGAAAAATCACTTAGAGATTAGTTTTATGGAATTTCTGAATACATGTGTCAAAAAATGGTGGCAATTATTAGCTTTTGCACTAGCAGGGGCATTGCTGTCTTATTTGTTTGTAATGAGTTTTGTTGTTCCGGTATATGAAGCACATACAACACTGTTTATAGGGGATGAACCGGTAGAAGATGAAAATACAAGAATGACGATGCAAGACTTTGAAGTATCACAACAGTTAATAAACGATTATAAAGAGATATTAAGAACCAGACGGGTAGCTGAGAATGTCATAGAAGCCATTGGATTAGATATACCTATTGAAGTTCTAAGAAGTAATATGATGATTGAGAATGTTGGTACGACACGTTTATTTGTTATTGGCTATACAGATACGGCCCCAGAGATTGCAGCAGAAGTGGCAAACACTTTTTCAAAACAACTCTCTATAGCCATTACAGGCATTGTTGGACTTGAAAATATCCAGATTATCGATGAAGCACTTGTACCGGAGTATCCTGTTGGACCTTCAGATATCATGTATATAGTTGTGGGTGGTTTTTTAGGGTTATTGTTTGGTATGGTTTTTATAATTTTCAGATTATTTTCCTCTAAAAAGCGTTTGCAAAATGCAAGAGAAATTGAAGAACTTTTAGGATTACCCGTATTGTCCGAGATACCTGGCTATAAAATGGAGGTGAGGCGCTAATGAAAAGAGATCATATAATCACTGTTAATGAGCCTGAATCATATATATCTGAGTCTTATAAGATTTTGCGATCTATTTTGAGTCATTTTAATACCAGCGAAGGAAAAAGAATCATAATGTTTGCAAGTGCGCATGATGACGATGATAAGACGGCGGTCATCACCAACTTGTCAGTGTCTTTGGCTCAGTCAGGCATGAAAGTACTATTGGTTGAAGGGGATTTTAGGCACCCTAGGCTATATGACTTATTTGAAGTTCCTAGAATGCCGGGACTTACGAATATGATTTTTGAAAAGAAGCAATTAAAAGACTGTGTTCATGATATCGTTGCTATAAAAGGACTTAGTGTTTTAACAGCAGGAACATCTCCGGTAGCTAACCTTGAACTTTTTGCGAGACCTGAATTTATGATGTTGATGGAAGAAATGAAAACGATGTATGATTTGGTTCTAATCGATGTTCCTCCCATTATGAAATATTCAGATGGAACAGTCTTATCAAAGAGTGTTGATGGTGTTATCTTAGTTGCTGCCCTAGGCGAGAGTCACAAAGATCATCTGGTAAAGACACGAGAAATGTTGGCCGTGGTTAATGCAAAACTTTTAGGTGTTGTGGTGACAAAGACGAAAACTAAAAAAAAAGATAAAAAATATTAATGGTATGAATAGCAGAGTCTGACATTTTAAGCCATATGAAAATAATTTTTTGAATTCTTACCGGAAGGATTGACTTATGATGCAAAAGTGATATAATAGGTAATAGGAACCAGTTTCAAATAAATTACATATGTTGGCAAACTTCTTGAAAAAGAAGGGCGCAAAGCTAGAATCTAAGGTATATACTATGATAGTTCGGCTGCTTAAAATATTAAGCAGCTTTTTTTGTTTTCAATTATTAAACTCAACTGCGCCACATTGGGAAAATTGAGTAGATAAGTTAAACAATCAAATATCTTAGTAGGTTGTGAGGGCAATTGAATCCATGATTCTAGTATTACTTTATTTTAAAGGGCAATAGTAGCTATATAACGTTATCCGACTATTGTAGAGGAGAAGAAGATTATGAAAAATTATAAATTAAAGAAAAAAGTGAGTCTGGTCATATCGAGTATCTTAATTATGTCTCTATTAATTTCAACCAGTGCCTTTGGAGCCGAGTATCAATGGACTGAAAATGACGATGGTTATGACAAAGGTACCATTATTGATGATGGTATAAAACCTGTTTTATATAATCTTTTTGACGTGGACAGTAACCGTGAATTACAAGCTTATTGCATGGAATTTGATGTTAAGATAAAAGACGGTGCTATATATGGCCTTATAAGTCCCCTTAGTAATTCAGATGACGATAAAATGTTACGAGCTATATTAGGTCACTCATACCCATACCTTAGCGTAGAAGAAGTGGAAGAGAATCTTGGTATGGACGGTTTAACTGAAAAAGATATTATAACAGCCACTCAATATGCAGTATGGTTGTATAGTGATCCATTTGAATATTTTCCGGAAGGCAGTGTTGATTCAGATATAGCAGCTTTATATGATTATTTTGTAAATCTAGATCCAGTAGAGTCACCTGATTCTTATGAAGCAATAATAACCAGTCCAAGCTATAGCCGTTCCGGTGGTGTTGTGACATTGAAATTTGATTATTATATTCAATTGTCAGACGGAACAAAAGTAGATACTGAAGATTTAGATGTTGTGTTATCCTACAACAAAGATTTTTTAACTGAAGATTTTACTACAAATGCAGATCTTTCTGTATCGGTTGTTCTAACAATTAGTGAAAGTGAGTTACCGGCTAATGAGAACTTAAGGATTTCGTTAGAAGCTGAATTAATTGAAGCATATGAAATGACAGGTTCAATTACTGAATTGGTACCTATAGAAGTTGAAGAAGAAGAAGAAGACAATCCACCAGCAAATCCACCAACAGATCCACCAAGTGAAGGTGCAACGAACTTAACAACTTCCAATGATGAAGTAGATCGAACATTTACAGCAGCTGAAGAAGATGCTGAAAATGATGAAGAAATCATTGAGTATGAAGAAGTCATAACAAAGTCACAAAATTTGGTTTTTGCAGATGATGAAGAGATTACTACCTATAGAGACTTCAGTTATACAAGAAGAAATAGAGATCGTGATCCAGACCCAGACCCAGACCCAGATCCAGACCCAGACCCAGATCCAGAACCAGAACCAGAACCAGAACCAGATCCAGAAGAAATTGAGTTGCCAGACGAAATCGTTGAAATCCCTGAAGCGGTACCAACGCCTGAAGAGATTATATTAGATGAAGTTGTCGTGATACCTCAGGCTTTACCGGAAACATCAGGAACACCAATCGGATTATTGATGCTTCTAGGAACAAGTATTTCCGGTTTAGGTTTATACATAAAAAAGCAAAATAAATAGAGAAGCAGTAACATTAACATGTGATGAAGGAGGTGCTAATATGAAAAAAGAATGGAAAAAACCAGAAGTCGTTGAGCTAGAAGTTGCGTTAACAGAAATATTTGCAATGTGCCCAAGTGGATTTACTAGAAGACGAAGAAGACAAATAACCTAAAAGAATAACAAAGTTGATAATAATCAACATAAAAAGCATTAACCTAGGTTAATGCTTTTTGTTGAATATAGTGTCTATCTATTAAAAAGATTTTATAAATTTATACTTTGTGTTATGATTTGCTATATAAGTATAGGAAGGAATAGAGATATATGACGACAACACACCATTCGAAAGAAAAAATAAATCACTATTCGGTTTATGGATTACATATATCGACTGAACTTCTTCTTGATGAATTGATTCGAGAAAGCGGCAAGGCTGATTTAACCATTTCAAAAGGGAAGGTCCCAAATTTTCTTGTTGGAACAACTCAGAGTTGTGCATACTTTCAAGTAAAGGAAAGCGAATTTCTAACAAGAATAGAGAATGTAGGTAGTTTTTACGCGATTGAAGGAAAAGAAATCATATATAATCCCTATGACAGTGCTGATCATATATCGATAAAAATGTACTTGTATGGCTTTTTACTACCCGTCATCCTCATGCAACGGGGTCGGTTTCCCATGCATGGGAGTTGTATTGAAATCGATGGTAAATCCATAGTTTTGTCAGGAGCATCCGGTGTTGGTAAATCATCACTCGCGATTGCTTTTAGGTTGGCAGGTTATAAACTCATTGCGGATGACTTGATCGCGCTTAATGATCATTGGCATGAGGGCTTAAAAGCACACTATGGTTTTCCTTTACAAAAAATAACCGTCGACACAGCTAAGCATTTAAAAGTGGAAACGGTTGGACTTGAGAAAATACCGGGTGAAGACAAATATATTATTCCTTTGGATACTGAATTTCAGAAAGAGGTGGTACCACTTATAGCCTTATTTGAAATCATGACGCATGATGGCGAAGAAGTTACTGTTCGTGAGCTGTTTGGTGGCGAGAAGCTAAGATGCATCATAGCAAACACTTATAATGTAGAAATGATTGGCACGATGGGCTTAGCCCAAGAGCATTTTAAGTATGGTACGGAGTTATCAAAAGTAATTAGGGTTTTTAGACTGAATCGACCGCTAGATGGCTTCACATTACAACGTCAAATGGAATTAATTATTAATGAACTTAATAAAACGAATACATAATATAGAAAAGAAGCGTTATAATAGTAAATAATACATATATTGGGAGGAAGTAGGATGGCTAGTAAAAAACTGGAATTAAAGGATAGGATTATTAGACGCGAAGATATTTCTACCACCATCATTGATGGAGAACTCGGAATGATGAGTGAAGAAAAAGGTAAATATTACACTTTGGATTTCATTGGTACCCGTGTTTGGGAACTTATTGAACAACCAATGACAGTGGATGAACTTATTGTCTTATTAATGAAAGAATACGAAGTTGATAGATTGACATGTGAAGTTGATTTATTGGAGCTATTGAATAAACTCTTAAAAGAAGAACTGATTAAGATGGCAGAGGCTTAGAGAATTCTTGTCTGCACTTCCGGCAAAGTCT
>JAGXFY010000063.1:0-29320 GCA_024636985.1 Clostridiales bacterium | reverse complement strand
TCCAAAATCATTGATGTCGATGGTCAGCTTATTTTCTCAAAAGATAACAACAAAGGACAGATTATTACAACACTTTCAAGACAACCGAATGACCAAAATCCAACTCGGATGATTGCTACCTTAAGAACACATTAAGTAAAGGAGATGAACAGAAATGAAAAAGTTTGTTGGTAGGGAACAAGGCTTTACTCTAATCGAAATCATCATCTCCATAGCCCTTTTAAGCGTTGTAAGTGTGATTGTCTTAAAGCTTTTTGTTTTATCTTATACCATCAATGAAGATGCAAAGATTTCCGATGGGGCAAATACTCTGATAGTCAATCAACTGGAAACCATGAAAACATATGACCATCTTGATACTTTCTTAAGTGCATATAACTGGCTTGATGTGACACCAAATAAGATTCAAGGTCAATTGTTTTACGACGACACATTTAGTCTTATTGACAAAGAAAGTCGTTTTACACTTCATTGGTCCATGGTGAAGAACACTTCTATTTCCGGTCTCTACCATATATCTACCCATATGATTGATACAGCAACCAATGAAACCTTAACTGCTTATACGACACAACACTATTTCAAACACAAGGAGTAGGCCTATGATTGTTCATCCATTATATAAACATCAAGAAGGTTCCAGTTCCATTCTGGTCATCATACTCATGGTCGTTATGATGGTTTTTGGATTGGCCGTGCTTACAACCTCACTCTCCAATCAACGTTTGGCAGAAAAAAAACAGGCTTGGCTTCATGACTATTATAATCTAGAAGGTTTGGTTGAAGAAAAAATAGGAGAAATCGATCATATCTTACTGAGTGTGCAAGATGAAGCCATGAATTATATGATGGGTGATCCTTATTCTTTGAATTATAATCGTGATGCTCATTTTGAAGCATTAACAAAGCAACAGATTTTTTCTTATATTTATATGGAACTACTAAAAGAACGTCTAAGTCATTCCATAAAAGGGGACAAATCTTTGGCTTTGTATATGACCGATTATGATTTTAATGCTATTTTAAACGGATATGCCTTAAAGCCAAGCTATATCGAATTCGATTCATACCATTTAGAAGGTGACTATCCTAAGCATATAACTGTAACACTAGCATTACTGCCGCCAAACCCTGATAATCTAAAAGAAAACTACCAACTTATCGACCGTTATGATATTACCGGTTATTATCAATGGCAGGATGCTTTCCAATATGATGACGTCTTTGAGTTTGAGGATGCTTTTGATGAACCTGATTCTGAATTACTTGAGGATGTCCCCTCAAACCCTTTTGAAGATCCGAGCCAACCACTTCCATGATTGACATTTAATATTAATTGATATATGATATATGAGGTTTGATACATAACGTATGGCACTGTGTGTCGTACGTTTTTGTGAGTTTGTAAGTAAATAACAGGCAATGAAATTGGAGGATTTACAATGATTACAACGGATAACGTGAGTTTAAGCTTTAGCGACAAGCAACTTTTCAAAAACATAAACCTTAAATTCACCCATGGCAATTGTTATGGTGTCATAGGTGCAAATGGATCTGGTAAATCCACCTTCTTAAAAATACTTTCCGGTGATATTGAAGCAACAACCGGTGATATCGCTATTACCAAAGGCGAGCGTCTTGCCGTTTTAAAGCAGGACCACTACGCCCACGACGAGGACACTGTACTAGATACTGTTATCATGGGTCACGACCGACTTTATAGCATCATCCATGAAAAAGATGCGCTTTATGCAAAAGAGGACTTCACCGAAGAAGACGGCATCAAGTCTGCTGAATTAGAGGGTGAATTTGCTGAGCTCGGTGGCTGGGAAGCAGAATATGATGCAGAAAAGCTATTAATCGGTCTTGATATTCCTAAGGATCTTCATGGTAAATTCATGAAGGATCTAACGGGTGCTCAAAAAGTTAAAGTTCTTTTAGCTCAAGCTCTTTTTGGTAACCCACACATTCTGCTCCTTGATGAGCCTACCAACCACTTGGATTTCAAATCCATCATGTGGCTGGAAGAATTCTTGATTAACTACGATAATACGGTTATTGTTGTATCTCACGATCGACATTTTCTTAATAACGTATGTACACATATTGTAGATATTGACTTTGGTAAAGCGAAGATGTATGTGGGTAACTATGATTTCTGGAAAGAATCCAGCGAACTGATGCTTCGACTGATTAATGACCAGAATAAGAAAGCTGAAGACAAGATTGCTGAACTTAAGTCTTTTATCGCTCGATTTAGTTCAAATGCTTCTAAAGCCAAACAAGCGACATCTCGTAAGAAAATGTTAGATAAGATTAATATAGAGGATATTCAACCTTCCTCTAGAAGATATCCTTTTGTCGGGTTTATTCCTGACCGTGAAGTTGGCAAGGACATCCTTCGAGTTGAAGGGATTAGTAAGACCATTGACGGTGTCAAAGTCTTAAATAATGTCACTTTTATTATCAATAAAGATGATAAGATTGTTTTCTTAAGTGATAACGAGATTGCACGTACCACTTTATTCCAGATTCTTATGGGTGAAGTCGAACCTGATGAAGGCACTTTCACTTGGGGTGTTACGACGACAACTGCTTATTTACCAAAGGACAATGGTAAATTCTTTAATGGTGTTGAACTGAATTTGGTTGAATGGTTACGCCAATACTCCAAAGATGATGACGAGTCTTATATTCGTGGTTTCTTAGGAAAAATGTTGTTTTCCGGTGAAGAGGCTCTAAAAAAAGCGCATGTTTTATCCGGTGGTGAGAAAGTACGATGCATGTTATCTCGTATGATGCTCTCCGGCGCTAATGTTATTGTTCTTGATGAACCTACGAACCACTTGGACCTAGAATCTATTACGGCTGTTAATGATGGTTTGATTGCTTACAGGGGTAATGTTTTATTCTCCTCTCATGACCACAAGTTTATCGAGACTGTGGCTAATCGTATAATTGAATTGACGCCAAATGGTATTGTGGATCGTATGATGGAATTTGATGAGTGGTTGGCTAATGATGAGTTGCAGGAGACGATTAAAGGTATGTATGAGTAGGAGATTTATAGAGGTTATTAAATTAATAGGTCCTATGAAAACCCTTCCGCAGTCTGTATGATTACGGCCTCCAATTGGTGCGTCCTGGACCAAACTTCGGCGGTCTGCATCCATGCAGACTAGCTCCACCATACACTCTGCTCCAGGAACTTCATAGTCGATGTTGGTAGTGAAATTAGTTGTATTTATAACTATTTAGGGTATCTTATGAAACCCTTCCGCAGTCTGTATGATTACGACATCATGTCTTGAAGACTTATTTAGAATAATATTGAGATTTCGAAATGAATGTTCTCACTAGAAAAATCGAAACCGAATGAGAAAAAAAAAAGCACTGATCGATCACAGTTCTACATGGATGTAGAACGTCCTTCATTTTTACATGGAAGTAAAATGGAAGGATGATTAATCGGTGTTTTTTCTTGACGAAATGACGACCTATTACCGAGTAGATGTTAATACACAGCTTTTCCGCTGACCGTACGAAGTGTAAGGCAAGGAAAAGCTGTGTGTTATATCTCCGATTATAATATTGGGTTATAGTTAATTAATATCTACTAGAAATCAACTTTAAAAAAGACAAGCGCATAGGCGCTTGCCTTAATCTCTTAATCTCTTAACCATTATTTAAAGGATTCAAATCTTCTATTGGCTTCGTCCCAGTTGACAATCTCCCAGAAAGCTTGAATATAATCCGGACGTCTGTTTTGATATTTTAGATAATAAGCATGCTCCCATACATCTAGAATTAGAATTGGTTGCTTACCTTCACTAATTGGACTGTCTTGATTAGGGGTTGAACTGATTTCTAACTTTCCTTCTGATAAAGTTAACCAAGCCCAGCCTGAGCCGAATCTTGTCGCTGCTGCTTTATTAAAGGCTTCTTTCATTGATTCAAAAGAACCAAAAGTTGCATCAATTGCTTCTGCCAAAGCACCTTTTGGATTTCCTCCGCCATCCGGCGATAGCCCTTTCCAGAACAAGCTGTGGTTATAGAACCCGCCTCCATTATTTCTTATAGCTGTCTGTAAATCCACCGGTAAGTTCTTGAGACTTGCTAATATTTCCTCTATTGACTGATCAATCCCTTGGCCTTCTAAAGCCGCATTGAGATTCTTTGTATAACCCGCATGGTGTTTACTATGGTGGATTTCCATGGTCATGGCATCAAAATGTGGCTCTAATGCATCATAACTATATGGTAACTCCGGTAATTGAAATGACATAAACATTCCTCCTTATTATTACTATTACGTTTCAAGTTGCATCTGTAACAATTATATCACGCACGATTGAATTATTCAAGTATTTTGATTATGATTATTATTATCTATTAATTGCGGCTTGTTCTTAAGTTTTTTAAGTTGCTCATATGTATCTTTTGTTTAACCACATCTTTAAATATAATGGGTCTTCCTTCCTTAAGGGCTTCAAGATAGGCGATAGTTTCCTCTAAGCCATGGCGTTCTATGTGCAATGTATGAGAGGCAGTCATTTCTTTAGGTCTTAGAGATGTGTATACTTTCAATGTAGCTATATAGGCATCCAGATCCCCAGCTTCAACATATATTAAAGGCATTTCTAGGTTGTCTCCTACAATAAGTAAACCCGTTTCTTGATCAAATACGGATATGCTATCTGTTGTATGACCCGGCGAGTGAAAAAGTAGAATACGGTCATCCCATTCTAATCTGTCTTCAAAGGTAATGTTTGGTAACTTCATCTGAACATTACCCATTTGATAAGTACCGTTTTCTACTATTTGCTTCTCCCACTGGTCCTTCACCCATTGTTTGCATAACCGGTGACTGACTATTTTCTTATTTTCAAACGCACAATTCCCCCAAATATGATCCCAATGAAAGTGGGTGTTGATGACCACCACTTCTTTTGTATTCATCGTTGGAAATGCTTCTATGATTGGCATCATGGCATCCGGACCGCAGAAGGTGTCGACAATATAGACACGTTCTTTTTTCTCTATGACATAAACACTTGTTTCAAAACCTTCCAGTGTATCAAAGGTAAAGGCATAGGTATCTTTGTTTAACTTTTCCTGTTTCATAAGTCACCACTTGAATCCTTTTCTCCTGTTTTATTTTTAATTTTACCATATATGATTATAGGGTCAAAACTATATATTTATAATACATACTTTATGACTTTTGTATTTTTCATGTTATAATAATATCATAATTCCTATTATGAAAGGTAGACTTATGACTGAGTTTATAGGGAAACTAAAGCAACTTATTGATAAAATCGAAAAAGATGATATTATGGCTTGGGCCTCTATGCTTACGCTTTTTTTACTTCTGTCATTATTCCCTCTCATTATTTTGATTACTGATTTTGTTGCCAGTACATCCTTTAACGATCCCAATATTACCGAATATCTCATCGGAATTTTACCGGCTCCAATTTTTGAAACCATTCAAACTATTGCTATTGATATTGAACAAAACCGATCTACACAGGTAATACCGGCAGCTATAATCATCGCTATGTGGGCTGCCTCAAAAGGTATTCTAGCTATTATTCAGGCACTTAACAAAGCTTATGATGTTGTTGAAACCCGTTCCTATATTAAGCTTCGCTTCTTTGCTTTACTTTATACACTGGGTTTTATCCTCTTAATCGTACTCTCATTATTGCTCATCGTTTTTGGTAATACTATATATAGTTTCATAGAAAACTATATAACTTTACCTGTTTTTATAAGTCCCATTGTAAACTTGCTTCGGTTTACTATAACCATGATTTTCTCCATGATCTTTTTTACATTTTTGTATAATCTATCGCCTACCGTGCAAGTAGGTGTTGTCAAGGTCCTCCCCGGATCCATATTTTCAAGTTTTGGACTTATTATTGCCTCTAGTGCTTTTTCCATCTATGTTAAATACTCTACCAGTCTGTCTTACTTATATGGAAGTTTGACTGGTTTTATGGCCTTGGTACTTTGGTTGTATTTTATCAGCATTATAATTATGGTAGGTGGAGAGATTAATGCTGTTTTTCTATCTTCTCATTTTAAGCACTTAAATCAGCATCATCATGAAGTATAATTTATAACCAGATACTAAGATGAAAATCATTATAAATTTTAACAGAAGGACAAATGGGTATGCGTTCTAGCCCATTTGTCCTTCTGTTTTTAATGTTTTGACTCTTTTATCTTACTAATAATTACTTTCTCTAAATAATACCTTGTGCGTACATCGCTTCTGCTACTTTTAAGAATCCTGCTATATTGGCACCAATCACTAAGTTATCTTCAGCACCATATTCTTTTGCCGCTTCACTGGCATTTTTATATATATCTGCCATGATTTGTTGTAGTTTGGCATCCACTTCTTCAAACGTCCAAGAGTAGCGCATACTGTTTTGACTCATTTCAAGTGCTGAAGTGGCAACACCACCTGCATTGGCTGCTTTAGCCGGTCCAAAGAGCACTTTATTGCTTAAGAATACTTCAACTGCCTCTGGTGTTGAAGGCATATTGGCACCTTCTCCTACTGCTATACATCCGTTTTCCACAAGTATTTTAGCGGATGTTTCATCTATTTCATTTTGAGTGGCAGATGGTAATGCAATGTCACATTTTATTGTCCATATACCGGCACATCCTTCATGATACTCTGCATCAGGATGATGTTTAACGTACTCACTAATACGCTTACGCTCTATTTCCTTGATTTGTTTGACCGTGTCTAGATTAATACCTCGCGAATCATAGATATACCCACCTGAATCACTAAGAGCTACAACTTTTCCACCCAATTCAGTGGCTTTTTGTGTTCCATATATGGCAACGTTACCTGATCCCGAAATAACGACTGTTTTGCCTTTGAAAGAATTGCCTTTTGCCTTTAACATCTCTTCTACAAAGTAGCACATGCCGTAACCGGTTGCTTCTGTACGTGCAAGACTTCCGCCATAGGTTAATCCTTTGCCTGTTAAAACACCAGTGAACTCATTTCTAATTCTTCTATATTGACCATACATATAACCGATTTCTCTTCCGCCAACACCAATATCGCCAGCAGGAACATCCGTATCCGGCCCGATATGTCTTTGTAATTCCGTCATAAAGCTTTGACAGAAGTTCATAATCTCTCTATCGGATTTACCCTTTGGATCAAAGTCACTACCACCTTTGCCGCCACCAATAGGCAGGCCTGTCAGTGAATTTTTGAGTATCTGTTCAAATCCTAAGAATTTGATAATCCCTACGTATACCGATGGATGAAATCTTAAGCCACCTTTGTATGGGCCGATTGCACTGTTAAATTCTACTCTAAATCCTCTGTTTACATTTACCGTTCCATCATCGGATACCCAAGGTACCCTAAAGATGATTTGTCTCTCAGGCTCTACGAGTCTGTCAAATATTCCCGCTTCAACCCATTCAGGATGCTTTAAAGCCACAGGTTCCAGTGACTCCAATACTTCCTTAACTGCTTGATGAAATTCTGGTTCCCCTGGATTTCTTTTCACTACTTGTCCCATTAAGTCCGTTAAATAGTTCATATTATTCTCCTTATCCTTGTTTGTAGATACAGCTATAGTGCTATCATCTTCAGGTCATCCTAAAAACCTTACATGATCATAAAGCGAAAAGGTCTATGAACACTTCTGCACTTTACACCATTAAAATTATACCACAGTTCATTTGTAATGTACTAATCCTTTATGCATCACTTCTTACTTTTAATATATATATCCATTGCTTTCGCAGCATCTTTACCGGCACCCATTGCTAATATAACTGTTGCGGCGCCTGTTACAACGTCACCACCTGCATATACACCTTGTTTACTACTAAGCCCTGTGGGTTCTTCAACGATAATACCACCCCAACTTTGAGTCTTAAGATCCGGTGTGGTGGATGTAATCATTGGATTCGGGCTTTGACCGATAGCAATAATAACCGTCTCAACATCCAATATGTGCTCCGACCCTTCTTGAACGATAGGACGTCGCCTTCCGGATGCATCCATATCACCAAGGGTCATTGTCACACAAGTCATACCTTTGACCCAACCTTTCTCTGTACCAAGAATCTCAACTGGGTTGTTTAATAGCTTGAACTTGATACCTTCCTCCATAGCATGATGGACTTCTTCAACTCTTGCAGGAAGTTCCTCTTCTGAACGTCTGTATACAATATAGACATTTTCCGCACCAAGACGTTTGGCGCTTCTTGCCGCGTCCATAGCAACATTTCCACCACCTACAACGGCTACATTTTTGCTTACGCGTACCGGTGTATCACAATCCGGGAATTTATAAGCTTTCATCAGATTAACACGGGTCAAAAATTCATTGGCAGAATAGACACCATTTAGATTTTCCCCAGGTATTTTCATAAAGCTTGGTAACCCTGCTCCTGATCCTACAAAAATTGCCTCATAACCATCCTCAAGCAATTCATCTAATGATAATACTTTTCCAATCACCATATTGGTTCTTATTTCTACACCTAGGTCTTTTAATGTTTTTATTTCTCTTTGTACCAATGCTTTGGGTAATCTAAATTCCGGAATACCATACATCAAAACACCACCAGCTGCATGAAACGCTTCAAATATCGTTACTTCATAGCCTTCTTTTGCTAGGTCACCAGCACAAGTCAGTCCTGCCGGTCCTCCTCCAACAACCGCAACTTTTTTACCGTTGGTCATTGCTTTTTTAATCTCTGGTTCTCTATGCGCCATATACCAGTCCGCAACGTAACGCTCCAGTCTACCAATTCCTACCGCTTCACCTTTTTTTGTTCTTACACATAGCAACTCACATTGAGATTCCTGTGGACAAACTCTACCACATACTGCCGGAAGACTATTGGTTTCTTTAATAACATGATATGCCGCTTCCATATCACCTTCTGTTACCAGCTTTATAAACTCCGGAATCTGAACCATGACCGGACATCCTGCTACACATGGTTTAGTCTTACATTGAAGACACCTATTTGCTTCTTCTATTGCTTGTTCTTTTGTATAGCCTTGGGCTACCTCTAAAAAATTACGATTTCTCACATTTGGATCTTGCTCCGGCATGCTTACTTTTTTTAATGACATATTAGCCATCTATGATACCTCCTAAACGACAATTGTGTTGATCCATACTTTCAGCTTCTTGCTCTTTGTACATCATTTGTCTTCTCATTGCTTCATCAAAATCAATCTCGTGACCGTCAAAATCAGGTCCATCTACACAAGCAAACTTCGTTTCACCAGCCACCGTCACTCTACATCCACCACACATGCCGGTACCGTCAATCATAACCGGATTCATGCTTACTAATGTTTTGATCTTATGGGACTTGGTTAACTGGCTCACAAACTTCATCATGATCAATGGGCCAATGGCGATAACAAGATCAATGGAAGCATCTTGGTCTATTAATTTTTTAAGTTCATCGGTTACAAATCCTTTGTTACCATTAGAACCATCATCGGTTGTGACAAACAGCCTATTACTCACCGCTGACATTTCTTTTTCAAGAATAATCAGTTCTTTGTTTCTAAACCCTGCTATGGTCGTAACTTTTGTCCCCATCTCATGCAATTTCTTTGCTTGAGGATACGCAATGGCTGATCCCAGGCCACCACCTATAACGACAGCATTTTTATACCCGTCTAAATGGGAAGCCATCCCGAGTGGCCCTACAAAATCAAGAATCTTGTCCCCAACTTTCAAAGCACCTAATACTTTTGTTGTTTTACCAACCTCTTGAAATATGATTGTGACGGTGCCATTTTCACGGTCATAGTCGGCAATTGTAAGGGGTATTCTTTCACCCTCTTCATCGGTTCTTAGTATGATAAACTGCCCAGGCTGTGCTTTTTTTGCTATTAATGGTGCTTCAATCTCAAGAAGCTTTACCGTCGTATTTAATGCTTCTTTTTTCACAATTTTATACATGTTCTAGCCTCCTTGGTTTTTGCAAGTTAAACAACACTATATTGCATTAATATATATCTTACAGTCAAAAAACCCTTAAGTCAACCAAAAGTCCATGTTATAAGGCTTAGAATATGGCGAGCGTGGGTCTTATTTTCTATGACTTTTTCCTATATTTTAGATATTATTTTAATTATTCATCATTTCTTAAATACGCACCCCTGTTTTTTGAATGATTTTTTTTTACTTCTTGCATTTATGAATTTATAGTGTTTCCTTTTAATACTACGCTTATAATCCCTTTATTGACGCCACTTTATGCGCTTAATAAAACATATATATAATTGTCTTTGTCTCTTATTTTACCGCTGTAAATGAAATTAGCGTTTGATTATCTTGCATTTTTCGACTTCTTAGTATTGATTCTCAAATTAAATCATGCTATAATGTTTCTACTATCTTTTCCTTACCCTATGATTAAATTGGACCCGTTCCAACCAAATATAATGATACCATGTTAGGAGGCACTATATAATGAAGGACACTTACGGTTTACCAAAGCAGCAAGGCTTATACGACCCTCAGTTTGAACATGATAACTGCGGTGTGGGATTTGTAGCCCATATAAAAGGAAACAAATCTCACAGTATCGTGCAGAAAGGTTTGCAAGTACTCGTTAATCTACATCACCGCGGCGCTGTTGGCGCAGATCCTAATACAGGCGACGGTGCCGGCATCCTTATCCAAATACCACACCAGTTTTTGACCAAAGTTAGTCAAGAATTGGATTTTACATTACCATCCGAAGGCCATTACGGCGTAGGTATGGTTTTTTTGCCTCAAGAACCCAATGCAAGATTCTACTGTGAAGGTATCTTTGAACAGGTTATTCAAGACGAAGGTCTTAAGCTTATTGGTTGGCGTAATGTTCCAATCAATGAAAAAGCATGCGGTTTGACCGCTAGTGGCACACGCCCTATGGTACATCAACTTTTTATCGACCGAGGCGACATTGCTGTCGCCGACTTAGAACGTAAACTCTATATTGTCAGAAAGCAAGTTGAAAAACGTATTCGCGATGCAAAAAAATCCTACACAGAAGCCTTTTATGTCGTTAGCCTTTCATCAAAAACCATGATCTACAAAGGCCAACTGTTGGCTCATCAAATACCCGATTTTTTTACTGATTTAAAAGATAAAGATATGGTCAGTGCCATCGCTTTGGTACATCAACGTTACAGTACCAACACTTTCCCTTCATGGGACCGGGCGCAACCTTTTAGATATCTGGCTCATAATGGTGAAATTAACACATTACGCGGTAATGTCAACTGGATGAATACCCGAGAAGGTGTTCTGGAATCTGATGTATTCGGTGATGATATCAAAAAACTTTTCCCTATTATTGAACCTTCCGGATCTGATTCTGCTAACCTTGACAATGCTCTTGAGCTTCTTCTTGCCAGCGGCAAGTCTTTGGCCCATTCTGTTGCAATGCTCGTGCCTGAAGCATGGCAAGGACACGAGTCCATGGATGAAGATAAGAAGGGCTTTTATGAATACCATGCCGGACTTCTAGAACCTTGGGATGGTCCTGCTGCTATTGCCTTTACCGACGGTAAGCAGATTGGTGCCGTTCTTGATCGAAATGGTCTTCGTCCTGCAAGATATTTGATAACGAAAGATGATTTTGTCGTTCTAGCTTCAGAAACCGGCGTTTTACCTTTTGAAGCGGATACGGTTGTTGAAAAGGGTCGTCTGCAGCCCGGTAGAATGTTTCTCATTGATACTGAAGAACAAAGAATCATTTCTGATGAGGAAATCAAGTCTACGCTTGCTAATAAGAAGCCTTACAAGGCCTGGGTTGAAAGAAATAAGATAGAATTATCTAAGTTGCCAGTACCTCATGCTATACTTTCCCTTGGCGCTGACCGCTTAACGCAACTTCAAAAAGTCTATGGTTATACGGAAGAAGAACTTAAAGAAGTTATCGCACCAATGGTCCTTCATGGTAAAGAAGCTATCGGTTCCATGGGCAATGATGCCGCTTTGGCTGTCTTTTCTAACAAACCTCAGCTGCTATATAACTATTTCAGACAGTTGTTTGCTCAAGTTACCAACCCACCCATTGATCCGATTCGAGAAAAACTTGTTATGTCTTTGATTCAACTCCTTGGTGATCGTGGCAACATATTGGGTGAACTGGACCCTTCTGTCAATATTAACTTTATAGAACTACAACAACCTATTTTAGATAATGCAAACTTTGAAAAAATTGTTCATATTCGTCATAAAGATTTCAGGTCCGTAAAAGTGCCTGCTGTTTTTCATGCTAATAAAGACGGTGTGGATCTCAAAAATGCTCTCAACATCCTGAACCAGAATGTTGAAGATAATATTAAAGCCGGTTACAATTTAATTATTCTAACAGACCGTAACGTGGATAAATATCATGCACCTATTCCATCTCTCCTTGCAGCTGCAAGTGTGCACCATCATCTGATTCGTAAAAAGCTTCGTACAAAAGTCGACCTAATTGTCGAAACCGGTGATGCTAGAGATGTTATGCATATGGCTTTGTTGATTGGGTATGGTGTCGATGCTATAAACCCATACATTGCTTTTGACAGTATTCAAAGTCTTGTACATTCAGGTTTGTATATGGAAGGTCAAAGTATCGATAAAACTGATGCACAAAAGAACTATGTAAAAGCGTTGAACAATGGTCTATTAAAGATTTTCTCAAAAATGGGTATTTGTACGCTACAAAGCTATCATGGTGCTCAGATTTTCGAAGCTTTAGGCGTGAGTTCTGATGTGGTTAACACTTATTTCCCAGGTACTGCTTCAAGAATCGAAGGTATTGATTTAGATATTATTGCTAAAGAGGTTATGATGCGTCACAATGCTGCTTTTAATACGCTACGCAATCCTTACATTAATTTGCTTGAAGGTGGTGAGTATTCCTGGCGTGTAGGCGGAGAAGCACATCTTTTTAATCCTGAAACGGTGCATAAGTTACAACATGCATGCCGTACCAATGACATGAAGCTTTTTAGAGAATATTCAGGTTTGATTAATCATCAAGCAGAAAAGCTCAACACCATTCGTGCTTTATTAAAATTCAAATCAGCAAACCCGATTGATATAGATGAAGTTGAACCTATTGAAAACATATTAAAACGATTCGCAACCGGCGCTATGTCTTTTGGTTCAATCAGTATTGAAGCCCATGAGACACTGGCAAAAGCCATGAACTCAATTGGGGGTAAATCCAATTCAGGTGAAGGTGGTGAAAGTCTTGATCGACTCTTTGATCAAAGCAGACGAAGTTCCATAAAACAAGTGGCTTCCGGTCGTTTTGGTGTCACTACTGAATATTTGGTCAATTGTACAGAGCTCCAGATTAAGATGGCACAAGGTGCTAAACCAGGCGAAGGCGGCCACCTACCCGGTCATAAAGTCTCTGAAGCTATCGCTAAGGTACGTCATTCAACACCTGGCATCGCCTTAATATCTCCACCACCTCATCATGACATCTACTCTATTGAAGACTTAGCCCAACTGATCTATGACTTAAAGAATGTCAATGATAAGGCACGCATCAATGTTAAGCTTGTCTCTGAGGTAGGCGTAGGTACTGTTGCTGCAGGCGTATCAAAAGCCCACGCTGACGTCGTTCTTATCTCCGGTTGTGATGGCGGTACGGGTGCAGCACCCATAAGCTCGATTAAGTATGCCGGACTACCTTGGGAGCTTGGACTTGCAGAAACCCATCAGACACTTCTCATGAATGACTTACGTAGTCGTATTGTTGTTCAGGCTGACGGTCAAATGAAAACCGGTCGAGATGTGGCCATTGCTGCCCTCCTTGGTGCAGAAGAGTTTGGTTTTGCAACTGCAGCTTTGGTTGTTTCCGGATGTATCATGATGCGTAAATGCCAGAAGAATACCTGTCCTGTAGGTGTAGCTACCCAAGATCCTGAGTTACGTAAATTCTTCACAGGTAAACCTGAGCATGTCATCAATTTCTTTACTTTTATTGCAACCGAACTAAGAGAGATCATGGCTGATCTTGGTTTTAAAACCCTAAATGAAATGGTTGGCCGTGTGGATAAACTTGAGCCCAATAAGGAACTTCTACACTGGAAATCAAAAAGCATTGATTTTAATGCCATTCTCTATAAGCCGGAGCTTCCTTCTCGTATCGGAACGTATTGTTCCACTGCTCAGGCCCATGGTTTAGAACATATATTTGACCGACAACTTATCAAAGATGCCCTTCCTGCACTGGATAATGAAGAAAATGTTTACAAAGAGTATGACATTAGGAATGTACACCGTACCGTCGGAACAATGCTTGCCGGACACATTTCCACTTCCACTAAAGGTGAGAACCTACCAGAAGATCGTATTCATTATAAATTTATCGGTTCTGGTGGCCAAAGCTTTTGTGCTTTCGGTGTCAAAGGTATGACTTTTGAACTAGAAGGTGATTGTAACGACTACATGGGCAAAGGACTCTCCGGTGCTAAAATCATCGTATACCCTTCAAAATCAGCGCACTTCTCCTATGAAGACAATATTATTGTGGGTAACACTCTTTTATATGGTGCTACTTCCGGTGAGGTCTATATTAACGGTATGGCAGGTGAACGCTTCTGTGTTAGAAATTCCGGTGCCGTGGCTGTTATCGAAGGTGTTGGTGACCATGGTTGCGAATACATGACAGGAGGAACAGTGGTTGTTCTTGGGAAAACCGGTCGAAACTTTGGTGCCGGTATGTCAGGCGGACAAGCTTTTGTTCTTGCAGAGGATGAAACCTTTATAAAAAATAAGTGTAATTTTGAAATTGTTACAGCCGAAAAGGTCACAACAGATGAAGATAAAGCACTTCTAAGATCTCTAATCGAAAAACATGTACTCTATACGAACAGCCCTAAAGGCAAACGTATACTCACTGATTTTGACGCTTATGTAGCACAATTTGTGAAAGTTATTGCACCTGAATATAAACTGGTTCTTGAGAAAAAAGCTGCTGCGGCAGTCATCAATTAGGAGGTGATCAGAATGGGTAAAGTTACAGGATTTATGGAATTTGATAGAAATAATGGTAGTTATCAGCCTGCTAATAAAAGAATCTCTGATTTTGATGACATCTTCATACCTGTTGATGAAACCGAGATTAAAATTCAAGCTGCAAGGTGTATGGATTGCGGCATCCCTTTTTGCTCATCCAGTTGTCCTC
This sequence comes from Clostridiales bacterium, assembly GCA_024636985.1. Classification (GTDB taxonomy): domain Bacteria; phylum Bacillota; class Clostridia; order Lachnospirales; family Vallitaleaceae; genus Petrocella. The sequence continues at coordinate 14,104 of JAGXFY010000063.1, read as the reverse complement.
TTGGTAATATCATTCCGGACTTTAACGATCTGGTCTATAACAACCAATGGGAAAAAGCTTTGCAAGTCTTACACACAACCAACAACTTCCCGGAATTCACAGGAAAAATCTGTCCTGCACCCTGTGAAAGCGGTTGTGTCCTTGGGCTGATTAAAGACCCGATTACCATCGAGCACATTGAATTAGCCATAGCAGAAAAAGGTTGGGCCGAAGGTTGGATCAAACCGGAACCACCTGCCATTCGAACCGGGAAAACAGTGGCTATCGTCGGTTCAGGTCCTGCCGGCATGGCAGCAGCTCAACAGCTGGCTCGAGTCGGACATAGCGTTACGCTTTTCGAACGTTCGGATGCAATCGGTGGTGCTGTAAGGTACGGTGTACCGGACTATAAGTTGCCAAAATCCTATATACAAAGACGTGTTGACCAAATGGTGGCTGAAGGGGTTCAAGTTAGAACCAGTACCAATGTTGGGGTTGATATCCCCGTCGATACTCTAAAAAACGATTTTGATGTTATCTGTTTAACCGGTGGTTCAACCGAACCTAGAGATCTGACCATCTCCGGTCGTGATCTTAGCGGTATCCATTTCGCTATGGATTTCTTACCTCAATCCAATAAACGGGTGGCCGGTGGACAGATTCCAGAAGACATCGCTATTACTGCTGAAGGCAAAAAAGTAGTGGTTATTGGCGGTGGTGATACCGGTTCTGACTGTATCGGTACCTCGCTGAGACAAGGTGCTGTTGATGTTACCCAACTTGAATTATTACCTATGCCTCCAAAGGAACGTGATATTACACAACCTTGGCCGGTATTCCCTAGACTCTACAAGACTTCTTCTTCTCATGATGAAGCAGAAGCAACCTTTAACAAAGATATTCGTGAGTTCTCTGTTGGTACCAAAGCTTTTATCGGTAATGATAAGGGCGAAGTGACAGGACTTAGGTGTGTAAGACTGGCTTGGGAAGATGTCGATGGTCATTACACGATGAAAGAAATAGAAGGCAGTGAATTTATCCTTGAAGCTGACTTGATTCTCTTTGCTATGGGCTTCTTACACCCAGAACATACCGGACTTTTGGATGATCTTGGTGTAGAATACGACTCAAGAGGTAATGTTGCAAGTGACCGGTCTTTCCAAACTTCCATACCCGGTATTTTCACTTCCGGTGACATGCGACGTGGCCAATCTTTGGTTGTACATGCAATTTCAGAAGGAAGAAATATGGCTTATGAGGTGGATAAATTCTTAATGGGTGAAACCTATCTTAGAAGTACCTTGAAATAGTTTTAATTATAGAATAACTTCAATGTCAATGAGGTCTCTAGGTGAATAGTGCTTAGAGACCTTTTTTAATAGGTCCCATGAAAACTCTTACAGTCTGCTTCCAGGAACTTCATGGTCGATGTTGGCTAACTAACATAACTATTCTTCTTTGGGATGTTCAACTATGCGTTTCAGGCCATAACCACTAAATAATTTTTTAACGATTTATCTATATTTGCTTTGAATATTTATGGTATTCATGATAAAATGTTCTAGGTATGTTACGTACAATTTATAGGTTGGTTGATACAATGATTACTAATCTCACAATCATAGAAGTCTTCCTAACCTTACCTCTAATTATGACCGATTACTAGTTCAAATTAGAGATATAAATTTGTCAATTTTTATACAATGGTTAAAGTATTTTTGACGCCTTAACCATACAATCAATGTAACGGAAGGAGATCCAATATGATTTACTCACATGAAGTAGAAAATATGTGTACAGTTTCAAGAGGACCAATTCACGGACCCGCTCCAATTCCAGAAGAAGGAAAATGGGTCAAAGCTTATGATGTTACCGATATTTCCGGTTTAACACATGGTATCGGTTGGTGCGCACCTCAACAAGGCGCATGTAAATTAACCCTTAATGTAAAAGAAGGTATTATCCATGAGGCTCTAATCGAAACCATCGGTTGTTCCGGTATGACCCACTCCGCTGCTATGGCTTCTGAGATATTAACCGGAAAAACAATCCTAGAAGCTTTGAATACAGATTTGGTCTGTGATGCCATCAACGTCGCTATGAGAGAGCTTTTCCTACAAATCTCTTATGGTAGAACGCAAACAGCTTTCTCCGAAGGTGGTCTACCTATTGGTGCAGGCCTTGAAGACCTTGGAAAAGGATTAAGATCACAAGTTGGTACGATGTACGGCACAAGTGCTAAAGGTGTACGTTACCTCGAAATGGCTGAAGGTTATGTTGTTGGTATGGGACTTGATGCTAATGGCGAAGTCATCGGATACAGATTTGTTCATCTTGGAAAAATGATGGAAATGGTTGCTAAAGGTATTGATGCCAATGAAGCAATGGAAAAAGCAACGAGTCAATACGGTCGTTTTAACGAAGCTGTTAAAGTCATAGACCCAAGACACGAATAGAATATACAGGAGGAATAAAATCATGTTATTTGAAAGTTATGATAGAAGAATCAATCAAATTACGCCCGTACTTGAAAAATATGAGCTTGGTACATTAGAAGATGCTAGACAATTATGTTTAGACAAAGGCGTTGATGTTCATGAGATCGTTAAAGGCATTCAACCTATCTGTTTTGATAACGCATTGTGGTCATACACTTTAGGTGCTGCTATTGCTATCAAAAAAGGTCAAACTGCTGCTGCTGACGTTGCTGAAACGCTTGGTGAAGGCTTACAGGCTTTCTGTATTCCAGGTTCCGTTGCTGACCAAAGAGCTGTTGGTATCGGTCACGGTAATCTAGCTGCTATGCTTCTTAAAGAAGAAACTCAATGTTTCGCTTTGGTTGCCGGTCATGAGTCTTTTGCAGCTGCTGAAGGCGCTATTGGTATTGCTATGAGCGCTAACAGAGTTAGAACCAACCCACTTAGAGTTATCTTAAATGGCCTTGGAAAAGATGCCGCTTATATGATTTCTAGAATCAACGGGTTTACACATGTTGAAACTGAGCTTGATTATGCTACTGGTAAACTTAATGTGATCAAAGAAACGCGTTTTTCAGATGGTCCTCGTGGCGCTGTTAAGTGCTTCGGTGCGGATGATGTTGTTGAAGGTGTTGCCATTATGCATGCTGAAGGCGTTGATGTTTCTATAACAGGAAACTCAACTAACCCTACTCGCTTCCAACACCCTACTGTTGGTACTTACAAAAAAGAATGTAACCTTCTTGGTAAGAAATTCTTCTCTGTTGCTTCAGGTGGTGGTACTGGTAGAACTTTACATCCTGACAATATGGGTGCAGGTCCAGCTTCTTATGGTATGACAGATACTATGGGTAGAATGCACTCTGATGCTCAGTTTGCCGGTTCTTCTTCAGTTCCTGCTCACGTTGAGATGATGGGATTAATCGGAATGGGTAACAACCCTATGGTTGGTGCTTCTGTTGCGGTTGCTGTTGCTGTTGAAGAGGCTATGAGGAAGGCTTAGGAACTTCATGGTCGATACTGGCAAGATTAAAGTATGTATCTACTTTTGCATTAGAAATAGTAATTAATTAGTTGTATAAATAAAGCAGTATGTGTTCATTTTTGCTAGACCCTCTTGAGAAAAGGCTATAAAATGAATACGTACTGCTTTTTATTGATGATTTTTATTGCAATTTTGATGCATACTTGGTACATTTATTAAAACAAAGAGGCTACGCCTCGTTTTGCGAAGCAAATTGTTACGGCAGGAAAGACTACCTTGATAGTTAATGCGACGTTTCAACGCATTAACCTAGCTTATTCTTTCCTAGAGAAGAACAAAGAGGTGTGCTTTTAATTTCTCTTTTTAATTAGTTCTATTGAAAGGTGTGGTGCGTTGTGAAGAATAGTTATGCTTTTTTTAATAATAAGGATTGTGCTTATTTTCCTTGCCATATGACAGATCAGGCGGATACTTTTAATTGTAAGTATTGTTATTGTCCCCTTTATTTACTGGAGTGTAAAGGCAATTTTATTCTTGTTAATGGTGTTAAGGATTGTAGTAATTGCTTGCTGCCGCATCGTCCAGATAGCGATCTGTATATTAATAAGTTGCTAAGAGAACAAGTCTTTAATAAGATTAAACCTCATCAATAAACCAACCTTGTTCCATAGGTTTTTCATAGTGAGAGACGTCACTCATGTAAACCACACTGAGTCTATCTTCATCTGCATTGATTCTTGTCAGACTTGTAGGTAATATATGCTTGCCTTCCCAAAAATGTTCCACATCCCGGCCCTGAATATAATTTAATAGGCCTTTTATAACGATGGCATGGGCGACGATAAATATTCTTCCTGCGCTATGCTTTCTAAGTAGTTCTTCAAAGAATTCCGCTGCTCTGCTTTGAACGCTTTCAAAGCTTTCTTGACCTTTTAATGAGAATTCCTTAGGGTTATGCCAGAAGTCCGAATGCGCTGAAGGCATCTCTATCTCAATTTCTGATATCATCCTACCTTCCCAATCGCCTACATGCATTTCCTTTAGTCGATCATCATAGATGATCTTGCCACCAATATAAGCATTCATAATTTCCGATGTATGTTTAGCCCTACCAAGAGGACTGGAATATATGGTTTTGATACCTATGTTTTTTAGTCTTTGTCCTAACCATGCCGCCTGTTGTTTTCCCAGTTCCGTCAGTTCAGAATCACCCTGACCTTGAAATCTTCTTATTTTATTCCACTGCGTCTCACCATGTCGTGTAATATAAATCTCTAGCATTAAGCCCACTCCTTCTCTATGCCAATATTGTTAACCACTTATACTCTCACTAATTATTATACCTATAAATCATCTGTCTGTGAATCTTTATTACTACAGTTGTTACATATTTAACCCTATGCTATAATTAATTCAGGTGTCAAAAGATACTTTAACCCTTATAGAATCAACAGTTGAGGTCGCTATGAATCCAATCAGGATTAATCAAGAAAATATTAAAGTGAATATGCGATTGGCTAAAGATGTCTTCAATGCAGAAGGCATATTACTTGTTCCCAAGGATACACTCATTTCAGCTAATCATATCGTTAAAATCAACCTTTATCATATCCATGATATATATGTATACCCCCAAGAAGACCAAGTCCCTCCTATAAGCCAGATGCGTCAGGCACTTGCCAGTACTCCTGCTTTTATTGAATTTTCTTACAAATACGACCGCAAGGTGGATGATATACAAAAACAGTTGGCACAAATTATAAATACCGGTGCAATCAATAGTGACGGCTTGACACAGCTGGTGGATGATATATTAGATACTACCGTTTCCCAGTCACAACTTTTTAGTTACATGTGCCGATTAAACTCAGCAGATGATGTTACCTATAACCACTCTATGAATGTATCTCTATTGGCTAGTATTCTTGGAAAATGGCTCGGTATGTCCGAAGTAAGCATTAAAGAATTAGCTTTGGCCGGACTGCTTCATGATATTGGAAAAATCATGGTGAATCAAACAATTTTAAATAAAAAAGGGCCTTTAACCGATGAAGAATTCGCCCATATAAAACAGCATACCACTTTAGGCTATCAAATGATTATGGGGTCAGACCTTCCTACCGGTATTAAGCAAGCCGTTTTGATGCATCATGAGAAAATGAATGGGCAAGGCTATCCTTTAGGACTCAAATGGGAAAAAATTCATGCCTATCCCAAGATTATATCTATCGTGGATATATATGATGCTATGACCAGTGAAAGACCCTATCACAAACGCTCCCATCCTTTAGATGTGATTCGTATGTTTGAGGAAGAATGCTATGGCTTCCTTGACACGCAGTACTTATATATTTTTCTGGAACATATTGCACAGAATTTCATAGGTGAACACGTTCTACTTAGTAACGGTCAAAGAGGTGAAATTATTTTTATTAATAAACAATCCCCGTCTCGCCCTCTTATAAAAAAGGATGATGAGGTTATTATTGATCTGTTAAAAGATGGATCTGTTTTTATCGTCGATTTTATATAATTAGTAATAATCAGTCGAATACCCGGTTTTGTTCAACCATCGTTCTTTTAAGACATTTCAAAAGACATTTGGCCAATTGAAGTACATTCTCACACTATGTAACGTTCTAATTGCTTCATCAAAGTGTTAAACTAGTACTTAAGTAGGTTAAGTATAGGTACAAAGACTTAATAATTATGTTAGTTATATTGAACAAATCAATTACGGGGGTGATTGAGGTGGGTAATCTAATCATTAATAATGGGGAAAACAGTTATATTAAATATGAAAAGATGGAATCAAATCCCCATCTTTTTAAAAGTTCTGCAATGAAGCTTCTTGAATCAGATCCCAATCATATAGAGACCTTAAATACCATCGCTTACTGTCATTATTATTTAAGCGATTTTTATCAGTCTCTTGATTTTGCTCTAAGAGCCTATAATCTAGAAATCACCCAATTTGCAAATGATGAACTGTATCACACCTGCAACTTACTGGGAAATATCTATCGTTTTTTAGGTATCTATGATACGGCCAACCACTATTATATGGCGGCTCTAGACACTGCCCCTTCCTATCAAATACAAGAAAAAAGATGTCAAACGCTACGTTATCTTGCTGTGGCTTATACAGAAATGAATATGAATGAATTTGCTATGGATTATGCCATCGAAGGGCTTCAACTTGCCGAGCTACTAAATGATCCTAGACTGCTTGCTGATATACAGGTCGCGCTTGCCACCATCCATTATAAATCTGCATTTTATGAAAAATCTTTGAAACTATGTAATGATGCTGTTTTACACTATGACAACCTTAAGAATATCAAAGGTATTACCAATGTCTTTCTTCTTTGTGGCGATATTCATCAAAGCACCGACGCTTACTCAATTTCTATGGATTATTATAATAAAGCTCTAAGCCTATCAAAAGAAATAAAATACCGCTATGGTACTATTTATGCTAATTATGCTTTAGGATGCTTGATGGTGACGCAAAAAGACTTCTATGTGGCTCACGAAGCCCTAGATGAGGCCTTGTCCTGCGCAAAACGCTTTAACATCCAACAGCCTAAGATTAAGATCTATTATGCTTTATCTGACTTGTATATTAAGCAACATGACTATGAGAGGGCCTACAACCTTTACAAAATAGCTACCGAACTCAATGACAACCTCAATTCCACCAAACAGCAATCTACCATATACAATCTGTATACCAAATATAACCTAGATCAAAAAGAAGCACAACTTAGGCAATCCCTTCAGACCAATGCACATCTTGAAGCACTTAACAAGCAACTTCTTGAACAAGTCCAACACGATTCATTAACTCAGTTATATAACAGGCGTGGTTTAAAGAATATTATTGCTTATTACCCTTGTACTGACATACATGCCTTAGCGCTTTGTGACATCGATAAATTCAAAGATATCAATGATACTTATGGTCATCAATGTGGTGACTATATATTGATTGAATTGGCAAAGGTTCTAAAATCCAATTGTCCTACTAATTATAAAATCGCACGTTGGGGTGGTGAAGAATTCCTAATACTCATGGAAAATACTGCAATCTCTGACGCTACTAATTTTGCTGAAAGCTTAAGAATTATTGTTGAAAACACCGTTTTCACTTATAGGAATCACAAAACAAGCTTAACTTTAACTTTTGGTGTGGGTACCCTTACCGATAGTTTCGAACAAAGTATTGAAGTTGTTGATCGGTGCCTCTATCTTGGCAAGAATTCCGGTCGAAATCAGGTTGTTTTTGATGATGACTTATTTGATTTGGTATAAGTCAAAAAAAATCCCTCATTCTAAAGAATGAGGGATTTTTTTTATAGTTTTATAGGTTTTTCATATTGAGTATCAAAAGTCTCAACGGTCACTTCCGTCATGATTTGTGGCTCATTTGGCATGTCCATATGATTTCTCGGAACTTTTACAATGGCATCTGCCACTTCCTGTCCTTCAATGACTTTCCCAAATGCAGCATACTGCCCGTCTAGATGAGGTGCATTTTCTACCATTAAGAAGAATTGTGAACCTGCTGAGTTCGGACTTTGAGCTCTTGCCATGGATAGTACACCTTTGTCATGCTTTAAGTTGTTCTCGAATTTGTTATACGAAAACTCACCTTTAATACCATAGCCGGGGCCACCCATGCCATTACCATCCGGACATCCACCTTGAATCATAAAGCCGGGTATAACACGATGAAATGTTAAGCCGTTGTAAAAGCCTTCCTGCACAAGAGCTATAAAGTTATTAACTGTATTTGGCGCTATATCAGGATACAATTCTGCTTTGATTACACTCCCGTTGTTTATTTTAAATGTTACGATTGGGTTTTTATTTGACATATCAATCTCCTTTTTTTGTTTTCTTAACCAGTATGGTCAAAGGTCATTATATCATAAATTATAAGGTTTGACAGCCCCTTGCATGTCTAGTATTTTTTCAAAAATTTCCTATAGTAATTGTAACCACCGAGTAAATTCCTGGTTTTGAAGCCTGCCGGGTTTAAGATCGTGGATGCCAAATATCCTCTAAAACCGACTGCACAATAGATAATTATTTCTCTATCACTGGGTAACTCTTGGATACGTTCCCTCAAGTCATCCAGTGGTATATTCATGTGACCTTCAATGGCACCATACGCCACTTCCTCAGGTGTCCTAACATCCAAAATCACGAACTTGCTTTTATCTAAGCCTTCAATCTCTTCACTTCGTATAGGTGCCATTTTTTTACTTATTATATTATCTGCAACATAGGCAACCATATTTACTGGATCTTTTGCTGAAGAATAAGGTGGTGCATAGGATAACTCTAATTCTATTAGATCTTTAACCGTGGCACCAAAACGTATCGCTGTAGCAATCACATCGATTCTTTTTTCCACGCCTTCTTGGCCAATCGCCTGTGCACCTAATATCTTACCCTCTAAATCAAAAATCAGCTTTAACGTTAGATCTTTTGCACCCGGATAATAATCCGCATGAGAACTTTTGGTTATAAGGGCTATTAAATAGTCTTTTTCATAAGTTAAGCCTTGTCTTTCCAGACTTTTTTCATTATTTCCTGTAGATGCTACCGTCATGTCAAATACTTTGGCGACAGAAGTGCCTTGGGTGCCATTGTATGTCTTTTTCAGGCCTGATATATTATCCGCCACAATACGGCCTTGCTTATTGGCCGGTCCTGCAAGAGGTACCATTGTTTTTTGACCGCTTACAAAATCTTCTACTTCAATCATATCACCTAAAGCATATATATTAGGATCGCTGGTTCTAAGGTAAGCATCTACAATAACACCACCACGCTCATTGGTTTTTAGACCCGACTCTATGGCCAGACTTCCGTTTGGTTTTACCCCAATGGCTAACAAGATGATATCACTTTCTATCGTCGTACCGTCACTAAGAATCACATCTGTAACGGGGCCTCTTGCTTCAAAAAACTTGACGCCATTGTTAAGATGTAAATGTACTGCTTTTTTTGCTATATGGCCGTGTATCAATTGAGCCATATCATAATCTATAGACATCATCACTTGTGGCGCCATTTCTGCAATAGAAACATCAAGTCCAAGGTCGTGTAAGTTCTCAGCCATCTCTAGACCGATAAAACCGCCGCCAATGACTGTTGCTGTTTTCAGATTATGTGAGAGGACATATTCTTTGATTCTATCCACATCTGGAATGGTCCATAAAGTGAAAATATTGGCGCTATCAATACCTTGTATATTGGGTACAAGAGGTGTTGAACCTGTTGATAGAACCAGTGTATCATAGGACTCCTCATAAGTCTTATGTGCTATAATATCTTTTACTATAACCTTTTTGTTCTCACGGTCAATCTCTAATACTTCATTATTAACCCTAACATCAACATTAAATCTATTCCCGAAACCTTCCGGCGTTTGCAGCAATAGTTCCTCTCTGTTCTTTATGGTACCACCAATATAATACGGTAGTCCACAGTTGGCAAAGGATATATATGGTCCTTTTTCAAACATAATAATCTTCACCTGATCATCCATTCTCCTTAGTCTAGCTGCTGTTCCTGCACCACCTGCAACGCCACCGACAATTAATACTTTTTTTGACATCTTGTTCTCCTTTTATGATTAAGGTATCCACTTTGACACTTTAATCCACTGTGTTTATATTTATGATTCATTATTTTCAAATGCTACATCTATATATTACGATATAGGCATATATATGTCAAGTTATTTTATGTCTCTATTTCTATATTGTAGAATTGTATATTTTTTATGTCAAGCTTTAATCAATATGATATAATATTACCAACGAACAATCTATATATTCATTTTTTGCAACATGCTATAAATAAATCGGGTTTTTACATAAGCCTATTTGAGGAGGTATTTTAATGGATTTAAAAGGTAAAGTGGTAATCGCACAAGGTGGTGGTCCAACATCAGTTATTAATCAAAGTCTTGTTGGGGCTGTATTAGAATCAAGAAAATTCCCCCAAGTCACACGTGTTTATGGTGCTCTTAATGGTGTAGAAGGTATTATGAATGAGCGTTTTATGGATTTGACACGTGAAACCACCCACAACTTAGAGAGGGTTGCTGCTACGCCCGCATCAGCACTATTATCTACAAGGGTTAAACCTGATATTGCTTATTGCAAGGAAATGTTTAAAGTTCTCCAAGCCCATGATGTTCGATATTTTTTCTATATTGGCGGCAATGACTCTGCTGACACCGTTCGAATTGTTAACGAACAGGCGATACAACAAGATTATGAATTTAGAGCAATTCACATTCCAAAAACCATTGACAATGACTTAGTTCTTAATGACCATACGCCTGGTTTTGGATCAGCGGCAAGGTTTGTCAGTACGGCTTTTATGGGTTTGAATCTTGACAACCGTGCTTTGGTAGGTGTGTATATTGCAGTCATTATGGGGCGAAATGCAGGCTTTTTAACAGCTTCAGCTGCATTGGCTAAGAAGTATCCGGATGATGGTCCTCATCTCATCTATTTGCCTGAGCGTGCTTTTGACATTGACCAGTTTTTATTGGATGTTAAAGATGCCTATGCAAAATACGGACGATGTATTGTTGCTATTTCAGAAGGCATCAAAGACAAATTCGGTAAGCCACTCATCACCAATCTGGTAGATACCGTCGAAAAAGATGCTCATGGGAATTTACAACTTTCCGGTTCCGGATCTCTTGGTGATAGTCTAACCGCCTTGGTGAAAGAAAAACTGAATATTGACCGTGTACGTTCTGATACTTTGGGCTATACACAACGAAATTTCATAGGTGCAATATCTGATGTAGATTCAAATGAAGCACGTGAAGTTGGAGAAAAAGCCGCTCATTTTGGTATTTGGGATAATGTAGACGGTTCAATTGTCATCGAACGTACAGGATATTATAGTGTCAATTACAAGCTTGTTGACTTAAGCTTGATTGCAGGAAAAACAAGGTTTATGCCGGATGAATTCATCACTCCTGAAGGAAATAATGTGACAGACGCCTTTAAATATTATGCTAGACCCCTTGTTGGATCCGGCTTCCCCCAACCTTCCCAGTTGCGTGCACCCATGGCACCCAAAATATTGGATATTCATGGTAAACCTTTTCATTCATAAAATTATCTTACTAGGATTATTAGTAATCTTGGTATCAATTGATTATAGCCTAACGTTGTAGTCGTAGATATAACACACAGTTTTTCCTTGCCTTACACTTCGTACGGTCAGCGGAAAACCTGTGTATCACATCTACTCGGTAATAGGTCGTCATTTCGTCAAGAAAAAGCGCTGCTTAATCATCCTTCTCTTTTACATCCATGTAAAAATGAAGGACGTTCTACATCCATGTAGAACTGTGATTAATCAACGCTTTTTCTTTCCTCGTTCGGTTTCGCTAGTACCTTGTTAAATATTTTTTTCAAAATCTCAATATTATTCTAGAATAGTCTTCAAAACATAAAACAGTATTCAACTAAGCACATTACCAACATCGACCATGAAGTTCCTAGAAGCAGTGTGTATGGGTTTTCATTGGACCCACTTAAAAATCACATTTCTTGAACATCTTAACTCTCAAAAACTGAAGGATCAAAGTATAAACCATCAATATATTCCGCCACGATATCACCATAGTAACTTCGAATATCAAGTCCGAAATCTTCTAAAGCATACCTTAAAAAATAGCGCACACTGTCTAGATTAATTGTAACCAATAACACCGTGACTTCCTTAAGGATCTTCCTAAAAGGCTCATTGCCGAGCTTCACTTCTTCTATGGCTTCAAGGACCGTATCAATGATATCCGCGGCACTTAAAATCAGACCTTCCAGATCATCTGCTTTGGGATTTAACATGAAGGCCTTGAATCTAGGACGCCATGATTTTGGTATGTCTTCTTTAATCTCTTCTTCAAAGGCTATCTCCTCGATTTCTAAAAGAGCTGCTTTCATTTCTTTCGTTTTTTTCTTGGTCGTTGCGATAATATCACCGGTAGCAAGCTCAATCAAGTCATGGTTAATTGCACGCTCAAGTAATAACGCCATATTCACCTCGTGACCAAACTTCTCACTTTCCCATATAGCAAGGCCTTGAGCAATCTTTGCAACCGACCACATATGTTCTGCAACACTACGACGTTTGAACATAAATCTATTTTGATAGCGTTTTAATTCCATTAGACTTCGTGCTTCATAAATATGTTTTCCAAAAGGCATACAGCAACCTCCTTCTATATTACTCCCTTTATTATATCATAAGAAAAAGTGCTTCGTCTTCTCTTCTTATCAGGGAGTAGAACCTAGCCAATTTGTACACTATCAATCACCTCAATTGTAAAAAAATCCTCCGGTATAGGTCCTCTCCAAAAGCTGTTTGTAGAGGATCACCCTGCATAATTGTGAAGGTACGGTCGCCGTTTTCCATGTGCTGTGCTCTTAAATATTGGGTATTCGGTGAACTCAAAAATGCTGAGGCATAAGTATAAAGATGTGTGACTAAAAAAACCTCAACACTATTATCTATTAAAGTCTTTGTAATTTGAAGGCATATCTCCGACCCCTCTCGTTCATTCGTTGCTGCAAAAGACTCATTAAACAAAACGACAGAACCCTTTTTTAATTGGTCGGCAATTGTATTCATACGAGAAAGCTCCTCATCCAATTTTCCGCTTTTCATTTCGGTATCTTCTTCTTTCTTAAAATGTGTAAATATACCGTTTCGGATAGGCGTCAAAAAATGTTGGGCCCCCACAAACATACCACATTGAGACATGATCTGGGCTTGACCCATACTTCTTAAGAAGGTAGTCTTACCCCCTTGGTTTGCTCCGGTAATGATATATAATCTTTTGTTTTCGGCGACAAGTTCGTTCCCAATCACAGCACTATTTATCGTTAGTGCAAGACTGATATCGTAAAGCTGATTCCATGAACGGTTTTCTATCTCTTGAAACAATAGTTTAGGCATACTCACCGACATATTACAAGTTCTGAGACAAGAATCATATAGCCACCTAGGATGATTGCGTCTGAAAGCGTGGTTGAAGCAAATATCTCATTAATAATGATGATACTCTGACTTGTTGCTTTTGTAAGAAGCTCATCAAGACGCACAAGATCATCCTGTATTTTCCCATTAAGTGTTGTCAACTCCTCTTTGGAACCAAAGTGAGTAAAGATGTTATCAAAAAGATACAACGCAGCCTTTCTCCCTGGTACACATAGTCCAAGTGAATTCATCCAGTGCATCTGCCCAAAGGCACGTACAAAAGTAGTCTTACCGCCCTGATTAGGTCCTGTGACAACAATGATTCGTTCAGGTGTATTCAGTATAAAATCGTTAGTAATGGTATTCTCAAGTGTTGAAAAGGCGAGTGCAAGATCAAATCCATCCAAAACATATATATGATCAATTGTATTGCATAGTTTGGGATAGTTAAACGGCAAGCCTACTTGACGGAGCATACTAATGGCATCAAGCAAGATATATAAAACTGTATCTCCCTCGCAAACCTTACGATGGTGTCCTCCCAGAAAATTAGATACTTTTCGCAGAATTTATCTAAGTCATAAAATATATCCTTGTATAGACTCGCAACCATTTTTAAAACTGCAGCTTCCACATG
>JAGXFY010000062.1:0-24232 GCA_024636985.1 Clostridiales bacterium | reverse complement strand
TTTTTCCGGATCCGGTCACAGCTTATATGTCCTTTTTCTAACTCTTAGCCGTTTATGGCTGCTTCGCATTCCTATGATTATATGGGCCAAAAATTATACCAACTTAGGCAGTGACGGCGTCTGGTATGCCATGTTGGTCAGTAATATAATCGTCTGTATCGTCGGCATCTTCATCGTACTACAAGGTAAATGGTTGCGGCCGACACTGAAGTTATAGTTTGAGGAAGGTAGTATACCGATTACCATCTGTATAAACCACTTTAAGGCCTACTTTGCTTGCGATGTAGGCCATTGTTTTTGGGGTATAAAATGAGATATGACTCATGTCCCGCATATAGTGCCAATTCAAGAACAAATCTTCGTCATTTTTATGAAATTGTGTCATAACCGCCAATACACCATCCGGTTTGAGTAAAGATGCAAACAGTTCAAAATAAGGCAATGGATCTTCTAGATGTTCCACGACTTCTGTGGTGGTGACCAGGTCGTATTTTTGATTCTCGTAGACTTTTTCCGGTGCATAAAACAAGTCATAAATATCCACTTCATAGCCATAATGACGTTCAAGAATCTGAGCCAATACCGGTGAAGGGCCACTCCCAAAGTCAAAGGCTTTCTTGCCTTCATTTGTATAGTCAAAAACTGAATTTTCTAAAAAATGATTAAAATATGCTACGTATTTAGGATCTTCGATGGCGTTGTTATGATAATTGTAGATCTTTAATGCTTCATCTTCGGATACAAAGTCTTTTGAGTCTTTTGATATTAACTCACAATGAAAACAACGGTAGTACGTCACGTCAAATTTCTCATGACGAAAGGACTGGGTCTCATGGTTACAGAGTATACATCTATGCATGATGGCTGCTCCTTTCATAGAAGGGTTCTTTCTAGATAGGCTTGGGTTTCCTTTAACCTTATCATCTATATCCTACATAATTGACACTACAATTAAGTTAAACTTCTTTTACATCGACTTTAGATTATAGCATATTTTTACCTATTATCAAAATGACTCACTGATTTACCTGAAATCGTGAGCCATACTGGTGAAACTATTCTATTCTTCTAAAAAGTATTGAACAAGTTTATCATATTCATCTTGTGCCGAATAACATGTATCTGTAAGGTACCCCTTTTCTAACTCAAATGTTTTTAAGCCTCGATAATAAAACTGCTTATGTCGCTCGTTAATAATGAATGGCATGATTCCAAACCTCAAACATTCTTTAAACATAATAATTCTTCCAACTCTTCCGTTTCCGTCTTGAAATGGGTGTATACATTCAAACTTATAGTGAAATTCTAAAATATCTTCAAACTTCACTTCATCCAATGCGTTATATTCTATAAGTAACTTCGCCATCTCACCTTTTACTTTTGATGGTAAAACAGTCTTATTATCCCCGACCATATTAGGTTTTTGCTTATAGTCACCTACACTAAACCAGTCTTTTCTGCTATCTGATGTATTAGACTTAATAAGCTTATGGAATTCTTTAATTATAGATTCCGTTAATTCTTGATCTGCAACGTCAATCATGTAATCAAAACATTGAAAATGGTTGATTGTTTCGATTATATCATCAACCGGAGTCGCCTCATCTTTAGGCATTGCAATCGTATTTGTCTCATAAATATATCGTGTTTGATCTTCTGAAAGTACGCTTCCTTCAATTCTATTAGAATTATACGCCAATTTGATTTGTGTCTGATGGTAGAGCCCACCTTTTAGCTTCATTTCTTTTTCTTCTCTAAAAAGCTTTAATAGTGGCTTTTCTAACTCATATTCCATGTGCATAATATCTCCTGGTTGACAATTTAATACTTTACATATGTCCTCAATGACTTTCATGGAAATCGCCTCATTTTTTGATAGCTTTGCAATTGTAGCAGAAGATATTCCAAGTTTATTTTTTAAATCCATCTTTGTAATTTTTCTTTCTGAAAGCATCTCAAATAATTTTTTATATTGAATCGACATTAAAATCACCTCAATAACAGCATATCACATTTCTTCATATATATAAATTTTATTATATATATATTTAGATAAATAAAGTTTCGAGTCTATTAAACAAATCGGTCAACCTGATAGAAGATCCTTTTGTTCTATATAATATTTGATAATACCTTCAAACAGCTTTTTTATTTCAATCATCACATCAGCATATGATATCTCTTTCGCATAATGATATTCTTTTGTATATTTTTCCCATCTCATTAATAATACACTACTTTTCTGAATTTCATCAATTCTGTCAAAGGTATTATTGAATATAAAAGTGGTTTCTCTATGTACTGCCGTCCCCTTAAGTGCATCAAAAAAATAGCTTTATCAAAACTTTGTGTTTTTGATAATATGAACACATCATAAAAATCTCTTGGACGAGTATTCAATTCTCCTCGTCTTAATATAGTTTCAACCTTTTCAGCTAGAACAGTTTCAATATTGTAAGTCAAAACAGTAATCGTTCCATCGGAAAAAATCTTCTTAAATTCGTACATGATTTCCTTAGGTGTTATTATATCCCCCATTGTAACATCAACATGCATTGGCGTATTGATGGTTTCATAGTCAGCTCTAATACTAACACGATAACCACCATAGATATCATCATCTCTAATTACATCAACACCAGTCAGTACCAAATTAACATCATCTTTAATTTCAATTTTGCAAATATCTGTTATGGCTGTTGTTACTGAGTTAATATTTAAAGGATAATTCTTAATTGTAGTATCTACATCCATAGTTGCTCGGTTATCAAGTCCTACTAAAGAAGCAATCAACACCCCACCCTTTAGAATAAATTTTTCTTTATACTCAGATATAGAAAGGCGTTCAATAAATCGCTCAAACATATAATTTTGTAGAATGATTTGTGCCGGTAGTTCTTTTTCTTTTGCAATATTTCTGATTTTCGCCTTTAGACTCATTGCTTTTCTACTCATAGCAACACCTCCAAATAATGTTTTACCGTTGCTACAGTATTAAGTTGGTTAGCATAATCCATTAACAAAGAGTAATCTACTGATTTCAATTTCACGAAACGCTTCAAAGCATCATTTAATAATTGGATATCTATCCGGTTTCTACTTCTTAAAATATCACATATTGTTCTTTCAACATTATATGCCAAAATAGTATTTCCAAACATAGTCTTATAGTTTTCAATACCTAATTGATGTAGCTCTTTTTTAATATAATAGATCTTAAATTTATCAGATATATTACTAACAACTTTGTATCCACTTGGTACTGTTGCTGAGTATTCAAAAGGCGTTCTATCTGACAACTGATGGATAAATAGCGCTGCTTCATGAGAGTAAACTAGTTTCGAGTATTTTCTCTGCATAGCATACATCTCATCTTCTACTTGATCAGCTCTCACATATATGCCACGATCAACTTTTTCTAGGCTTCCTTCAGCGACCATCATTTGAAGATAAGCCCTTGGAATATCATATTTATTCAAGTCAGAACTTAATATGGTCCCGTGTCCATCCTTAATAAGGTTTTTGATTTTTTTATTGTAATCCATATTTTCACCTTCTTTACAAATATACTTATATTATACTGTATATAAGTATATTTGTAAAGGTAAGTGTCCTATAACTTATATAAACTTTCCTAGATTAATATATTCAAATCTTCTAGGAAACGCTAGATTAAAACAGCACTTCCACCAACATAGACCTGCATTGTATCATCACCTGCAACCCTTACTTTTACCATTATTTTCGATGGTCTCATCATGCTATAGCCTTGCTCTATGACGAAATCTCCATGGAACTCATGCTTAAGATATTTCATTAAGTAACAGGCTAAGGCTGCATTGGCTGTTCCTGTTGCAGATTCTTCATTGATACCATATCGTGGAGCAAAATTCCTTACATGTGCCTCACTGTTAGATAGGGTTTCTAAACAAAAAGCATGAATACCGACAACATCATGCTTTCTGCTTATAGCGTTAATCTTTTCAAGATTAGGCCTAAGCTCTAATAAGGTCTCTAAGTCTTTAACTTGTAAGATGATGTCTTTTAGACCTGTTGATACAATCTGTATTGGCATGTCGCCGATATAATCTCTCAGATGACTGTCAAAACATCCTGCAATCTCATTCTTATCCAAGATCTCATAATACTTGGGTGTATTCTGCTCCATGTAAACATAGTGATCGAGTACCTGAAGTTCTAGAATGCCTGCCTTAGTTTCTTGAGTATAATCTCCAACCGTAATAACGCCTAAGTCTCTTAGCAAGTTAAAGGTAGCTATGGTGGCATGGCCACACAGATCAACTTCATCCGTTGGTGTGAAAAATCTAACTTTAAAATCGGCTTTCGTTGATTTCATAACAAAAGCCGTCTCAGAATAGCCTACTTCTTTTGCAATTTTCAGCATTTGTTCTTCTGATAATGAATCCGCATCTAAAACAACGCCAGCTAGATTGCCACCATCTACACTGCCTGAAAACGCAGTTACTCTATATATATGGTTTGTCATAATCCGCCTCCTCCGTTAATAATTTAGCTTTTCCATAGGATTTTCATTTTTGTTATCTTCTTCTAATACTATTAACATCATATTGTATGGCTCATTTTATAACGCCCTATGTTATCACAAATCAAACACCCCTCATCTATAAGAAGAATGCCTTAACGCTTTATATTCTTTTATATTTAATAGGAAATATGAGTTAGACACGCTCACTTCTAGTATTATTATCCCATTTCTATATGCTACTGACAAGCATCTATGATCAATATACTTCCAATACCTAGACTCTAGACTCTTGTAACTATTTCTATTTATCTTTGAAATTCATATTCAAACCTCGAAAAAAACATCAAAAATCTCCCTTCATTTTAGTAAATGAAGGGAGATGATGAGGCACCTTTATTCTATTTTAGGTGCATTTTCATATTAAGCGACACTGTTTTTATCTTGGTAATAGGACTTCAACTCTAGCTCTGGCAACCGTTCAAAATCATGAATAATGGTATCAAAATCCTCTAATAATGTGTTAAAGACAGCATCCCACGCTTTTCCTTTTGCATAACTTCTACCTCTGGTTCCAAATTGATGGCGCATTATGTCTCCCACAATCAACCTCTCTAGAGCAAAGGCAAAGGTTTCGCTGTCATTTGCTTCCACTAAGAAACCATTATACCCTGGATCAATCAACGTCTTTACACCACCCTTATTGACACCAACTACAGGAAGTCCAGAAGCAAAGGCTTCTAGCACAACATTGCCAAATGTTTCAAAAGAGGAGGGAAAAGCAAAAATATCACAACTGGCATAGATTTCTGCTAATGCTTCTCCTCTTTTGTAACCGGTAAATACGACATTATCCGGCATGCTTTTTTTAAGCTCATTCTCCATCGGACCTTCACCGGTGATTACCAGTTGAATTCTATCTGAGTATGTATGATTTAAGAGTTGCATTGCATCTCTTAGTACATCTAAATCCTTCTCAGGTGATAATCTGCCCACATAAAGTAATCCCAGTTTACCCTCTAGACCCAATTCTTTCCTAAGTTGAACGGATCGCTTATCCCTTGAGAAATGGTCAAAATCAATCCCCCTACCAAAAATGCCCGTTCTTAAAACACCCAACTTTTTCAATATTTTTTCAGATTCAACGGAAGGGGTTACGGTTCTAGTGGCTTCTTGGTGAAACCAGGCCAAATATTTATCTGTAAGTTTTTCTAGGACACCTAGTTTATAAGATTTCAGTATGGTCGAGAAGTTCGTAGAATAGTTAGAGACTACAGGAATATTATGTGTTTTACCATAGTTTAGACCACATAGACCCATGGTGAATTCCGTCATTGTAAATATGATGTCCGGTCTAAAAGCATCCAGTCTTTTGTTTAATCGAATTAAATTAGGGAACGTAAGACGGCATTCAGGATATAAAAAGAAAGGCGTCGATAAAAAAGCTTCGATATTGTAGGGTAGATCACTTTCACTTTTTTGTTCTGGTGTTACAAAAATGTAGTCAATATGATTGGCTTTTAAATATTCGCCGAATCGTCTTAAGGTATTGGTGACACCATTGACCTGTGGTAAAAAAGTATCTGTAAAAATCGCTATTTTCATTTTAACCTCCATAGGTGGCTACTATCAAAATGGATATCTTCTCTATCACCTAAAAGATATCATATGAAGGTTAAGCCATTATGGTGTCTATGTGAAGTTTGTTTATTTTTATGTAAAGTTTGTTTACACGATGTAAAGCGCTGAACTTTAATTTACCGGATGGATGATATGATCATATTCTTCATTAATTGTTTCACGGATCTTCTTGATCTCACAAAAGAGTGGTTCTGCCATCGGAAGCAATACTTCATAAACGGTACTACCAACAATACCTTTATATTCATTCTTAATCGTTTCCATGACCTTATCCAGTTCCATGGAACTTCTATAAGGTCGGTCTTCTGAGAGTGCCGAAAAAATATCCGCGTATATAATAATCTGAATCTCTATGCCTATATTTTGTGCCTTCGTTTTCTTCGGGTATCCGGAATTATCCAATTTTTCATGGTGGGAACCTGCCCACATCGCTAGTTCTTCTATACCTTTTACATGTTTTAATATTTCATACGTATAATAGGGATGCGTCATCATAATGTTAAACTCTTCCTTGGTTAGAGATGTGGGTTTTTCCAATATCTCTGAAGGAATGGCTATCTTGCCAAAGTCATGCATATAGGCTGCTAATTTAATACCGGAACATACTTTATCTTCCAAATTCATTTGTTTTGCAAGCCTGAATGCAACATGAGCCACGCGAGCAGAATGTGCTGCTGTATAACGTGATTTGTAATCGATTACTTTACTTAAGGTTGCAACAAGATCGTTGACCGTCGCAAGATTATTCTCAATAGAAAAGCAATCGAAATCAACCTTTTCCAGAAGGTCATGCATACCCATATAGTCAATGTCAAACCAGAATTGCTCTTTTTCAGCCAAATCTAAAAAAACACGATAGACGGTCTCATCAAACAAACTACCCTTTAACTCACTAAGGGTAGTTATAACATATGCTTTTTGGTTTAGTGCTAGCTCATCCGTTTTTAGAAGTATTTCAATTCGGTCCGCCAAATGCAAAATAAAGGATTCATAGGGCACCGCCAGTTCATCATTAATGGCTTTATCGGAAGCTTTTACATGATGATGGCGAATGATTTTACTCATGTGCTCAAAAGGTGTGAAAGAAGAAATAATACCTGCACCTAATCGTTCATGTGCTTCCGGATTCACAACATCTAGTTCTTTGAGTTCAAGACTATCTTTTACCGTTAAGGCACCAATATCATGAAGGCTACATGCCAATATAAGATTGGATTGTTGAAAGGTATTCAATCCACAAGCCTCACCTAGGTAGTAGGCGATAATGGCTACGCGCCTATGATGATGCTTTAGAATCGGGTTAACCACATCAATCGCATTAATAAACGCGGACATGACATCGAACATCTTAAGATCATAAATCATAACGACCTCCTTGTATCACTCACCAAGTTTATGGTGTTTCTTATCATTATTATACATTTTTTACACTGAAGTTTATATAGAAATGAAAAAACTTGTAAAAAAATGCATCACTTCTTTATTCAAGCATGTGATGCATTTTATCGCTATTTTATTTTAACCTCCATAGGTGGTTACTATCAAATGGATATCTTCTCTATCAATTAAAAACCTATTGTTGAAAGAGGGTGTATTAAATGTTAATCTTTAGAAGGTACTACTAAATTCTTCTTAAATTACTAAAGAATATAGGATTTATAAGTTAGCGTGAAATTTTGGTAATCGTTATGTGTAGGCAATAATAATTAATATGTTTATCGAAAGGAAGTTTATATGGGAACGAAATGGGATACTACTCCAAAGAATGATCGATTTGAACCAATATCAGGAGAGAAAACAATGAAGGCAGTTGTTACTGCCGGCAATGGTGGCTATGAAAAACTTGAATGTAGAGAGGTGCGGATGCCTTCACTAGAGTCTGGTGAAGTTCTCATACAGGTATTAGCTGCAGGGGTTAACAACACAGAAATTAATACGCGTATTGGTTGGTACTCATCTTCAATTACAACGAGTACAGAAAGTGCAACCGAGAAGCAGTTGGCATTAAGTAATACAGATGGTGGGTGGAATGAAGCAACGCCCTTCCCATTCATTCAAGGGACCGATTGTTGTGGGCGTATTGTTGCAGTTGGCCCAGGAGGAGATGAGAGTTCTATTGGCGCTCGTGTTCTTGTACGCGCATGCATGCGACGGTTTGATTTTGAATCCATGGAAAATATCTGGATGGGATCAGATTTTGATGGTGCCTTCGCTCAATACGTCAAAGTCCCGGCATCAGAAGCATTTATCGTAAATTGCGATTGGAGTGATGCCGAACTTGGAACAATCCCTTGCGCTTATGGAACAGCTGAGAATATGGTTCATCGTGGAAATGTAAGTAAAGGTGAGCATATTTTAGTCACTGGCGCATCAGGGGGCGTAGGTTCAGCTGTCGTACAACTTGCAAAAAGACGTGGGGCAACTGTCACTGCAATTGCTTCGGCATCTAAGGTTGAACAGGTTCTTGCTATCGGAGCGGACCTAGTCGTAAGACGAGATGAGAATATTCTTTCCAAACTCGGTGAAAAAAGTTTTGACATCATCATTGATAATGTTGCAGGACCTAGTTTTGGAGACATGATTAAGTTGTTGAAACGAAATGGAAGATATGTGTCTTCTGGCGCGATTGGAGGACCCATTGTAACTTTTGACATGCGGGATTTTTATTTGAAAGATCTGAGACTGATTGGATGCACCGCATGGGATGCGCCAGTTTTTCCTAATCTTATCTCCTATATTGAAAAGGGTGAAATTAAACCACTTGTAGCAAAAATATTTCCACTTGAACGAATAGCGGACGCTCAAAGAGAATTTCTCGAGAAAAAATTTGTCGGTAATTTCGTATTAATCCCACCATCCGCTGATGAATAAACGTTCAGGTGAATCAAAGCCTATAGTCTGCTCAATTAACACGTGCATCAATTAAGGAGCCGTCGGATAATATCCGGCTGCCCCTTTTTCATATAAATATAGAACTCACAAAATATAGGATCAAGCAAAAAAATAGTATGAAGCACACAGCGGCATACTATTTTCTATAAGGGTTGTTTTCCGACAGCCCCCTGATGTTAAGATATAATAAATCCATTTTTCAATTTCTAAATTAGTCATAACTAAAAGTGTGTGTTATTACATATATGGTTTACCGTATACCTTACATTGAAAAACTATTTCAAGATAAAAAGACCTGCAAGTCAAATCTCTGACTAGCAGGCCTAACTTATACTGTGTTAACTTTTCACTCTATCGAACCAGAAGAACCGACTGAGACAACTGGTTCCTCACTTTCTATGCTTGCGAATAAGTTTATAAACTATTACTCCAATTCCAATCACAATTATCCATGCAAATGCAACTGTAATTAGATAAGGTAAGTTATCCAATGTAATTCCTCCTTTGCAATAGTCTTCAGACTCATAAATTCACCTCTATTAATTTGAGAGAAATTCTATATTGAGTTTTGCGGTATAGTTAATAGTAGCTAACTCTAAACCACCGCTAATTTGAACATAAACTGTCATCGTTCCAGGTACAGTAATTGATATAAAAGCCTTAGGATTTATGAATAATTAAATACTAAGGCTTTTTTATTATGATTTTAAAATCACACTTAAATAAATATTCTTGTACATAGCCCCCACCAGTAGGATGACATGAGAGGCATTAATTAGATTAGTAAGACAATGTAATGTTTGTGCCACGAAATCCTCTTAATAATGAAAATCAGTTTGTTAGTCCATCCGGCCCGACATTATCCACCAAAGAGACCATCCCTATGTAATTTATGTTCCGAAGGTACTATAGGGATAATTAATCTCATAAGAACAAGCATAAGTAACTAAAAATTAAGTGTTATGTTTATCAAATTCAATTAAGTCTCCCTTTCAGTTCAGTAATAAAATTCAATAGAAAGTATACTATAGCCATTTAATGGTGGATAGTCAAAAGCGAAAGTGAAGTAGCATCATTGTTATTTCAAAAGTTTTAGTTTAATAACTTGTTAAAACCCCAAGACTTCACAATATAACTGCCCTCAAATTCTTTTTTTAATATCCCAGACCAAATACCTCGGTATATCATCCCATATCATCTTGTTTAACCGCTTTTAATAAATATTGTTCTACAGTTAATTTTTTATACTAGAAATCACTGGTTGTTTTAAGCATTATATTTAATCAGCATTCCTATTAACATATATCGTCCAAGTTGTCGTTCCTCTTGATAATCGGGCAGATGTACCAAATCCTATATAGTCAACTCCATTTTTGATATTATAATAGCCTTTATTCAATCTTTTTAATGTTATATAATAAGTTTTTCCTACGCTTGGTGAATATACCTTAGTTCCATATTCAACATCATCACCAATAGCAATAGGTTTACCTGTACCATCATGACGTGTAAATCCAGCACCTCCAAAAGGATATATCCAATCAACTTTAACTGTGGGATCATTGGACTGTATTACTTTACCATCAATCCTATATGGCGTTGCCATATTTGTAAAACCACAGTACTTCCAATTGAAATATCCTTTTACGTATATTTGAACAGCATAGCTACTGTCCCATTCATAATTATCATCATGTGCAGCATATGAATTAATAGTGCCAAGAATATTGCTGCTTAATATTTTACTTATAGAATCACTTTCATCCTCCAGCCCAGCTATCTCTATTGTGACAATTGCATATGATTGATACTCATCTTTATTGGTTTCTTTATTCTTTACGACTATATTATTTGATGCAATGTCTAATATTCTCATTTTTTCATTTTCACCTTTTTGTGTAATGCCTATCATTGAATTATCTATTTCAAATTCAATAGTCTCCTCTTTTCCCGAAAAAATGACTGTTGTTTTGTATTCTTGAATGTTCCCATTCTTTTCATTTAACTTGGCTAGCTCATATTCTGTTTTTATTTCTCTAGGTAATTTAGCAACCATTTCAGCCACAATTTCATCAGTGGTTACTTTTTTGCTCTCTGCAGATACTGGTACTAGGCTTAATAACATTATTAATATTAAAGTTAGGGCTATTGTTTTAATTTTCATTTTTCTCCTCTTTCCTCATCTTCTCATTCTAAATGAAATTGATAGTAATTTCTAAATTCCACGTGTTTTTTCGTTAATTTCAAAAAATGCTAAGGCTACTTCACGTAGAATTTCCACTACTTCTTCATTTCTTAATATTTAACCACTTTTTTCAATCAACTTTTTACACGTTTATTGTTTCAACTTCAATAAATATACTTAATTGACCAACACTATACTTGATTAAATAATCCCTTGAATAAAATATTCTGTTCACTATAGACATTCACAGTTAATTTAAGCCTGTTTGTTTTTCTTTAGGCATGTTATTAAAATATAACCCAAAAGAATTTGTAAAGGGATTTGAGTGAATTGATTCATATCTGTTTTATAAATTGGTAGCATAAATAATCTAATAAACTTGATGTCGCTAGTATATATAATAAATTGTAGTGCTAAATATGCTACGGGTATTCCCAAAAAAATAAACCTATTTAAATCAACATGCCAAGATCCTTTTAAACGATAATTCTCTAATCGTGATTCCACACCAATTATCATCCCTAATGTAGTATAATATAATATTTTAATGATTTCGCTTTCTAATTTTTTTGTATAAATTAAAGAAGAAATATCATTAAAGCTTTTTAATAAGATACCACCAATAAAAATAATAATTATAAAAGTAATTAATTTTATTATATTGCTAACTATCATCTTTACCATAAACACATCCCGACTTTACCATGAATTTTCGTTAGTTAATTATTTGTTTAACTTATATTTTTTTATCGATAATCAAAGCGCATAAAGTTATTGCTACTAATCTTGATATAATATTTTTCATACTTTTCCTCTTTCTTTTAGAAAATATCGAATGTTAATAATCAAATTAACTGTTAGTATGTAAACGGTAAATAGCGCGTACCTGTATGAAGTCTATCAATCATGAGATAATTACTCAAACTAGTTTGTGAACTTTAAAAACTCCTAAGGATATTTTAAAGGCAACTCACAAAACTTTAAGGAGGATTATCCTATGAATACTAGACAAGTTGCTCATCATTATCGCCTTACACAATGGGCACCAATCATTCAAGAATGCAAAAAAAGTGGTATGAATGTTAAAAATTGGTGTCTCGAAAATAATGTTAATGAAAAACAATATTACTATTGGCAGCGTAAAATACGTGAAGAATTGTCAGGCTCTCTTATTCAAAGAGAAGAGAGCAAATCACCTTCAACGTTCATACCTATTAGTCAACTGAAACCTTCAGTCAAAACCCCTTCTACATTTCAACCAGATCTAGTTTTGAGTGTTGGTTCCATAAAAGTTGAAATTTCTAACAGCATTTCGCCTGCACTTTTAAATGAAATGTTTAAAAATTTGAATCATGTTTAATGAAGCTACAGGCTTTGATGAAATATATATTGCTTGTGGTTATACCGATTTAAGAAGGGGTATTGATGGTTTGGCCAGTATTGTTCAGAATGAATTTCATCTCGACCCATTTCAAAACATTTTATTCCTTTTCTGTGGTCGTCGTTCCGATCGCTTGAAGGGATTATTGTGGGAAGGTGATGGTTTTCTGCTCCTTTATAAGCGTCTTGAAGGTGGTAAGCTTCAATGGCCTCGTAATGAAGAAGAAGCTCGTATTATTACATCTCAACAATTTCGTTGGTTGACAGAAGGACTTTCTATAGAACCAAAGAAAACTGTGAATAAAGTCTATCCTAAGCGTATTGATTAGTGCATAAAAACCTTAAAAAGCGCTGTTTTTCAAAAAGTTATCCACGTATTTATTTAGTACGCTGTTAGCACTATACGCCTTATTTCATTCGTGATATGGTACTCTTATGGATATGAAATTTAGCGAACACGACCTAATTAAATATAATAAAAAAGCGTTAGTGGCACTGTTGCTTTCACAACAACAGACGATGATACTTCAAGAACATCAGCTTAAAGAGCTCAACAGTAAAATGGATCTTCTTATAGAACAACTCACCATTTCTAATCAACAACGATTTGGCCGTTCTTCTGAAAAGATTGATTTAGAAGAACAGTTGGCTATGTGCTTCAATGAAGCTGAAGTTACCATTGCAAATCTCGTCATTGTAGAACCAGAACTTGAAGAAGTAACGCCACGTCCTTATACCCGTAAAAAGACTAAAGGTAAAAGAGATGAGGATCTTCGTGAGCTTCCTGTAAATGTCATTCTTCATGAAATTAGCGAAGATGACCTAAAAGAAAAGTTCCCAGATGGTTGGAAACAACTACCACATGAAATCTATAAGCGTCTGAACTTTATACCTTCAAGATTCGAAGTTGAGGAACATCATATAGCCGTCTATGCCGGTAAAGATAATGAAACTATGATTAAAGCAAATCGACCTGTTGACTTGTTGCGCAACAGTATAGTGACCCCTTCTTTAGAAGCTGCTATTCTAAATGCAAAATATGTGAATGCAATGCCACTCTACCGATTGGAACAAGAATTCGCTAGACAAGATATTAAAATATCAAGGCAGGTCATGGCCAACTGGACCATCCGGTGTGCAGAACGATACTTTTCAGTTTTTTATGATCGGCTCCGTGATGCACTACTTGAAGATAAAGTGATTCAAGCCGATGAAACACCTGTTGAAGTATCTAAAGATGGTCGTTCTGCAGGTTCGAAAAGTTACATGTGGGTTTATAGGACAGGTAAAATGTCGACTAGCCCACCAATCGTTCTTTATGAATATCAAAAAACCAGAAATGCAAGCCATCCTCAAAATTTCTTAGATGGTTATAAAGGTACTTTAGTGACCGATGGTTATCAAGTCTATCACAAGATTAGTAATGAAAATCCTGATATTCATGTTGCCGGTTGTTGGAGTCATGCTAGAAGACGTTTTGCAAACGTCGTCAAGGCACTTGGTAAAGAAAAGTCGAAAAATACTTTAGCCAATGATGCATTGAAGCAGATTGCCTTGATATATAAAACAGATAACGAACTTCTTGCACTCACACCAGAGGATCGACTTCATAGACGGCTACTACTAGTAAAACCACTAGTGGAGGCTTTCTTCCAGTGGGTTAGAAAACATCAACCAGAAGTACCGGCCAATTCAGAAACAGGTAAAGGCTTTACTTACTGCCTGAATCAGGAAATCTATCTTAAAGAATTTCTGAAAAGCAGTTACATTCCACTTGATAATAATGCAGCCGAATCAGTTATAAGGCCATTTTGTATAGGTAAGAAGAACTGGCGGCTCATCGATACCATAGACGGTGCTAAGGCTAGTGCTACAATATATAGTATAGCCGAGACGGCAAAAGCCAATAATCTAAAACCATATCAGTATTTTAAATACTTGTTAGAAGAGATTCCAAAGCATATGGATGACAAAGATCAATCATTTCTCGAACATTTATTGCCTTGGTCAACGTCTCTTCCTGATGAATGCAAAAAAAACAATCAGTAGTAAGTGCTACCATTCGGTAGCCTTTTTCTGATGAGGTACTCATGGTTTACCGTTTACGTTAGTATACCTGTTACTAAAAAGAAACCAAGTGAATAATATGCCGAAGCACCATATGATAAATCTAATAAAGTGTGTACTCTCGTCGGGAAAAATGTAAATGTGAAAATAAGTAATATAGTTGAAGAAATCGAATATCCATACTTCCTTGAATTTATTGACAAGATTTGTATAAATATGCATAGAACATAAATAATCAGCATGTTAAAAAAATCAAATGTGAAAACACCAAATCCATTTATGCCAACTAATTCCATATCACCTCTTACCAATTTATCATACCATTCAATAGGCAAAAAAAGTATCGGTGCCAATAACAGTATTAGAGATTTATACTTAGAAATCATTGTTTCACTACACCTCCTCCCTCGTATTAATTGTTGTCCTTTTTCTCAAGTAAAATAGGTTGTTGTAATATATCATAATTACATAAAACCCTCCACAACCTATACAACAAAGTTGAAATATTATGAGTAATTAGGCTTTGTTTCTTCATTATTTCATACCTGTCTCCCTGTAAGCAAATATAAATAGTGGATATTAGAAATACTTTGTTCTAGAAACGACATTTGTACTTTCCATTAAAGTATTGTTGACATACGTGGATGCATAAATCTTTGTTCTGTACTGATAACCACTACTCACATTCGAGTAACCGATACAGTAGCCATAGTCATTATAGACTGTTTTATTCCATGACTTAACCGTATACCATTTACCATTACGATTTTGCTCAAGAGCTACAGTAATGGTTATTCTATCAACTCCTGGAGCAATGACATTCCCAGATGCTTCGGCTCTTCCCAAACTATTGATTGTTAGGGATGGCACAATCTCTGCTATGGTTGCCCACCTTGGTTGAATTTCTACTGCATTGACAGTTGTGCCAACCACAAAACTAATAATCAGTAATAGAACTAATGGTCTTGATACTTTGCTGAACATAAAAATCACCTCCTTTACTATATATACAAGAAAGTGATCAAAAACGTGACGTTTTTATGAGATTTTTTTTATTTTTTTTGATATTTCTATCATTTCATTTTCTTTTATGTCAGAAGTCATTGAAAAAAATACTTTGTCATTATGCCAATAAAGAATATTTTGACTTTCTTTACTCATCAAAATGCCCTCCATGTTGTTGATATTGACAGTCCTAACGTCTGCTTCTTCTGTATCTATATATCTATTTTCTATGCCCTGAGTTAAGAATATCTTTGATTCACCTTTTACAAATATCATAAATTTAGTAGTCCCAAGCGCATAAGCTTCATCAAGCCTAAATCCCTCCGGTAGCCAGCCCGGTACATAACTGTTCTTCCATTCATTTTCTATGTATTTCATTAATTCAGATTCATTACCCAAGGCTAACTCTGTATATTCTTTTTCAGTTTTCGTAAATAAACTTAAAAATTCATGCCTGACTGCTTCTACTCCCAGTGTAGATGATATACCAATTACCATGATAATGAATAAGATACTTGAAGCTATTCTTAACGTACCAATATGCATTCTATGTTTCTGACTGTTTGATCTCAAATTCTGAATCCAATTTTCCATATGATCTGAGGGTTCAACTTCATCAACCGCCATAAACTTCTTAACCGTCTCTTCCTGATCTTCAAGTATAAGTGTCTCTAGTAAATTATCAATATTCTCCTTGTGATGATTCATGAAGTTCACCTCCTCTTAGTAAACATTTAGCTTTGTGTCTTGCACGTTTATAAATTGCTCTAACCGCCGTTTCTCTTTTTCCAACAACCGCACTAATTTCATTGTGATTGTATCCTTGGGTTCGAAGCATTAATACATCAATCTGTAGTTCAGTCAAATGAGCAGCAAGTTTTTCTTTTAAAAAACGCAGTTCACATTTTTCTATATATTCCTTTTCCAAAGAGCATGTATCTGTTAATAAAAGTGATTTACTTTCATCCAAAGAAATAATTGTATGATTTTCCTTTTTTAGTTGATTAATATACTGATGCTTTATCATTTTAGCAATCAACCCAATAACTTTTTCTTCATCAATCATAAGTTTGTTCCGATCAATATCTCTGGCAAGCTTGGTAAATACCTCTTGAACTATATCTTCAGCAAGTCCTTTATCATGAACAAAAGTCATTGCATAACCAATGGCTTTTGTTACATAACGCTTATACAAATTTTCCACAATAACTATATCTTTATCGTTCATATGACCTCCCCATAGTAATTATTCTCCCAACCACATTATACCATATGTGAATATTGATATACATAACTCAATCCACAAAAAAAAAGAGCCCGAAGGCTCAATTTAATTCTCACTCAATCTTATCTCTTATTTCAATAATGATTTGGGGATTTGCTATAATATACTCTTCTATATCTATTGGTATTCCCCCAGTATATCTAGCTCTAAGATCTAATAACTTATATCTTTGCTCTTTGGTCTTGCATAATAATACCATAAGTTCCTTAAA
Source organism: Clostridiales bacterium (assembly GCA_024636985.1). Classification (GTDB taxonomy): domain Bacteria; phylum Bacillota; class Clostridia; order Lachnospirales; family Vallitaleaceae; genus Petrocella. The sequence goes on along the minus strand of JAGXFY010000062.1, from coordinate 7,062 downwards.
CGTTGCACGATTAAATGGTTTTCTTCTTCCTCGTTCCACATCACTTAGAAAAGAAACTGAAACCTCCATATTTTTTGCCAATGCTTTTAAGGTATAGCCTTTTTCTTTTCTAAGTTCTGCTATATAGGTACCACAACTTGTTTGATTATAACTTCTCATACACTACCTCCTTTAAAATCTAACCATATCATTTCTCATGAAAAAACCTAGAGCGATTGCAGATGCCATAACCATAAAGCTATACAGCATTTCACCCTCACTACCCACTACAAAAACATTCAAACTCACATTTTTTTCTTTTATTTTCCCGAAAGAAAGAATCGGTAATAAGAAACTTACCGTTATCCCTGTTGGCGTTAATATGTCACCTACCAGTAGATGATATACATAGCCAAAAGCAAGGGGTGGGAAGAGTTCGCTCTGACCTATGCCGTTAAATACATAATAAAGGGCTAAACATTGATACTATAATACCTCTTAATATATTCATATTATTGCCCTTATCTAATGATTGGCTAATATGAAAAAAGTAGAACGCATTCATCCCAATCCAGAAAATAATATTGACGTTTACCTTCATAAGGCTTATAGTATTCCAGATAGGAGTGACAAAAAATGCAAAAAAAAATAGCCTTAAAATTAAATCAATATGGCTTTTACGGATGGTTCATTCTGTTCTTATCCGCCATTGCTATGTTTTTCTCTTCCCCAGGACAAACCTATTCCATATCTGTTTTTATTGATTCTTATATATTGGAATTTGGTTACTCTAGAACCCTAATCTCAAGTATTTACTCTATGGCCACGGTTTTATCCGGTATTCTTATGATTTTTGTCGGCAAAGCTGTGGATCATTTCGGTTCCAGATTCATGCTCGTGACCGTTGGTATTCTTTTGACTTTGACTGCTTTTTTTAATAGCTTTGTAGCCAATATTCCCATGATCTTTGTCGGATTTTTCTTACTACGCTTTCTCGGACAAGGTTCTCTAACCTTGATTCCGGCTTCATTGGTGCCTCAATGGTTCGACAAACGTAGAGCGCTTGCCATTAGCTTGTTATCTCTGGGTACCATCTTTGGTAATCTACTAGTACCTGCTTTTAATCTACATATGATTAATACCTACGGTTGGTCAAATGCTTGGCGTAGCTGGGCCTTACTTCTACTTTTTGTTCTTGTACCGCTGATGTGGTTTTTTATCGTGAACAAACCTGAAGATATCGGCCTTCTACCGGATAATAAAGCGCGAACTGATAATCTAACCGCTGATCAAGTTTTTGATGCCATGGCCAAAAAATCCTTTAGTTTAAGTGAAGCGCTTCGCACAAAAGAATTCTGGTTTGTTGGTATTATCTCCATGATTATTCCTATGGTGACTACCGGTATGATGTTTCACTTCTTCTCACTTATGGCCAGCAAGGGCATCCCCGAATCTTCGGCCGCTTTTGTTATCGGACTTGTGGCTTTGCCCGGCTTTTTGATTCCTGTCATAGCCGGTACCATCATCGACAAGTACCGTTCCAAGCATATATTGATGATGACCCTTGGACTCTTAACCTTGGACTTGCTCTTCATGCTTAAGGTTCAAACCGTAATAGAAGCCTCTATCTTCATTCTTATCTATGGCCTGGTTACCAATGTTCAGAACGTAACGACGAATGTTATATGGGTACGTTATTTCGGAAGGTTGCACCTTGGAAGCATTCGTGGTGCTGCTACGGTTTTCATGGTTATCGGTTCGGCCTTTGGTACCATACCTTTTGGACTTAGCTATGACCTAACCGGGGACTATCAAGCGGTCTTCATCGTTATGGCTGTTGCTACAATCTTAGGTATGATAATGGCCTTATTCATTAAAAAGCCTGTTAAGTAAATGTGTCTTTATTCTTTTCTGAAAAGACATGATAAATCCTTGCATCAGGCTTGTATTCAAACAATTTCTTAAACTTTGATAAGCTAAGCTTTGATAAGACTTTATTGATGATCTTATTTCCTGTAAAAATACACATGTACCGTTTTTCTCGCCTACAGCCAAGACGTTCTTTGGAGCTTTCTGCTGTTTGACCAAAATATATGGTATTGGTTTTTTGCTTTATACCTAATCTTAGAATATAAATCAGCATATTGTAGTATAAGTCGAGTGCATCTCTCTTCGCATAGTTCATGCCACCGAATAAGAAATACAAGCTATTTTTTTCTACTTTTACCATGACAAAGGCGACCGGCTTCTTATCATGGTAAAAGACATGAATATCATCCTTTGAAGTCTTGAAAAATTCTATGGGCAATGTCTCCAACGGATACTTGGATCTGTTAAGCACCGCCTTATACAATGCATAAAGCTGATCATCAAAGGCCTCATTATGAATCTTCTCAATTCTTACGGTTCCTAGTCTCCTCAAGGCTTGTCGCAGTCTGCGTCTATAAGGACTTCTAAGGGCTGACACATAGGTCTCAAAATCCTCATAATTGTTATCAAAAATACATGTATCCAAGGTTCTACCATAAGGGATGCCTTGGGGTATTTTTTCTAATGTTCTTATATTCAATATCAGATACAGCCCGCCTTCTTCTTGAAGGTGATGTATCAAGGCTTCAAGGTTACCAAAATAGCCTTCTCCATCTATAGATACGGGCAAGGCAACCATGGTAATAGGTACATGCAATTTGAACTTTCCAAACGTAAATAGATTCATCCTTCTCTTAAAAGTATAGCAAGCAAATTCCGGATGAAAGTGATAAGTAAAGGCTTCTTCCCATGTTTCATCAAATAGGAGTGCATCTTTTTTCAGCCAATCATTGTCACAATATCTGTCCCAATCTGCCGGACGATGTGATGAACATCTTACTTCATATTTTTTTCTCATAAGTCACATATTCCCTATATGGTTTTTGAGCGAATCTTGAGGTGATCTGTCTTGAGGCACTGTTATCTCCATGGATCCAACTGGATATGAGATGTTGTGATGCTTTTTCTGCCGCTTCCATAACCCCATTAAATAAAATAAAAATGGCCGGTGTGCCACGGTACTTGGCCTCGACACCGATTTCCACAATTTTTATGGTTTTTGGTTTTCTTTTCAACAACCTGTATTGAAGAAAAGTACGTATACCTGCACCCCTACTGCTTTTGACCAGTTCATTAAAGTCCGGATACCAAAGGATGAAACCAATGTCCTTGCCGTCTTTTTTTACAAAAAGCAGATTCTGATGGTCCAGTAAAGGCATCATACTCTTAAAAAGTTCTACATCTTCATCATAATCCCTTCTGAAATAATAACTATGATCAGTAAAAATGTTATTGTTCAAGTCTGTATATCTTTTCAAGGATGCTCTAAGGCCTTTTCTTGAAAAATCAGCGGCTTCCAAGGTATAGGGTGTCATCCTTAGATGCAGTTTGCTACGCAATTGTTCTACCCTAGGGGCAATACTTTGTACTTCGTCTTTATAACTGACAAAGGTATGACCTTCAAAGGTCTTAAAAAAATCAGCGTAATAATCCGGATTATAAGCTTCACCAAAAGAAGGATGCCCGGAACCAATGGTTAGAAAACCCAGTCCGTTGTTACAGTGACCGTCTATACCGATGACCAACTTATCACAACCCAGTGTCTTTCCATAGGCTTCTGCATAACTTAGAAGATGTTCTACACTTTCTTTAGCTTCCATGATCGCTTCAAAGAAAGCCAAATACAGGACTTTCGGTTGTTGCTCATGACATATCAAGACCCCTTGACAATGGAGATCCTTTTCTACACTGACCGTTATCATAACTTGTTTGGATTTCTTGTAAAAAACGCTTTTAGGATTACAGACCAAAGCAAATAGACCTTCTTTATTATTTTTGAAGGTCTGATCTTTGCTATATATTTTTTTGATCATCTGCTTATAGATGGATTTCTTTTCATGGTCTTTGATGATTCTAATTTTCATCTGCTTATTCCTGACTTCATTCATTCATTGGCTTATATAATATTTGGTGTGATGCCCTGATGGATCTGATAGCGGTAATAGAGGTTCACATACAGATAGAACAAGGACCTTAAAGGTTGCTTGAAAAACTGAGGCCTTATGAGGGTTCTTTTGATAATGGCTCTGATACCAAATACTTCTCTATACAGATCCCAGTAGGCCTCTGTTAAGGCGTCCATGGACATATGAATGGGCTCATGAACCGCCATCGTGCCATTATAACTGTAGATGTCCTTAATAATAATACGCCCTGCCGCTTCCATCTCATCAAAAAACAACGTCCCCGGTATCGGTGTTAGTATGTAGAACCTGGGTACTGTTATTTTCTGATCGATAATAAAAGTAGCTGTGGCTTTAATGCTCTCTAGTGTATCCCCGTCTGCACCGATGACCATCTCTGTGGATACATCAATACCGGCTGCTTGGATCTTTCTAATCTGCTCGCCATACCGATCGACTTTGGCCCAAGCTTTCTTCATATACATCAGGCTTTCTTGGGTGATGCTCTCAATGCCAAAGGACAGGGCAATACAACCGCTGTCTGCTACTGCTTTTAGAACCTGAGCATGGTCAGCTATATTAATGGAGCACTGGGAGAGCCACTGCATCTTCAAGTCTTTAATCGCCCTGCATAAGTCCAGTAGATAATCTGTATCTGAGAAAATATTGTCATCCAACAATAAGAACTTCTTATAGCCCAGTGCCTTAACCGCTTTGATATCCCGAATGACTTCTTCTATATCACGCTTATAATACTTGTTCTTATACAAGCAATAAACACTGCAAAAACTACAGGCGTGGGGACAGCCTCTTCCGGCTTGGACCGGTAGGAAATCGCCGATTTTCTTCTGTGTCAGTAGCCTATAGTCCGGTGTCGGATAGGTCAAGGTCTTAAGGGGCATATCATATAAGGGCTTCAGCTTGCCTTGTTTGTAGTCTTCAATCAATGTGGGGAAGCTGATCTCTGCATCGCCAATCACCACACTGTCACAGTATTTGGCGGCTTCTTCCGGCATCAGGCTGACCATATAGCCACCCATGACAACGGTCTTTCCTCTTGCTTTGAAGGCTTTGGCGATATCAATACTTCTGACGATGGCATGACCCATACCGGATATAGCAATCAGGTCGGCGTCCGTGTCAAAGTCCACGGCTTCAATGGTTTCAAGACATACTTCAAATTCAACGTCCGGTGGACACAAAGCCGAGAGTATGGCCGGTGCCAGACCTACAAAATAAAGTCTGCTTTTTTTCACCAACCGGTCCCGATTATGATAAGGGGTGGATTGTATAAACAAGATTTTCATATTAGCCCCCTTTGATTTTTTCTGTCAGATATGCTTTTAACATCTTTCTATAAAAATCCAAATCCATGAAATCATAGATGCCTGTTTTCTTAGCTATCTTATAGAGCCTGATAAAGAGTCGATAGTAAGCTCTGTAAAAAGCTTTTCGGCTCATATGTAGAGGGTCCAGTACCAGATGCAGAAAATCCCAATCTTCTATAGACGTAGACGTAATCTTGTCTTTATAAGTTTCATAAAGTGGGGTTCCCGGTATGGGTGTAAAAATCGACACGGTGACATATTTTAGGTCATGTAAAACAACCCAGTCGTATAGATCATCAAAATAAGCTTCAGTAGCTTCAAGGGGCGCAATCATCAAACCGATACAATGAGAAGCCGTTTCTTGAATCACTTTCACACAAGCACTGTTATGGTCCAAACTACTGCCTTTGCCATAGCCGTCTAATTCTTTATCCGTAACCGCTTCAAGTCCTACAAGAAAATACTTAAATCCGATTTCTGATAATGCATGGATCAACTCAGGGTTGTCAGCAATAAAATCCGCCCGTCCATAACAAGTATAAGTCTTATGAATCTTATTGGTCTTAATTAAATCGATGAATTGCCATAGGCGTTCTTTGTTAACCAGAAAATCATCATCTACAATCTGTACGTTTTGACAATCCAGTGCTTTTAGTTCCTTTATCACCAGATCAAGGTCCCGCTCTTGATACCGACTATCGTTTAATAAAGTACAATAACAGAAATTACAGGTATAAGGACAGGAAAAAGAAGTCTTGATGGTACCTGATTCTGTAAGATCCAAGTAGCGATATTCTGACTTATTCTTATAAAAGAAGCTTCGATCCGGTATGGGCAAAGTGTTGATGTCAATAGGTGTAATAGGATTCATAACATAGCTATCATCATCATTTAAAGCGCCTTCATCTTTAAAACACAAGCCATTAATTTTCGATAAAGTCGTGACATCTTTTTTGTTTGCTTCAAGGCATCGGACCAAAGTCACAAAGGCATCGATGGATTCACTACGACAGATATAATCCACATCTTGATCAAAAAATCTATGAGGATTAAGCTGAGCATGTACACCACCAATCACCGTTATAATCTGGGGGTTGATTTTTTTGGCTTTCGTACAGTAAGTTTTCATAAGGTTTTCTTGAGTGATGTAGCCACTGATTGCCACAATGTCCGGTTTTTCCCTTTTTATCGTCGCTTCTATGGAGATCTTCTCTATAAAGCCGTCATAAATATAGTCCACATAGCCTGCAGCTGCAAGACCGGTGTGCAAATACTCAAGCTCTAATGGCTCATTATCCAGTATTTTGGTAAAGCTCAGTTTATTGGGTGCTTTGGGACGAATCAATAATACTTTCACGGTCTTTTACGTCCTCGTATCAGCATATTCTTAACATACACACCAAAAAGATTCTTAAAGCCCAGCACCATCTTAATCGAATTTCTGGTTGGAATGTTTTTCCTTGTATACGCCACGGAATAGGCATTAAAATTCACCACCAAGGCCAACTTAAGGACTTGTAAGTAGTAAGCTTTTAGGGACATCTTAGAGGGATAGATTAAGACATCGCCAAAATTCCACTTATCATAATCTTCTTTAGGGTAGATCAAGCGATCCTCGTATTGATCATACAAGGGTGTCAATGGGTGGGGTACCAGTGGTGAGAAGGTAATTAATTCCGGACGCAACCTTTTAATATAGGCTAAGAGACGTTTGAAATCCTTTTTCTCCCAATCAGGATGAATAATAAAGGAACCCCAACAGG
>JAGXFY010000061.1:0-20719 GCA_024636985.1 Clostridiales bacterium | reverse complement strand
TTTGTCGTCTTGGTCACCCCTATTGATAAAGCGGCTCCAAAAGGACGTCTCATCTTACCCCAGCAACAGACCATAAGAGATATACTAGAAAGTGATGCTATAGCCATTGTTTGCAAAGAACATGAACTTAGGGAGACTTTGGACCGACTGGGTACAAAACCCAAACTGGTCATCACCGACTCACAAGCCTTTTTGAAAGTTGCAGCCGATACCCCAAAAGACATTTTGATGACCTCTTTTTCCATTCTCTTTGCCAGACACAAAGGCGACCTCCTACAACTTGTCAAGGGTGCAAAAGCCATTGAGGCCCTTAAAGATGGCGACAAGGTTCTTATCTCAGAAGGTTGTACCCATCATAGGCAATCTGACGATATCGGAACCGTCAAGATTCCAAGATGGCTCAAACAACTCACCGGAAAGCAATTACATTTTGATCATGTCTCCGGTGTAAGTTTTACTGACTCCGCAAAAGATTACGCACTGATTATCCATTGTGGTGCCTGTATGCTTAACAAAAAAGCTATGGCCTACAGACTTGAGACTGTAGAAACCCTTCAAGTACCCATTGTAAACTACGGTGTTATGATTGCCTATGTTCACGGCATTCTAGATAGAGCACTGGAACCCTTTCCACTGGCAAAAATGATCTGGGACGAGGTGAATTAAATGATAGAAAATCGAATCGGCGTTGTGGGTGTCGTTATAGAAAAAGATGGCGATATCCATCGGATCAATCAAGTCTTACATGACCATAACCAAATTATCGTAGGACGAATGGGACTACCCAATATCAATCAGCGTGAGATTAGCATTATTTCCGTTGTCGTCGATGGTACAACGGACCAGATCGGAAGCCTAACCGGCCAACTCGGCGCCCTTAAAGGTGTCAACGTCAAAAGCGCACTGTCCAAGAAAGTGATATAGCCACGGTATGAGCAAGGCCTAACCCAACTTAAAACGGAGGATTACAAATGCAGAATTTTATAGATGACCAAAAAATCACGGTATTACTAGAAGCAGGTTACAAACACAGTAAGGAAGATATACGTGCCATCATAGAAAAAGCTAAGACCTGTGTCGGTTTGTCTCTTGAAGATGTCGCTGCCCTTTTGCAATTTGAGGATCAAGAGCTATTAGATGAAATGTTTGCTTGTGCCAATCACATCAAAAACACCATATATGGTGATCGTATCGTCATGTTTGCACCCTTGTATATATCAAACTATTGTGTAAATGGCTGCACCTATTGTGGTTATAAACAAACCAACACCATAGCAAGACGTAAACTGACCGATCAAGAAATCGCAAGTGAAGCCTTGAAGATTGAAGCCATGGGTCACAAACGAATCGCACTAGAAGCCGGAGAAGATCCCATCAACTGTGATTTGGACTATGTACTTCACGCCATGGATGTTATCTACAAGACCAAAAGTGACAATGGTGCCATAAGACGTATCAATGTCAATGTGGCTGCAACAACTGTAGAAAACTACAAGCGACTCAAAGCTGCCGATATCGGTACCTACATCCTATTTCAAGAGACCTACCACCTACCCACCTACAAGAAGTACCATCCAAAAGGACCAAAATCCAACTATGAATACCATCTAACTGCCATGGATCGTGCGATGGAAGGCGGTATTGATGACGTTGGTATTGGCGCACTTTTTGGTCTGTATGATTATAAATATGAGCTTTTAGGTATGATGATGCATAAGGAACACCTTGAAGAAGTTTTCGGTGTCGGACCTCATACTATGTCCGTACCACGTATCAAAAAAGCCATGGATGTCGCGGTTGAAGCTTACCCTTATGCTGTTGATGATGAAGCTTTTAAACGTTTGGTCGCCATTATAAGATTAGCCGTTCCCTATACTGGCATCATACTCTCAACAAGGGAAGAAGCCAGTTTTAGAGAAGAAGTGATCCATATCGGCGTTTCACAAATCAGTGCCGGTTCCAAAACAGACGTAGGCGGTTACACCGATGAAGAAAAAATGGCCAGTCAGTTTCAACTCGCTGATGAACGCCCTCAACATGAGATTATACAATCTCTGCTTGAAAAAGGTTTCTTGCCAAGTTATTGTACCGCTTGTTACCGCGCCGGTAGAACAGGGGATCGATTTATGCAGGTTGCAAAAAGTGGCCAGATCCATAATCTGTGCCAACCCAATGCACTGCTCACCTTAAAAGAATATCTGGAAGATTATGCAGATGATGATCTAAAGGCACTCGGTGAAGCAACCATAAAAATTCACATCGAGAAAATTCCAAGCGAAAAGATGAAAGAGACAACTATTTTACGTCTTAAAGCCATCGAAGATGGAGAAAGAGATCTCTTCTTTTAAAATTTTAGATCTTAAAAAGACAATCTTCCAGAGCTTGAATATCCAAAATCTTGATTGTATTTTGATAAAAATCAATAACCCCGTCCGTCTTCATTTTACCCATAGTTCTCGACAAGGAAGGTCTTGGCACGTTTAAATAACCTGCCAACTCCTTCCTACTAAGAGGTATGTTAAAGGTCATCTGTCGCCTAGCCTTATATTCTTCTAATATATAGCTGGCTACTTTTTCCTCTATGGTTTTAAAGGACAGTATGGATGTCTTCTTATTCAGCATCACTACTTTATTCGATATAACAGATACAAAGTTTTTGAGAATGGACTCGCATCCTTCCATCAATTGAATGATGTCTTCCCTATGAATATACAGAACTTCTGTTTTAAGTGTCGTTATAATGGTGGCAGGATACTTAGATATATTTGAAAAAACAATGACTTCTCCAAAAATATGGCCTCTATCCAGATACGTCAGTGTCATATAGTGTCCGGCCGGAAACTCTTTTCTCAGTTCCAGATTCCCTGACAGAACAATCCCAATCTGGTTGCAATCATCGCCTTCCCTAGCTATGACTTCATTCTTGTCATACGTTTTAACGAAATAATTCATTTTATTTAAGTTAAGCAGAATGCAATCTGCTGTCATACTTCTAAAGAGGCTAACCTCACTAAGGACTTCAATAATCTCTTCTTTTTTCATCGTGTCACCCTTCTTTTTTAGATATTAATATCAAAGTTATGATGGTAAAACTATGAATCATTACCTTGATTTATCATTATAACATAGGAAATAGTAGGTACAAAACACTAAAAAAATGATATAATATAAGGACCATACAACATGAAAGGATGATATAATGCTAAACTATACTTGGTCAATGGACTATAGCGTACAGAACCCTGTTTTGGACGACCACCACAAGAACCTATTAAAGCTCTTCAACGATGCTTATGACTTAATTATCTCCAACGCGCCTGTAGAAAATACCATCAAACTCCTTAGTGAACTCAAGGTCTATTCTATTTTCCATTTTAGTGAAGAAGAAAAACTCATGAGAGCAGCCAATTACCCATACTATGAAGAACATGTCAAAGAACATAAAAAGTTCATAGAAGATATAAGCAAGTTCAAAGATGCCATCTCTGAACAAACTTCAGAGCTTAATGAAGAAATATTCCTTTTTCTTAGTGATTGGCTCATTCATCACATACAAAAAACAGACCGCAAGTACACAGACTTTCTCTAAGGCCTATTAAGTATGTCTACGTGATATTTATAGAGTTGTGACCTATAGTAAGATTCTTCATAAAATAGCTTCAAGTCATTTTGAGCATAGGTAATACCTGTTATTTTTAGTAAAGCCGTTTGCTGATGTAGGCTCATGGCCTCCATAATGATTCTACTTGATATATTGGCTTCAATATCGCAAGTGATATGGGTCAAATCATAACCATATTCTTTTTCAAGTAACTTATATAAAGAAGTTGTTAAGTCATGCTTAAGAAGTCCTTCTGTATATTTTTTTGGTATATAAATGGTTTCTAGTGCGATGGGCACTCCATCGCCTAGCCTCAACCGTTTAACCTTATAAAAAGGGTCCATCTGATCTACATTCAGCCAATGGCTGATTTTTTTAAGTTGTGAGATCGTAGCAACCTCAATGATTTTTGTTGAAGGTACCATGCCTTGACCAATTAGTGTGTGCGTGAAACTCTTCAAGTTCTCTTGGTATAGACTGGGTGATGATACAAATGTGCCACGTCCCACGGATTTATACAAAACACCTTCAGCTACAAGCTCTGATAAAGCCTGTCGAATGGTCATCCGACTGACTTTGAATACTAGACACAGATCTCTTTCGGAAGGAATTTTTTCCCCTGCTTTATAAACACCTTCCTGTATTCTATGAATTAATTCTTTTTTCACATCTTGGTAGATTGCCATACTATGATTCTCCCTATCTATACTCAAGTAACATAATTTTATCAAAAAATCAACATACATACAAATGATTCCACATAATTGTTTCCTATCACTAAGAAAATAACCAAAAACACTTGACGTGTATACAGTATACATTTATAATGATTATGGGACTCATTTTCTTTTGTCTCTCGAATATTATTTATTTTGTGCTATAATTAACTTAGATATAAACCCAACTGACCCTCAGGAGGTTAACATGAATGAATCTTGGAAAAATTTCGAAAAAGGAACATGGCAAACATCTGTTGATGTTCGTGATTTCATACAACAAAACCACATACCTTATGAAGGTGATGAGAAATTCTTGGTAGGACCTACAGGTAGCACTACCCTACTGTGGCAAAAAGTCATGGCACTCTTTGCGGAAGAATCCACGAAAGGTATCCTGGATGCTGAGAGCAAAATACCATCCTCCATCACATCTCACGGTCCCGGCTACATTGACCAATCCTTGGAAACCATTGTTGGTTTTCAAACGGATCATCCACTAAAAAGAGGTATTATGCCTTATGGCGGCGTCAAAGTTGTCAAAGATGCTCTAACCGCTTATGGTTATGAACTGGATCCTGAAACCGAGAAAATCTTTACAGAATATCGTAAAACCCATAATGCAGGGGTTTTTGACGCCTATACAGAAGCTATGAGGGATGCGAGACGATCCGGTATCATCACCGGTTTACCCGATGCTTATGGTAGAGGTCGAATCATTGGTGACTATCGCCGTGTTGCTCTCTATGGTATTGACTTTCTAATTCATATAAAAAAGAAAGAGAAAATAGAATTGGAAATGGATTATATGGATGCTTCCGTTATCAAACTACGAGAAGAACTCTCCGAACAAATCCGTGCACTTGGCGCTGTAAAAGAAATGGCAAAAACCTATGGTTTTGATATCAGCCAACCTGCAACAACAGCCAAAGAAGCAATACAATGGACTTATTTTGGTTATCTGGCAGCCATTAAGGAACAAGATGGCGCAGCTATGAGTCTTGGTAGAGTTTCAACTTTCTTTGATATCTATATTGAACAGGATATCAAAAATGGGCTTCTTGATGAAAAAGGTGCCCAGGAACTCATAGACCATTTTGTCATGAAACTTAGAATGGTACGTTTTCTTAGAACACCGGCTTATAATGAACTTTTCTCCGGAGACCCTACTTGGGTAACAGAAGTCATCGGCGGTGTCGGTATTGATGGCCGTACTTTGGTGTCTAAGACGTCCTATCGCATGCTAAACTCGCTCTACACCTTAGGCGCTGCACCAGAGCCTAACCTTACTATATTATGGTCCAATCGCCTTCCTGAAGCCTTTAAGAAGTATGTGAGTAAGGTATCCATAGATACCAGTTCCATTCAGTATGAAAACGACGACCTTATGCGTCCGAAATACGGTGATGATTATGGTATTGCTTGCTGTGTTTCTGCCATGCGCTTGGGTAAACAAATGCAATTTTTCGGTGCCCGTGCCAACTTAGCTAAGGCTTTACTCTATGCAATCAATGGGGGTAAAGATGAGAAAACAGGCATACAAATCGCCCCACTTTTTGCACCCATTACCGGTGATATACTGACCTATGAAGACGTTATGCCTAGGTTCGACCTGGTTATGGACTGGTTATCTCAACTCTATATCAATACCTTAAACATCATCCATTATATGCATGATAAATATGCTTATGAAAAGCTTCAACTGGCTTTGCATGACCGTGACGTGCATCGTACATCCGCTTGTGGTATTGCCGGTCTATCCGTTGTGGCTGACTCACTTTCAGCGATTAAATACTCAAAAGTAAAAATCATACGTAACGAAGTAGGTCTTGCTATCGATTATGAAGTCGAACCCGGCAGCTATCCGGCATTTGGTAACAACGATGATGCCGTGGATCAAATAGCCAAAGATGTGGTTGAGCAGTTTATGACCAAATTAAGACGTCACAAAACGTACCGAGATTCCACGCCCACTATGTCTATTCTTACCATCACTTCCAATGTGGTTTATGGTAAGATGACCGGTTCAACACCTGATGGACGTAAAGTGGGTGAACCCTTTGCACCAGGCGCCAATCCTATGCATGGCCGAGATCACCATGGTGCTATAGCTTCCATGTCTTCTGTTGCTAAGCTACCTTATGACCAAGCAGAAGACGGCATCAGCTACACTTTTTCCATCGTACCAAGAGCCCTTGGTAAAGACAAGACGCAACAGGTTAATAATCTGGTCGGTATGCTGGATGGTTATTTCTATGACGGGGGACATCATATTAATGTGAATGTCTTTGATAAAGAAACCCTACTTGATGCAATGGATCATCCGGAAGAATATCCCCAATTAACAATCCGAGTTTCCGGCTATGCTGTTAATTTTGTCAAGCTCACCCGTAAACAACAACTTGATGTTATACACAGAACCTTCCACGAGCGCGCATAGATTTTTATAAATAGGAGGTGAAACTATTGAAGCACGGTAAAATACACTCTATTGAAAGCTGTGGTACCGTTGACGGACCCGGCATCCGATTTGTACTTTTTCTTCAAGGATGTCCTTTGCGGTGCCAATACTGCCACAATCCTGACACTTGGAAGATTGGTGACGGGACAGATATGACTGTTGAAAGTCTTATGAAGGAAATCGTTAAATACAAGTCTTTTATGCGTTTTTCAAATGGTGGTGTTACCCTAACCGGAGGTGAACCTTTACTCCAAGTTGAATTTGTCTATGAATTAATTATGGCATGCAAGCGCGAGGGTATACATACAGCCATTGACACTTCCGGATATATCTTTAATGATTATGCCAAAAAAGTCATTGACGAAGTCGATCTGGTTCTACTTGATATCAAGCATTCTGACCCTAAGCAGTATGAATTTATTACCGGTGCCAAGTTGCAACCTACATTGGATTTTCTGAACTATCTAGGAGAACTGGGCAAACCCGTCTGGATTCGTTATGTATTGGTACCGGGTCTTACGGATCAACCAGAGGCTATAGAAGCCTTAGCGCTTCATTTAAGTCAGTATAATAATATTGAAAAAATAGAATTATTACCTTTTCATAAGATGGGCGAATATAAATGGGAGGCACTTGGTGAAACCTATCGGCTCCATGACATTGACGAACCAACCAAACTGCAAATGATTGAAGCGATGGCTATTTTAAAAAAACATAACCTAAATGTAGTCACTACTTAATATAAAGGTCTTTACACACTGAAACATTTGGTTTACAATTAGGTGGTAAGTCTAGAATGAGTAACCATGTAATTTTATACATATACTCACAACTAATATGGAGGTGCTTGAAATGGCATATTTTATTAATGATGATTGTATCTCATGTGGCGCTTGTGAATCTGAGTGTCCAGTAAATTGCATTACCGAAGGCGAAGGTATTTATGTTATCGACGCTAACGAATGTATCGATTGTGGTGCTTGTGCAGATGTTTGTCCAGTAGATTCACCAAAACCACAATAAGTAACACGGTTTTCTAATCAAAAACTGCAAAAAGAACAAGTTGATTGTCAGTCAACTTGTTCTTTTTTTATAGTTTAGTTCATTATTTGACTACTTTAAACGCTTCTTTGCTGCTTTTTTCACTAATTCGATAAATCTCGCCACCTAGGCCTCTAAGCTTATCTTCAAAATGCTCATAGCCCCTGTCAATGTAATGGATGTTGTTAATCAAAGTTTCTCCCTTGGCTGCAAGACCTGCCAATACCAAGGCGGCACCCGCTCTTAGGTCCGGCGCACTCACTTCCGCTCCGGTTAACTCACCACCACCACTTACAATGGCTGTATTACCCTCTACCTTTATAGATGCCCCCATTCTGGACAAATCACTGGTATAGGTGAATCTGTTTTCAAATATACTTTCTGTCATAATGCTCATACCCTCTGCAACGGCTAACAAAGCCGTAAACTGAGGTTGCATATCTGTTGGAAAGCCCGGATATGGTAAGGTTTTAACCTGGATGTTTTTCAAATTATCTTTTTTATAAACTCGAATAGCGTCATCAAATTCTTCCACACCAACGCCCATTTCATTCAACTTAGCAACAACCGCTTCCATATGCTTAGGAATTAGATTGGTGACAGTGACGTCACCACCCGTTATAGCGCTTGCAACCATATAAGTACCTGCTTCAATCTGGTCTGGAATAATCATATACTCCGTTCCGTGCATTTTTTTAACGCCGGCAATCTTAATCACATCAGTACCGGCGCCTTTAATATTAGCGCCCATACTGTTTAAAAAGTTGGCAACATCAACGATATGTGGCTCTTTAGCAGGGTTTTCAATTTGTGTTACCCCTTCAGCCATTACCGCAGCCATCATGATATTAATGGTAGCGCCTACACTGGCCATGTCCAAATAGATGGTAACACCAACCAGACTATGGGCTTTAACTTTTATCATACCATGTTCAATATCTACAACTGCTCCAAGAGCCTCGAACCCTTTGATATGTTGATCAATTGGGCGGCTACCTATGTTGCAACCACCTGGTAACGCCACTTCTGATTTGTTATATGCCCCAAGAAGGGCACCTAGCAAATAATAAGAAGCTCTGATTTTTTTGATATGCTCGTAATCCACAGTGAGTTTTTTGATATGTCGACAATCCATAATCACAGTATGATTATTATCTTCAAACTTGATTTTTACCCCAAGATCTTCCATAGCTTCAAGTAATACAGTGATATCATTGACACATGGCACATTCTCTATCCTACATATATCACGAGATAATAATGCTGCAGGCAATATGCCAAGAGCGGCATTTTTGGCGCCACTCACAGCGACTTCACCACTTAGTGGCTTACCGCCTTTTATTAAAAATTGATTCATAATACACCTCTTATCTATGGTTAAAGTGTCAAAACTATACGTTAACCATCTATTAACGCTCTCATAATATTTCAAATATAATCCTATATAGTATAACATAGCTTATTTCATTTGTAAAAATAATCGTATAAAAAAGCCTATATTTCAGGGGGTTTCTCGGATTAAACGGTAATTTGTTCAGAATATGAACTTATTACAATTCATCAAAGCTTTTGTAAATTGGCTTAACCCTTTTGTAGATTTTTTTATAAATTCTATGGAAAATTTTTTCATAGAGGGCAACTTGATCTTTTTGAGGTAAAAATTCATCTTGATGATGGACCATATGTAGAATTGCTTCCTCATAATCTGCATAAACCTTCAATCCTACAAAACCGGCTATAGCCGCACCAAGAGCAGAAGTCTCATAAGTCTGGACTCTATTGACCGGTAGATTAAAGATGTTGGCTGTAATCTGACAAATAACATCGCTTTGTGAACCACCACCTGAAATCATGATTTTTCTTACCTTAATTTTTGATTTTTTCTCTATGCGTTGCATACCTTCATATAAAGCAAAGCCAATCCCTTCAATGATGGCACGATAAATGTGTAAGCGGGTATGAACATCAGAAAAACCCAAGATTGCACCTTTGGCGTCATGCATTTTTACACCCGCACCCCAGTAGGGTTGCAATATCAACCCATCTGCTCCCGGCGGAATCTTTGCCAATGCTTTTTCCAGTAGCTCTTCCGGCGAAACACCTAGCTCCTTTGCCAACTTCACTTCTTTAGCTGCAAACTCCTTCTTAAACCAAGAAATCATCCAATAACCTCTATATATTTGTATCTCCGGATTATAGTAACCGGGTATAACCGCTTGAAAAGGCGGTATAAAGGTAAGTGCTTCATAATATTTCCTCGTTGTCGTTTGAACACTCGCTTGAGACCCTAAGGAAATGGATATGCTCTCGTTATCGATACAACCCACACCAAGGGTTTCACATCCTTTGTCAGAACCTGCTGCAATGACTCTAAGCTTTAGTGGTAGGCCTGTTTCTTTTGCTGCTTTATTTGTCAATCTACCTATAGCCTCTGATGATCCCACCAAGCCACATAATTTATCATCTTCTATCTGAAAAATATCATGTTTTAGGCTGTTTTTTTTCTCCCAACGGAAGTGTTTATAGCTAAAGGGAATATGACCAATCTGACTGGCAACTGAGTCTATAAAAAGACCTGTCAACTTATGATTTAAGTATGCCGACAACTGAAGATACTTATATGTTTTCCTCCATATTATCGGTTCATGATCCTGTATCCAGTGAGCCTTACAACTACGACTCAGAATATCTGTTGTAGGCTTCATGCCTATGACGAAAAAAGCCAAGCGATGATGGAGTGCCATTTTTCTAGGTTCATCAATCATGCGTTGATCTGCCCAAATAATAGCGGGTCTTAGAGCCACACCCCCTTCATCCACACAAATGGCCATATCCCTTTGCGTCGTTATGGTAATGCCCTTAATGGCATTCATAAAGATGGGATGTTCTTTTATCAGACTTTGAGTAGCCCGACAAAGACTTTCATAATATATTTCCGGGTCTTGTTCCGCATACCCCGGTTTATGAGCATAGTATGGCTCAAACTCAATTTGTTCAATTGCTATGGTTTTGCCTGTTTGGTCAAAAACCACTGCTTTTAGACTTTGTGTGCCACAATCTATGGCAAGTACATACATAGCAAAACCACCTCTTAAGTAATGATTTATGACGATTTATGGTAATTTATGGTCTATATATTTCATTGGTATAGGCATTGATGAAATAGGTTTGACCTGTACTTAGCTTAATTCTATAATAGGGCTCGATCTCCATCCATATGACGTTTTCAAGTGGACTTTGGCCAATTGCATAGCCAAGATCCAGATCTGTAATTGTAAGGGTTGTATCTTCAAATGCCCTAATATAACTCATAAACTTATACAATGCTTCATCAGCAGGAAAAAGCTCTAAGGGACTGCCAACAAAACCTTGAGGCATATACCTTATGGCTCTAGCTTCGGTAATGCCTTTCTCTTCCATTCGTACAACTGTCTCATTAGAAAAAATAAGCTCACCTAAAAACCGTTCATTATAGTAGTAGATAGAGAAAACATCCCCATCCCGTTGATCCGTAAGTTCATATTTGCCTTTACCTAAGGTCATCTTTTCAACAAAATCATTGGCCGACTTTAGTTTTTCATGACCCAGTAAGTTGTTGGGGACAAAAGTAGGTTCGCTGCTTCCATAAAAAACTCTACCTTTCTCATTGACTTGGTCAAAGGTAAGGCGTTCCTCTTCTGTTTCGTGGGTATGGGCATTGGCAGATATTGCAAAACGCGCTTCTTCATTTCGAAAAAAAACTTCAACCAATTCCTTCTCTATGTCAACCGGCATGGATACTCTCAACTTACTTTTGGGATAAAAATCCGGTAAATGATCTAATAAATATATATCGTTTTTTTCAAGAATGCGCTCCAATTGATCGATACGTCCATCAGAAAGTGTATGTCTGGTTACTTCTCTTTGATAAATAAACAAAAATAAGCCCACATTAATGACTAAAAAAATCATGATGAAGCCATTTAGCATTTTTTGCATGTTCATAGAAACACCTCTATTCCACAGGATAAAAATGAGAGTTACCATCATATTGAACAACCCAATTAAGTGACATTTCCATCATATCCATATGCCAGCTGTAACCAAGATACATTTCTTCAATCTCAACATCCAAAGTACCCACTTCAACGATGACTCTATCAAGAACATCTTCATACTTGGCTTGTAAAGTCTTATTCTGAGGACTCATTTCATCAATTTTTCTTAATATTCTTCGATACCTAATGACTTTATCGCCACTAACTGTAACTTCCATAGCATGTGACATACCGTATTTTTCTCTAACTTCTTCTGTCAATACAAAAGGATAATCATTAAAGCCAACATCATAATAGAAAACCGTTCTTTGATTTTCCTGAACATAAGTCTTCAAAAAATACTCAGTAGGCATTCTTTGGATATCTTGCTCAATAAATTGATTGGCTACAGTGAGGGCAAGGGTTAGGCTTGTCGGTCCGGTATTTTCCTTAACAATACGATTGTACTCCAATAATCCTTCTGTATTATATCGAACCACCACATTTCCGTCCACATAGCGTACCTCATCTTCAAGAGGTATTGCTTTCATAATATCGGGATTATCAAAATATAGACTCACGTAGCCATTTAATTCATTGATATTAACGACTGCACTCGATACAAAGGGTATCCGCATAAAAATCGGATCGTGGTAGCGGTTATCTTCTGATGGTAATGGTAACAAAATATGTTTGCTATAATAGGGTATGTTGTTTTTAAGTGTGGAAATAAAAGATGTCTTATTGCCAATGGCGATTACGCTTGACAACTGATATGCCAATGAATCGTTAGAGATTGCAACCTCAGATTTTGGAACCTGATAGTGATGATAGAAACCGGTCACATGGTCTTCCAAGAAAATATTAAGCCAGATTTCGTTTCTAAAGGCAGGCATAATTAAGATGGTCTCCACAGATTCTATACCGTTAATATCATTTTGTGAAATACCAAGGTTTGTAGCAAAAATAGCCTGTTCCAAAGGAAAATCCAGATGCATGCTGGTATGCTGATTGCCCCAGAGTAACTCTAAATTCTCAACGGTACCGATATAATAATCCTTGTTAAGACCCATCGTTAATATCTTAATGGACTCATTTCTAAGGCTTTCATAATAGGTGACACCTTTTTTTACAACTGTATACTCAAGATTAGGTTGGCCCAAGTATACACCTAATTGCTTAGGTGTTATAAGATTGCCTGCATCTCTCATAGCCTCTAAGTTCTCTAAGGCAGAAGATGAGAAAACGCGATAAAAAAGGTTAGGGTCTGATTGATCGTCAAACCATAACCTACTTGTCTGATATACACTGGTGACAATTAGTGTTATAAGTATTACAATTTTAATGGTACTAACGGCTGCTTTCATCATTATAACCTCGAAAGTATCCTTACAGTGCTTTTATTAAAACTCAATATTGCTCTTCAACTTAAGCCAGTCATACATCGATTCTACAGATGTATTCGACTGTTTTTCTTCACTGACAAACCTAATCTCAATATTCTCAAGCTTTAATTTGGTTTCCATGGCCTTTGTCGTGATTTCAAAAATCCTTCTTGTAATGCCATTATTATCTTTTACAGCAATCACAAGATATTGGGTGCGACTCGGTGCATAGTTAATGGTTTCACTGAACATGCCTGACGCACCTAATGTTTTGACTGCGTGGCTTTCAATTACCTTTTGTTTATTACCATTTATGGTATAGACCATGAGTCCTACAACAGAACCCGGCTGTCCTTGACCAACAATACTCTTATCACTTGCAAAAGTAGAAAAAACTTGACGACTAAAGCCATTGCTTATTTTCAAAGTTCCTACTGTGCTCAACTCTTGTGTTGTCATTGTGCCGTCTAATTTATTGTTTACGTACTCAACATTTTGTTCTGTTAGGTTGAACGTATTTAGGAAAGTACCAAACACTACTTTATCGGCATCTATAGGTTCAGCATAGGCTGCAAATGAACTTAACGCCATCAATACGGTAAACAGAATACAACTTCTTATAAATTGCTTAAGCATATGCTTCACCACCTTCTTATTCTTATTTGTATTTTATTACTAGAGGATGAACGTAACCATCCATAGTAAGATTATACAAGCTCTACATTACACAATGATTACAAATCCATAACGTTTGGCTAACAGTTCCTATTATTAAGTCTTATAACTATGACTGTTTATTAAGGAAGTAGAGTTCGAAGGTCGTACCAACACCAACCTCAGAATCAACCAATATCTTACCGCCATGACATTCCATAATCTCTTTGGCGATAGCAAGTCCCAGCCCCGTACCACCCATTTCCCTGGATCTGGCTTTATCCACGCGGTAAAATCTTTCAAAAATCCTTTTAAGATCTTCTTTGCTTATACCCATACCGTTGTCCGCTACAGAGACCTTGACATACTTGTTTTGATTTTCTATAGAAATTTCAATCATGGCGCCTTCCGGACTATATTTAACCGCATTCGATATGATATTCTTGATGACTTGTTCAATACGATTAACATCTCCAATAGTTCTATAGGTATTGTTCGGCTTATGATAAATGAGACTCTGATTTTTTTTCTCAGAATGAATACGGTATTTATTGATGCTGTCTTCTAATATGTTTTCTAGATTAATATCGTTCATGGCAAATTTAATTTGTTTATTGTCCAGCTTGGACAACTCAAGAAGGTCTTGAACCAAGGCGGTCATTCGATCACTTTCATGATTAATAACGTCTAGGAACCTAACAGCAATATCTGAATCTTCTAATGCACCTTCAAGCAAGGTCTCTGTATAGCTTTTAATCGTAGTAAGTGGGGTTCTAAGTTCATGAGATACATTGGCAACAAACTCTTTTTGCATCTCTTCTAACTTCTTGTGCTCTGTTATATCTTGTATGACACAAATAAGACCAACAGCTTCATTGTGTTGATCTAAAAATTTGGCAAAGTAAACACTGAAATATCTATTTTCTACAATAACAACATGAAGTATCGTTTCTTCTTGAACCATATTCTTCAGATCATTATAACTGACCTCCAAATAGGGGTTAAAGACTTCTTGGAAACTGATTTGTCTATCTAATTTCAACATGTCAATAGACGCCGGATTGGAATGAATCATAACACCAATTTTATCAAAGACTAAAATACCGTCCGTCATATGCTTAAAAACAATTTCCAGCTTGTTTTTCTCACTTGTGATTTCATTTAGGGTTTCATTTAATGATTTTGCCATTCGATTAAAGTTCTTTGTCAATTGACCAATCTCATCATTGGCATAGACTTTAATGGGTTTATCCAATTGGCCTCTGGCCATATCCCTAGCTTTTACGGTCAAGGCAGTAATTGGCTTGGTCAAGAAATCCGAAAAAATAAAACCAAGTACAATAGCAATCAAAATAGCCACCGCAGCAGCCGAGATGATAACCATGATGGTCTTCTCAATGCTGTTGGTGACAGCTGTTGTTTCGCCTAAGACATAGACCACATAAACCACTCTGCCGTCGCTGCCTTTAATATTCTCTGCATATCCTATGTATTTCCTGTCGTCACCCGGTAATCTTCGATTCTTATCATAAGTCTCATGTTGTCCGTCTTCAATCGCCCCCATAACTTGATGGGTGGGAAAGCTAAGACCCTTTGCCGCATCACTAAGAGGTAATACAACTCTAGACGTTCTATCCAATAAGAAAACTCTTTTCCCTTTGTAGAGTGCTGCATATTTTTCGTAAACATCAGACAGCTTTAATTTGACATCTTCAATATCATCTATATCCACATCTTCAAAGGCTGTTGTCTTAATGGCCTCAACCGCTAATTGGATACTCTCTTGAACCGACTCCATTTCATTACTTCTTACCAAGAGTACGATCATCGTACCACTTACCATCATGACAATAACAACCATAAGTACATACATAAGTACCAAACGCCATCGTATGCTTATACTCATTGTATTTCCAACTTTCACTAGACTTTGAACTTATTCATGCTCTCTAGCCTTTAAAATAATAGCCAATGCCTCTTTTTGTTAGGATGAATCCGGGTTTACTAGGGTCGTCTTCTACTTTTTCTCTTAATCGACGAATGGTAACATCCACCGTTCTTACATCACCATAGTACTCATAGCCCCAAACTTTTTCGAGCAATTGTTCTCTTGTAAAAATCTGGTTCTTTTGTGTTGCTAAGAATTTGAGTAACTCATATTCTCGTACGGTCAAGTCAATAACGACCTCATCTTTGCTGACTTCATACTTATCCACGTTTATGGTCATGTTGCTTACATGGATAATCTGTGCATTCTTTGTATGATCATAATCCATCGATGTGCGTCGTATGTTAGACTTGACTCTAGCAATCAACTCTCTTACACCGAATGGCTTCGTTACATAGTCATCGGCACCGAATTCTAAGCCCAACACCTTGTCAACTTCTTCCGCTCTTGCTGTTAACATGATAATTGGTACATTCGATTCCGTTCTAATTGTTTTACAGGCTTGTAAGCCATCTATTTTAGGCATCATAATATCCAACAAAATCAAATCCGGCTGCTCCTTGTGGAACATGCGTATGCCTTCTTCACCATCTGCTGCCGTCACAACAGCAAAGCCTTCTCTTTCAAGGTTAAACTTGAGTATGTCGACGATTGCTTTTTCATCATCCACGACCAGTACTTTTGCCATATTTATACCTCTACATTTCCAGGACTA
The DNA here is from genome assembly GCA_024636985.1 of Clostridiales bacterium. Taxonomy (GTDB): domain Bacteria; phylum Bacillota; class Clostridia; order Lachnospirales; family Vallitaleaceae; genus Petrocella. The sequence goes on along the minus strand of JAGXFY010000061.1, from coordinate 4,182 downwards.
TTTCGTCCAATATACATTAGAATTTCAAATACTTCATAGGGTCTTTTCTAACACCGTTGACATGAATCTCAAAATGTAAATGAGGTCCTGTACTATTACCTGTGTTACCAACGGCTGCGATTCTTTCATATTTTCCTACATCTTGACCGACTTTAACATAGATTGCACTAGCATGTGCATATAAGGAAGTCATGCCATTACCGTGATCTATAACCACGCGATAACCATAACCGCCATCCCAGCCTGCAGCTATAACACGTCCGCCATCAGCCGCTTTAATTTCCGTTCCTCTTGGTCCGGCCAAATCGATACCTGTGTGCATTCTGCCCCATCTGGGACCGAATTTGGAGGTCAATCTATATTTTATCATAGGTACTTGAAAAGTACCAGTTGCATTTGTAATCGGTAATGCTTTTGAACCTCTTAGAATCTTTTCAGTTGTTGGCTCAGATATAACCGTTTCTTCTAGTATGACTCTATCAAATTCCTTACCATTTAACTTTTTAATAAGTGCATGAACTTCAAGAACACCTTCTACACCAGGTTCAAGAACCTCGTCTGTACCTATATAAGCATTTGGATTATCCACATAGATCTTGTGCTTGTCAATGATTTCTGTATAAACGACTTCTTCAACCGATGAAACAAACAACTCAGGCTCAGGTACCATAACAATCAGTTCTTCGCCTATTTGAATCTTACTGGCTCTTTCCTCAAGACCGGCGTTCAAGTCATATAACTCTCGCGTTGTCATTCCGTTAGATACGGCGATAACCGATGGTGAATCACCGGTTTGAACCGTATAAGTCTTCACTTTTTCATTTTCCTTAGTGATCATCGAAGTGGCTGTTTCTACATCTACAATCTCATCGGCGTTTACAAAAGCTTCTATAACGACAATTTGTTGTTCAAGGCTTATTTCTTTAACCACAGACTCAAAGACCTTACCACTTTCCTCGCTCTCAGCTGTAGCATTTAGGGTAGCTGATGTTAGAAAGTTTCTGTCAACCGTTAATTCTTTTTGTAATACTTTGATTTCAGGCTTCATGACCAATGTGTTGTGTGGGTCTTTTTTTATCTCTACACTAACCGTGCTCTCATCTTCAAGATACACTTTTTGTGCACCTTCCAAAACGGCTTTTAAGGCTTCCTCACTTTCAAGGGCAACCGTAAAGTCATCTCCTATCTTCATGACAAATCCTTTAACTTTAATATCTTCAATTGCAGCATACATAGTATTTTCTAAAATCTGTAAAAGTTCTTTCTCATCTGTAAAAATCATTTGTTCCCCATGTTGTGGGACGTATTTTATATCTTGTGTAAGCTCTGGGTCATAACCCATACGTTCGATTAGATTCACTCTGGCCGCTTCTACCATGTTCTGGCCAACCGATACACTTGGTACATAACCTACCACTTGATCGTTCATCATCACTTCTACATAACTGACTTCTTCATCGTCTGAAGCCATGGTTACATCTGAACCCATGGATATCACAAGACTCTGTGTAACACCGATACCGGATATAAGCATAACACTTACAAAACCTATCGCTATAACTCTTTTAGGCTCTTTCATGATGGTACCTACAGTAGCTTTAAAACTTTTCCAGTCGATTCTTTTCCAATTAATCATCTTCTTATTTAACTTAGAACTTTTCATATTTATATTTTTGAACTTAATATTCTTAAAGTTGATCTTCTTTAATTTTAAGGTTTTAAGCATAAACTTTTTAATATCCATTGTTTTCATTTTTAAGTATATAAAGTACTTTTTCTTCAAACTACTGATTTCTGATTTATCCATCGGGACCTCCCAGTCTCTATACGAATTTAATTTATTCGTAGGCTTCAATATGACACAACAAACGATTTACGTAAATGCTGGGTTTAGCACAACACTTACGTAAACCGCTTTTTGCTTTGGGCAGATGCCTTTTGGCACCGCCCTATATCTATGACTGATTATTAACCATGATTAATATTCTAAGTAATTCATCGGGTTTGCTGCAATACCGTCAAACCGTATTTCAAAATGAACGTGTGGTCCTGTACTTCTACCTGTACTACCAACTTTTGCTATGGTTTCGTATTGGGCAACCTTTTGACCGACCTTAACGTTAATTTTACTGTTGTGACCATACCGTGTTCTGATACCGTTGCCATGGTCGATTTCTACTAAGTAACCATAATTGCCACGCCATCCGGCAACCGTTACCGTTCCACCATCAGAAGCTCTAACTGTCGTACCTGTTGGTGCTGATAAGTCAACGCCTGAATGAAAAGCACCCCATCTTCTACCAAATGGTGACGTCACTCTAAAGTTTGTTAATGGATATTTGTAATTGCCGGTTGCACCTTTTTTGGGCAATGGCTTTGTGCCTCTAGATATGACTTTATCTTTCGCTTCTTTTAGGACGGTTTGATTCGTAATTTCACGGCCAATTTCTTTACCGTTGACTTTTGATACAACAGCTGTCAATTGTAACACACCATCATAACCGGCGTCAATCACACTATCTGACCCCTTGTAAACATCAGGATTATCCACATAGGACACGCCCTTCGTAATCGATTCTGTATAAACCACTTCTTCTTTGGTTGCAATGGATAACTCCGGTTCCGGTACCATAACCACCAACTCGTCACCAATTTTCATTTTCAACGTGTTTTGTTCAAGCCCAGGGTTTAAGTCATAAAGCTGATCTAGGGGCATACTGTTACTGGCTGCGATGGTGGATGGTGCATCACCGGAAACAACCGTATATAACTTCGCTTCTTCATTTTCCTTCGTAATCAATGCCGTCGCTTCATCAACTGACAGAACCTCGTCTTCAAAGACATACGCTTCTACAGCCATAACCGACTCTGCAAAGTCGACCTCTACGGTGACACCTTCTTTGGTTACATCTTTTGGAGCTTCTTCCGTCGGTTCTTGTGTTGTTGTCGGATTCTCTTCTATTCCAGTTGCTGTAAATGTTCTCGCCGAATCATCTTCCTTTAACATAATAACTTGAGGCTTAATAATCAAACCGTTATGAACGTCTTTTGCCAAACTGATATCCAGTGCCATATCCGTATTCACATATATACTTTGTGCTTTTAACAACACTTTTTTGATGTCTTCTTCATTTTTAACCGCAACTGTAAAATCATCGCCTATTTTCATCACATAAGCTATGACCTTGTGCCGATCTAGGTTATCTATCACCTGACTTGTAATTGTCATCGCCAATTCTTCAGGTGCTATGTAATTTTTTTCTTTAGTGTAATTGGCTTCAAAGGTCAATACCGGTTCGACTTCAGGATTGTATCCCAGTTTTGCAATGACCATTTCAAGCGCCTGATTGGTAGCTGCCTGACCATCATCTTTATTTTTGACAACGCCAAGTTCAACCCCATCTATTAGGACATTGTACCCATTCGCTACAAGTTGTTCTTCGACTGATTGACTATTTGTATTTCGTGCATGTATAGCCCCACTTTGTGCCGCATCACTTGGTGCATATCTGACCACAGCGGAAAAAGTAAGCACTGCGCCTAAAGTCAGTGCGATTTCCTTCTTATACCTAAGAAAGAAATTCTCTTTATATTTAAGAACCCCATTCATGGTTAGCCTCCATAGTTTTGTAACATTTCTGTAATAACTTATTTTATAATAGCACAGAACCTAATCTTTGTAAAGAATTTCATAGGACTTTATAGAGATTTACTGGGACTTAACTAGGACTTTATTGTCTAATAATACCAAAGTCCACTGTTATAGTACCATAGTTATATGGCTAAATTATGACATTTTTGTAAATATGCTAATTTATACGAATATGACCTTAAAAAAAAGGAAGAGGTCCCAGTTTAAGACAATCTTCCTTCTTATTTAATATATTTATTAAGCCATAGCGTTCTGATTTAAAGAACTATTTGACCAACATCAGATCAACGGGTACATAGGCATCTAGACTTTCACCCTGAATGGATTTAAGCGCCGCTTCCACACCTAGGCTACCAATCATAGCCGGTTGTTGTGCCACAGTCGCTGCAAGCTTACCTTCTTCAACCGCTTTAACAGCATCATCTGTAGCATCAAAGCCAACAATTAAGATATCTCTTCCAGATGCTTCTATCGCTGTTAGTGCACCCAGTGCCATTTCATCATTGTGTGCAAAGACAGCATCAATCTCC
>JAGXFY010000060.1:0-23895 GCA_024636985.1 Clostridiales bacterium | reverse complement strand
TTATGGCCCAGTGGCTCAGTTCTTGGAGTGAAGCGAAGCGCACATGATAGGACCAACGTAGCTTACTGGGAAAAAAGAATAATGTAAAGTAGTGACAAATTATGGCCCAGTGGCTCAGTTGGTTAGAGCGCCGCCCTGTCACGGCGGAGGTCGAGGGTTCGAGTCCCTTCTGGGTCGTCATCAATTTAAGTATATTAATATCCCAGGGCGCATAGCTCAGCTGGGAGAGCACCTGCCTTACAAGCAGGGGGTCACAGGTTCGAGCCCTGTTGCGCCCACTACGTCTGATATGGATGTTGAACCATTTTTTATTATGCCGGAGTGGCGGAACTGGCAGACGCACAGGACTTAAAATCCTGCGACCCTTAAAGTCGTACCGGTTCGATTCCGGTCTCCGGCATGTTTTAATAAAAAGTGTGATTGAACCAAATTATGTGCGCATAGCTCAGCTGGATAGAGCGTCTGGCTACGGACCAGAAGGCCGAGGGTTCAAATCCTTCTGCGCACGCTAACTTCATTGAGAGGGCTTGTTGACTGCTTGCGGTTGGCGAGCTTTTTTTATGGTTTACTTTTTAATCATAGTTTGATAGACTTGCAATAGTGATAGTTTTTAACCCATTTATGTGAAGAAAGGTGTTGATAGTATGGACGGATACCCGGATCGGTATAGTATTATAATAATGAATTTCCACACCATGACCTATCAACAAATGCATGACTTTACATAGGAGGGGTTATATTGAACATCAATGAACTCTTAGAATTGATTAATGAAAAGGCGTACAAGCAAATAAGAACTCGATTGGTTGATTTACAAGAAGCCGACATAGCAGAACTTATTGAAGAGCTTGAAGATAGAGATGCGCTGATTGTATATAGATTATTACCGAAAGAAATCGCAGCAGATGTTTTTGCCTTTTTGGATATTGAAACGCAATCCGAAATATCCATGTTGATTAGCGAAAAGGAACTGGCTTATATAATTAATGAACTCAACTTTGACGATAAGATTGACTTACTAGAAGAAATGCCGGCAAATGTTGTAAAAATGATTCTTCGTGATGCTTCTGATAAAGAACGTAAGCTCATCAATCAATTCCTAAATTATAAAGAGGCTTCAGCTGGAAGCCTGATGACGATAGAATTCGTTGATTTAAGAGCGGATATGACAGTTGAAAATGCTATGAGTCGTATTCGCCGTATCGGTATTACAAAAGAAACGATATATACCTGTTTTGTAACGGATAATACCAGACGTTTAGAAGGCATTGTTACTTTAAAAGAATTGGTACTAAGCCCACAAGAGCATCTCGTTGGCGAGATAATGGAAACAGAGGTCATTTCTGTATCTACTACAGATGATCAAGAGGTTATTGCCAATATATTCAAAAAATATGACTTCTTATCATTGCCGGTTGTTGATCATGAAAATAGGCTGGTTGGTATTATAACAATTGATGATGTTGTAGACGTTATTGAAGAAGAAACAACGGAAGACTTTCAAAAAATGGCGGCGATTGAGCCATCAGATATGGAATACATGAGCATGACATCTTTTGAATTGGCAAAAAGACGGCTGATGTGGTTGGTTATACTCATGTTTTCAGCCACTATAACAGAATATATATCGAATGAGAACACGTATTTAACTGCACAATTTGCCATTTTGTTTGGTGTAATCCCTATGTTGATGTCAACAGGTGGTAACGCAGGCGCACAATCATCTACACTGGTTATTCGTGGCATCACTTTAGGAGAAATAGATTTTAATGATTTTATGGCGGTCATATGGAAAGAAATAAAAGTGGGCCTTTATATTGGTGGTACACTAGGAGGTCTGAATTTTACAAGAATTCTTTTGCTTAGACAGGACTTAAAGTTGGCATCTATCGTTGGTCTGACTTTAATTGGAACTTCTGTAACAGCAACAACCGTTGGTGGTATGTTGCCGATTCTTGCAAAAAAACTTAAGCTAGACCCAGCTACGATGGCCAATCCTTTGATTACAACGATTACGGATGCTTTGACCTTAATAATATTCTTTGCCATTTCAGCCGTTATTTTATTGTAAAGGCTAACTTCCCTGTATAGGAATCTAATGGAATATAATAGGATGAAGTCACGCGCCTTGCAATATTTAAAAGAATCATGGTATAATGATTGCATTGATTTAAAGTAATTATTCTATTCTTGTTTTTATATTCACTTTGACTCACAACCCATATAAAATTACAAACTACATATTATTAGGAGGCCTGTTTTGAGCGTTGATTATTCAAAAATGACATTGGTTCAATTGCGTGCTAAGGCGAAAGAAATCGGATTGAGAAGCGTTACATCTTTTAAAAAAGCTGAATTGGTCATGCTATTGACTGAAATTCAAATGAAAGAAGACGCAAAAGCCGAAAAAGACCAAAAAGAAAATAAAAAGAAAGCAGATAAGACTAAAACAGAGGAAAAAAAAGAAATAAAGACAAAAAAAGAAGTGAAAAGTAAAAGCAAATCCTCTAAGTCCGAGTCAGCAGACCAATCAAAAGATCAGGAAGAAGTATCCAAAGAGCGTCCTGAAGTCACTGAGGAGAAAAAAGTTGAAGTACCTCAGGATCCTAATGGATTAGACAGTGGGCAGATTGCTTTTGGTATATTAGAAGTATTACCGGATGGCTTTGGCTTTATTCGTTCGGACAACTATATGCCTGGCGATGATGATGTCTATGTTTCACCTTCTCAAGTTAGACGTTTCAATCTTAAAACAGGTGATATGCTAAAAGGAAACATAAGAGTTGCTAAGGAAAATGAAAAATTTAGAGCACTACTCTATGTTCAATCCGTTAATGGTGATCTACCATCAGTTGCAGCTAAACGACCCAATTTTGAAAGTCTAACCCCGATTTTTCCTAATGAACGTTTGCATCTTGAAACAGTGTCTAGCGAACTGGCTACACGTTTGATTGATTTTATAGCGCCAGTTGGTAAAGGTCAAAGGGGTATGATTGTAGCACCACCTAAAGCAGGAAAAACCACACTACTTAAAAAAGTTGCAAATGCAATCACACAAAACCATCCGGATGTATATCTGATTGTATTGTTAATTGATGAACGACCTGAGGAAGTAACGGATATTAGGCGTTCAATCAAAGGTAAGAATGTAGAAGTTATTTATTCAACTTTTGATGAACTACCTGAACACCATAAAAGGGTTTCAGAAATGGTACTATCGCGAGCAAAACGATTGGTTGAACAGAAAAAAGATCTGGTTATTTTATTAGATAGTATTACAAGACTTGCCAGAGCCTATAATCTCATTATTCCACCAAGCGGTAGAACCTTATCTGGTGGTCTTGATCCTGCGGCACTACATATGCCGAAAAAATTCTTTGGCGCAGCCAGGAATATTGAAGAAGGCGGTAGCTTAACGATATTAGCTACGGCGCTTATTGAAACAGGAAGTAAGATGGATGAGGTTATATTTGAAGAATTCAAAGGGACCGGAAACATGGAAGTTGTTCTTGATCGTAAACTCTCAGAACGTCGCATATTCCCAGCCATAGATTTATCCAAATCCAGTACGCGTAAAGACGATTTGCTTTATACGGAAGAAGAACTGGAAGCTGTTAACAAACTAAGAAAAGTCAGTGCCAATATGAGATCAGAAGATGTCATTGATTCTATGTTGAAAGTCTTTATGGATACGAAGTCAAATGCTGAGTACATTCATAAACTATCAAAAAATATTTTGTCAAACTATTAAAAAGATTGATAAGTAAAAATATTTATGTTATAATTTAAGAGCTGTTTTGAGAAAAATTAATTCTCAATCGAAAATATTGCTCGATATATTATGTCGGTCATATAATATTAGCACGGGCGAAAGAGGTGAAAAGAATGAAGCAAGGCATTCATCCGGTTTATAATCAAGCAACAGTTAAATGTAACTGCGGCAACGAATTTGTTACTGGGACTACAAATGAATCTATACACGTAGAGATTTGCTCAAAATGTCATCCGTTCTATACAGGTCAACAAAAATCTGTTCAGGCACGTGGACGTATTGATAAATTCAATCGTAAATTCAGACAAAACACAGAAGCATAAGAACAAAGAGGCTACGCCTCGCTTTGCAGAGCAAATTGTTCCGGCAGGAAAGATTTCCTTGATCGTTAATGGGATGCTTCAACGCATTAACATAGCATAGACTTTCCTAGAGAAGAAAAAACGAAGAGCTGAGGTTTTCCTCAGCTCTTTTCTATAAAGGTTATGGGCTATTGGATTTTTATTGGCAGCTCTAATAAGAGTGTGATATACTAAAGAAATCTTAAATGCAGAGCTATGGTGTTTGGGATAAATATAAACAGATGGAAGTGATATTATGGAACGACCAAGTATTGGTGGTCAAGCGGTCATTGAAGGCGTCATGATGAGAAACAATGAGAAGTACGCTACAGCCGTTAGAACATCCGATCAAAAAATAGTATTAGATAAAAGAGAATATGTGAGTTTGACAAAACGTTACAAAATCTTAGGCATACCTTTGATTCGTGGTGGAGTTGCATTTTTGGAATCCATGGTTATTGGTATGAAAATCCTTACCTTCTCAGCCGAGTTTTTTGAAGTAGAAGGTGAAGAGGAAGCCCCTTCGAAGTTTGAAAAGTTTCTTGAAGCAAAATTTGGCGATCGTATGAACGATATTGTTATTGTGATTTCAATGGTACTGGCATTAGCATTGTCCATTGGTTTATTTTTCATTGTACCGGCATTTTTGTCTCAAATTATGGGAAGGTTTTTACCGGAAGGCCGTTGGATGAATCTGATGGATGGTATTATTAGAATTCTAATCTTAATTGGTTATATTTTCCTTATCTCCAAAATGAAGGACATACAAAGAGTATTCGAGTACCATGGTGCTGAGCATAAAACAATTAATTGCTATGAAAGTGGTGATGAAGTTACAATAGAGAATGTTATGAAACATTCACGTTTTCATAAGCGATGTGGCACCAACTTCATTTTTATAATTGTGACAGTGAGCATTGTTGTATTGACCATTATTAATGTTCAGACTTTTTGGTTGCGTATCGGTGTTAGGCTATTGGCATTACCTTTGATTGCAGGCATTTCCTATGAGTTACTAAAAATATTCGGTAAGTTTGACAATGGACTTATTAATATTTTTGCATCACCTGGTATGGCTTTGCAACGAATCACAACCAGTGAGCCGGATGAAAGTCAGGTAGAAATAGCTATTACAGCCTTTATGAATGTATTAGAAGAAGACACATGGAAAGATGAACCCATAGATGAATCAGCATAAAATCAGTGAGGTATTAGCAAATGCTAAAAAAGAATTCGAACTTGCGAACAAGCAAGATTCCGAAGTGGATGCCAGGTGGTTATTAGCTGAATTACTAGGATGCAGTATGACAGAGCTTACACTTGTACAGGAAAAAACTTTGTCTGATGAGATTTATCTCAGTTTTATGAATCGCATACGGCGCCGTTTAGCAGGGGAACCTCTTCAGCATATACTGGGCTATCAGAATTTTTATGGTTATGATTTCAAGGTTAATGGTCATGTCTTAATACCTAGATTTGAAACAGAAGAACTGGTGGAAAAAGCCATAGCTATAATCAAAGAAAAAAGAATGAAAGATGTTATAGATATGTGCTGTGGTAGTGGTTGCATTGGTATAACCTTGTTAAAAGAATATGCAGATATTCATGTATATGGTGTCGATGTATCAAATGAAGCCATTTCTATAACCCATGAAAACGGTCTTAATCTAGATGTAAGTGACAGACTTACATTATATGAAAGTGATCTATTTCTAGAATTGCCTCAAATAAGCGTGGATATGATTATTTCTAATCCGCCTTATATATGTACAGAAACCATCCATGGTCTGAGCGCAGAAGTCAAAGATCGGGAACCAAACTTAGCACTGGATGGTGGCATCGACGGATTAGATTTTTATAGACGCATTGTTGTAGAAGGTAAGCCTTACTTAAAAGAAGGTGGCTATCTACTTTTTGAAATTGGCCATGATCAAATGGAAGCTGTTTGTAGGTTGATGGAAGAAAATAATTACCAAAATGTAAAAGGTTATAAAGACTTGTCTGGAAATGACCGAATGGTTATTGGGCATAAACAAGTTAGAAATTAAAATAGAGGTGAAAAAATGTTTGATAGATTAGAGGGTCTGGTTGCAAGGTATGAAGACATATCTCAGATGATCAATGACCCGGAGATGATTTCCCAACAAGATCGATGGCGCAAGTTGATGAAAGAACATAGTGACTTGTCAACTATTGTTGAAAAGTATAAGCAATATGTTGCAACAAAAAATAACATTGAAGAAATGTTGATGATCTTGGACGAAGAGTCTGATGAAGAAATGAAAGAAATGGCCAAGGAAGAGTTAGCAGAAAGTAAATCCTTGTTAACTGTACTAGAAGATGAAATAAAAATTCTACTTATTCCAAAAGATCCTAACGATGAAAAAAATGTATTCGTTGAGATAAGAGCAGGTGCCGGTGGCGATGAGGCTGCTTTATTTAATGCAGAGTTGTATAGAATGTATAGCCATTATGCAGATTCAAGAAGATGGAAGATAGATGTCGTCTCAGTGAATGAAAACGGTATTGGTGGTTTTAAAGAAATTATTTTTGAAATCAGTGGCAATAATGTATATTCAAAACTCAAGTATGAAAGTGGTGTCCATCGAGTACAAAGAATTCCCACTACTGAATCAGGTGGCAGGATTCATACATCAACGGTAACTGTAGCGATGATGCCGGAAGTTGAGGATGTTGAAGTCGAACTGGATATGAATGATTTACGAATTGATGTATTTAGATCTTCCGGAAATGGTGGCCAATCGGTTAATACAACAGACTCAGCGGTACGTGTTACCCATATCCCAACAGGCCTTGTTGTCTCCTGTCAAGATGGTAAATCACAACTAAAAAATAAAGACAAGGCTTTACAAGTTCTACGTTCAAGACTCTATGAGATGGAGCTTCAGAAACAGCAATCAGAGCAAGCTGAGAGTAGAAAAAGTCAAGTCGGTACAGGCGATCGTAGTGAAAAAATAAGAACCTATAATTTCCCACAAGGACGTGTGACGGATCATAGAATCAAATTAACATTGCATAAACTGGAAGCAATTTTAAATGGAGATTTGGATGAGCTTATTGATAGTCTGACCACGGCTGATCAAGCTGAGCGATTAAAAAATATGTGATGATTAACCACGACTAGGATAACATAACCGTTGACATTCTAGATACCCTATGTTAAAATCTATTGAAATTAATAAAGCATATTTAGCGTTACGCATGCTAACTTTAAATTGGTCCAGAGAGGCCGAAAAGGGAGGAAATATGATGCGAGACATCGGTGCGTATTTTTATAGTGAGAAAAAAAGGATAAAGTGTGTAACAAGTTATCTGGTAGAGGGTATGTATCATACCAATCTATCAGAATTAGCCGTTGACGTTTATAGAACAATAAATGATTGGTATTTTACCAATTCGTTTATTGTTTTTTTATAACCACAATCACATACGTTGATTTAGAAATGGAGGTACCCAATGAAAATACTCATTAAGCATGGCAGAATCATTGACCCAGCATCCGGTAGAGATGAAGTTTCCGATATATTGGTAGAACGGGGAAAAATAAAAAAAATTGGTCATATTCCAGATGACAAATATGCAACCATCATTGATGCAAAAGGATGTTGGGTAACGCCTGGGCTCATTGATGTTCATGTTCATCTAAGAGAGCCGGGATATGAATATAAGGAAGATATTGAGTCAGGTACTTTAAGCGCTGTAGCAGGTGGTTTTACCACGGTATGCTGTATGCCTAACACCAAACCGGTTATTGATTCACCTAAGATTATCAAGCATATCATTAAGAAAGCTAAAGAGAAAGGTCATGCCCATGTACTGCCTATTGGCGCCATCACCCTTGGTCAAAAAGGTGAAGTATTAGCGCCAATCGATATGATGGTAGATAGTGGTGCCATTGCCATTAGTGAAGATGGTCGGTCGGTCTTAAACGCCAAAATTCTAAAAACAGCCATGTTTGAAGCAGCAAGACTCAATATTCCGGTTTTATCCCATTGTGAAGATGATGACCTCGCCCATGGTGGTTGTATGAATGATGGCAAACGATCAAAAGAACTGGGACTTCCTGGCATATCTAACGATGCAGAAGACATTATAACAGCCAGAGACATTCTACTTGCAAAAAGCACAGGTGCAAAATTACATTTGTGCCATGTCAGCACAGCAGGGAGTGTGGATTTAATAAGAGAAGCAAAAAATAAAGGTATTCAAGTAACGGCAGAAGTATGTCCTCATCACTTCACCTTAACGGATGAAGCCGTAGATGGACAAGATGCCAACATGAAAATGAACCCGCCTCTTAGAACACAAGCAGATGTAGATGCTATAATAGAAGGATTAAAAGATGGTACAATAGACATAATAGCCACAGACCATGCGCCACATGCACCTTCGGAAAAAGAAAGCGGCTTTGACAGTGCTGCCAATGGCATAGTAGGTCTGGAAACGGCTCTTGGATTGTCTTTACAAACACTGGTACATTCCGGACTTCTAACACCGAGTCAACTCATCGAAAAGATGAGCTTGAATCCTGCCAAGTTATTAGGCATCGACAAAGGAAGCTTAGAAGTAGGAAAAATGGCAGATATAACCATCATGCAACCCGAAGAAGTTTATATCATCGACAAGAACACATTTAAGTCCAAAGGACGTAATACACCTTATGATGGTGTAAAAGTAACTGGTAAGGTTAAGTACACCCTTGTAAAAGGTGTGATAAAATATGATGACAATGAAAATCAGGAGGCATAAAAATGATTGATCAGCTTATTAGAAAAATAAAAGAAACTCAGAATCCTACCGTAGTTGGGCTAGACCCAAGACTGGATTATATACCGGAACATATTCGTGAAAAAGCTTATGATGCTTATGGAAAAACATTATCCGGTGCCGCATATGCCTTCCTCTTGTTCAACAAAGCTATTATTGACGAGATTTATGACATTGTACCAGCAGTTAAGCCACAAGTCGCCATGTATGAACAGTACGGGGCAGCAGGTATGCAAGCTTATATTGATACCATTGCTTATTCTAAGGAAAAAGGTATGGTTGTTATTGGGGATATAAAAAGAAGTGATATTGCTTCAACAGCCGAAAGCTATTCAGATGGCCATATCGGTCGTGTGTTAGTGGAAGGAAATCAATTTGAAGTCTATAAGGAGGATTTTATAACATTAAATCCTTATCTTGGTTATGACTCCATAGAACCTTATATGGGTAACTGCGTGGCTTATGATAAAGGTCTGTTCGTACTGGTAAAAACCTCCAACCCAAACAGCGGTGAAATCCAAGACATTATGGTGGGGTCCGAACACTTATATGAGTATATGGGTGGATTGGTCTCAAAATGGGGTGAAGCTTATATGGGACAATCTGGTTATAGCAGAATTGGTGCTGTTGTGGGTGCAACCCATTCTAAGCAGGGTCAAGTACTGAGAGGCATTATGCCCAAGACGTACTTTTTAGTACCGGGCTATGGCGCTCAAGGGGCAACCGCTGAAGATCTTGCAGGTTGTTTTAATAAGGATGGCTTGGGGGCAATAGTGAATTCCTCAAGAGGCATCATTGCAGCCTATCAAAAACCCGTTTACAAAAAGGATTTTGATGCCAAAGATTTTGCAAAAGCCTCACGTCAAGCGGCACTGGACATGAAAGCTGATCTTAACCGCGTTTTATAGAGAGGAATTATAACATGAAAGCAAAACTCATATTAGAAAATGGAACAATATTTGAAGGAAAAGCCTTTGGATATATGAAAGAGACTGTCGGTGAGGTTGTTTTTAATACCAGCATGACCGGCTATCAGGAAATATTAACGGATCCATCTTATTACGGTCAGATTGTAACCATGACGTACCCTATGATCGGTAATTATGGTTTAAACCTAGATGACCATGAGTCCTCGGGTGTTAAAGTAAAAGGCTTTGTTGTTAGGGAAAAAGCGGACAATCCAAACAACTGGCGTTGCGAATTTGAAATCGATGAGTATCTAAACCGTCATAAGATATTAGGCATCGAAGGTATTGATACCAGAGCTCTGACAAAAATAATTAGAAATTCCGGTACCATGAAGGGTATCATTACAGTAAGGGATCTAACACAGAGTCAAATTTCTAGTAAATTTAATGGTTTTCATAATGACAAAGCGGTTGAGGAGGTCACTTCTAAAGAAATAAAAGTGATGGAAGGCGACGGTATTCATATTGTAGCCATGGATTTTGGTATTAAAAACAATATTTTAAAATCTTTTAAAAATAGAAATTGTAAAATAACCCTAGTACCCGCGCATACGAAAGCAGAAGAAATACTTGCCCTAAGTCCGGATGGTGTTTTTTTATCCAACGGACCTGGTGATCCAAAAGACGTACCAACCGTTATTCATGAGATTAAAAAACTTATCGGTAATAAGCCAATAACAGGTATTTGTCTTGGACACCAATTGCTGGCTTTGGCCCTTGAGGGCGATACAGAGAAGTTAAAGTTTGGACATAGAGGTGCGAACCATCCGGTTAAAGACCTAAGCACAGGTCGCGTTATGATTACTTCTCAAAACCACGGCTATGTGGTTTGTGAAGATGGACTTCCGGAAGGCGTAGAAGTAACCCATATCAATTTAAATGATGGTACAGTCGAAGGTATGAAACATCATGAACACAAGATCTATAGCATCCAATTTCATCCGGAAGCTTGTCCCGGGCCTCATGACACAGATCCCATATTTGATGAATTCATAGAAATCATGACACCATGAGATCGATAGAGATGTATAAGAAAGGATATAAATATGCCAAAAGATAATTCTATAAAAAAAGTCCTGGTTATAGGCTCGGGTCCAATCGTCATTGGACAGGCGGCAGAGTTTGACTATTCAGGAACACAAGCATGCCAGGCATTTAGAGAAGAAGGGGTCATTACTGTACTTGTCAATAGTAACCCTGCGACCATTATGACAGATAAAGAAGTAGCAGATATCGTTTATATAGAACCCTTAACATTACCATTCTTGGAAAAAGTAATCGACAAAGAACGCCCGGATAGTCTGATAGCAGGCATGGGTGGTCAAACCGGACTGAATCTGGCTGTTGAGCTTCATGATGCGGGCATTTTAGAAAAATATAATGTAAAAGTTATAGGCACCCAGATTGATGCAATCAAAGAAGGGGAAGACAGAGAAGATTTTAAAAAATTAATGGAAAAAATCGGTCAGCCAGTTATTGAAAGTAAAATCGTAACCACTATGGAAGAAGGTGTGGATTTTGCATCTCATATCGGATACCCCGTCGTGGTTAGACCGGCGTATACCTTGGGTGGATCCGGTGGCGGTATTGCAGAAGACCGAGAAGAATTAAAGCAGATTCTGGCATCAGGCCTTCAATTGTCACGGGTCGGTCAAGTTCTTCTTGAGAAATCCATTAAAGGATGGAAAGAGATTGAATATGAAGTCATGCGTGATTGTGCAGGTAATGCCATCACGGTATGTAATATGGAAAACATTGATCCGGTAGGTGTTCATACAGGAGATAGTATTGTTGTTGCACCCTCCCAGACCCTATCGGATGTGGAATATCAGATGCTTAGAAAAGCTTCCTTGGACATCATCAATGAAGTGGGTATTGTCGGGGGTTGTAATGTACAACTGGCCCTTCATCCTGAAAGCTTTGAATACGCCATTATAGAGATTAACCCAAGAGTGAGCCGTTCTTCAGCATTGGCTTCAAAAGCAACAGGCTATCCGATTGCAAAAGTATCAGCAAAACTAGCACTGGGCTACCGATTAGACGAAATTCAAAACGCTGTTACCAAAAAAACACAAGCTTGCTTTGAGCCCACATTAGACTATTGTGTCATCAAAATACCAAAATGGCCTTTTGATAAATTTAGAAGAGCTAAGAAGACACTGGGTACCAAGATGATGGCAACAGGTGAAGTCATGGCCATTGGCAATAATTTTGAAGCGGCTCTTCTTAAAGCAGTGCGGTCTTTGGAGATTGGCCAATATAGTCTACATCATAAAAAAGCGGCATCCAGAGATATGGATGAGTTGAAAAAAAGAGTGCAAGTACCGGATGATGAGCGGTTATTTGATTTAGCTGAGTTAATCCGTCGTGGCTATAGAATGGATAAGATCTGTAAGATTACGGGGATGGATATCTATTTTGTTAACAAAATCAAAAACATCGTAGACGAAGAAGAAAAGCTAAGAGGCATGAGTATTGACCAGATTGATCGTGACTACATGAAATGGTTAAAAATCAAAGGCTTCTCAGATAAAGCCATCGCTGATTTTGTTGGGTGTATGCCTATTGAAGTCTTAAACCTCAGAAAAGCCTACCATATAGAAGCTGTCTTTAAGATGGTGGATACCTGTGGAGGCGAATTCGAAGCTGTATCACCCTACTATTACTCGACGTATGATGAAGTTGATGAAGTGGCGGTATCAGATCGTAAAAAAGTCTTAGTTATTGGATCGGGTCCCATACGTATCGGACAAGGGATAGAATTTGATTATTGTTCAGTGCATTCTATCTTAGCCCTTAAGAAAGCGGGCATAGAGACTATTATTGCCAATAACAATCCGGAAACAGTGAGTACGGACTTTGATACGGCTGATAAACTATACTTTGAACCTTTAACAGAAGAAGATGTGCTGAATATCATCGAAAAAGAAAAACCGGATGGGGTGATATTACAATTTGGTGGACAAACAGCCATTAAATTAGCCGGTTTCCTAGATCAGATGGAAGTACCGATTCTTGGAACAAAGCCAAAACAAATAGATGAAGCTGAAGACAGGGAAAAGTTTGACGACCTCATGGAGAAGCTGGATGTAGCAAGACCAAAAGGAAAAGCTGTCTGGTCAATAGAAGAAGGTCTTACAGAAGCAGATCTCTTAGGTTATCCGGTACTTGTTCGCCCATCCTATGTTCTTGGTGGACAAGGTATGGAAATCACGTACAATGATGTGGAACTTAAGAATTATCTGGGACCGGCTTTTGAAAGAGATCATAAGAATCCGGTACTTATTGACCGGTATTTAACCGGTAAGGAAATCGAAGTGGATGCCATCTGTGACGGTGAAAGTATCTTAATACCCGGTATTATGGAACACTTGGAAAGAGCAGGTGTACATTCAGGTGACAGTATATCTATTTACCCACCACGAAGCTTATCAGACGATTTAAAGCAGCAGATTCTGGTACAGACGGAGAAAATCGCCATAGCCCTTCAAGTTGTGGGTATGATTAACATTCAGTACATTGAGTTTGAAGACGTGTTATATATCATTGAAGTGAATCCTAGATCTTCAAGAACAGTGCCTTATATTAGTAAAGTGACCGGAGTCCCCATGATAGAACTGGCAACGAGAGCGATGTTAGGTGAAAAGCTCGTGGATATGGGCTTTGGAACCGGCATATATAGGGAAGCTGATCTTGTAGCCATCAAAGTTCCGGTCTTTTCAACCCAAAAGTTACCGGATGTTGAGGTTTCACTAGGGCCTGAAATGAGGTCCACTGGCGAGGTCCTGGGTGTCGGAAAAACCTTCGAAGAAGCATTATACAAAGGATTTGTTGGATCAGGTATGGGCATTATCAAGCCAAAAGGTAATATTCTAGCCACCATTAAGCCCATTGATCAAAAAGAGTTCATACCTATGGCTAAGAAATTCATTGAGATGGGGTATCGATTTATCGCAACAGAAGGAACAGCCAGGGTTCTTAAGGAAAATGGCATTGATGCTCAGATTGCTAAGAAGATTAATGAAGGCGTCCCTAATATTCTGGACTTAATCAGAAGCGGTCTTATTGATGTTGTTATTAACACACCAACAAAAGCCAATGATGTAACAAGAGATGGTTTCAGAATACGTAGGGCAGCCATAGAGGCGACTGTTCCGGTATTAACGTCTCTTGATACAGCTCAAGGCATGTTGGACATCATATGCGCCGACATGAATGAAGCAACCATGTCAATCTATAATATGGGAGAATTATATGTGCCAAACAAGCTATAAAAGTAAGATCAGTTGTAAAATAATAAAAAATGTTCATTTAATTGACCAAGTATATGAAATGGTCCTTGATTGTCCATCCATAGCCATGGAGGCAAAAGCGGGCCAATTTGTAAACCTGTATTGTCAGCATAAAGGTCGGTTATTGCCTAGACCTATTAGTATATGCGAGATTGATAGGGAAGGGGGGAGTCTACACCTTGTATATGCGATTCTAGGCGATGGTACGGCCGAGTTTGCCTCTTATGTGGCAGGTGAGCAGATTGAAGTGTTAGGGCCCTTTGGTAATGGATTTAGGTTTGACCCAGACCATGAAGAAGATGTTTTGATCATCGGTGGTGGTGTAGGCACACCACCCCTTGTGCAACTGGCTAAAGAGCTAAAAGGTAAGAAAACCATTGTTGTTGGTTTTAGATCCAACCCCTATTTGATAGAACGTTTGGAAAAATACGGTAAGGTTTTTATTACAACAGATGATGGTTCAACTGGCTTTAAAGGTCATGTGGTGGCACTTCTTGAAGAAAAGGGTCTACAAGGTACTATATATGCTTGTGGACCTACACCCATGCTTAAAGGTGTTCAAGCTTATGCAAGTAAGAACAACCTTTCGGCACAGCTTTCCTTAGAAGAACGTATGGGATGTGGCTTCGGCGGTTGTGTAGGTTGTGTGACTAAAATTGTGGCAGATACAGAACTTGGATTTACGTATAAAAAGGTATGTAAAGATGGTCCGGTTTTTGATGCTAAGGAGGTGCTGTTCTAATGAATTTGGGTATAAACATTGCAGGCGTTGAACTAAAAAACCCTATTATGACCGCTTCCGGTACTTTTGGTTCCGGTAGAGAGTATGAGCCCTATGTTGATATAAACAAAATTGGATGCGTGGTGGTAAAAGGCGTAGCCAATATACCATGGATGGGCAATCCGGCGCCAAGAATTGTAGAAACTTACGGTGGTATGATTAATGCAGTCGGTTTACAAAATCCCGGTGTTGAAGTTTTTATAGCCGAAGACATCCCTTTTTTAAGACAATTTGATACAAAGATTGCCGTGAATCTGGCAGGAAGAACCATTGAGGAATATGTGGCAGTGGCCAGTCGACTGGCTACTGCAGATGTGGACTTTTTAGAACTGAACATTTCTTGTCCGAATATAAAAGAAGGCGGCGTAGCCTTTGGTATAGATCCCAATATGGCAATGAAGGTTACGGAAGCGGTAAAAAAGGTAGCGAAGCAACCCCTGATTGTTAAGCTCAGCCCTAATGTGACGGATATTACAGAGATCGCAAGAGCGGTTGAAGCAGGTGGTGCAGATGCGGTGTCACTGATAAATACTCTTATTGGCAGCCGTATTGATATTCATAAGCGACAATTTATTTTATCGACGAAGCAAGGCGGTTTGTCAGGACCGGCCATTAAACCGGTAGCGATTAGGATGGTGTATCAAGTGGCAAATAGCATTGGACTGCCTATTATTGGCATGGGTGGTATTATGACAGGTGAGGATGCTATTGAATTTATGATGGCAGGCGCCACCGGAATAGCCGTTGGCACTGCAAATTTATTAGACCCTTGTGCCACCATGAAAATACTTGACGAAATGTTGATTTTCATGCAAAATAAGGGAATAGAAAATATAAATGATATTGTAGGCATTGTAAAATGATTAATGGTTATAGGATTAACCTCTACTTATCATTGAAGGGAAGAAAATATGGATCAATACAAAAAAGAATTTATAGAATTTATGGTAGACAGTGAGGTTCTGACATTTGGGGATTTTACAACGAAGAGTGGTAGAAAAACACCATTTTTCATCAATGCAGGCAATTATAGATCGGGTCGACAATTGAGTTTACTTGGGGATTATTATGCTAAAGCAATCAAGGAGAATTTTGGGACAGATTTTCAGATACTTTTTGGGCCGGCATATAAAGGCATACCCCTTAGCGTGACCACATCCGTTTCATTGTCCAAATCTTATGGTGCTGATGTTGCCTATTGCTCCAATCGCAAAGAGCAAAAGGATCACGGAGATGTGGGTGGCTTTCTTGGTGCCAAATTACAAGATGGTGATAAGATTATCATTATTGAAGATGTGACAACAGCCGGAACCTCCATCTATGAGACCATGCCACTACTAAAATCAGCAGCCAATGTGAATGTTCTTGGATTAATTATATCCGTAGATCGTATGGAAAAAGGCAGAGGCGAACAATCTGCTCTTAAAGAATTGGCGGATGCATTTAGTATTGAGACTTGCGCCATCGTTACCATGGAGGAAGTGGTGGGCTATTTACATAACAGAGCCATTGATGGCAGAGTTTATATTGATGATGACATCAAAAGCAGCATTGATGCTTATTATGAGATCTATGGTGCTAAAGCGTAATACAGACCTGATGAAATGATGATAACAATAATCACAAGAAAAAGCATGAAAAAACAAAAAAAACTAGTAATTATCACATGTCCATGTTATAATACTTTTTAGGACCTTGTGAACGAGACATATGATGGATATCATATATAAAGTAGGATGTTCAATGCTATGACATGTTACAGGTAATAATGCGAGGACGATGAATCATACAACACCTTAAACAGTTGGCTGACCGAAAGGGCTGAAGTTTTAGATTCAAAAACGATGAAATTTGGTTTTGTTGAATGGTAAAACAATCACAGACAATCTACAAAAGGAAGTTTCTTTTCATGTAAGAACAAGTTGGATTAAATACGTTGCGCTATTAAAATACCGCTTTCTGAATTGGGGATAGAAAACGGAATGAACAAAAGGTCCAAAAGATAATGATAGGTGTAGAGCCTAGATGTTTCCGGGGGTGGAAACAAAAAGAACGAGCAGGGGTGTTTCGTTCGTAAAAGTTAGAGCTGACATGGCAACATGTTGTTCTAGCTTTTTTATGTTGTATGAGATATGAACTTCATGGTCGGTGTTGGTTGAGAATATGTATTATTGTGCTCTTCAGGAATATTTGTTATAATTTCAATGACACCGAAGAGGTCCTAAAGGGCCGTGGTGGATATCGGAGGGATTATTATGAGCTTGGAGCAATACCATAGTTTATCAGCAGAATATGATCGATTTATATATGAAAGTTATCAGGTGGAAACCATAGATGAGAAGTTGATGCTGAATTATCAATATAGGTTAGAGGGTGACAACCAATCCCCTATAACTTTTTTTCATCGTGTCAGTTATGAACTGATCCACGAGCTGGATGAGCACCTGAACCTTGAGGGGTTAAATAGATTAGATGCCCTCATATTCTCCATTGGTTTGATTGAGGGGATTAATTACTATAAGAGTGTATGTCCCAAATCCTATGTAATTGCATGTGGTACCATTGATGTTGAGCAGAATAAATGGTGGCAAAAATTATTCTATCACGGACTAGGAGAACTAATTTACCTAAATGGGATGTCAGAAGAAGTGACCGAATCTAATTTGGTCCATTTTACTTGTGACCATAAATGGCCAAATATTTTTGAAGAGATTGATTTGGATTTGTCAGGGAATCTAATTCCGGTTGGTGGTGGGAAGGATTCCGTGGTGACCTTGGAACTTCTTAAAGGCATGAAAGAGGATAACCTGTGTTTTGTCATGAGCCCACCTCAAGCAGCGATTGATTGTATTCATGTTGCCGGGTATAAAAATTATCTTTTGGCCAAACGCTATATTGATAAAAAAATACTAAAAATGAATGATGAAGGCTTTCTTAACGGACATGTGCCTTTTTCAGCCATATTAGGTTTCATAGCGATACTAGGAGCTGCCTTAGTCGGCAAACGGTATATACCCTTATCCAATGAACGTAGCGCCAATGAATCAACGGTTCTTGGTGCCAGCTTTAACCACCAATATTCTAAAAGCTATGAATTTGAAAAGGATTTTAATGATTATGTGAACCGATACTTGATTCGGGACATTCACTATTTTAGTTTACTCAGACCCCTGTATGAAATAGATATAGCAGAAAGATTTGCAAAACACGAGGCTTATCATGAGGTTTTTAGAAGCTGTAACCGAGGTAAAAAAGATAACAGCTGGTGTGGTCACTGCTCCAAATGCCTTTTTGTTTATACGATTCTAGCACCCTATATGTCAGAAGAGGCATTGATTCGTATTTTCGGGTATAATCTGTTGGATAACATGGACTTAGAACCTATATTTCTTGAACTGATCGGCGTCAAAGAGGTTAAACCTTTTGAATGTGTGGGTACCATTGATGAGATTCGTTGGTCCGTGAAGCGCATTATAGAAGAACTGGAAGAAAAGAACAAACCAAAACCAAGTCTGGTTAAGGCTTTTGAACAAATTATACCCCTTAACACGATTTATCCACCTAGTCGGTTTGAAGAAGAAAATGATATACCGGATCACTATTTGAGATTGGTTGAGGAAAAGCTATGATAGATTATTGGAAAAGTCAATTTGATAATAAAAAGATTGTGATTCTAGGCTTTGGACAAGAGGGCATGTCAACTTATCGGTTCATCAGATCCGTAAGTGACAAGTGCCTTATTCAAGTCATGGATCAGAACATCGAAAATCCGGATGACCTACTTCTAGACCTAGATATATCGACCTATTTCTATCCTAAAAAACGTTATTTGGATTTTGACAAAGATGTAGATATGGTTTTTAAAAGTCCGGGTATACCTCTTATGCATCTAAAAGGTTTTATAGAGCCTAATAAAATAACGTCACAGAGTAATGAGTTTATTAAGGTCTACAAAGACCATATGGTAGGTATCACCGGAACGAAAGGCAAAAGTACGGTATCTACACTTATTTATGAGCTTTTAAAAGCGGAGGGCTTGGATGTTGAGTTGATTGGCAATATCGGAAAACCGCCTTTTGACTATATTCTGGAAAAAGATCCCTTCACTTTTTTTGTCTATGAACTCTCCTCACATCAACTGGAAACTGTGAGTGTATCACCTAAGTATGGTATTGTACTTAATATATTCCAAGAGCATTTGGACCACTATGCGTCTTATGATCATTACGCAGAAGCCAAAATGAACATAGGTAGGTATCAAAGTGAAGAAGATACGCTGATTTATAGTGCTTTGGATAAGGAAATCCCAAAAAGACTAAGTGGGTATAAAGGTAAGCTTATTCCCATTACAAAGGATGATTCAGTAAACACAGGCTTAATCGTGACCCCAAGTGGCATAGATTTGGTAGGTGATTTTGAAACTCTGCACTTAGATCAGAGTTTGAAAAGACATTTAATGGGTGACCATAACCTAATCAATATCGGTGTAGCTACATATATAACTTTATTATTAGGTTATAACCAATCAGAAAGACGAGAAAAGGTTATTGGGATGTTTCCAGGACTACCCCATAGGTTGGCTTTTGTTGCAAATGTAAATGGTGTGAACTTCTATAATGATTCCATCTCAACCATACCTCAAGCTACCATTGCAGCTATTAATGCCCTTCAAAAAGTGGACTCGGTTATAATAGGCGGTATGGACAGAGGAGTAGATTATGGGTGTTTGGTGGATTATATCAATGACCATGAGTTATTGAAAGTTATCTTATTACCAACGACAGGCCACCAGTTATATAACAGGTTAGAACATCAGGAACGACTATTTTTGGCCAAAGATATGGAAGAGGCGGTCGCTACCGGTAAGAGGATTACTGTTAGGGATAGCATATGTTTACTGTCACCGGCAGCTGCCTCCTATGGCGTCTATAAGAATTTCGAATCACGAGGTAGGCATTTTGAATCATTTGTTAAGGATTGGTTGTAAATAAGGTTTGCATTGACAAACAATACTTATAATAATAAAATATAATTATAGTATTTTATGAAACTAACAATAATAGAGTAGAGTAACAGAGAGAAAAGGGAGAAATGATATGTACAATGACGGAGGCGCAATTTTAGCATTATTTGGCGGTTTTATGTTCTTATTTTTATTGATTGGTATTGCCAATTATGTATTGATGGCAATAGGTCTTATGAAAATGGCACAGAACCAAGGCATTGAAAATCCCTGGTTAGCATGGGTGCCTGTCGGTAACATATACATCATTGGTAAGCTTGTTAGAACCATAGAATTTGGTGCCAACAAATATGAAAAAGCAGAAATGATTTTATTAATCGGATTTGCTGCAACAGTCGTATTAGGCGCTATTCCATTAATCGGTACTTTGATTGGTCTGGCGTATATGGTACTCTCCTTTATGTGTATGTTCAAACTTTATAAGATGTATGCAGCGGAAAGTGCAACATTATACCTTATACTTTCAATTGTATTTGCCATTATAGCACCTGGTATCATCTTATTTAAAATTAAAGATAATACACCAGTAGAAGTAGTATAAAAAATCGCCTCATGGTTATGAGACGATCTATAAGGTGAGATTTAGGCAACCAAAGATATTGATATCTTTGGTTGCCTTTTTTTGAAGGGATGTGTTTTTATCAGGACTTGTTCATCTTTTTACGAATCTCATCTAAGGGTATATGGCAATAACCATAAGGATTCTTTTCCAAATAGTCTTGATGATAAGCTTCTGCGTCCCAAAACTTTGTAAGGGGCTGAATTTCAGTTACAATCGGCGCAGAATATTTTTTTTGCTCTTCCAGTTTGGATGTATTAATAATTTCTAGGTCCTCTTGATGAGTAAAATAGATACCGGTCCGGTATTGTTCGCCTACATCAGGCCCTTGACGATTCAATACCGTTGGATCAACAATAGCCCAATAAGCTTTGAGTAATTCAGCAAGGCTTATTTTGTCTTCATCATAGGTTAAGTAACAAGCTTCTGAATGACCGGTCTTCTTTGAGCAAACTTCGTCATAGGTTGGGTTTTCTTTATGACCGTTAGCATAACCTACAGTAGATGTCACAACACCATCGATAAGCTTGAAATAGGCTTCAACACCCCAAAAACAACCGCCTGCAAATACGATTTCTTTCATCTGTACAACAACTCCTTTCTTTAATTCATAGTAAAACAGTTGCGTCAAATTAGCAACTATTTAATATTGGTTGGTCGCGTTAATTTACTGTCGGAAAAGTAAGGATAGAAAAATCCTGATAAGATATTATGAGTTCTATGAAAACCATCTTACCATAGTTTTAAAATTCATTGTACCTTTTCCATTAATTTTGCATACTTAAAAAGCCAGTCCATTTAGGATTGTGGCTACTAGACTTTAGTATATCTAAATTCATCGGCTAAAAGCCCCTCCATGACTACATTGCAAACGACCTTCGTTGATACGTCCATGTATCAAACGAAGGTGGAATACATCCCTGTATTCTGGCGTTTTGCAACATAGTCATTCCAGGAACTTTATCCTCTACACATCTGGTTTCACTTTTTCTTATGTCTTTTTAACAAATGTAGATTAAATGATGCCCCTTAGTTCCTTTGTAAGACAATACTTGCCATCTACTAACCCAATACTCTCTGCGACTGTCTGATGATTCCAAACATCTGTATAGGTCTTTTGTTTCCTTTTTATCAGGTCTGGCTTCTTTTGTAAATGCAAAAGGGTTGAATAAGCCTTTAAGCCAATACCGACCATGAAGTTCCTGGAAGTAAGAAAAGAGGCTTTGCCTCGGTATGAAATTTGTCTGTCTGCATGGATGCAGACCGCCGACGTTTGGTGCAGGACGCACCAACTGGAGACCGTAATTATACAGTCTGCTGGAAGGGTTTTCAAGGGACCTATTTCAAAATATAATATGCATATACACTCTTTTATCTTCCAAATCATACTTAGAAGTCGATAAAAGCTTGCCAATAAACGTAGGATTCGATATGATAGTAAATAGGATAAAATCAGAATTTGGACAAGAAAAGGTGGATCATTGTATGGAGCAGACTATGGACAATCTAATAATGCCCAATGGGTATAAAACAGATTTGGATATTAAGGAAACTGAAAAAGCCATCAAACTTATTAAAGACTTTTTTGAAAGGGACTTAGCAAGACAGCTTAAACTATCAAGAGTTTCTGCGCCCTTATTTGTTAGACCTGAAACGGGTATGAATGATAACTTAAATGGGGTGGAACGGCCAGTGTCCTTTGAGGTGAAGGCTATTGGCGACAAAGAAGTTGAGATTGTACATTCTCTTGCAAAGTGGAAGAGAATGGCTTTGAAACGTTATAGGTTTGAAGTGGGAGAAGGCCTATATACAGATATGAATGCCATACGTAGAGATGAGGAAACGGATAATCTACACTCTATCTATGTTGATCAATGGGACTGGGAAAAAATCATCCATAAAGAAGATAGAAATGAATTTACCCTAAGAGATACAGTTAACAACATTTATAAAATATTTAAAGACACAGAGGCGCTGATTACCCGGCATTATCCCAGTATTGATGTTTTTTTGCCGGAAGAAATAACCTTTATGACGACTCAGGAACTGGAAGACCTATACCCAGATTTAACACCTAAGGAAAGAGAAGACAGGATTACCAAGGAAAAAAAGGCAGTGTTCTTAATGCAAATCGGTCATACACTTAATTCCAAAGAACGACATGACGGAAGAGCTCCGGACTATGATGATTGGACTTTAAACGGTGACATCCTGTTTTGGTACCCTTTGTTGGAACGTGCATTTGAATTGTCCTCCATGGGGATTAGAGTGGATGAAGAAGCCCTTAATCGTCAACTTGAATTATCCGGTTGTGAAGATCGAAGGAAATACCCTTTCCACCAAGCACTGCTTAATGGCGAACTGCCATACACCATGGGTGGTGGTATAGGTCAGTCAAGGTTGTGTATGTATTTTTTACGTAAAGCACACATTGGAGAAGTTCAATCCTCCATATGGCCGGACGAAATGATCAAATTATGTGGAGATAACAACATTATGCTACTTTAGAAAAATGAAAGTTATTTTCTAGATGAGTATGGTAAAAGGAGGTCAATGATGGCATATCAGCGTATTTATTTCAAAGACAAAATGCAAGAAGGTTATTATGATCTTACTGAAGAAATAGGTCAAAACTTTCATGAAATGTTTGAGCCGGAGTTGACACCCAAGGAGATGCTGGCACTTGGTGTCTTTGGTGGTAAGTATATGACAGATTGCATGGCCGAATTTCCAAAATCATGGTTTGAAGGTGCAAAACTATCACCAGAGAAGAAAGACATCCATCTGAATTATTTCGAAGTAGATGCCTCCCTACCTTTACAGGCATGGCAAGATAAAGGCTGGATATATCCGGGTGATCCTAGGGGCTGGTTTCAATGGTATTGTAGATATTATTATGGGAGACGTTTACCAGAAGAGGATCTAAGACAGATTAAGCGATGGAAAGCTATGAGACGTCACATAGGTGCTATAAAGAAAAATTGTCTACCCTTAGATTTGGCCTGTAGAAAGAAGCAAAGACAAGCCCTCTTACACTGGGCATATGACAGCCGCAAGATATGATACTATGTCATGACATAATAAGGTGTTGTTGCATTGACACTCGTATATTATAGGCTTAGACTGAAGTAAAGATATTATAATTAATAAAGGAGGACAACCATGAATCTAGCGAAATACATTGACCACACCATATTAAAGCCGGATGCAAGACGAGATGAAGTTGAAAGAATATGTAATGAAGCAAAAGAATATGGCTTTGCATCTGTTTGTGTGAATGTAGCCCATACAAAATTTGTCAGTGAAGCATTAAAAGACAGCGATGTTAAAACCTGTACAGTAGTAGGATTTCCCCTCGGAGCTGTATTACC
>JAGXFY010000059.1:0-38982 GCA_024636985.1 Clostridiales bacterium | reverse complement strand
TCTTATTAATGAAAGAATACGAAGTTGATAGATTGACATGTGAAGTTGATTTATTGGAGCTATTGAATAAACTCTTAAAAGAAGAACTGATTAAGATGGCAGAGGCTTAGAGAATTCTTGTCTGCACTTCCGGCAAAGTCTGACTTTCAGACTTTGCTTTAATTTAATGCGTGCATGACACATCCTTAATATGGCGTTCAATACATGTACAATAAATTGACTTTACGGGAGTAAAATATGAGATTGTTGGATGAAAAGTTATTCTTTTCACTTATAAAACACACACAAAATAAAAAGATTGGGTTTCTTGTGAAGTTAATTGCGGTCTATTCATCTGTTTTTTTTATAGTTTTCTATGGAATGTTTACCGTCTATTTGATAACGACAAGAAACCCCAACCTATTACCATTTATTATTGGACCGGCATTGTCTTTACTTTCCGTTATCGTCATCCGGCGATTTTTAAAGAGAAAAAGGCCTTTTGAGACCTATGATATAAAACCTTTGATTCTTCATGAAAAAGGCACTTCTTTTCCAAGCAAACATGGGACGTCCGCTTTTGCCATTGCATTTGCCATAATGTGGCTCTATCCTTTTTGGGGTGGTATTGGTTTTATTTTGGCATTACTCACGGGTTTATCTAGGATTATGGTAGGTGTACACTATCCATCAGACATTCTTGGTGGGCTATTGATTGCGATGATCACATCTGTGTTGACCAATATGTTATCCTATATATTGCTGTGAAAATCTAATTAGGATTAAGGTTACAAAACTGATTAAATGAGGTGTAACATGGACAAAAATTCAAACCACCATCTATTTAAAAATAACAAACGCTTATTCTTAATATTTATATTCACAGGTATGGTTGTGGGGTGGATTGGGTTGATATTTTATTTCTCATCTCAACCACCAAGTGCATCCAATAGGCAATCAAATGGGGCTGTAGATGTATTTTATATGCTAGATGACCATCTTGATTTTACCGATAGTGTGATCTACGAGAAAGCTGTATATTTTTTTAAGCAAGTAGTATTACAAGGGCGCTATGAAACCTCGAATGCACTCATAAGGAAAAGTGCTCATGTAGGAATTTACCTTGTTCTTGGCTTTATGGTTTCTTTGTTGACTTATTATTACCATAGACGTTACCATCTTGCCTTTATTTTGGGTGTAAGTATACCGACTTTAGTTGCCGTCATGGATGAATTTCGTCAGAGCTTTATTGGAAGAACTTCGTCTCTTAGTGATGTGGTTTTAGATGGCTTTGGCGCCACAATGGGAACCATCATCTGTCTACTGATGCTGATGTTGATTAAACTTGCTATGCTTGTAAGTGGTCGTATACAAGAAAAGCACAAACATATTAAAGGAGATTAAGTATGGCTATTAAAACAGTTTCTATTATAGGTCTTGGTGCATTAGGTGTTCTCTATGGTCATCATTTAACACAGAAAATACCAAAAGAAGATCTTAGAATCATAGCAGATGCTCATAGAATAGAACGTTACCAAAAAGATAAGATCTACTGTAATCAAGCATTAGTGGATTTTAATTATGTGACGCCTGAGACACTTTGTGACCCATCAGATCTTGTTATATTTGCGGTCAAACACAAGGACTTAGAAGATGCAATCAAAGCTGTCAAGCATCAGATTGGTGAACATACCATCATATTGTCAACACTTAATGGCATCACGAGTGAAAGAGAAATTGGTGAATACTATGGTATGGAAAAGATGTTATATTGTGTGGCACAAGGCATGGATGCTCTAAAAATCGGTAATGCGTTAACATACACAAATAAAGGGATTCTTTGTTTTGGAGATATTGAAGTCGGTCATCTATCAGAGAAAACCATAGAAGTGGTAAAATTCTTTGAATCTGTAGCATTGCCTTATGAAGTTGAGAAAAATATGAAGCACCGTATGTGGGGTAAGTTCATGACCAATGTAGGTGTAAACCAAACCATTGCCTACTATGAAGGTGATTTTTCGATGATTCAAAGGGATGGTCCGGAAAGAGATATGATGATTGCTGCCATGAGAGAGGTCATGTCCATAGCTCAAAAAGAAGGGGTTCATCTGACAGAGAAGGATTTAATCTACTGGTTAAAAATCTTAGATAGACTGAACCCTAAGGGGCGACCATCAACACGTCAAGATATGGAAGCCAGACGAATAAGTGAGGTCGAATTGTTTGCCGGTACGGTCATATCACTTGGAAGAAAACATCAAATAGAGACACCAATCAATCAAAATCTCTATGATCGAATTAAATATTTTGAGAGCCTATTTTAGCAAGTTATACTATAAACATTTATATGAAATAAATATGTACAAAATATGAATAAATATTACTGAACTGCTTTAAATGCATTGTATTAACATGGTAATTCTAGTATAATGTAATGAAATAAGAATTATGCTGTGGTAAATATAGAGATTCGGCATAATAAGGGGCAACATATTCATAAAACATGACGAGGATGGAAGGAAGTATAAAAATGAAGAGGATATTAGCGACGTTAATGGCATTCACCATGTTACTTAATTTATTTGGTGTGCAGGTTTTTGGTGCAGAGGTTACTGAACCGGATTTGGTGACTGCATTTGTAGACCATGTTTTTGACCTGGAACACAAGGATCAATTTGTTGACCTGATTGCGGTCATTCGCAAGGTGGACGAAAAAGAAGATATGTTAGATGCTTATGAAAAAGCATTTAATGGCTTAACAAGTGGACAACAAGATCGATTGGAATCCTTCGGTGTTACGTTGGATGCTATGGAAGCTTTTGTTGATTACATCATGACAGAAACGTATGATGAGAAAAAACTTGAGGAATACTTAGGTCTTAGTTCTAATCCAAACAGACCTGCAGATAAAGACGCTTTTAGAGCTTCCATTGAAGCTAGAGAAAGTGAATTTAGAGCAGCACTTGAAGATGCAGGCGCTGATTTAGCAGCGTTAGATGCGGGTTTTGCTAGAATGGATAAACTGTTTGATTTATTAAATGATGCAATTCTATTAAATTCCCTTGGTATTTCCGTTCCTTTTTTAGTAGCGCAAACACCAAATTCAAGCTTCACACTGGATCGTGTAGAGGCTCAAAAAATTATCACCATAGCCAATTCAAAATTAAATAATGATATTGATCAAGCTGAAACTGTATTAGACGGTTTACAGGACTTTGTAGACTTTTATAACACAGCTTCACCAAATGATCGAACCCAACTTTACAGATATTTCAATCGTTTTGGTTTTGTGCGTCTTGCCTCAACCGGTGGACCTGGCGGTGGAGCAGGAGGTGGCGGTGGCGGCAATCCTCCTCCATTTGTAGATTTGACGGACGAAGACATTGCTTTAGCGGTGCCAACATTCCTAGATACCTTCGGGTTTGAATGGGCGAAAGAAGCCATAGAAGCTTTGTTTGGTTATGGCATTGTCAAAGGTAAGTCAGAAACCAAATTTGATCCTTCCGGGTTTATTACGAGAGCTGAATTTGCATCTATGCTATCAAGGATGCTAGAGCTCATACCGACATCTGAAGTGAATACATTTGAAGATGTTAAACCATCAGACTGGTTCTATGATGATCTAAGAGCGGCGGCTGAAAATGGTATTATTTCAGGTTATGGAAATGGTGGTTTTAAACCACATCAAAAGGTGACACGTGAAGAAATGGCGACAATGATCAGTCGTGTGTTAAAAGCTAGAGAAATAGAAGAGCCAACAGACGAAGAGATAGATGTCTTACTTAACGACTATGACGATAAAGATCTTATAGAAGCTTGGTCGAAAAAAGGTTCAGCACTTGCTGCCAAACTTGGTATCATTCAGGGCTATGATGAGGATGGTAAGAAAAACTTCAAGGCCAAAAGATTTGCTACTAGAGCCGAAGCGGTTGTTATGCTCTATAGAATGGCTACACATATTGAAACCATCGTAGTTATTGAAGCGGAAGACTCAGAAGAAGAAACCACAACCGAATAAGTGAGAGTAGGGTAATCGTGATGGTTAAGAAAATAATAATTGGCCTTGGTTTATGCGTAATCATTGGTTTCTCAATTCCTTTTGTCATGTCCAACCAGAATCCGGGTCAGGATATTGATGTAAATGACTTAAAAAAGCAGTTTGAGCAAGAACTTGAAAGGATGCAAGAGCAGAAACTGCGGGAAACTTATGAAACGATGTGGGATGAACATATGGATAAGAACCCCCAGGAACTAGAAGATCTGCTTAATGAAATGGAACGATTAAATGATAATGAAATAGATGCAGATCCAGATATTTCTGAAGGGGATGAGGATGCCCTTGAGCCTATTACAGGTGTTACTGCGTCACATGCTGAAGATACTTCAGCTACGTTAACTGATGAAGAAGTTGATATTATGGATGTGACCTTGATTCCATTAAGTGATGGGGAAGCCATCACCGAGAAAGTTGTCAAGGATCAATGGGTGAATCAGAAGATTATTACGCATAAGGATCAAATATCAGATTCAGACTTAAGTACCGGCGCTGGGATATACAACCAGTTAGATACAAACTATTTGTTTGGTATTGCAGAAGGTGGTCTATCCGCTGCAGAAGAAGAAGAAGTAAAGGCATACTTGAGGGCGAACTTATCCGAGGCAGAACTGGGTACAGCGATTGAACTATACTATAAATATGTGCATTTATTAAACTAGAGATCGTACAAGATGATGAGAGTAGGGTATAAAGATGAATGAAGAGTATCAAGAGCTTGATTTGCTTGAGCTTTTAAGAGGTATTATATCAAATTGGTGGCTAATCTTGCTTTTTATGATTGTAGCTGCAGGTTCTTCTTACTATGCAACAAAGACCTATGTCGTACCTATTTATAAGGCGGAATCCACTTTGTTTATTGGTAAGGAAAATGATATCATAACCGGAATTAGTTTGGGCGATTTTCAACTGGATAGTAAATTGGTGGTTGACTACAGAGAGTTGATTAAGACAAGATTGGTTACTGAAGAAGTTATCAATGATCTTGAACTAAACACGACGAGGAATGAAGTGGTTGATAATCTGAATATTAATATTATAACGGAATCCAGATTTATGAATATAACGTATGAAGATCCTATTCCGGAAAGAGCAACTCAAATCGCTAATCGTTTTTCTCAAGTATTAGTAGAAAAAGCAGAAATCATTGTTGGTGTAAAAAATATTCAGATTGTAGACTACGCCATCACGCCAACGACACCAATTAGTCCAAACGCAGTCATGAATGCCTTGATTGCAGCCA
The DNA here is from genome assembly GCA_024636985.1 of Clostridiales bacterium. Taxonomy (GTDB): domain Bacteria; phylum Bacillota; class Clostridia; order Lachnospirales; family Vallitaleaceae; genus Petrocella. The sequence continues at coordinate 33,706 of JAGXFY010000059.1, read as the reverse complement.
TGGTTGGCGCTATGGTAGCGATGGGAATAATCCTATTGAAAATGGCGATGAACAATACCATACAGGATGAATCCAATGTTGAAAAGGAATTTGGTATACCTGTGCTTGGTGTTATTCCTAAGTTCAAAGGTGAAGGGAGGACATCATGATCAGTAAAGACCTAATTAGTGTTAATGAGCCGGAGTCCTTGGCCGCCGAAAGTTACAAAATGTTTAGAAGTAATTTAAAATATATGAAGGTGGATACTGAGAAAAAAGTGGTCATGTTTACGTCTTCTGTTTCAGAGGAAGGTAAAACCACGAGCATTTCCAACATTGCTACGAGTTTTGCATTGGATGGTAAAAAAACATTGTTAGTGGAATGTGATTTACGTCGAGCTAGGGTACATAGCGTGTTTGGTATTAACCAAAGCCCGGGTATTACCAATATGTTGTCTGAAAAAATGATACTTAAAGATGCCGTTCATCAGATTAAAGAAGCACCTTTACTAGATGTATTAACAGCAGGTCCGTTACCACCGTCACCGGCAGAATTGTTAGGATCAAAAGCACTTGAAGATATTATCCGTGAGGCAAGAAGTAAGTATGATATGATATTGATTGACGCGCCACCGGTACTAAGTGTGACGGATGCAATTGTGCTTAATAGATTGGTGGATGGTGTTGTTCTGGTAATTGCTGCTAATGAAACCAAGAAAAGTACAGTTCATAAAGCCATTGCTGCCTTTAAGAAAATCGAGGCCAATATGCTAGGTATTCTAATTAGTAAAGTAGATATGAAGCGCAATGATTATTATGACTACTATAAGAAGGGTTACAGTTACACCCATGTAAAATCAAAAAAATCTAAACCGGTTATTGAGTATAGCGATAACTAGTATATAAATAATGATTAAAAGGGCGAACCTATGCAATTATGCATGGGTTCGCTATTTTCAAAGCCAAATAGATATGATATAATGTCATTACATGATGCAAATAATTAACTATGGACATATTCGAACAAAAGAAATGACCATAGATCTAATAATGAAGCAATGGAGATGAGACTATGAGAATGTATGACGTAATTGAAAAGAAAAAATTAGGCGAAATATTGACAGATTTAGAGATAAACTATGTGGTGGAAGGCTTTACAAAAGGTATTATACCCGACTATCAAATGTCGGCCTTGTTAATGGCCATCTACTTTCGTGGGATGAACACGGAGGAAACGCTAGCATTGACACTGGCAATGGCAAAAAGTGGCGATATGTTGGACCTTTCTAAGATCGAAGGTATCAAGGTGGATAAGCACAGTACAGGTGGCGTAGGTGATAAAACATCATTGGTGCTTGCGCCTATGGTAGCGGCGCTTGGTATACCGGTAGCAAAGATGTCCGGTAGAGGCCTTGGTCACACGGGTGGCACCATCGATAAATTAGAGGCTTTTACAGGGTTTAATACGGATATGTCTGAAGAACAGTTTATCAATAATGTAAATACCATTAAGATAGCCATAGCCGGACAAACAGCCAACCTTGCGCCTGCGGATAAAAAACTATATGCATTACGGGATGTAACCGCAACGGTGGATAGTTTTTCTTTGATCGCCGGTAGTATTATGAGTAAAAAGATTGCTTCCGGAGCAGATGCCATCGTTCTAGACGTTAAAACTGGGTCAGGCGCTTTCATGCGTGACGAAGCAGATGCCATTAAGCTTGCCAAAGCTATGGTCGACATTGGAAATGGTTATGGTCGAGAGACTGTAGCAATCGTATCCGATATGAACCAACCCTTAGGCCTTGCAGTTGGGAATACTTTGGAGGTTATTGAAGCTATTGAGACTTTAAGAGGCAATGGACCTGAGGATTTGATGGAACTGTGTTTGCAACTGGGGACACAAATGGTACTGTTATCAAAATTAACAGAAGATGAAGATGAGGCCAGATCCATGTTAGAGGAAACCATAGTATCCGGTTCGGCGCTTGCAAAGTTCAAAGAATTTGTAAAAGCTCAAGGTGGTGATACAGTGTATGTGGACCAGCCACAACTTTTTGAGAAGGCATCGATTATTCGAAAGGTAAAAGCTAGAGCTTCCGGTTATATCGCTCATATTGAGACAGAAGAAATCGGATACGCAACCATGATGTTAGGTGGAGGGCGAGAAACCAAAGACAGCCCTATTGATTTATCTGTCGGCTATATTTTTAAAAAGAAACTGGGTGATTTTGCAGAAAAAGATGATATAATCGCTATAGTATACGCAAATGATGAAGTAAAACTGGTCGCTTCAGAAGCAAGATTTTTAGACGCCATAACCCAACAAAAAGAGGCTTATGAAAAACCAAATCTTATAAAGTGTTTATTGAAATAACAAAGAAAAAGCCTCTTATGAGGCTTTTTACTTTGTTCTCAACATTCAGACCAGCAGACTTATCCCTTGCTATTTCCATGATTTATTAGTAAAATAGCTTATGAGCATTATTTGTGCTTCATAAAATCTTGAATGCGATGACTTAGGAGATAAAACATGACGATACTCATAATTAGATTGATCATCAATGCCTTATGTGGTGTGATAGTAATGGTGGCCCACGAACTACCTAAAGTTTTTGCCGCTCATTTTCTAACCCATCCCATCTATAGGAAAAAGACCATCACCATACCTAAATTAACAAAATTCATTGATCCTATTGGGTTGATTCTTTTTGCTTTTTCAACCTTCGGTGTAGGGTGGCAAAAACCAATTGAATATAACCCTAATCGACTAAAAGATAAGGAAAGGAGTTTACTGCCTTTAATGTTATCCGGACAGTTAGCCAGCCTTATGCTTATGTTGTTTATGCTACCCATATTCAATTATTTAATACAGGTAAAAGCAAACCCGTTTCTTATATATGGTGCTTACAAACTTGTGGTATTTAATATGGTTATTTTTATAGTAAATCTATTTCCTGTACCACCGCTGGATATGAGTAAGATGATCTATGCTTTTTCCCCTAACAACTATTTTAAACTTATTCAAAATCAACGCTATATACATGCCGGTTTTATATTAATGATTGCTTTTAATATCATAGAAATAATTGCAAGAGAGGTATTGAGTCCAATACTCAACCTGATGACATAGGAGACAACCATGGTATTATCAGTTAAATTAGATAATTTTGAAGGTCCTTTAGATCTTCTACTGCATCTTATTGATAAAAACAAATTAAATATATACGACATACCAATTGTGGTGGTGACCCGGCAATATTTGGATCACATTCGTCGTATGGAAATAGGTCAGATGGAGGTTATGTCAGAATTTATTGAGATGGCAGCTATTCTGATTAATATTAAATCCAAGATGTTACTTCCCAAATATGAAGAAGAGGAAGAAGAAGTTGAAGATCCTAGAGCGGTATTGGTTCAAAGGCTTCTGGAATATCGTAAATACAAGATGATTTCCATGGACCTGAAGGAACGTCATAATCATGCAGATAAGATGCTCTTCAAAGAAGCAAGTCTACCGGAGGAAGTAAGAAATTACACACAAGCACCGGATACCGCTGCTTTACTTGAGACTATTGAATTTGGAAAATTATACCAAGTTTTTCAATCGGTACTTAAGAGAAATGAAGATAAGGTGGATGTGGTTAGAAGTCGTTTTGGGGATATTAAGAAAGAAGCATTTACTGTACAAGATAAGATTGAACAATTATTGAATCTTAGAGAAAACTATAGTTCCCTTAGCTTTGCAGATTTACTGGATAACCTAAGTACAAAAGTAGAAATGATTGTTACTTTTCTAGCTGTTTTGGAATTGATGAAGATGGGTAGTATAAGGGTCATTCAGACAGAGGTTTTTGATGACCTGATTATCCGATTTCAATAAAAATAAGATGTAAGAAGGAAAAAACATGAATTTTAGTAAAACAGAAGCAGCCATTGAAGCCATATTATTTTCTATGGGTGAGGCGGTACCGACAAGAAAAATAGCAGAAGCCATTGAGCTATCTGTTGATGATGTATACCAAGTCCTACTGAATATGAAAGACAAGTACGATGAGCATGAACGTGGCGTTATGCTCTTGGAAATTGATGAGAGCTTTCAAATGTGTACCAAGAGAGACTACTATGAGCAAGTTAAGAAAGTTAATTTCAAATTAAAAGAATTCATTTTAACAGATGTATTGATAGAGACTTTGTCGATTGTAGCATACAAACAGCCGGTGACACGTGCACAGATTGAGGCTGTTAGGGGCGTTAACTCAAATCATGCGGTTAATAAGCTTATTGAATACAACTTGGTTTGTGAGGCTGGTCGTCTGGAAGTACCAGGCAAGCCTATACTTTTTGGTACAACAAAGGATTTCTTAAGAGGATTTGGGCTCCAGTCAGTAAAAGAATTGCCGGAGCTTGGGGCAGAAGCTTTGAGCCATCTGAAAGAAGAAGTTGAACAAGAGATGCAGCTGACATTGCCACAGGATGGGTCAACAGAAGAGGATCAACCTATTCGGTTTGAAGAAGAACCTGTAGAAAGCAAGATGACCGATCAAGTGGATGCACTGGATACAGTAGTAGAAATGGAAGAAGAGCAAGAAGAGGAACAAAATAGGGCCATTGATCTTGATAATTTGGTTTTGATAGTAGATGAATCCTAGATTCCCAGAAAGTGAAATAAAATGGAAATAAGATTGCAAAAATATATAGCTGATGCAGGTATTGCATCAAGAAGGGCCGCGGAAAAACTCATTTCAAATGGTGAAATCAAAGTGAATGGACAAGTGGTCCGAGAAATGGGTGTAAAAATCAATCCGGTAGAAGATGTGGTCACCTATAAGAATAAAGATTTGAAAAAAGTGGAAAACTTAGAATACTACTTACTTCATAAGCCTGTACGGGTTGTGTCAACAGCGTCTGATGAAAAAAATCGTACCAATGTTGTAGATATGGTTAAAAGCCATCATAGATTGTACCCTGTAGGCCGACTGGACTATATGTCTAGTGGTTTGATTCTTCTGACCAATGACGGTGACCTGACGTATAAACTTACCCATCCTAAACATGATATAGAAAAGCATTATGAAGTGAAGATTGAACCGCCTATAACAGAAAGTGATGTTAAGAAGTTACGAGCCGGTGTCAACCTAGATGGAGAGAAAACCAGACCTTGTAAAGTTAAATTGATTAAAGACTCAAGTCGTTATCAAGTTTATTCTATCATTTTACAAGAAGGAAAAAACCGACAAATCAGAAGAATGGTGGAGGTTGTTGGTTCAAGTGTTGTTGCCTTGGAACGCACCGCTATTGGTTCTATTACTATGGCAGGCCTTAAATACGGGCAATACCGTCCATTGACGCGAGATGAAATCGACTATCTGAAGCAACTCTAAAGATGGTTCTTCTCATCTCGTTTTTTATATTTTTCTCTAACACAGAAGAAACCTTGAGATATCGTTAAATTTATTACAAACCCTATTGCTATTTTATTAGGCCTGCGTTACAATAATAGTCGTTGGAACTTGGTATAATACACACAAAATTCTTGTGTTTATTTAAAATACTTATGCAATATAACCATTGAAGTTAAATACATAGGAATGGTTTAGTGTAAGCGTTTGAATGAATACAACTATATATTTGGAGGTTAATGCATGAGTATGCAGCAAGATTTGGAAAAACTCACTAACCGTCGTAGTACTGCACGAGATCGCATTGATCTATTACTGGATCAACAATCTTTTGTAGAAATAGGTGCTTATGTTAAACCACGACAAACAGACTACAATATGGCAACCATAGATGCACCTGCAGACGGTGTTGTGACGGGATATGGTACTATTGAAGGTCGTTTAACATATGTATTTAGTCAGGATGTTTCTGTAATTGGTGGTTCGCTTGGGGAAATGCACGCCAGAAAAATTGTAGCGCTTTATGACCTAGCGATTAAGATAGGTGCACCTATTGTAGGACTCTTAGACTCAGCAGGTATGCGGCTACAAGAAGGAACAGATGCCCTAGAAGGGTATGGACAGATATTTATTAAACAATCTATGGCATCCGGTGTTATACCCCAGATTATGGCTGTTGTAGGCACATGTGGTGGTAGTGGCGCTTTATTGCCTACATTGGCTGACTTTACTTTTATGAAAAAAGAAGCAACATCCTTGTATCTAAATAGTGCCAATACCTTGGACCATACCAAGGCCTCTAATGATACCCTTAGTGGTTCTGCTTTTAATGCGAAGGAATCCGGTATGATTGACATGGTACTCGATGATGAAACACAACTATTAGCAAGTATAAGAACCTTAATAGAATTACTTCCCTCCAATAACAAGGAAGAAGCACCTTATGGTGGCACAGGCGATGATTTGAATCGTTTGATTCCAAGTTCTATTACAAATATGAGTAAGGGTCTTGACGGAAGAGCAGCTTTAGGCGCCATTGCAGATGTAGGCACGTTTATGGAATTGAAAAGCGAATATGGTAAAGACATAACCTTAGGCCTTGGTAAACTTGGTAATATGACGGTTGGACTCATCGCAAGTCAAGCAACTGAGGGCGATGGAAGAATCAGTTTGCAAGGATGTGAAAAAATTGCTGAATTTGTTTATAAGTTAGATGCTTTTGGTATACCTTTGGTGACCTTAGTTGATGTGGTAGGCTATACAGCCAGCCTAGAGGAAACACAAGCAGGCCAGTCTAAGTATGTGGCAAAAATGATGAGTAATTTCATTCAGGCAACTGTGCCTAAGATTAGCGTATTGACCAATAGGGCCATCGGCTCAGCTTATGTAGCTTATAATAGTAAACACATTGGTGCGGATTTTGTCTTCGCATGGCCAAAAGCTCAGGTATCTTTTATGGATGCTGACGCTGCGGTACGTATCATGTATGCCAAAGAGATTGAAACTTCAACTTTGGCATCTGAGGTCATTAAAGAGAAAACCATACAATATAAGGAAGAACAGATGTCTCCATACAAAGCAGCCAGTCGTGGCTATATTGATGACATCATAGAACCTGAAGCTACACGTAAAAGACTGATTGCAGCACTTGAAATGCTGTACACCAAATATATGGTCAGTCCGGAACGTAAACATAGATCCGTTTAAGGTGGTGAATGAATATGGCAGAATGGCTAGAAGAAGGCATAGTTGGAACCATCAATGGTGTTGGTACAGTTTTTTTGGTCCTTATACTCATTGCCTTGGTAATCAGTCTTTTTAAATACATTGATAAAGTCAATTTTTCAAACTTGTTTAAATCAGCAGATAAGCAGACTGTAGCGGAAAAGGTAAGCCCAGCAAGTGACTTAGCGTTATCAACACCCAAAGCACCTTTAGAAGATGATGAACAGTTAATAGCTGTCATTGTAGCGGCAATTGCTGCTAGTTTAGAGACTTCAACGGATCAACTACAGGTCAGATCTCTTAGAAGAATCTCCCCGACCAATACATTATGGAATCGAAGATAGGAGCCCGATTATGAAAAAATTTCAAGTGACTGTAAATGGTAATACCTATGAAGTAGATGTAGAAGAAATAACAAATGGTAGTGTTATACCGGTGGCTGTAAACCAACCTGTACAATATAATACCGCACCTGTACAAAACCCTGCAGTGCCTGCAACAACTTTACCAACTGAAGGAACGCCTGTTGAAGCACCGATGCAAGGGAAAATTGTAGGTTTGAAAGTGACACAAAACCAGAAGGTACAAGAAGGCGATGTGATTGCGGTTCTTGAAGCCATGAAGATGGAAAATGAGATCGTTGCTTCAGCTACTGGTACTATCGTTGCCGTTCATGTTGCTATAGGACAATCGGTAGATGCTGGCGATTTAATTGCAACCCTTAACTAGACCAAGGAGGTTCATTGAATATGTGGGAAACACTTATGGAGGCCTTTGCTAATTTCATCCACAGTTCTGGTCTATACTGGTTAATAGATAATTTTTCGGATATGGGTTATAAGAATCTGATTATGATTGTTGTATCCTTAACTCTTATGTATCTTGCGATAAAAAAAGGCTATGAGCCTTTATTACTATTACCGATTTCTTTTGGTATGTTGTTGGTTAATCTTCCGATTACATTTATCATGGATGGCGCCATGACTCAAATACCCCTACCAGACGGAACGATGTTTGAGTTTGCAGGTACAAAACTAGAAGCGGCAGCAACCTTCGCATCAGACGGTCCCGAAACCGTTGCGTATATTCTGTCTCAAGCAAAAGAGATTCCTGGCGGTTTGTTATACTATCTTTATTATGGGAATAAACTTGGTATATTTCCTCCATTAATATTCATGGGCGTTGGTGTTTTGACGGACTTTGGACCATTGTTAGCCAACCCAAAAAGCTTTCTACTCGGTGCGGCAGCACAATTTGGTATATTCTTAGCTTTTTTTGGAGCTCTAATGTTAGGTGAATTTTTCCCTGAATTGTTTGCCTTTGGTCCGAAAGAAGGTGCGGCCATTGCCATTATCGGTGGTGCGGATGGTCCGACAGCCATATATACAGCCATTAAGCTTGCGCCTCATTTATTGGGTCCAATAGCCGTGGCGGCGTATTCCTATATGTCACTTGTGCCTATTATACAACCACCGATTATGCGATTGTTAACAACCAAAGAAGAACGTAAAATAAAAATGAAGCAACTAAGACCGGTCTCCCATACAGAGAAGATTCTATTCCCGATTGTTGTAACCATCTTGGTTATTATGATCTTACCAACGACAGCACCTTTGATTGGTATGCTTATGTTTGGTAATTTAATAAAGGTATCCGGCGTTACAGAAAAACTAGCTGAGGTAGCTTCAAATGCAATGATGTATATGATAACCATATTTCTTGGTATTACAGTAGGTGCAACAACCAGTGCAGAGGCATTCCTGAATTTTGAAACCCTTGGTATCCTATTATTAGGGTTAATAGCCTTTGCCTTTGGTACAGCTTCGGGTGTTCTACTTGCGAAGCTGATGAACAAGTTATCAAAAACTCAAATCAATCCTTTAATTGGTGCAGCGGGCGTCTCGGCAGTACCAATGGCAGCTAGGGTTGTACAAAAAGTCGGTCAAGAAGAAGATAAGAGTAATTTCCTACTGATGCATGCCATGGGACCTAATGTGGCAGGTGTTATCGGTTCTGCTGTCGCAGCCGGTGTATTCTTGTCCTTGTTTTTAACAGCTTAATAATGAGATTAGGGTCAAAAGCTGCTCTAATCATAACAATAATGGACCAAGGAGGTAAATATGGCAGAGATTATAAAGAAACCCATAAAAATTACGGATACAATTTTTAGAGATGCTCATCAGTCTTTGATTGCAACACGGATGACCACGGAAGATATGCTTCCGATCATTCAGAAGTTGGATCAAGTCGGCTATCATTCTATGGAAGTTTGGGGCGGTGCTACCTTTGATGCATCTCTAAGATTCTTAAAAGAAGACCCATGGGAGCGTCTTAGAAGTCTGAAAAAAGGATTTAAAAATACGAAGTTACAGATGCTTCTTAGAGGGCAGAATATACTGGGTTATAGAAATTATGCAGACGATGTGGTTGAGTACTTTGTCCAAAAGGCAATTGCGAACGGTATTGATATCGTTCGAATATTTGATGCGCTTAATGATACGCGTAATTTGAAAACGGCTATTGATGCTACAAATAAAGAAGGTGGTCACGCTCAAGTAGCCATCGCTTATACTTTATCAAAAGTCCATACGATTGATTATTTTACAAATTTGGCCAAAGAACTTGAATCCATAGGTGCACAATCCATCTGTATCAAGGATATGGCTGGACTACTGGTACCTTATGAAGCCGAGAAGTTGGTTAAAGCGCTTAAAGCAAATGTTAATCTACCTCTGCAAATGCATTCACATTACACTTCAGGTGTAGCATCCATGTCCTATATGAAAGCTGTTGAAGCCGGATGTGATGTTATAGATACCGCAATATCACCTTTTGCCCTTGGAACGGCTCAACCTGCAACTGAGGTTATGGTTGAAGTCTTTAAAAATACACCTTTTGACACTGGGTTTGACCAAGAACTACTGGCTGAGATTGCAGAATACTTTAGACCGATGCGCGAGGCAGCCCTTGATTCAGGCTTGATGAACCCTAAAGTGTTAGGCGTTAATATTAAAACACTTTTGTATCAGGTGCCGGGTGGTATGTTGTCAAATCTCGTATCACAACTTAAGGAACAAAATGCTGAACACCGTTTTGCAGAAGTGTTAGAAGAAATGCCAAGGGTTAGAGCGGACTTTGGATTTCCACCTTTGGTAACACCAACCAGCCAGATTGTAGGAACCCAAGCGGTATTAAATGTTCTGGGCGGCGAGCGGTATAAATTGATAACAAAAGAGTCAAAGGCTTTGGTAAAGGGTGAGTATGGTCGAACACCTGTTGCCATTTCACCTGAGATTGTAAAACAAATCATTGGTGATGATCAACAGATTACATGTCGTCCTGCAGATCTAATTGAACCCGAGATTGATAAACTAAGGAAAGAAGCCAGTGCTTATATTAAGCAAGATGAAGATGTATTGTCCTATGCCTTGTTCCCTCAAGTCGCTGTGGATTATTTCAATCATAGGGATGCAAAACTGACAAAGGTAGATATGACGGTGGCGGATAAACAAAATAAAGTCTATCCTGTATAATAATAAAAAAACGATTCAGTTAGCCTTTCTGGTAGCTGAATCGTTCTTTTGTAATTAAGTAAATTCCGAGTATAGCTTTTAGCTTTGAAATAACGATTGTAATTCTTAAAGCTATGGTCTATAATAAATGAAGGAAAAACTTTAATATAATTCATTTGTTTGACAAATGAATTATATTAAAGTTTTTGGATCATTTGAAAGTTAATAGGTATTTACGGACAGTATGTAGATGAAATGTCCTAGAAAAGGGGATTATATGAATAGACAAAATGACTTAGTAAAACGAATTAATAATAATTATTCAAAATTTAGTAAAGGTCAGAAATTGCTTGCAAATTATATTATTGATCATTATGAAAAAGCAGTTTTTTTAACGGCAGCAAGATTGGGGAAAATCGTCGGTGTAAGTGAGTCTACTGTCGTGCGCTTTGCTAACGAACTTGGCTATGATGGTTATCCTAAGCTTCAAAGAGCTTTGGAAGAACTGGTTAAAACAAAGCTAACCTCCATTCAAAGAGTGGAAGTGACAACAGATCGAATCGACCAATCGCATGTTCTAAGATCGGTACTGCAATCCGATGCAGATAAGATTAAGTATACACTAGAGGAAATCGAAGAGGCTGTCTTTGATCAGGCAGTGGATATGATATTAGAAGCAAAAACCATCTATATCATTGGTGTTAGAAGTAGTGCGACATTAGCCAATTTTCTTGGTTTTTATTTCAATCTCGTTTTCGATAATGTAAAATTGATTCATACCAACAGTGTTAGTGAAATGTTTGAACAAATCTATCGTTTAAGAGATGACGATGTGGTAATTGGCATTAGTTTTCCAAGATATTCAAAACGCACCTTAAAAGCTATGGAATTTGCTAAAACAAGAAATGCAAGTGTCATAACCATTACAGATAGTTTGCTATCACCTATGATACAGTTTGCTGATTGTTCACTTATAGCTAGAAGTGATATGGCATCATTTGTAGACTCTCTTGTTGCACCACTGAGTCTGATTAATGCGCTTATTGTTGCATTATGTATTAAGAAGAAAGATGTCGTGGTAGAAGCTCTTGGCAGTCTTGAACAAATATGGACAGAATATCAGGTTTATGACAATGATGACGACTTAAACATTGGTTATAATCTAAATCTTAAATCCGACAAGATATAGGTGTGTTTATGAAAAAAGTCATAATTATTGGTGGCGGACCGGCCGGTATGGTAGCAGCCATCATGGCCGCTAGAAACGGTCATGATGTGATATTATTAGAACAAAATGAAAAACTAGGTAAAAAGCTTTATATTACCGGCAAAGGAAGATGCAATCTTACCAATGTCGTGGATGTAGAAGCCTTGCTTAAGCATGTGGTCACCAATCCGAAGTTCCTATATAGCAGCTTCTACACCTTTGATAGTGATAGTGCTGTGCGCTTTTTTAATGAAATTGGTTTAGAGACAAAAGTTGAGCGAGGAAACCGAGTGTTTCCTTTATCGGATAAATCGTCGGATGTTATTAGAGTTCTTGAAGAAGCCATGAAAACATTAAAAGTAACGGTTCGTTTAAGGTCTAAAGTGACAGGTCTAGCTATAGAAAACCGCCTTGTTAAAGGTGTCTATCTTGGAGATGTACGCTTGGATGCGGATGACGTTATTGTAGCTACAGGTGGTGTTTCCTATCAGATGACAGGTGCAACAGGTGATGGTTACCAATTTGCCAAGGCTGTAGGACATAAAGTTGTTAAACAGGAGCAGGGACTTGTGCCACTGAATACTGTAGAAGATTGGGTCAAAGACCTACAAGGTCTTTCTCTTAAAAATGTTGAACTTAGGTTAAAAGCCAAGGACAAAGTATTGTATCGCGGTTTTGGCGAGATGCTGTTTACGCATTTTGGTATTTCGGGGCCTCTGGTATTAACAGGATCCAGTTATTTGAAAAATATTCATTATCCCATACAAGGCTTTATTGACTTAAAACCTAAATTATCTATAGAACAAATGGATAACCGTTTGCTAAAGGATTTCGAGATATATAATAGAAAGAACTTTGAAAATGCACTGGCAGATCTTCTGCCTAAAAAATTAATCCCTGTTGTTGTTAAGCTGTCCGGTATTGATCCGTCTAAAAAAGTGGATCAAATCACCAAAGGGGAAAGACTTAAGCTTCTAGAAACACTGAAGGCTTTACCAATAACAATTAATGGGAAAAGAGGATATAATGAAGCAATTATAACGCAAGGCGGTGTGGATATTAAGGAAATTAACCCGAATACCATGGCGTCTAAGTTGGTTGACCATCTCTATTTTATTGGCGAGGTATTGGATCTTGATGCTTTGACAGGTGGTTTCAATCTGCAGATTGCTTTTTCTACCGCATATTTAGCAGGTATTTCTATAGAGAAGAGTTAGGAGAATAGGATGATAGCAATCAGAGGTGCAATTACAGTTAATGTAGATTCAAAAGAAGCGATACTTGAAGGTACAGAGCTGATGCTGAGGACGATTATTGAAGAAAACAATCTGAATGATGATGAGATTATATCTATTGTTTTTTCGGCCACTAAAGATTTGACACAGATATATCCGGCGGTAGCAGCACGGAATCTTGGTATTACCTGTGCCAGCCTTTTATGTGTTCAGGAGATGTATGTAGCAGAGAGTTTAGCTAAATGTCTTAGAATTCTAATGCATGTTGAAAAAAATCTTTTACAAAAAGACATTAAACACGTATACTTGAGAGATGCTAAAATACTTCGACCTGATTTAACGAAGAAAGGGTGATGGTATGCGTGATATATTAACCATAGCTATCGATGGTCCTGCAGGGGCAGGCAAAAGTACTATTGCCAAAAGACTGGCAAAAGATTATGAGATTGTTTATGTGGACACAGGTGCAATGTATAGATCTGTAGCTTTATATATGATGGAGCACCATATTGATCTTGATATAGAACAGGATGTTGTAGAGGCTTTGGAGCAAGTGCATATTCGAATTGAATATAAAGATCAAGTACAACATATTTATTTAAATGAGGAAGACGTGACACAAAAAATCAGACAACAATCGGTTGGTGAAGGTGCTTCTAAAGTATCAGCCTATCTTCCTGTACGAAAAAAAATGGTCATGATGCAACAAGAGATGGCAAAAATGACAAGTCTGGTTATGGATGGTCGAGATATTGGGACTCATGTGCTAACCGATGCTAAAGTGAAGATTTTTTTGAATGCAGATGTTATGATTCGAGCGAAGCGCAGGTATAATGAGCTTGTGGAAAAAGGCGAGTCTGCGGATTTGAACGTTATAGCAGATGAAATAAGGGAACGGGACCATAGAGATATGAACCGTGAACATGCACCTCTTATTCAAGCACATGATGCTCATTTGTTAGATACCTCCAAGATGAGTATTGACGATGTGGTACATGCTATTAAAAAAATCATTGAAATGAGGCGATGATTTGGAAATAATTTTAGCAAAATCAGCAGGTTTTTGTTTTGGTGTAGACAGGGCACTGAAAAAAGTGTATGATGGTTTAGGCAATGAACCTATTTATACCTATGGACCAATTATTCACAACACACAAGTGGTTGAAGAGTTAGCATCAAAAGGAGTCAAGGTTATTCATGATTTAAGTGAATTAGGACATTTGCCCCATGGGAAAGTGGTAATAAGAAGTCATGGCATCAGTAAAAATGAACAAGATTTGATTTCTAGCTCAGGGTTTGGTATGATAGAAGCAACCTGCCCATATGTAAAGACCATTCATAAATGTGTAGAAAAAGCTTCGGAAAAAGGTCATCATATTATTATCGTCGGAAACAAAAATCACCCTGAAGTAACAGGTATAAAGGGTTGGTGTCAGCAACCGGTGTATATCATTGAAGATATTACACAAATAGATGAAATACCTTTCGATTCTAATATTGTGTATGAAGTGGTGGCTCAAACCACCTTTAATCTTGGATTATATCAAGAAATTTTGATAAGATTGCAAAAATTAAATTTTCATGTTATTATAAACGAAACAATATGCAAAGCGACTCAGGAACGTCAAAAAGAAGCCCTTGAGATTGCAAAGAATGTTGATGTTATGTTGGTTATCGGCAGTAAACATAGCTCGAATACAATCAAGCTATATGAAATATGTAAAGAACAATGTGAGCATACGTATCACATTGAATCTATAGAAGAATTTGAGTTGAAGGTTCTAAACGGACATTCCGTAATTGGAATTACAGCAGGAGCGTCAACTCCTAAGAAACTTATCAAGGAGGTCATTTCGAATGTCAGAAATGCAGAATGAGAATGAACAAAGCTTTGCAGAAATGCTGGAAGCATCTTTAATTTCAATTCATAAAGGTGAAATTATTGAAGGTACGATCATTGGTGTAAACGCCGATGAAATCTATGTCAATATAGGTTACAAGTCAGATGGCATCATCCCTAAAAGTGAATTTTCCAATTACCCAACTGTGAACCTAAGCGATTTGGTAACTGTAGGGAACAAAATCAGAGCCAAAGTACTTAGAGTCAATGATGGTGAAGGTCAAGTCTTATTGACTTACAAGCGCCTCAAAGCAGAAGACGGAATGAAACGGGTAGAAGAATTATACAATTCAGGCGAGGAAGTTACTGCAAAAGTTTCATTAGTTCTTGCAGGTGGACTTGTAGTTATTATTGATGAAGTAAGGGTATTTATTCCAGCTTCTTTGGTTTCTGACTCCTACGTTAGTGACTTATCTGAATTCAAAGACCAAGAGTTAACGTTCATCATTTCAGAGTTTAACACGAAAAAAGGAAGAATTATCGGTAATAGAAGAATTCTTCTTGAAAAAGAAAAAAGCAGTTTGCAAGTTGAAATCTTTAAGAATCTTGAAGTGGGTGCCGTACTTGAAGGTACTGTTAAGAACATCACGGATTATGGTGTATTTGTAAATCTAGATGGTGTTGACGGATTGGTTCATATTTCAGAGCTTTCATGGGGACGTGTTAAGTCACCTAAAGAAGTTGTTAAAATTAATGAGAAAGTACGTGTACGTGTTATTAGTATCAATCAAGAGAAAAAGAAAATCTCTTTATCTATGAAATTTGATGCTGAGAACCCTTGGAACGATGCAGCCAATAAATACGCTGTAGGCAATGTTGTATCCGGTCGTGTTGCAAGAATGACAGATTTTGGTGCTTTCATAGAGTTAGAAGAGGGTGTAGATGCTCTTTTACATGTATCTCAAATCTCAATCAAGCACGTTGAGAAGCCTTCAGATGCGTTGACGGTGAATCAAGTGATTGAAGCAAAAGTTACAGATCTTAATTTGGACGAGAAAAAAATCAGTTTATCCATCAAAGGTCTTGAACTTGAAAGAGAAGAAAACAACAAAGAAGAAACTGTAGAAGTTGAAGATTCAACAGAAGCAACAGAAGCTACAGTGGATGCAGCAGAAGAAGTAGAAGTAAAAGTAAAAGCAGATGAAGCGGTAGAAGTGAAAACTGAAACTACAGAAGAAGCTTAAGTTTTATAGAGCAATAATGACAAACTTGCCGGCACTACCGGCAAGTTTGTTGTACTTACTGTTAGGGGTTACCCTACTTCTTTAACAAGGTGTCGAATAAAATAATTGACAAGGAGACAATGCTTTGATTAAAGATTATGAAGGTTTTAAAAAAGAAATATTATCGTTAACGAAGATTGATTTGAATGCTTACAAAGAACGACAAATGAAGAGACGCATAGATTCGTTGATTAAAAAGAATGGTGTCGCGGATTATGAAGCTTATGTAAAAGAATTAAAAAACAACAAAGAAGTTTATGAAGAGTTCATTAACTATTTGACCATTAATGTTTCAGAGTTTTTTAGAAACACAGCCCAATGGGATGTACTGGAAAAAGAAATCTTCCCGTATATTTTCAATAAGTTTGGTAAGCGTATAAAAGTCTGGAGTGCAGCTTGTTCAACGGGTGATGAACCCTATTCTTTAGCCATGGTACTGAGTAAATTCATACCTTTGAATCAGATTCAAATCATTGCTACGGATATTGACAAACAGATTTTATCCAAAGCAAGAGAAGGTATATATAACGAAAAAAGTATTGCTGGTGTTCCCAAAGAGTTCAAAGACAAGTATTTTGAAAAAATCGGTGCATCCTTTCGTGTTAGTGATGATATAAAAAAATGTATTACCTTTAAGGAACATAATCTACTTAAAGATGCCTATCCGGATCAATTGGATTTGATTGTATGTCGTAATGTTCTGATCTATTTTACAGAAGAAGCTAAAAGCGATATTTATACCAAGTTCAATAAATCTCTAAAAAAAGAAGGCATTTTGTTTGTTGGTAGTACTGAACAAATCATTCAGTCCCAAAGGTATAGTTTTGAAACCAATAAGTCTTTCTTTTATAAGAAAATAGGGGATATATAGGTTTTTAATGTGTTAATCATGGTCTCTAAGTGGAAAACTTAGGGACTTTTTTTATTCTCTAGGAAAGACAATGCTATGTTAATGCGTTGAAGCATCGCATTAACTATCAAGGTCCTTTCCTTTCGAACCGTTCAGAAATATGAGCAGAGCTCATAACGAAGCGTAGCTTCTTTTCTTGGATAATGAAGTTAGATTTCATTTTTACGCCTAGTACAAGCTGGGGATAAAATGAATGGGGTTTGAAAAGGTGGGTCCCATGAAAACCCTTCCACAGTCTATATGACTACGGCCTCCAGTTGGTGCGTCCTGCACCAAAAGTCGGCGGTCTGCATCCATGCAGACTTGCAAATTTCATAAGAAAGTTTCAATATAGCATCATGTCTTAAAGACTGACAAGATGCATAAGGTTACTTTCTTATGAGCCTAGTCATACACACTGTTCCAGGAACTTCATGGTCGATGCTGGTTAAATATAGTATTACTGGCTGCTTTAGCACGTTGTTTGAGGCGAATGATTTTAAGCATACTGAAATAACACATATGCGAAACCGAATGAGGAAAGAAAAAGTGCTGATCAATCACAGTTCTACATGGATGTAGAACGTCCTTCATTTTTACAGGATGTAAAATAAGAAGGATGGTTGAGCAGTGCTTTTTCTTGACGAAATGACGACTTATTACCGAGTAGATGTGATACACAGTTTTTCCGCTGACCGTACGAAGTGTAAGGCAAGGAAAAAGTGTGTATTATATCTACGATTTTGATGCTGGACTACAGTTAAAAAAAACAACACACAACTTTCAACCGTAGTTATACAGTCTGCTGGAAGAGTTTTCATGGGACCCACCATTAAAAGCCCATTTTTACAGCAGTGTCAACAACTTCCTAACATAGAGAATAAGGTCTTCTTCAGTTGCCAAATCCTCTAAAAGAATATAACCTTGAACATCCGTATAATTCTCATAATAGCAATGAAAAGGTAGATTGAGATGTTTGTAGGCAGGTAAAAAATTCCCACCTTTTAGGATATAGCAGTTTTCTTTGGTAGCCTGTATTTTATGACTGGGGTCAACATACTTACCGACATTTTTGTGAACGGCGTAGCCTTCAGTGGTTAGGAAGTAATAATCTTTAGGGTTTGGGAAGTAGTATTTTAAATCAACGCTTTGAATAGGTATACGTAATGTGCAGAGCTGGTGATTGATTATAAGTCGATAAAGGGGAAGGTCAAAACTTTGATTGACCGGATCAGCTAGGGGAAACTGGATGACATAAACACCCTCTTCTTCATAGCCATAGATTTCACTAATGTCCATAACATCATCTTTCATCTGCTTTAATAAATTAAATAGAGGCATATGTGTTATAACACTAACAAGACCTAATAGGTCTTCATAATTATGAAGCAATAAGGTCTGAAGTAACTTATGGTCTTTTGTGTCCTTATAAACTTCATAGACGTGTATTAAATCGCCACCTGTAAATGGGTCATCACGGTGATACCCAAAATACCTTTCTAAAGTTTTGAGCTTTAAATTTTCCAGCCCCAAAGTCTTTTTAAAAGGACGGACAATTTTCAAAAGATCAAAACTGATGTAGGGTGCACACTCCATTTTGTAGAGAGCCATTCTTCCCTTAATAAAGGGTAAGTCAAATTGATCACCATTAAAATGGTAGATCCGATTGTATTTTCTGAGTTGGGCGTTGAACTTAAAAAGGAGCTCGTATTCATCTCCGGCTTTTTCACAAAACCATTGCTCTAGAATCCATTCATTTTTTGTAGTATCGAAGTAGACCATACCGATCAAATAGATCGTAGCATATTTGTGAGAAAATCCTGTGGTTTCAATATCAAAAGCCATGGTACCCGGATCAAGTAAAAAATGATTGGGTTCATATTCAGATGTATTTAGTATATCTTGAGTAATCAGCATAATAATCCTTTATCAATAGCAAGTAAGCAATTTACCCTGATACCAGTACAAATAAAAGGTAGGGTTGCTATTAGCGCTCGAGTTGGCTAGGTTGCATGTCTATGGTATATACGTTAATATCTATACTCTAGTACATAACGTATGTTTTGTAAAGGTATGAAGAAGATAGAGTACAATTGACCCTTCACATACATCCTCTAATCATATATAATGGTTAAGGGTCAGAACTCTAGTTGAACTTACATTAAAAATGCATAATTGAGAGTCACCAACGCAAATATGTATTTTAAAAGTGTAGAGAAACTTAGTAAGGACCGTTAACCATAATGGTTAAGGGTCAGATAATCACAATAATATTTTGAGGTGAAATCAATTGAAGAGAACAAATTCAGTGGCCGTTAGCCACGAAGAAGCTACAAGACAAAAAGCCATCATAAAGAGGCTTAAGCATAGATTAGAAGAGAAGCAATTAACTTACTATATTACAACTTTCGGATGTCAAATGAATGCCCATGATTCGGAAATGATCAAAGGCATACTTGAAGATATTGGCTATAGAGAAGCATCACAAGAGTTGGAAGCAGATTTTGTAATCTATAATACCTGTGCAGTTCGTGAAAATGCAGAACAAAGAGTATATGGACGTATCGGTCATTTGAAAAGTATAAAAAGAAAAAAGCCGGATATGATGATAGCCTTATGTGGGTGTATGATGCAACAACCGACTGTGATTCAAGAATTAAAAAAGAAACACAAGCATATAGACTTAGTATTTGGTACCCATAATCTGTATAAGCTGGCGGAATTACTTGAAACCAGACTGGATAGTGGTAGTACGGTGTATGATATATGGGAGGCTCATAAAGAAATCGTAGAAGATCTTCCAAGTATAAGAAAGCATAAGTTCAAAGCATCCGTTAACATTATGTATGGTTGCAACAACTTCTGTACCTACTGCATTGTACCTTACGTAAGAGGTAGAGAAAGAAGCCGCCATCCAGAAGATATTCTAAAAGAAGTAAGAGACTTGGTTGATGACGGTGTGGTAGAAATCGTCTTACTTGGTCAAAACGTCAACTCCTATGGAACCGGTCTTGACATGCCTATGACGTTTGCAGAACTTATTCATGAGGTAGAAAAGATAGATGGTCTTAGACGTATTCGTTTCATGACACCTCATCCTAAAGATTTATCCGATGATTTAATAGAGGTAATGGCTGATTCACAGAAAATCTGTCATCATGTTCATCTGCCGATTCAGTCCGGTAGCTCTAGGCTTCTAAAAGCGATGAATCGACATTATTCCAAAGAATCTTATCTGGACTTAGTAAAGAGAATCAAAGCAAGGATACCTGAAGTTGCTATAACGACGGACCTAATTATTGGCTTTCCTACTGAAACAGAAGCAGACAATGATGATACTATAGATGTAATTCATCAAGTCGAATATAACACAGCTTATACCTTTATCTATTCTAAAAGAACAGGAACACCTGCTGCCAATATGGAAGATCAGGTGCCGGAAGCAATTGTAAAAGAGCGTTTTAATAAAATTCTTGAGGCGATGGACATCGTAAGTTTGAAAAACAGTGAAAAACATGTCGGCAACACCTATGAACTGCTTGTTGAAGAAGTGAACCACAAAAAAGCAGACTGGGTTAGTGGACGTCTAAAAGACAACCACTTGGTTCATATCCAGGGGGATGAAAGTCTTATTGGAACATTTGTTAACGTAAAAATTATTGGGTCAAAAACCTATTACCTTGTTGGGGAAATCATTTAGCAGAGGGGATATTATGGCAGAAAAACTTACACCCATGATGCAACAATATGTAGATATCAAAAAACAGTACAAAGATGCCATTCTTTTTTTTCGGTTGGGTGATTTTTATGAGATGTTTTTTGAAGATGCAATTACCGCTTCTAGAGAACTTGAGATAACCTTAACTGCAAAAAGCTGTGGCATGGATGAGAAGGCCCCTATGTGTGGTGTCCCTCATCATGCAGTTGAAGGGTATATTGACAAGCTTATAGGTAAAGGCTATAAGGTTGCCATAGGAGAACAGTTAGAAGACCCTAAGTTGGTAAAAGGCATCGTCAAGCGTGATGTGGTTCGGGTAGTAACGCCGGGAACCAATATGAACCTTCAATCCTTAGATGCAGGAACGCATAATTATCTTGTAACCATTTTTCAGAATATTGCCCATTATGGCATCGCTTATGTTGATATTACAACCGGTGATTTTTATGTTACCCAAGTTCAAGGTTATGAAAAAGTATTGGATGAACTGGCAAAAGTTCAACCCCGTGAGGTTATCTGTAACAATACGGCTTTATGTAATGAGCCTTTGATGGACGGGGTGAAAAACAGATTTAAAAGCTTTGTATCCGTAAAGGAAGATTGGTACTTTGATCTCGAGCGGTCCACAGAAGCCATTTTGACACAGCTTAAAATAGGATCCTTAGAAGGATTAGGCTTTTCGGATAAGACAGAAGCCATAAAAGCATCCGGTGCTCTTATAGAATACCTGAATGAGACACAAAAAAGTCAATTACATCATCTTTCCCATATTCGATACTATGCTACAGAAGACTTTATGCTTCTGGATTTGTCGACACGACGCAATCTGGAATTAGTAGAGACTTTAAGGGAAAAAGAGCGTCGAGGCTCCTTGTTATGGGTTGTAGACAAAACAAAAACTGCCATGGGCGCTAGACTGCTTAGACAGTATATTGAGCAGCCATTGATCCATGTAGATGAGATCAATCAGCGGCTGGATGGTGTATCCAATTTATTTGATGAACCTATGTATCTAATGGAATTAAAAGAATATTTAACACCCATATACGACATTGAAAGACTGATGAGTAGAATCAGCTGTCAAACGGCTAATGGCAGAGATCTACAAGCCTTTAAGCAATCCATAGATATGATTGGACCCATTAAAATCTTACTTGAGAATCTGGAAGCAGACTACTTTAGTGCTATCAGAGAAGATCTGGATGACTTAAGGGATCTGTATGATTTGATTGACCAGGCCTTAATGGAAGAACCACCAATTGCCATTACAGAAGGTAGACTTATTAAAAAGGGCTTCAACGAAGAGGTGGACCTTCTAAGATCCGCAACAACAGATGGTAAAGAATGGCTTGCTCGGTTGGAGTCAAAGGAAAGAAAACGTACAGGCATTAAGAATCTAAAAGTCAAGTATAATAAGGTGTTTGGCTATTACATAGAAGTGACTAACTCCTATTTGAACCTGGTACCGGAGGATTATACAAGAAAACAAACCATGTCAAATGGTGAACGTTATATTACGCCGGAATTAAAAGAAATGGAAAACACCATACTGGGTGCTCAGGAAAAGCTTGAGGCATTAGAATATGAATTGTTTGTTCAGATACGAGATACCCTAAAAGCGGCGGTCGGAAGAATCAAGGCATCCGCCGATCAAATCGCAAAGTTGGATGTGATGCAAAGTCTAGCAGATACAGCCCTTAAGGAGAATTTTGTACGACCACAGGTTCACAATGACGGTACGATTGATATTGTAGAGGGGCGACATCCGGTGGTTGAGAAGATGATGCCTCATGACCAATTCATCAGTAACAATACCTACTTAGACCAACATGAACATCGGTTTTCCATCATAACCGGCCCTAATATGGCCGGAAAATCCACATATATGCGTCAAGTGGCCTTGATAACTTTATTGGCTCAAGTGGGTAGTTTTGTACCGGCCAAATCAGCAAATATATCTGTATGTGACCGCATTTTCACTAGGGTTGGTGCATCAGATGATTTGTCCTCCGGTCAAAGTACCTTTATGGTAGAAATGACAGAAGTGGCCAACATCTTAAGAAATGGTACGAAAAAATCATTAATCATATTGGATGAGATTGGTCGAGGTACTTCTACCTTCGATGGTCTAAGTATTGCATGGGCCGTGGTGGAATACATTGTCAACATCCATACCATGGGCGCAAAAACCTTGTTTGCTACCCATTATCATGAATTAACGGAACTTGAAGGCAAGATTGAAGGGGTACAGAACTATTGTATATCCGTCAAAGAACAAGGCGATGACATTATCTTCCTTAGAAAAATCATACCTGGTGGTGCCAATAACAGCTATGGTATACAAGTGGCTAAGTTGGCCGGCGTTCCGGACTTTGTTATAAAACGTGCCAAAATGATTTTGGAAGAATTGGATCAAGCGGATATTACCAAACACGCAGAAAGCATCAAGGTCATGGAAAAACCTGAGAAAGCAGAAGATACACAACTGAGTCTTTTTGGAAACATCTCTGAAGATGTGGTTGAAGAATTAAAAGGCCTTGATGTTAACGCTCTAACGCCTCTTGAAGCATTGAATAAATTAGCACAAATCAAAAAACGTCTAAACGGGTAAGGATAGGTGAGTCACTTGAGCATTTTATTGCTGGATCAAAACACAATTAATAAAATTGCAGCAGGCGAAGTCGTTGAACGACCGGCTTCTGTTATCAAAGAATTAGTCGAGAATGCAATTGATGCAAGAGCGGATGCCATCACCATTGAAGTTAAAGAAGGTGGTCTTAAGTTTATACGTATTACAGATAACGGTTTCGGTATTCATAAAGAAGATGTCAAGGCGGCTTTTCTTAGACATAGTACGAGTAAAATCAAGAATGAGGAAGATCTTACCAGCATAATGTCTTTGGGCTTTCGTGGTGAAGCTTTGGCCAGTATTGCTTCAGTAGGAAGGGTTGAACTGATTACCAAACAAGAAGCTGAACCTGTTGGCATACGCTATGTCATCGAAGGTGGGGTTGAAAAAGTTCTAGAAGAAGTAGGATGTCCAATAGGGACCACCTTCATTGTGAAAGACTTATTTTATAATACCCCTGCCAGAAGAAAGTTCATGAAAACCGCAGGTACAGAGCTTGGGTATATATCTGATCTGATTCATAAGATGGCACTTGGCCATCCAGAAGTAAGCTTTAAGTTTATAAGTGATGGTAAGATTAAGCTTCAAACCACAGGAAAAAACAAACTAAAAGACTGTATTTTTAGCGTGTATGGTATGGAAGTGGCAAAAAACTTAATCGAAATCAACTGGAGCTTTGAGGGGATGCGTATAGAAGGCTTTATTGGAAAGCCCCATCTAAATCGCGGAAACCGAACCTATGAAAACTACTTTTTAAACGGCCGCTATATTAAAAGTAAAGTTATAGAAAAAGCTATTGAAGACGGTTATAAATCTAAATTAATGCTGCATCAATATCCTTTTGTTACTTTTCATCTACATGTCGATGGGAAGGATGTGGATGTAAATGTGCATCCTACTAAAATGGAAGTACGTTTTATGGAAGAAGCTAAAGTTTTTCAGTTGGTTTATAAAGGCATTGAAGCGGCACTTAATCGGGAAGCCTTAATTCCCCAAGTTAGTCTTGAAAAAGATAAGAAAGAAACACCCATGGTCTATGAACCGATACCGGAACCTTTTGAGGATAAAAGAAAGGTCATAGAACAAAACAATAGGGTTATGCCTCATATATCAGAAGAAATACAAGAGATAAATCATAAAAAACCGCTTGAGGAAAAGCAGGTAGATGAGCCACTTGAAACACCAATCGATACTCCATCAATAACCTATAAAGGTGACCAAGTGGCTATGTCAGTAGAAGCATTTAGAGGTTCTTCTGCTATTAGGTCCCATAAAGTCGTGGGACAACTTTTTGATACTTATTGGATTGTTGAACTTGAGAACGAATATTACATGGTTGATCAGCATGCTGCTCATGAGAAAGTGTTGTATGAGCGCATGGTCAAAAAATTAAAGAACAAAGTTGAGTTTGCCCAAAGGTTACTTGAACCGGTTGTGGTGAATCTATCTCTTCAAGAAATGAGCAGATTTGAAATACATGAGCGACTTTTTATAGATTTGGGATTTGAAGTGGAACCCTTTGGTGAAGAGGCTCTCATCATTCGATCCGTGCCTTTTGTTTTTGGTAAAACCCTTGAAGCTAATCAGTTCCTGCTGATTCTGGATGGGTTAGCAGATAGCTTTATTGAAGATAAATATGACATCCTTTTGGATGATATTGCTTCTATGGCGTGTAAAGCTGCGGTTAAGGGTAACGACCGACTTTCAAAGGGTGAGTACATTCAGTTAATCGATGATCTGTTAACACTTGAAAACCCATTTCATTGTCCCCACGGTAGACCGACCATAATTGCCATGACGAAGTATGAACTTGAAAAGAAGTTCAAGAGGATACAAGGATGAAACCATTGATTGTCATTGCAGGACCAACTGCAACAGGAAAAAGTAAATTAGCGGTTCGATTGGCTAAAGAAATTCAAGGTGAGATCATATCTGCTGATTCTATGCAAGTATATAAAGGCATGGATATTGGTACAGCAAAAGTCACACCTGAAGAGATGGATGGTATTAGACACCATCTTATAGATGTTCTGAATCCGGATCAAGCATGTAGTATTGCATGGTTTCAGAAAATGGTAAAAGAGGCAATGGCAGACATATATGCAAGAGGAAAAGTACCGATTCTTGCCGGAGGAACAGGTTTTTATATTCAATCTATTATATATGACATAGCATTTATGGACCATGAACCGGACCATAGCTATAGGGACAGTCTAGAAGAAATGGCTGATCGGGGTGACAAGGCTTTATTGTTTTCAATGTTAGAAGCCGTGGATTCGGAATCGGCAAAGAGCATTCATATGAACAATACTAAAAGGGTGATTCGCGCATTGGAGTATTACCATATGACTCAAGAACCCATATCAATCCATAATGCGAGAGAAAAAGAAAAACAATCCCCATATAATCTATGCTTCTATGTATTGAACATGGACCGGAATCTACTGTATGCGCGTATCAATGATCGTGTGGATCAGATGATGGAAGAAGGCCTGGTACATGAAGTGAAGACACTTCTAGAGCTAGGTTATGATAAGTCTCTTGTTGCTATGCAAGGCCTTGGCTACAAAGAAATCATCGGCTATTTGGAAGGTGAATATGACCTTGATTATGCCGTCGATCTCCTGAAAAAGGGCACAAGACATTTTGCCAAGCGTCAATTAACCTGGTTTAAGAGAGAAAAAAATGTCAATTGGGTGAACTTAGACGACTATAATCATAATATGATACAAGTTGTAAAATATATTATAAAAGATATTGAAGTACAGAAGTTTTTGTAATACAATGAAGATGTGGTTAAGGGGTCAAGTTATGTGACGTCTTAACAAAAGTATTCAATAAAATCAAATCATTGTTTGATAAGAGATATATTGAACATATATCATAAGGGGGCAAGAATATGAGCAAACCAATCAATTTACAAGATGTATTTTTAAATCAGGTTAGAAAAGATAAAATTACGGTTGTGGTTTATTTGACCAATGGTTTTCAGCTAAAAGGCATCGTTAGAGGTTTTGACAACTTCATCGTCATCCTTGAAGCAGAAACAAAACAACAAATGATATACAAGCATGCCATTTCAACCATAATACCTGCTAAAGAAGTACAATTAATGACTGAAGAACGCTAGAGAGGAAGTCCTTATGACAGACAAGATCTATAAACGTCTTGGTATCTGTGATGATGTGATTTCGCATGTTAAAAAGATTGAAGTCGCGCTACTTGATAGGTTTAATCAAATAGATCAAATAGCCGAGATCAATCAACTGAAAGTCTTAAAGGCGATGCAAGACAATAGAGTCAGTGATACGCATTTTGCTGCGACCACTGGCTATGGCTATAATGATCTAGGTAGAGATACCTTAGAAAATGTGTATGCTTCCGTATTTAATGCGGAAGCTGCTTTAGTTCGTCCACAAATAATTTCAGGTACCCATGCGCTTCACATTGCTTTGGCAAGTCATCTAAGACCGGGCGATGAAATATTATCACCTATTGGAAAACCCTATGACACCTTAGAAGAGGTTATAGGTATAAGAAAGACACCGGGTTCACTTGCTGAGTATGGCATTACCTATAGGCAAGTGGATTTTATCGATAACATGAACATTGATTACCCGGGTATCAAAGCGGCTATTCATGAAAAGACGAAGTTGATTGCTATACAAAGATCCAAAGGTTATGACATTCGTCCGACCTTATCCCCTGAAACCATTGGTGAAATCATTCGTTTTGTTAAGAACATTAAACCGGACGTC
The DNA here is from genome assembly GCA_024636985.1 of Clostridiales bacterium. Classification (GTDB taxonomy): domain Bacteria; phylum Bacillota; class Clostridia; order Lachnospirales; family Vallitaleaceae; genus Petrocella. The sequence goes on along the minus strand of JAGXFY010000059.1, from coordinate 6,530 downwards.
ATTTGTATGGTAGACAATTGTTATGGTGAATTTGTAACGGCTACTGAGCCGTCTGAGTACGGTGCAGACATGGTGGTGGGCTCACTTATTAAAAATCCGGGCGGTGGGTTAGCACCGACAGGTGGCTATATTGTCGGAACTAAAGCATGTGTTGATATGGCTTCCTATCGCTTGACTGCACCTGGTCTTGGAAAAGAAGTGGGTGCGACTTTAGGTATTAATCAGAGCCTTTTTCAAGGTCTTTTTCTAGCACCCACAGTTGTTGCAGCCGCTCATAAAAGTGCTCTGTTTGCTGCTGCTGTTTTTGAAAATCTAGGTTATGAAGTCATTCCGTCCAGTCAGACGGAGCGCTATGATATAATTCAAGCTATCTCCATGAAAACGCCTGAGGCGGTGATCGCCTTTTGTCAAGGCATACAGATGGCAGCCCCTGTAGACAGTCATGTGGTGCCAATACCTTGGGATATGCCTGGGTATGACGCACCGGTAATTATGGCGGCAGGCTCATTCATACAAGGTTCTAGTATTGAATTAAGTGCGGATGCACCTATTAAACCCCCTTATACAGCTTATTTTCAAGGTGGTCTCACATGGTATCATGGCAAGTATGGGGTTATGTGCGCATTGCAAAATATGGTGAATCAAAATATTATAAAGATAGAGCAGTAAGCAAAGGATAGGACTTAGCTAACATAAACAAATTGCAAGCAAAGCGAGGCATAGCCTCTTTGTTTGTTTGAGGGAGGTAATATGTATGAGTATGAAAATAGAAAAACCTTACACACTAACGAAAGACGACATACTTAAAAAACTAGAAGTTACTATAGATTCAGGCCTAAGTGATGATGAAGTATCAAAAAGACGGGCAGAATATGGCGAAAATGTTCTTGAGGCCAAAGAAAAGGTATCGGCCTTAAAGATTTTTTTACATAACGCGAATAACATTATCGTTTATCTGTTAATCTTGGCTTCCGGTGTTTCATTTGCCATGGATGAGCCTGTTGAAGGGTTCGCGGTTATTGTTGCCATCTTGATTGCTGTTTTGTCCGGATTTATATCAGAATACAAAGCTCAAAAATCCGTTGAATCTTTGCAAAAAATGACTAAAACAGTTGCAAAAGTCAGACGTAACGGTAAGATTACAGAAATAGAGTCTCAACACTTAGTACTCGGAGATGTTCTATATATTGAAGAAGGGGATCTCATTACAGCGGATAGTCGAATTATTGAAGATAAGAATTTCGCTGTTATTGAATCCGCATTGACCGGAGAATCCGAGTCGATGGATAAGACTTCAGACTTTGTAGGCGAAGAAGATACGTCTATTGGAGATCGGAAGAATATGGTATTTACCGGAACAGCAGCAACCAGAGGTAATACTTATGCTGTTGTAACAGCAACCGGTATGGATACTGAAATCGGAAAAATCAGCGATATGATTCGAACAGATGAAAAAACCATAACGCCCCTTGAAGATCAATTGAACCGTTTAGGTAAAACATTAATCTTCTTTTCAGCCATTGTAGCCCTAGCGGTGACTCTACTTGGTATCTCTTATGGTGAAGATCTATATGCTATGATAAAAATAGGTATCATTTTAGCCATTGCAGCCGTACCGGAAGCTTTACCGGCAGTTTCTACCATAACCTTGGCCATTGGTATGAAAACCATGGCATCTCACAATGCTTTGGTAAAGAGCTTACCTGCTGTCGAGACTTTAGGTTCTACAACAGTTATATGTACAGATAAGACAGGAACTCTAACTGAAAATCAAATGACAGTTAAACACATATACCATACTTCTTTGGATCGTACTTTTGAAGTTGAAGGTGACGGGTATGATCCGGATGGTGCCATTGTGGATTATGACCAAGCCCTTGATGAACTTATTATTGCAGGTGTCTTATGCAGTAACGCTTCCTTGGTAAAAGAAGAAAATGATTATAAGATCATTGGTGATCCTACAGAGGGCGGACTTGTTGTTCTTGGAGAAAAGGCATCTTTAACAAAAGATGAACTTGAGAACAAGGGTTATAATCGTGTAGGAGAAGTGCCTTTTAACTCTAAGGACAAGTTTATGGTTACAGCCTATGATATGAAAGGTGATGAAAAACGCCTTTTTATTAAAGGTGCACCAGATGTTCTATTAAAAATGTCTAAAGCAGAACAAAGCGATCTTGATCAGTGGAATAAGATTAACGATGAGATGACCCATGAAGGTATGCGGGTTTTGGCTATAGCGCAGATTAAAAATTATCATGAAGAAATAGATGAAGCCTCTATGAGCAAGGCTTTGGAACAAGGTATAGAGATTCTCGGTTTTGTAGGGATTATAGATCCTCCGAGAGAAGATGTTAAAGAAGCGATTAAGGTGGCTCAAGAAGCTGGTATTCGTGTGATTATGATTACTGGTGATCACCCTGGTACTGCCAGCATTATAGCACAGAAAATCGGTATGAATAATATTGATAAGGTTATAACCGGTAAAGAAATGGACCTCTTATCAGATGAGGCATTAGCCGAAGAAATTAAGACCACTTCCGTATTTGCACGGGTTTCACCTGAGAATAAACTGCAAATCGTAAGAGCGTTGAATCTGGACGATGAAGTCACAGCCATGACTGGTGATGGTGTGAACGATGCGCCGGCGCTTAACGGTGCAGACATTGGTATTGCAATGGGTATAAGGGGTACAGAAGTGGCAAAGGAAGCTTCTGATATGATTTTGACCGATGATCGTTTTTCTACAATTGTAGATGCCGTGAAAGAAGGACGTGTCATTTTTGATAACTTAGAAAAATTCATCTACTTTTTATTCTCGTGTAATGTGGTGGAGATCTTAGCCATATTTTTAAGTATCTTATTTAAGCTTCCTATTCCGATTCTAGCACTACAAATCCTATGGATGAACTTAGTTGTAGACGTTCTACCGGCTATGTCGATTGCCTGGGAAACCGGCGAAGGGGATATTATGAAGCGGATGCCAAGAGATCCCAAGCAGGCGATTATCAACAAAGCTTTCTTTGCTAAGATTTCGGTGAGTGGTATCTTAATAGGTGTAGGTTCACTAGCTGCTTTTGCATATGGATTATCTCGAGGTTATGATCTAGATACAGCTAGAACTATAGCATTTGCTACCATGGCTTTTGGACAACTTTTCCATGTACTTAATGTGAGAAAAAAAGATACTTTTGGCGTGGACAAAAGCATCCTAAAGAACCCATTTCTAATTGGTGCATTGGTAATAGCTGCCTCACTGATGTTACTCGTTATATACCTACCTTTCTTTAATGAAGTTATGTACACAAAACCACTGGATGCCTATAAATGGTGGATTATCTTGTTAGGCTCATTTGTACCAACCCTCATCATTCAAAGCTATGGTGTCGTAAAGCGAGGCTTAAAACATAGGATATCTTGACAAAGAAGGGTTATGTCTTTATAATTTTAACGAGTGATCGAGAAAAAAGTATATGAATATAATACTCAAAGGCATCATTGGTTAAAGTGTAAATATAATTAGGAGGAACTATTGTGAAAAGTTACGGATTGAATGAACTTAGAAAAATGTATTTGGACTTCTTTGAGAGTAAGGACCATTTAAGGGCGAACAGTTTTTCCTTGGTGCCGCATAACGATAAAAGCTTACTGTTGATTAATTCAGGTATGGCGCCTTTAAAGCCATATTTCACCGGACAAGAAACACCACCAAGTAAAAGAATGACCACGTGTCAAAAATGTATACGTACAGGCGATATTGAAAACGTAGGTAAGACCGCTAGACATGGTACTTTTTTTGAGATGTTAGGTAATTTCTCTTTTGGTGATTACTTTAAGGAAGAAGCCATAGCATGGGCTTGGGAATTCTTTACACAAGTACTTGAAGTGCCTAAGGAACTCTTATATGTTTCTGTCTATGAAGAAGATGATGAAGCAGAAAAAATCTGGCATGAACAAGAAAAAGTGCCTATGAATCATATTGTGCGTATGGGTAAGAAGGATAATTTCTGGGAGCACGGTGCCGGTCCTTGTGGACCCTGTTCTGAGATCTATATTGATCGTGGTGAGCAGTACGGTTGTGATGATCCAAATTGCGCGGTTGGCTGTGAGTGTGATCGCTACGTCGAGATCTGGAATCTGGTTTTTACTCAGTTTGAGGCAACGCCTGAGGGTGAATATATACCCCTTGATTTCCCAAACATTGACACAGGTATGGGGCTTGAGCGTTTAGCGGTTATGATGCAAGGGGTAGAATCCATTTTTGATGTGGATACCATCCGTGCCTTACGTGATGAAGTCTGTAAGATTGCCAAAGTGACTTACAAAAAAGACCCTAAAACAGATATATCCATTCGTTTGATTACGGACCATATTCGCTCAGTAACTTTTATGACTTCAGATGGTATACTGCCTTCTAATGAAGGTCGTGGTTATGTCCTTAGAAGACTCCTTAGAAGAGCGGCACGACATGGTAAGTTACTTGGTATTGAAGGTGCTTTTCTAGCCAAGTTGGTAGAGGTGGTTATTGAAACCTCCAAAGAGGCTTATCCGGAATTATCGGACAAAGAAGCTTATATCTACAAAGTGATATCCATTGAAGAAGAACGTTTTGCAGAAACCATAGATCACGGTCTTAGCATCTTAAACGGTTATATCGAAGAAGTTAAAGAAGCTGGACTTACAGAACTGGATGCTGAAAAAGCATTTACATTATATGACACTTACGGTTTTCCACTAGATCTGACTTTAGAGATCTTAAGTGAAGTCGGCTTGAATGTAGATGAAAACAAGTTCAAAGCAGCTATGGATGAGCAACGACATAGAGCAAGATCGGCACGTGAGGAATCCAACTATATGGGTGCGAAAGAAACTGTGTATGATCAATTACCAGTGGAGCTTAGTTCTACCTTTATCGGTTATGAGCATCTTGAAGGTAAGTCAACGGTTAGAGCGTTGACTACAGATCAAGTTGTTCAAAAAGCAGTCATGGGAGAAGAGGTATCTATATTTGTAGACGAGACACCTTTTTACCCAACCAGTGGTGGTCAACAAGCGGATCGAGGCACCATAGTTTTTGAAAAAGGTGTTGTGGCGATTAAAGATGTTAAAAAGCTCATGGGTGAGAAGATTGCCCATATCGGTCATGTGGTTGAAGGTGAAGTGACAGTAGGCGATGAAGCTTTACTTAAAGTCGATGCCCCATACAGACATGCGACTATGAAGAACCATAGTGCTACACATTTATTACAGAAGGCTTTAAAGCATGTTCTTGGTGATCATATTGAACAAGCCGGTTCAGCTGTTAATAGTGAGCGCTTAAGATTTGACTTTACTCATTTCACCGGGATGACAGCAGAGGAAATCAAAGCGGTTGAAGATGAAGTCAATGAGATGGTGATTAAAGAATTAAAAGTAAACATAGAAGAACTGCCTATCGATGAAGCAAAGAAAAAAGGTGCAATGGCACTTTTTGGAGAAAAATACGGCGATGTGGTGAGAGTTGTATCTATGGGGGATTACACTGTTGAATTATGTGGCGGTACACATCTACATAACACCATAGAAATCGGCACCTTCAAAATCATTTCTGAAAATGGTGTGGCTGCAGGTGTCAGGAGGATAGAAGCTTTAACGGGAGAAAACGCGATTCGTTACTATAAAGATAAAGAAGCGACAGTAAAAGCGATAGCAGAAAAAATCAAAGTAGATCCTGCGAATGTGTTAAGTAAAGTTGAAAATCTTCTGGATGAGAACAAGCAATTACAACAGGCTTTGGATCAGTTAAAATCCAAATTAGCCAGTGGAGCAGTAGATGATCTCATTAATACTAAGCAACAAATTGGAGAAATACAATTTTTAGGTGCTCAGGTTGATGGTGTGGATGTGGATCGTCTAAGAGACATGGGCGACAACTTTATGAATAAGCTGGATAATGGGGTTGTGGTTCTTGCAACATCTAATGACGGCAAGGTAAGCTTGTTGGTTATGGCATCAGAAGGCGCTATTAAGCATGGTGCTCATGCCGGTAATATGATTAAAGGTGCTGCGGCTGTTGTAGGCGGTGGCGGTGGTGGACGTCCAAATATGGCACAAGCAGGTGGTAAAGATCCAAGTAAGATAGAAGATGCTTTGTTAAAAGCAGAAGAAATATTGCTTTCGCAGATGAAATAAGAGTTGTAGGTGGGTTTCATGAAAACCCTTCCACTGGATATATGACTACGGCCTCCAGTTGGTGCGTCCTGCACCAAAAGTCGGCGGACAGCTCCTGCTGTCTTGCTTAAGTCATATATCCAGTTCCAGGAACTTCATGGTCGGTGTTGGTAATAGAGATAAAGATAAAGATAAAGATAAAGATAAAGATGGGTCCCATGAAAACCCTTCTTGTTAGCGTAAAGATGTTGTAGGAAAATTGAATTTGAGAATGGCCCTCACTGTGATAGTATGATTAACAGATAATCAGACAACAGGAGGGCTTTTTAATGTACGATAGTATACTGGATTTTATTACAGATTCACCAGCTGTATTGGAG
>JAGXFY010000058.1:0-14696 GCA_024636985.1 Clostridiales bacterium | reverse complement strand
ATCCATGGCCGCACTGGTTTCTTCTGTCTTAGCACCATCTTCTAGTGTTACAGAAATGCTAAATGCACCTTCATCGGACTCGGGCATGAATTCCATCCCAATAAAAGCCGCTGAAACCATACTCATAATTAAGATACCTATAGCTGAAAATACAACTATTTTTCTATGGCTCAAGCTCCAGTTAAGGGCTTTTCTATAGCTGTTATCTAGACCTTTGTAGACGCTGTCTGCATGATCCAGTAGCCAACCCGTTACCTTAAATTTATTCTCATGATGCTTCCCTTGAAACTCATCCACAATAAGAAGCTTGGATGACAACATGGGAATCAATGTCAAAGATACCACCAGTGAAGATAAGAGAGAAAAAGTAACCGTTAAAGCGAACTCTCTAAACATAATGGAAGTAATGCCTTCCACAAAAACCATTGGTAAAAATACAGCTACTGTCGTTAAAGTGGAGGCTGTAACGGCCATTGCCACTTCTTTTGCGCCCATGATTGCAGCATCGAATCTGTTATGACCTTCCTGTACAAACCGGTAAATGTTCTCAAGTACAACAACTGAGTTGTCCACCAGCATACCGACACCTAGGGTTATACCACCAAGGGTCATCATATTCAGGGTAATGTCATTAAAGTATAAGAGTATGCCTGTTGCAATAATGGATATGGGCATGGACAAACCAATGATGATTGTACTTCTTAAGCTTCTTAGGAAAATGAAGAGTACCATAACGGCAAGGAGTCCACCAATTAAAGCATTAGAGCCAACTCTAGCTATGGCCTTGTTGATAAAATCAGATTGGTCTACCACTACTTTTAGATCATAGGCTGTGGTTCTTCCAATCTCATCTAAGACCTTGTTAATCTCATTGGCTACGGCTACTGTATTGGTGCCCGATTGCTTTTGGATGGAGATACTAACTGCCGATTCACCATCCACTTTGGTAATAGAAGCTAAATCTTCGTTGGTTAGGTTCACCGTTGCAATATCTGAGAGTCGTATCACACCGCCAGACGGCAATGTAATCGGTGTTTGTCTAATGTCACTTAGTGATGAAAACTCACCAACGGTTCTTAGGAGTAATTCCTTATCTCCTTTGTTCACGGATCCGGCCGGTAGGTTGATATTTTCAGCAGCCAAAATACCGGCAATCTGGTCTATGGTTAAGCCATAGTTACTAAGCATACCTGTATCCACACGTACAGAAACATAATTGGTGTAACCACCATCAACACTGACAGATGCAACACCTTCGATACGTTCAAGTGCAGGCCGTATGGTAGAGTCCGCATATTCATATAAAGTGGCTACGTCTGCACCGGATAAAGCTGCTTGTACCACAGCTGTGGCGTTAATGTCAATCTGTAGGACCATGGGTGTGGACGCATCCTCCGGCAAAAAGCCTTTGACCATGTCCACCTTCTCGCGCATATCCAAAGTCGCAAAATCCATGTCTGTTCCAAAGTTGAAAACAACCACAACAATGGAAGAACCTTCCGAAGTAATCGATTGAATGACGTCAATATTGGACACTGTACCAACAGCTTCCTCAATCGGTCTGGTAACCAGATTCTCAATCTCTTCCGGTGACACGTTCGGATAGCTTGTTTGTATAATGGCAACCGGTACTTCTATATTGGGGTAAAGATCTATGGGGATTCGGGTTAAAGATACAAACCCAAGGAGCACAACAATCAATATAAACATGACCGTTGTGACCGGTCTTTTTACGGATATTGATGATAAATTCATTATTGATCACTCCTTATTACTTTGATTCTACTGTTGTCGTCGATTAAACCTATACCTTTGGTTATGACAACATCTTCTAACAGAACACCATCTAGTATCTCGATAAAATGGCCGGTATCTATGCCAACTTTTACTTCAAGGCGCTCTACAGTGCCCCCGTCACGCTCAACATAAACATAGTAAAGGTCATCTCTTAGAAGTACCGCTTCTGATGGGACATATAAAGTATCTGCTTTCTCTTCTGTTAAAATAATGACCGTAGCAAACATACCCGGCTTAATCTTAAGATCCAAATTGTCCAGTTTGACCGTTAAGGGGTAGAGCAAGGTTCTCTGATCCGCTGATGTGCTAATGGTATCTATGGTTCCTTTAAAGATTTGATTATTTAAAGCATCCAGCTTAACATCTACTGTAGTGCCTATTTCCAGTTGGTTGATAAGCGTCTCTGTGACACTTGCATCAACAATAATCTCGTTTATATCCTGAATAACAATGGCCGGTTGGGTATTGGAAGCAAAATTATTATCACTGATATTGGACATCGTGACATAACCGCTAATCGGCGCTGTCATGGTCATGTCTTTTAACATCTCCCTTGCTTGCCTTAAGCCTTCCTGTGCTTGTCTTAGGCTGGCATTTGCACTTTCCACACCGATCTGTGCCTGGTTAATCGTTGATTTGGATTGTTCTAACTGTTTTTCAAGCACTGACAAGGTCTCCGGTTGAGATTGGATCCTTGCTTGTTCAAGTTCTGATTCTGATATGATACCTTCTTCATACATGGTTTCATATTTTTCCAGATTAGAGGCCCCAAGAGCATAACTGTCCTGTTGCATGCTATAGTTACTCTGGCTGAGTTCATAACCGATTTGTGCTTGATTGATGCCGGCTTGTGCATTTTTTACACCGACTTGTGCCATGGATACGGCAATCTCTGCTTGATTCACTTGATCTCTTACAGAGGTTTCCTCTAAGGTGAAAAGTAATTCACCTTCCTCCACGAAGTCGCCAACCACTACGGATACTTTTTCTACCTTGGCAGGCATGGCTGGCATTATGTTAACGGCATTCTCAGCTCTTGTTGACCCTATCAATTCGACATAATTGCTTAAATCACCTTTTTGTACCTGCTGACCTGAGACGGCAACTTCAGTAACCGTTTCCTCTTCATCACTTTCCTTGTTGATGATATTAAGCACCCTCGGTGCAATGATTGCTACTATGATGATTAAAATGATTGCAAAACTCACGAACTTCTTCATCGTTGATCCTCCTAAAATTTGTTTCATTGTTCTTAATGGCGATTAGATTCCTAAGTGACGGTTTAAGACCGAATTCTGTCAGTTCTAATAAACTATAAATAAATTCTTTGTCATTTTTTGCTTCTTCCAAAATAATACAAAAGGATTCTACAATTGCAGTGGATATGGCCATGACCAATAGCCTACTCTTAATAATCTCGTTCTCTCCAATACATAAATCCGCTAGTAATGTCCGCGATTGCTCCTCTATATGATTTCTTAGTCGGTCTTTGGCCCCTTCAAATGGCGAGCCTTCCGCTCTAAGAAATAGAATAAATAATTCTTGTCTATATTGGATTCTAGCATTCATAATCATATCCATAATCGCCGAATTCTCAAGAATATTGACATCTAATAATTGAGGCTTGAACGGATGTTGTTCATGAGCCATAAATGCTTCAATTAAAGGCTTGACAAGATGAGAGATTAAATCTTCTTTATTCTTAAAATATCGATATAGATTACCTACCGACATGCCTGCTGACTCTGCTATGCCACGCATAGATGCTTTCTGATAACCGTCTCTAATAAAGGCATCTATGGCGGCTTGATGGATCTTGGTCCGCTGGTCGTCTTTTAGTATCTGCACAATAATAAACCTCCGTTCATTTTTAATCATTCTACCACCTATAGCTGGATTAATCCATTAATAAACTATAAATAAATGATTAAAAATCAAGGAGGTTCTGTATAGGGTTCTATTAAATAATAATTCTAATCCGGTACGCTTGTTCCTAGATACCCTAGGTAAAGGGCATCATAAGCAATAACACTTTCCTCGTCAGTAGGGATCACCAGTACAGACAAATCTGATGAATTCGATTTCCCAATCATCACTTCTTCTTTCCTAATCTTATTTGCATCCTCATCCACCTTAAAATGAAGAGCAGGGAGAAAATCAAGGACTTTTTTGCGGACATAGCCTTCATTTTCTCCAACACCTGCGGTAAAAATAATCGCCTGACAGGTGGGCATCGTTGACCAATAAGCCCCAATATATTTGGCGATACGGTAGGCGTAGATGGCAATGACGGTCTCGGCTTCTACATCACCTGCTTCGGCTTTTTCCCGAATATCCTGCATTCGATTGGTGCCGCCAAGAGCTAGAAGGCCACTGGATTTGTTTAGGGCTAACATGACCTTAATATAGGCTGCCTCAAGGCTTAAGCCTTCTTTCTTCTCTAGACAATGTGCTACGTGGTCGATAATGGCCGGATCAATGTCTCCTGAACGTGTACCCATAATAACCCCTTCAAGAAGCTTCATGGCTACTTCTATACCTAGAAGATTCGGTGGGTTATGCAGAGGTGCTAAGGGAAAAAGCTCCCGAATCTTGTCAATAACTGCGTCATCTATTCTAATACTACTGCTATAAGCAGTTCCACCATGAACCACCCGATGACCGACCGCAACGATATCTTGGTCCCTTATTTCTTCCTTATGAAAACAATCAAAAACCGCAAGCAAAGCTTCGTGATGGCTGGGCAACGGTACATCCTGTACCGTTTTACCAGCTTCACTTTCTACTTTGATGCGGCTATGCGCTTTGTTTCCGATTTCTTCTACAATACCATCCATGCGACTTCTTAGTTGATTGTCCTTCACCACCTCAAAAAGGGTGAATTTCAATGAGGAGCTGCCACAGTTAAGGGCTAAAATATAGTGTCCCATAACGACCTCCAATCAATATAATAGGGATATATTCATATTCTATCAATTGTGAGGCCTGATGTCCACTAAGAAGTACTATAGCTTGAAGGTCTTTATCATTTCATCAAGTTCATGTGCAGCTGCTATATTTTCTTCAGCAATTGCTAAGAAGTTCTGGGTGTCTTTACTCATGGCTCTTGTTCCACTAAGTATCTTACCAATACCTTCTGCACCTTCATTGGTCGAGTTCGCAAGGACGTCAACTGTTTCCAATATGGTGTCCATAGAACTAAATAATTCTTCAGATGTGGCACTTAAATCCATCATGATTTCATTAAATGCAACCGAGTCATCATTATACTGTTCACTTATATTTATTAATTTTTTGTAGTCATTCAATACTTTAGTATCTATAAACTCAAGCATAAGCTTAGAATCACTTACCAGTTTTTCAACAACTTGGCTGACATTGTCCGTTACGGTCTTAATGTTCTCAACCATTCCGGAGGATGACTCTGCAAGATTCTTGATCTCTGATGCAACAACGCCAAATCCTTTACCTGCTTCACCGGCTCTTGCCGCTTCTATAGATGCATTTAGCGCCAACAAATTCGTTTGAGCTGTAATACCCAGTATAGATTGAAGTAAGGCGTTGATCTTATCCACTTCTTTTGCATCTACAATGGCCTTTTCTAAACTGTCTCGTACGTTTTGATACATATTGGTAGCATTCGTTTCTGATTCAGACGCTTCCTTTTTCATTTTGTCAGCACGCATATTAATATCACTTGCCATGGTCGTTCCGTTTGACGCTCTATCTGCTATATTTTCTATAGCGTCACGGGCTTCGCCAACAACCATTGCAACATTATTGGCACCGACTTTTGTCTGTTCCATTATGGATGTTAGACTTTCTGTACTCGCTTCAGATTCACTGGTTAAATAGGACAGATTATCTAGGTCGTTTTTAATGACATCAAAGCTTTGTGTAATGAGATCAGCACTTGCTGTTATCTTGCCTACGATGGATCGAATGCCTTCTCTGACTTGATTAAATGCACTTGAAATCTCCCCTAATTCATCCTTTTGATTAAGATCTATAGGTTCACTGAAGTCATAGTCTTTATACTTATAGGTACTAAACAATATTTTACGTAATGTTTTATTAAGAGGTATCGTTATCAGAGCGACGATGATAAATGAGAATAGGATTACAATAATGGTTGTTAAGATTACATTTCTGAAAATATCCGATTGAATTGCTTTTAGATCATCAATATAAATCCCAGTCCCAACGATCCAACCCCATTCGTCGAATTTTTCTACATAGGATAATTTGGGTTGATCCTCTGCAAGGTCACCGTCGCCTGTTGGTTTTGGCCACATATAATCAACAAAGCCATTGAGCTTACCATCCTTATTCGTATCCGTTTGAGTTACCTCAACAAAAGCTTGAAATAAGTTCTTATCTGTTTCAAAGGCTACATTGAATTTTTCGTTACTAAGAACATTTCCGTCAAGAGAAGGGTCCGTCGTATGCATAATCATTGTGGGTATTGGACTGGTGTCATCGTTAATCCAAAAATAGCCGATGCCATCATCATACCTGAGGGATTTTATTGTTTCCATACTGAGTTGCTGCGCTTCCGCTTCACTCATCGATCCGCTTGTATAGGCTTCATAATGTGTTCGAATGACGTTCATTGGCATTTCTACCGTTTGTTCCAAAAAATTTTCTGTCCTTGCTAGTATCAGAGCATTTATTGTTGGTATGATATAGCCAATAATCAGTAAAATAAATGCTAAAATAACAGCCATTGCCAATCCAATAATCTTATATTTAAGCTTTATGTTCTTAATCATAAGACGACCTCCTTTTTTCCTGTTGATAAGCACTATGACCTATTACTATAATACTATATTCTACACTAAATAAATGTATAATATGTGAACATGGTCTACTAAAAATTCAAACAGGTCAAAAGTATTATAGGTTATACTGGTATGTGAAGGCGTCTCATTTGATTAAGCTTTTACTTGAATGCGGCTTTCTTTTTCATCGTATAGGTCATTATCCGCATTCGCAATAAAGTCCATTGGGTCTATATGGGCCTGGGGTACATTCGCATATGCACCAATACTCATGGTGACATACTCCGATACTCTTGAGGCTTTGTTTTCTATCGCTTCTCTTCTTAGGGCATCATGTAACGCTTCCTTTACTTGCTCCATCTGGTTCTCACCTAATTGACTAAAAATCATACATATCTCATCGCCGCCATATCTACAGGCATAACCGCCATATTCTCTGACAATGACTTTAATGTACTCTGCGACAGTTTGAATAATCTTATCACCTTCTACATGACCATAGCTATCGTTATAACCTTTATAATAATCAATATCTACCATGAGAACTGTCAATGGTGTCTTGGCCTTTTGGGCCTTATGATAGTGCTCGAGTAGCTTGTGTTCTAGATTCCTTCTATTGTATAAATTGGTAAGTGGGTCTCTTGAGGATAGACGCTCTAGCTCTTTTTTCTGTTTAATGATCTGCTGTTGCTTCATAAAATCTTTATGATGGTACTTATAAAAAATGATGCTAATAATCCAAGACGTTATAACCACCGTAGTACCATTAAAAATCGTGCTGACAAGCTGATCACCTGTAAGACCAACCACAGGGTGCAATATAAGATAAAGGATATGGTTGCCGAAATAAATAGGAAAACTCTTACTTGGCGAAATAACCGTTGCAGAGGCGAAGGCCATAAGCATGAAAAAGTAGGTGAAGTTATGCACATCTCGCATCTGATCGAGTAAAGTTATGCCCATGGCCCACATTAAAAGTAGAAAGCCGGAGACGACCAACCAGTTTTCCACAAATGTGTAGGTTAATTTTCTTCTTATCACTGGATGTGTAACACATAACAGGTAGATGCCGGCGTACACCAATAGAAAAATATAAAAGCTTCTGTAGATATATAGATAGTCACCATAGTTGATTGGTAAAGCCGGTATAAATGAAATCAGCAAAAAAAAGCCCTCTAAGAAAATAATGAGCGCTGCTAAAATACGGGTTCGGTGTATATTCAGTTTTAAAACTTCAAGATCAAAGGCCTTTTTTATATCCTTGTCCGTGAAATTGATAAAGTACTCATTTAACCAATTCATGCCTAATTACCCAAATAATCATCATTGGCTCCATATTTAATTTGGACTATGATGTTACCCTTTATTTGTATTATAGTCCTTTATGACTATTTAATCAAGCACAAATAGGTCTATTGGCTTATACATTATAATTTAAGATTCTCATTAACACCTCGGATACATACCCCTTGTTCCTTGGCGAATGTCAAAAGTTCTTGGTCCTCATAAGGCTTAAGGGCCTCACTATGATTGGGTCTATATTGCTGTATCACATAGTGCCCGGTATCTACCATCTTAGCAAGATTGGCTACATCATCAAAGCTGACTTTTGGATACATGGTTGTGCGAAATTCATAGTGTTTTAAGGTACTTACAAAGTTATAACTCTCTCTGACATGTTCAAAGTCCATTCCGGTAATGGCCTTATAGTTATTGGGCGCCGTCTTTAAATCCATTGCCACATAATCAACCAAACCTTGACGGCATAAGGCTTTTAACATATGCGGGTTAGATCCGTTGGTATCTAGCTTAACCGCATATCCTAATTGCTTAACTTTGGTAGCAAAGTTCATGATATCCTCTTGTAAGGTAGGCTCGCCACCAGATAGGGTCACACCTGTCAATATGCCTTTTCTTTTTCTTAGATGCTCTAAGATGGCCGCTTCATCCATCGCCAACGATTGGTCATTTAAATCCCTATTATGGCAATAGTTACAGATCATGTTACAACCTTTTGTAAAAACTGTTGCACCTAGATGACCGTCAAAGTCAACCATTGAAGTCTTGATATATGCAGCTATATTCATATAATCACCTTATCATCTTTTTTTCACGTTTATTTAAATGCTTGTTCTATTATATCATGATTGCTTATGTTCTAGAAAGTCTTTAATCTTCATGGATTAAGGTGTATAATAATTATTACAATAATATGATGCTATTCATTTTATTACGAGGAGGTTTTTACATGAAATTTTTGGTAAAACAGGCTTTGGTCACAAATCTATTAATCTTATTGACAATCCTCATTTTAAGCATTTCTTCTTATGTCATTATCAAAGAAAGCTCCGAAGACAGCATCAATGAATTGGAAACCTACATGTATGATAATTATGACTTGAATCTTAAATACCAAGTCGAGATTATTGTCAGTGAACTTCAAGGTGTGGTCAATCAAGTTGAGGCCGGTACCATAACACCTGAGCAAGGCAAAACGATCGCTGCTGATATTGTAAGAGAAGCCAAATACGGTGAGGTCGGATACTTCTGGGCTGATGATCTTGAGGGCAATAATATTGTTCTCCTTGGAAATCCTGATGTTGAGGGCAGTAACCGACTTGATCTTCAAGACGTTAACGGACTCTATATCATTCAAGGACTCATCGCCAATGCAAAAGATGGCGGTGGTTTTCTGGATTATTATTTCCCAAAACCGGATGAAACGGAAGCCAGTAGAAAAAGGGGTTATTCTCAATTATTTGAGCCTTATGGATGGGTCATCGGTAGCGGCAATTATGTGGATGACATAGAAGCTACGATATTAGAAAAGAAAGCCAACCAAGAGACTTTGTTAAGAAACAGCATGACATTAATTATCATAGTAGCCGTGGTGCTTCTTGTTATCGGTGCTTTTGTAGCCACCCTCTTTAGTATCACGATAACCAAACCTATTGCCGCTATGACAGATCAACTAAAACTTATCGCAAACTTGAATATCAGTCCTTCTCAAAAATTAAAACAGCTTGAGAAAAGAAAAGATGAGATTGGTACGATGGCTAATTCAGTCAATCATCTAAATGAAGCTTTTAGAAGCATCATTACCCAGATATTGGACTTCTCCAAAACACTTAAGCACCACGCCAACCAGATGTCTGTTATCTCTGCCCAAACCACTGAAAGTGCTACCAATGTGGTTACCGCTGTGGATGAGTTTGCAAATGGTGCTCAAGACCAAGCCCATGAGGCCAGTGAGAGTGTCGATTCACTTGAATCTCTTAATGAACTGATTGCAATGAGCAACGAACTTGCCAACGATGTACTTGCATTCTCTACCAAGGTGAGCGAACAACAAGTTCTTGGTAATGGTTCTGTATCTGAACTTGTTACGGAGTTTGATACTACATTGGTTGCTATACAGAAATTAAATGAGAATATTGAGAACTTAAGTACCCACTCCAGTTCTATTAACGATATCGTCACCACCATAGAAGGGATTGCAGGTCAAACCAACTTGTTAGCACTTAATGCTTCTATTGAAGCTGCTAGGGCTGGTGAAGCCGGTAAAGGTTTTGCTGTTGTTGCTTCCGAGATCAGGAACCTGGCAGAACAAACCACCACATCTACAAAAGAGATCAATCAGATTATCAACCTCGTGACTGAAGCTGTTAACCGATCGAAGGGGAATATGTCTAAGTCCAATGATTCTATACAGATTGCCCATACCAAGATGTTGAATGTAAAAGCTACCATGGAAGACAGTAGCCGTTTAATTGAAGAATCCACGGATAAGATGGGACAAGTACAAGCTTCCTATGGCGCTATTAATCAAGCCAAAGAAACGGCCCTTCATGCTATCCAATCCATATCCGCAGTTACTGAGGAAAATGCAGCAACCGCTGAGGAAATTAATGCCACCATGGAAACACAGAAGCAGACCATCGGTGATCTTGATCTCATCTCCAAAGAAGTGAATGATAATGTTGAAGTACTTAACGAAGTGGTCAGCCGATTTGTCATAGAATAAAAAAATTAAGACGTCCATTGATGTCACTCATCAAAGGGCGTCTTTTTATTATGCTTCTTTTTATTATGCTTCTATTATGGCTAAAAACTCATGAAGGTTATAGATTGTATAATCCGGTTCTATATCATCCGGTATATCGATGCTGTTTTTATTATACCAGCAAGTCGCAATACCATAACGCAATCCACCTAATATATCCGAATAGAGTCCATCACCAAGAATCATGGTACGTTGCTTGTCAAATGGTCCTATTTGATCTTCTACCGCCCTAAAAAAAGCTTCATTTGGCTTATGGGCCCCTACAACATCTGAAATGAAGATGGCTTCAAAGTACTTTGTAAGTCCGGACCGGACAAGCTTAATGTCTTGGGCCAACTTTGTTCCGTTGGTGACGATGGCTAACCTTACTCTACCTTGTAACTGATCTAGTAATGCTTCTGCCCCCGGCTCTAAGGTTACATGGTCCCCCATGGCTATCAGATAATCATGATTGACTTGAGCCGCATCACCTATAATACCCAGCTTGGCGAACAATAAGTCAAATCGAAGTATCAAGATCTCATTTTTCTTATAAACACCTTTTTCAAAAAGTTGCCATAGTTCTCTATTAATCAATTTATAGACTTCAAAATATTGTTCTGTAAAATGTATGTTATTACTTTTCATGGCTTGCATTAAAGCTGCGTGCTCGCTGCCTTCAAAATTAATTAATGTATCATCAATATCCATTAGGATTAAATCATATTTCATGGCATGCTCCTGTCCAAATGAGGGTGTGTCACTTTACCCTATTATTATAACAGATTTACATAAAAATGAAAGTCATAGCACAATGTGTCACATTGACAAATTTCTTACAAAATAGTAATATTGTTGTATATATAAAAGCTCTTCAGTTAGAGATACTTTCTCATGAACCGATTAACATATAAGCAAAATTGAGGTAAATTATGAATATTAGAGAGTTGCTGAACTTCAAGTCTACAGAACGCTCGATACAAGATCAGCTGTTTAATCAGATTCTTGTCATCATTCTGATTGTTTCAGTGACCAATATCATCTTGAATCTCGTGATTCAGTACCCTTTTGATGCCAACTATAAATGGGTCGTTATGCTTTTTGTCACCTGGTTGGTCAATAAATACAAAGATCGTTCCTTATGGGTTCGTTTTGCTTGTATTTTTTTCATCATTGTTTTTATAATACCTCTTGGTTGGTATAATTCCGGTGCGCATAGTAATAATGTTATTGCTTATGTCTTTCTTTGTTCCGTTGCTGTCAGCTTTTTATTTAACGGTTGGCAGCGGCTGTTCTTTATCTTCTTATTGGTGACGATGATGTGTGGCTTTATAACGGTTGAATACCTCTACCCTGATTTTCTTCATGCCCATGCACCTGACTTGGCTTTCTATGATCGCATTATTCAAGTGCCCATGAGCCTATTGGTTGTTTTCCTTATGCTTCGTCAGTTTTCCAATACCTTCTATGAGAAAAATATTTTGTTAAATACTTTGAATGCCAAGCTTGAGAGTATGGCGTATCAAGATGAATTAACTCAAGTTAATAACCGAGCTTATATTTTTGAAAAATACCGGCATTCTATTGAAACTGATCAGCATTTTGTCTCCTTGATGGTGGACTTAGATAACTTCAAAAATGTGAATGATCTCTATGGTCATCAAATGGGTGATCGGCTCCTTCGTGAAATCGGTGATTTACTCAAAAAGCATTTCAAAGAAGACGGCCATATCGCCAGATATGGTGGAGATGAATTCATCATCATGCTCCATCTGGATCTAGAAACAGTAGCCCAAAGGCTTGATCACTTCATCAGCCAGTTCAACCTTTTGGAAGTGGTTAAAAAAACCGGTGCAACTTTAAGCGGTGGTTATGGTGTTTTTGAGCACGACTCTCTTGATGAACATCTAAGAGATGTGGATGTGGCACTCTATAAGGCAAAAAAATCCGGTAAAAACAAAATTCTACATATGAATAAATTGTTCAACACCCATGATTATAAAATATAAAAGGGGGCTGTCGGAAAATAGCCCTTATCAAAAATAGTATGGCGCTGTATGCGTCATACTATTTTTTTGCAAAGAAAAAGATGGCAAAAAAGAACCATCTTCTCTCCGTTATATTATATAATATAACTACCAATGAATACTTATTATAACGAATTTTTCGAAAAAGAACAACAGAAAATACACTTTGATCTTTATCAAATAGGATTACCGTCTGACGATCCAGTCTATACCCTTAATAAAGTTTTGGAGGAATTAGATTATTCTAGCTTAGTTGCTAGATATAATACCAAGGGAAGAAAAGGCTATAACCCTATTATGATGTTTGCAGTTCTAACCTATGCTAATATGCGGGGTGTCAAAGCGATTGATAGAATTGTGGAACTCTGTGAAAGAGACATTGCTTTTATCTGGCTTACAAAAGGACAAAAACCTAAGCGGGATGCATTTTACGACTACATAAAAATCAAGCTCACAGATAAGATTTTAGATGACCTGCATTACCAGTTTATACGCCGTCTTTGGAAAGAAGAGTTCATAACACTAGAAGCTTTATTTATCGACGGCACCAAGATTGAAGCCAATGCCAATCGATATACTTTCGTTTGGCGTGGAAGTGTCAACTATCATCTTGCCGGATTGTTAGAGGGCATTGACAGCCTTTATAACAGATATAATGACTTCATTAAATCTGGCGACTATCACACAAAATATAAACTACCCAAAGAACAAATGTTTATTATTGAAGGCATGGACCGTGTAAGAGAAATTATCGAAAAAAACCGAGAACGAAAGTTAACTAAGCATAAAAAAATCTCCAATAACAGCATCATTGAGATTGATCACTGCTCGCCTCTTGAGCTATTAAATTTACAGGTTCAACTGATGAAAATTGCTAAAGGTGAAGAAATCCTTTTTGTTTATGAAAAAGGTCATAAGAAATCCGAACTTCAAAAACTATATGAAGAGATTGATGACTGCGGCCAGAGACTGATGAAATATAAAAACTATTTTGAAATCATGGGAACGGATAGAAACAGTTATTCAAAGACCGATATCGAGGCAACCTTTATGCGAATGAAAGATGACCATATGCAAAATGGCCAACTAAAACCGGCATATAATCTACAGATCGCCGTTGAAAACTACTTTATTATCCACAGTTACATTAGCAACGATCGAACTGATTATAATACCTTAATACCTGTGTTAGATAAACATAAATTGGCACTTGGAGCTTATCCAAAAGAAGTAACCGCTGACAGTGGTTATAGTAGTGAAAAAAACCTAATTTTTCTAAAAGAAAAACAAGTCAAAAGCTATATAAAACTACAAACCCATGAAACGATGAAAACAAGAGCTTATCAAGAAGATATCGGCAAATACTACAACATGTCTACTGTAATTAATGAAGACGAACATTATTATCAATGTCATGATGGTAGGCAATTAGAGCATATAAGAACAGAAGTAAGCACTAAAGGTGGTTTTGAAAGAACCTTTGAAGTCTATGGATGTAACGATTGTAGCGGATGTGAACATAAAGCACAGTGCTTATATAAATATGATGAAGACAAAGATGTTGATAAGAATAAAGTGATGAAAATCAATGAACGTTGGGAATCTCTAAAAGCCGAATCTAATGAAAATATTCAAAGTGAACAAGGCATAATAAACAGGCAGATTCGGTCAATTCAGACAGAAGGTCACTTTGGTGATATAAAAGAAAATGATAAATTTAGACGATTCAATTATCGTTCCTCTAAAAAGGTCTATAAAGAATTTATGCTCTATGCAATAGGACGAAACATAAATAAATATCACCGATTTTTAAATGGAGAAATCAAGAAATTCGAAGGAAAAACCGAGGAGATAGCAGCTTAAGAAAAAAGTTGTCACTTATAGGTTAATACCTTTATTTAGTGTACATAAAAATAAATTTTGAACAGGTAACCATTAAAAAAAAGAATGAACCCACAAAAACAATTGGCTTCCAAAAGCCTATATTTTGTGGGTTCTACATATTTCTATGAAAAAGGGGCAAAATCGGATATTATCCGACGGCCCCTT
>JAGXFY010000057.1:0-14052 GCA_024636985.1 Clostridiales bacterium | reverse complement strand
TCCTTAGTCTAGCGCGTATGCCAATTCCGCCACAACTGCATGAATCATGTTTGATTCGCGAAGTTTATTCTATCATATGTTAGAAGATAGTGTCAATAGATTTTGAGCAGGTAGACGATAAAAATAATTTATTGGTTCTTAGTGTATCCTGTGGTATAATGTCTTGGTTCATATCATGTTACATAATGGATGTTTAAATGATAGAAATGATTTTATAAAGGAGGCACGTATGGCAGGTCAACAAAACTATAAAAAATTCATTAGTTATTATAAACCCCATAAAAAGCTATTTATACTGGACATGTTAAGTGCCCTCGTCATAGCAGCGATTGATCTCGTCTATCCAATGTTATCCAGGCAAGTCCTTAACGATTACTTACCAACATCAGATGAGACACTTCGGCCCTTTCTGATTTTTATTGGTGCGTTACTACTGATGTATGTGGTACGTTCTGCATTTCAGTTCATCGTCGACTACTGGGGACATATACTGGGAGTCCGCATGGAGTACGATATGCGTAAGGAGCTTTTTAACCATCTTCAGAAGCTTTCTTTTAAGTATTATGATAAGACAAGGACCGGTCATATCATGTCGAGAATGATCAATGACCTTAATGAAATGACGGAGCTGGCACACCATGGGCCGGAAGACCTTTTTCTCTCTATTATTATGCTCGTCGGTTCTTTTATAGCCATGCTTATGATCCAATGGAAGCTGGCATTGGCCATCTATCTTTTTATACCGATTTTGATATGGTTTGCCATAAAGCAACGTACGAAGATGTCCAATGGTTTCAAAGAAGTCAAGAAAAGCATGGCTGGTATCAATGCGGATCTTGAAAGCAGCATATCCGGTATTCGTGTAGCCAAATCTTTTGCTAATGAGAATTACGAGATTGATAAGTTCGACAAAGGGAACATGATTTTTAGAGGCTCCAAAAACATAGCCTATAAAACAATGGCTATTTTTATGTTGGGCATGAGCTTCATGACCAATAGCCTTCATGTAGTAGCCCTTGGTTTTGGCGGATTTTTGATTTATAAGGGTGAAATGAGCTACACAGACCTTATTGCATTCACGCTCTATATCAACAACTTTTTAATTCCGATTCGTAGATTAACCTCTTTTGTTCAACAATATGAATCCGGTATGGCCGGCTTTGAACGTTTCATGGAGATTATGGCAACGGAACCGGAAATCATGGATTCGGAGAATGCGATTGAACTTAAAAATATTAAAGGGGACATTCGTTTTGAAGACGTGGTGTTTTCCTATAACAACCATGAAACGGTTCTAGATGGTATTAACCTTGAGGTTACGCCGGGACATACCTTAGCCATTGTTGGACCATCCGGTGGGGGAAAGACCACTTTGTGCCACTTGATTCCTCGCTTTTATGAAGTGGATGGTGGTCGAATTAGCATTGATGGAATCGATATTAGAGATGTGACCATGGCATCCCTTAGAACCAATATCGGATTGGTGTCTCAAGATATATTCCTTTTTGCCGGTACCGTAAGAGAAAACATTCAATACGGTAGAACTGGTGCAAGTGATGCAGAGATTATTGAAGCGGCAAAGAATGCTGAGATCCATGACTTTATCATGGGCTTAGAAGAAGGTTATGATACATTAGTAGGTGAGCGAGGACTTAGATTGTCCGGCGGTCAGAAGCAACGCATCAGTATTGCTAGGGTATTTCTTAAGAACCCACCGATTCTCATCTTAGATGAAGCCACCTCAGCCCTTGATAATGAAACAGAGCAAAAGGTACAACAGGCTTTAGAAAAACTTTCCAAAGGCAGGACCAGTTTGGTCATTGCCCATCGATTATCTACGATCAAGAATGCAGACGAGATTCTAGTGATAACAGAAAATGGTATAGAAGAAAAAGGTAATCACGAGACTTTACTAAACAACAATCAATTATATAGTAAACTGTACCATGCTCAATTCAAAGGCTATATTCCTGATGAACTATAGGTAGAAGATTAATATACACACAACTGAAAAAGTAAAAAAGTAGCGTCATAAAGGCGTTATTTTTTTTGCTTTTTATTTATAACTTTACCTAAACTTAACATTTAAAACATATTGGATTTACTATGCCATGATATCTTTAGTAAGTACTGTTCTTCACAACGGTGAACAGAAATAAACGAACTTTATATATGATCAGAGGAGGATTCGATGAAAAAATTATTAGCATTATTACTAGTAGGTGTTTTAACAATGAGTTTAGCTGCTTGTGGTTCAACTGAAGAACCAGCTGCAGAAACAACTGAGGTAGCAACAGAAACAGAAGCAGAGGAAGTTGAACTTGAAGGCGCAGTTATCGTTGACGGATCAGGAACGGTTTATCCTTTAATGGCAAACATCGCTGAAGAGTATATGGTTAATGAAGAAGAAAATGTATCTGTACAAGTTGGTAGAGCTGGTTCATCAGCAGGTTTCAAAAAATTCATTCCAGGTGAATTAGATTTCTCTGATGCATCAAGAGCAATTAAAGATGAAGAAATAGCTCAATTAAAAGAAAATGGTTACGAAATGGGTACAGATGTATATGAATTTGTTCTTGCTTATGACGGTTTAACAATGGTTATCAATAAAGAGAACACTTGGGCGACTGAAATGACAAAAGAAGAAATCATTAATATGTATCTTGCATCAGGCAACGTAACAACATGGGCTGATATTCGTCCTGAGTGGCCTGCAGAAGAAATTAAGTTCTATGGTCCAAATGAAAACCACGGTACTTATGAGTTCTTCTATGAAAAAATTCTTGATGAAGCAGATATGGTAGCATCAGCGAACTTACAACAAGACTATTCTACACTTGTTGACTTAGTAGCCAATGATGTGAATGCAATTGCATTCTTTGGTTTTGGATATTATGTATCAAACACGGATACTTTACAAGCTGTAAAAGTTGACTTTGGTAATGGTCCTGTTGAACCTAAGCTAGAGACAATTGGATTAGATCTTGATTATGCAGGGTTTACACGTCCAGTATTTACTTACTTAAATGTTAAATATGCACTTGAAAAGCCCCAAGTACTTGATTTTGCAAAATATGTTGTATCTTTTGAAGGTGCTAAGAGATTAGCCGGTGATAATGGGTTTGCGCCACTTCCAGATGCAATGTATGAAGAGTACCAAGCACAACTTGATGCACTTAAATAGTTTTTACAAAAAATAAAACAGGCGTAAGACAAGGAGTTCTAGGCTTCTTGTCTTACCTTGTTCTACTTTTAAAAAGCGTCAAGGACTTATACAGGCGCTAGCGATCTGCAGGTTAAAAGGCGACAGAGTCGCTTTATTCTATTCTAGGAAAGTCGTATAATCGGAGCTTTCCTTTGGTAATATTTTGAAATGGAGTGTTATTATGACGGATACAAAATACACAATGAAATTACGCAAATCCTCAAAAGTTGAAAATATTGTTCCTATAATTTTATTTGTGATTGCTTCGATCTCAGTTCTGACTTCAATTGGCATTGTACTAACACTTATTGTGGATGCATCACGTTTTTTTGCAGAGGTTTCCTTAACAGAAGTATTTGGTACAAAATTAGAGCCATTGAAAAAAAATCCAAGTTTTGGGTTTTTGCCTTTGATTACAGGGACAATTGTTACATCTTTAATTGCAATGTTAGTTGCAGCTCCCCTCGGCATCACTTCTGCCATATTTTTAAGTGAGTTTATGTCGTCTAAGATGCGAAGAATTATTAAACCAATTATAGAAGTTTTAGCTGGAATACCTACTATTGTTTATGGATTTTTTGCTTACAATACAGTAACACCTTTGTTAATGAATATTTTTCCTGAACTTGGTGCAAAAAATGCATTGTCACCAGGTATTGTTATGGGTATTATGATATTGCCGATTGTAACATCTTTATCCGAAGATGCTATGAGTTCAGTTCCGGATTATATACGAAAAGGTGCCTATGGACTTGGGTCAACGAAACTAGAAGTAGCTACTAAAGTCATAGTCCCATCAGCGATATCTGGAATCGTTGCAGCTTTTGTTTTAGCAATATCTCGTGCTATTGGAGAAACCATGATTGTTACAATAGCGAGTGGTAGTTCAAAGCAGTTTACACTGGATATCATGCAACCGATGCAAACAATGACCGCCTATATTGTTGAATTTACAAGTGGGGATGCAGGCAGTGGTACGATTGGTTACTATAGCTTATATGCTGTTGGTCTTATCTTGTTTGTTTTTACAATGTTGACCAATCTATTGGCCAGATATATTACGAAGAAGTATAGAAGGGAGTATTAGTATGGATAATAGTGTGAATACTCTTAGAGATCAAGAAAGAGAAAATCTTCATCTCGATAGGAAATATATTGATTTAAACAAATCACAAGAGAGACTCAAGAAAAGAAAAATTATTAATATTGTTGCTCAAAGCATGTTTTCCCTAACCATTGTATTTATAATATTTGTTCTAGGGTTGTTGTTATTTAATATTATTAAGTCAAGTATTGGTTGGCTAGACTGGGAATTTCTTACAGGAAGGCTTTCGATTAGTCCTGAAAAAGCCGGTATCAAAAGTGTCATCATGGGATCTTTTATGCTCATGGTTGTCGTAGCACCGGTTACGATGATTATAGGTGTGGCAACAGCCATCTTTCTTGAAGAATACGCAAAAAAGGGCACAATACATTCCCTCATCAGTCTTAATATATCGAATCTGGCCGGTGTTCCGTCGGTTATCTTCGGGTTACTTGGTTTAACGGTCTTTGGTAGAATCTTTGGACTGGGATCAAGTATATTGGCCGGTGGTTTAACCCTTTCGTTGTTGGTACTACCTAATGTGGTTGTATCGAGTCAAGAAGCCATAAAAGCAGTACCGAACTTCCTTCGAGAAGCTTCTTACGGACTCGGTGCTACAAAGTGGACAACCATTCGAAAAATAGTCCTTCCGTCAGCCATACCCGGTATTATGACAGGGGCTATATTAGCGCTTTCCAGAGCAATTGGAGAAACGGCACCCCTTGTTGTACTTGGTATACCAACATTAATATTAAAATTCCCAGAAAGTTTTATGGACGATTTTACGGCTTTACCGATTCAAATCTATTATTGGACACTGGATACAGTGCTTACTAAAGAATATGCGAATCTTGCAGCCGCAACCATCGTTATTTTACTTATTGTATTGTTCTTATTAAACGCTTCCGCAATTATAATAAGAAACAAGTTCCAAAGAAGAAATTAAGAATCTAACCATGTTACTGAGACTATAAAAAAACAGAGAATAAAAATAAGAGGTGTTAATATGAGCGATCATACTCTAAAATTCCAAATAAAAGATTTAGACTTCTTTTATGAAGATTTTCAGGCATTAAAAAATATACAAATGGAGATTAAAACCAATGAAATTACGGCTTTCATAGGTCCTTCAGGTTGTGGCAAGTCAACCTTTTTAAGGGCACTAAACCGTATGAACGATTTAATTGAAGGTACAAGGGTAGAAGGAAAAATCTATCTAGATGGTGAAGATGTCTATGATAAGATAGATGCAATCACTTTAAGATCAAGAGTTGGTATGGTTTTTCAAAAGCCCAATCCATTCCCAATGAGTGTCTATGATAATATAGCATATGGACCAAGACTTAATGGTATCAAGAAAAAATCCATTCTAAATGAAATCGTTGAGAGATCTTTAAGACAAGCGGCTGTATGGGATGAATGTAAGGACAAGTTAAAGCAGAATGCCTTATCTTTTTCAGGTGGCCAACAGCAGAGAATATGTATCGCTAGAGCATTGGCTGTAGAACCGGAAGTACTACTTATGGATGAGCCGACTTCAGCACTTGATCCTATATCCACATTAAAGATTGAGGATTTAATCACCGAACTGAAAAAAGACTATACAATTATTATAGTAACGCATAACATGCAGCAAGCAGCTAGGATATCTGATAAGACAGCTTTTTTCTTACTTGGCGAGTTACTGGAATTTGATACGACAGAAACCATCTTCTCTAATCCCAAGAATAAGAAAACAGAGGATTATATAACCGGACGATTTGGTTGATATAAAAAAATACAAATGATAGAATATAATAAACTATACGAGAACCATGGAGGTTACTATGCCAATTAGATATGAATTTGAAAAAGAACTGAATGAACTGCACCGTAACTTGGTAAAGATGGGTGCAACCATAGAAAAGCAGATTGATGATATGATTAAAGCTATGCTTAATCAAGATGTGGCATTAGCCAGAGAGGTCATTGAGCGGGATGATATTATAGATGAGATGGAACGCGTTATAGAGCAAGAATGTATCATGCTTGTTGCTAGACAACAACCTATTGCATCTGATCTTAGGGACATTGCATCTATACTAAAGATTATTACAGATTTGGAACGTATAGCAGACCACTGTGAAGACATATCCAAATATACGATCAAATTAAGCGAAGAAACATATTTCAAGCCTTTAGAAGATATTCCTAAAATGGCGTATAAGGTCAAAGACATGATTAAAGCCGTCATAGATAGCTGTATAAGTAAGAATTTGGCTCGGGCTGAAGAAGTGAATGCGATGGATGATGAGATTGATGATCTATTTGATTCCATTATTGAAGAACTACAAGCCTATATGATGAAAGATTCTACAGTGGTTAAACAATGTACAGATTTTATGTTTATCGTTAAATATCTAGAACGTATGGGAGATCATGCGACCAATATTTCAGAATGGATTGCTTACAATATTACAGGAAAGCATTTTGAATAAACCTTATGAGGTGACAATATGTTAAAAACAAGAGTACTAACCGTTGATGATGAAGGCCATATTTTAGAACTCTTAAAGTATAATCTGGAAAGTAGCGGTTATGAAGTGGTTCAAGCTGAAACCGGTGAAGAAGCACTGGAAATCATCGAAAAAGAAAAAATTGATTTGGTTTTATTGGACCTCATGCTACCAGGCATTGATGGGTTGGAAGTCTTAAAAAGAATCAGAAGCAATGAGACCTACAAGCGATTGCCGATCATAATGCTGACGGCAAAATCTGAGGAAATCGATACAGTACTGGGTCTTGAAATGGGTGCAGACGACTATATATCCAAGCCGTTTGGTGTTCATGAGCTAAGTGCGCGTATCAAAGCGGTATTTAGAAGAACAGAAACACTGTCCAAAAACTCTGGTAGCACTATGCCAGATGAAGACATTCTAAAGCTGGAAGACTTGATGATCAACCGTACGACCCATGAGATTACTGTAAGAGGCAAGATTATGGAATTGCCGTTAAAAGAATTTGAACTCTTATATCTATTGGCAAAGAACAGAGGTCGTGTCTTTGACCGAGAGTACCTCTTAGAGAAAATATGGGGTTATGATTATTACGGTGAAACCAGAACCGTCGATGTCCATATAAGGAATCTAAGGGTCAAAATCGAAGAAGATGATAAAAATCCACAGCATATAAAAACGGTCCGTGGGGTTGGTTACAAATACGCGTAAAGGAAAAGGATAAGTATGCAAAGAAAAATACTATTAACCTATATTATTCTAATCGTTGTAACGGTCATTTTTTCAGTTGGGCTCTCTTGGAGTAGAATTAATAACTATTTCTTTGAGCGTGTTGAAAAAGAAACCATAACCATCAGTGATATGCTCCATAAAGCCATGGAGGATTCAAACCTTTCCAAAGAGGACTATCTAAGTTTTATTAAGGAATATTCTGAGATTACCACCTTCAGAATCACTTTAATTGACCAATCGGGTCTTGTATGGGTAGATTCCTATAGTGATGCTGAGACGATGGACAATCACGCTAATCGGCCGGAGGTCAGGAAGGCATTGGCAGGTGAGAAATCGTCTGAGATGCGTTATAGCGATACCATGAAAAAGTATTTTTTCTATTATGCTAGACCACTAGAAAATGCTGAATTCTCCGGTATTATTAGAGTTTCCTTATCGGTCAGTGAGATTGAAGCGATTACCACAGATATGATTTTTATCATTTTAATCAGTGCGATTTTTGGCTCTCTTATTGCCATCGGTGCGGCCTATGTGGTTACCAATAGATTTATGAAGCCCATTAATGATCTTACAAGGGTAGCAAAAGTCATATCAGAAGGTAATTATGATGAGAAGATTTATATGGATCGTAATGATCAGATCGGTGAGCTCGCCACGGCGTTTAACACCATGACTTTTAACCTGAAGATTAATATGTGGACCCTAGAACAGAAGAATGCAGAGCTTGAATCGATTTTGACTAGTATGAGCAACGGACTGGTAGCTGTGAATATGGATTATAAGATTGTGCTCTATAATGATCGATTTACGAAGTTGCTGAATTTGCCGGAAGAAGATATGTCAAACCGACTTATATACGAACTCATAAGAGAGTTGTCTATCTTTGACATCATAGAAAAAGCCATAGAAGAAAAAACATATATGTCAGGTGAAGCCATTATCCATCAAGATGGTGAAGACTGTATTATTGAGATTGTTGCAACACCAATATTTTCCAAAACAAATAAAAATAAAGCTTTGGCGACCTTGCTCATGTTTACAGATGTCACTCAGATGAGAAAGCTTGAAAATATACGTAGAGAATTTGTATCCAATGTAACCCATGAGTTAAAAACTCCGTTGACTTCTATTAAAGGTTTTGTGGATACATTGAAAAACGGCGCCATCAAAGATGAGATTGTAGCCAATCGATTCCTTGATATCATTGACATCGAGACCGACCGCTTATCCAATTTAATTCAAGATATTTTAACATTATCGGAGATAGAGACACTTGTAGGTGAACGAAGCTTGCAATCATTTGAACTCTCAGATATTGTAGATGAAGTTATGGACATCTTGCCAAAAGACAAAGAAGGCGTTCAGTTGATTATGGAGGTGGAGGAAAACCTACCCCCCTTTGAATGTAATCGAGATCGGATGAAACAACTGCTCATTAACATCATCGACAACAGTATCAAATATACAGATGCAGGCTATGTTAAGTTACAAGTCTTTAAGTTCAAGAATTTTCTAAATATTGTTGTTGAGGATACCGGCATCGGTATCAAACACCAACATCTTAGTAGAATATTTGAACGGTTTTACAGAGTCGATAAAGGACGGACCAGAAAAACAGGCGGAACAGGACTGGGTCTATCCATAGTTAAGCACATAGTAGAACTCTACAACGGTGACATTGATATCCAAAGTGAAGAGGGAAAAGGCACCACCATTAGCATTCGCTTACCTTATTAACAAATCAGCATCCATTTACTAAGGTTGTAAGAAAACCTTGTTAAATGGATGCTTTGACGTTTTATGATGGCAAGAATCCCAGGAATGTACTATACTATACAGATAGAAACCAAAAGAGGAATGCATATGGGTAAAACATCAAAAATAGATAGAAGATATTTTAGAAAAATCATAAAACGATGCTGCATCATTGTGAGCATCATCATAATTTTGGTTGTGATCCTCATGCAGACGTCAGTATACCCTTGGGCTAAGAGTATTGTTGTTATGAGCTTCTATAGTCGTTATGAGTCCGGCTACTCTTTATTAAGAGATAAGAACATTCAGATTAAGATCCCTGGAGGCCTTCAGACAAAAGAGAAAGATTGGTATCCTTTTGTCATGACTTTTAATGATGACCGAGGTTTTTCGGGATTCATGGGCGAACCCATGCGAATGACCGTTTTATATAATTTTGGCCACTTCTCACCGTTTAAAGGTTATGCATCCTACTACGATATAGATAGCCCTTATTATAATAGCTTCTACGGTGCCTATGGTGTCAGCAAAGCCTCTGGGGAAGCTTTTGGATTAATAGATGGTGAAGTAGACCATGAAGCCATCAGCAAAGTACCGGAGTTTGACATGGTGCGATTGGTGCTTGAGAGCATCGGAAGTTATGATAATATTTTTGAATATGAAGTCATCACCGAAGAAAAGGCAGAACTGTTTAATGAACCCGATTGGTTGGTCATAGATGCGAAGATTAAGGTCAACGGGTCCATGCATACTTATAAGACAGACCATAGAGCTTACATTCAATATGGAAAGCCACCAAAAGCCTCCTCAGTTGAAGAGAATCCTGCTGAGGACTTTGCAGTTGTAGACATGGTAGGCCGCATCTACGCCAAACATTATGAAGAAAAAAACATAACCCTATTTTTCTACTGCATCACAAAGGATGAAGCGGTTATTGAAGCTTGGGATATAGATATAATGAATCAGACAAAGTTAATCATGCATTAGAGTTAGAAAGAGGTCATAAAGATGAAAGTGGATTTTCATTTACATACAAGTGAATATTCAGGATGCGCAATGGCAACAGCCGAAGAACAGATTAGAAGTGCCAAAAAAAGTGGGCTTGATGTCATATTTATAACGGACCATATGACACTTTTCCCCATGGAAGTGATTGAAGATTATAATAAGCAATACGCACCCCTTAAGATCTATCAAGGGATTGAAGTGACCATTGTGGAAGGTTTTTTTGAAGATGTGATTGTCCTTGGTGTTCATGATGCCAAAATAGAAGGCAACCATTGGCATTATGAAGACCTGTATGCTTATGTAAAAAAGAAAGGCGGCGCCATTATACTGGCCCATCCTTATCGGTTTGCAGACGAAGTCAATGTGAACATATGGGACTATCCGCCGGATGCGGTAGAGGTGCTTTCCTCTAATGTCGGTAGAGAGAATTATGAAAGACGCCGTCTGTTAGCAAATACCCTAGAATGTCCCATGGTGACCAATTCAGATAGCCATTTTGTAGAAAATACAGGTTGTTACTATAATATTTTTCCAGATAGTTGCGTGGATGAAGCATCTATCATAGAGGCCCTTATAAAAGGCGACTTTGAATGCGGCAGTATTAGGACTTAAGTTAAATCTAATATCCGAACATTAATCATAATATGACAAAAAACGTTTGACAGTATAACCTTGCCCATGTATGATAAAGAACAGGATTCTTATAATCATGATTTTATAATCAAGTAGTAATTAGGAGGACACAAAATGAAACATGAATTGATCATAGTACTTGACTTTGGCGGTCAATACAATCAGTTGATTGCAAGACGGGTCAGAGAAGTAAATGTATATGCAGAAGTATTATCTTATGAAACACCCATAGAAGAAATAATAGCAAGAAATCCAAAAGGTATTATTTTTACAGGCGGACCCTCCGTCGTTTTTGAAGAAAATGCACCCTTAATTGACAAAGCCATCTTTGATGCTGGCATTCCCATACTTGGCATCTGCTATGGATCACAGTTAATGGGTTATCTCCTTGGCGGCAGTGTCGCAAGAGCCGATTCAAGAGAATATGGTAAAACAGATCTAATAGTTGATCAGAGCGACCCATTATTCGAAGGTGTTGATGTATCTTCCGTTGCTTGGATGAGTCATACCTATTATGTTTCAAGTCCACCGAGTGATTTTAGAATAACCGCATCCACAGAGACTTGTCCGGTAGCTGGTATGTCCAATGAGAGCAAGAAGCTCTATGCTGTCCAGTTTCATCCGGAAGTCAACCATACACCAGAAGGCACTAAGATGCTCAAGAACTTCTTAGTTAATATCTGTGGTTGCAGTCAAGACTGGATCATGAGTGATTTTGCAAAAGATCAAATCAAACTCCTAAAAGAAAAAATCGGCGACAAAAAAGTACTATGCGCCTTATCAGGTGGTGTAGACTCCTCTGTTGCAGCTATGCTGATTCATCAAGCCGTAGGCAAGCAATTGACCTGTATCTTCGTGGATCATGGTCTGCTTCGTAAAGACGAAGGGGATGATGTGGAGAAGGTATTTGGTGAAGAGTTCGACATGAACTTGATTCGTGTTAACTGCGAGAAACAGTTCCTAGATAAACTTGCAGGGGTATCTGATCCTGAGACCAAGCGTAAAATCATCGGTGAAGAATTCATCCGTGTTTTTGAAGCGGAAGCTAAGAAAATCGGTGTGGTCGACTTTTTGGTTCAAGGGACCATCTATCCCGACGTCATCGAAAGTGGTACCAAAGATGCAGCCGTTATCAAAAGCCATCACAATGTAGGCGGTCTACCAGAACATGTAGACTTCAAAGAAATCATAGAACCTCTAAGAGACCTTTTCAAAGATGAAGTTAGAAACGTCGGTCGTGCTGTTGGCATCCCTGAGTTCTTAGTATCCAGACAACCTTTCCCAGGTCCCGGACTTGCCATTCGTGTCATCGGCGACATCACCAAGGAAAAGCTGGACATCTTAAGAGAAGCCGATTACATCTTCCGAGAAGAAGTAAAAGCAGCCGGCATCTCAAAAGGCCTTGGCCAATATTTTGCTGTACTAACCAATCTTAAGAGTGTTGGCGTCATGGGTGACGAGCGAACTTATGATTACACAGTAGCCCTAAGATCCGTTGACACCTCCGACTTCATGACCGCAGACTGGTCCAGAATCCCTCACGAGATCCTAGCCAAAGTATCCAACAGAATCGTCAATGAAGTAAATCATGTGAACCGTATATGCTATGATATCACCAGTAAACCACCAGCAACTATAGAGTGGGAGTAGTAAACTTAAAGCGTCAAACCCTTGTATATAAAGGGTTTGACGCTTTTTTAATGTGGCGCTGATATTAAATTGATATTAAATTGATATTAAAAGGAGAATTTGCTTGAATTATATCAGGACTCATCTTCAGTGGTTTCAGTAAAGAAATCAATAAATTCTCTTCCAAATTTGCTTAATTTTATTCTTTCCATCTTTTTTACTTTGGGCGATTTTAGTTTGTTCGAAATTTTCTTTGCCTTACCTTTTTCTAATTCTTTAAGAAATTTTGAAAGTTCAATAATGATTTCATTTATTTCCTTTTGGTCTTCATCGTAGGTAGACATTAACAGTCCAGATCTAATTAGTTTTTCTTTTATAAACTTGTATTCATCACGTGTGATTGAACATTTCTCTAAAAATTCATTGAAATTATTTTCAAAATACTCAGGGGTGTTATAATCAAACTGTTTAAGTACTAATATATCTATCTTTCTTAAGCTTTTCAACGCATCAAAGTAAAGGCTTGTATTATCAATTGCCTTATCATCATCTATGAGATTCGTAATCCCGTTAACAATATATTCGATTTTTTCTTCATCTCGTTCTTCACTAATATAATCAATAATTAGTTCAGAGAACTCGTTGCTGAACTTATCTTTGCGTTCCTCAGAGACTTCATCAAATTTAATACTCATTGTTTCAATTTTATTTTGCAATTCGGATAATAACTTATTGATATTTCTTTCATATCTTTTTTGCTTAACGTTCATTACAACAGATGTGAAACCAGGAATGATTGCACCTACAAGACCTTCTAACAATAATTCAGATACTATTTCGACAGCGGGTTCACCGTAAGTTTCAATTAATTCAAATTTATTCTCTTTGTCCATTGTTTATCCTTTCAATATTACATTTAATGGCAACTTCCTTGATGGCAAGGTAGTTAGTAAATTAAGTTGATACATTCAGTAATTATTTTGCGCCATCACTAGAAGAAGTTCGTAAATCTATATAGTCCATTGTACTGGGTGAAAAATTTATATACTCATTATTCTTTCTTGGTTTTGCATAAATAAATGCGTCAAAATTATTTCCTGAATCTACTAAAGTCTCTAAATCTTTAATCCATTGCTTCTTAAAGTGTGATTCCTCAATTATCTCTCTGGAAATAAAAATTGATGTAGTAGATTTCTCATCTTTTAAATGGAACCGATCTATAAATCTAATAATATAACTTCCTTCTTTTGAAGATTGTCTAATTGCATAGGCTTTACCATAATAAATCCTAAAATATTTATCTAGATTATTTATATGAGCGCCTATATTTATAAACATGGTATTATAACTTACCTTATATTTTTTAATACAAATATATCGATCATTCAATAGATTAGATGTTTTGAATTTCTCAAACTTTGATACTATAGTTTTGATGCTATAATACTTTGGATCTCTTTTATAGTTAGACGAACCTTCTACCTTATTTCTGTTTCTTATTTTATTCTTTA
>JAGXFY010000056.1:0-48096 GCA_024636985.1 Clostridiales bacterium | reverse complement strand
TTTAGATATAAGTTATTCTACTATTGTAGCACCACTGAAATCGACTGTACCAAGTACCGAACGATCCCATCCTTGTAATTTCTCTGATACTAACATAACATCTGTGTAATGGTAGATAGGGATTACAGGCATATCTGCTACAAACATTTCTTGTGCTTCATAAAGTACATCAAAATGCTCTTTACCTCTTGTTACAGCAGCTTGTGAAAGTAATGCATCATACTCTTCGTTGCTGTACTTAGGATCGTTATAAGCGTTTCCGGTTGTGAAAATACTAAGAAGTCCCATTGGATCCATAAAGTCTGTTAACCAACCACCACGTGAAAGTTCAAAGTCGCCAACTTTACGTGTGTCTTGGAATACAGCCCATTCTTGATTTTCAAGCTTTGTTTCAACACCAAGATTGGTTTTGAACATTTCTTGAATCAACTCAGCAACAACTTGGTGACCTTCACCTGTGTTGTAAAGAATTGTAAATTCTGGGAAGCCTTCTCCGTCTGGATAACCCGCTTCAGCAAGTAATGCTTGTGCTTCTGCTACTTTACTTCCATCTGTTGGAACGCCATAAGAACCGGCAGTCTCAAAGAAGTCATTACCATCAGCATCTAAGAATCCTGGTGGTACAAAACCAGCTGCTGGCACTTGACCTGCTGCTAATGTTTCAACAATCATTTCTCTATCAATTGCTAATGCGAATGCTTGTCTAACACGTACGTCTTTCC
Organism: Clostridiales bacterium; assembly: GCA_024636985.1. Classification (GTDB taxonomy): domain Bacteria; phylum Bacillota; class Clostridia; order Lachnospirales; family Vallitaleaceae; genus Petrocella. The sequence continues at coordinate 47,374 of JAGXFY010000056.1, read as the reverse complement.
ACATATCTAGATTCAAGTTATAGTTATAGTAGTAAGTTCCAAGTAATGGGAACACATAGAAGTTTGGATCTTCAGCGATTAGACGTGGTGTCTCTGCTGTTGGTACTGTAGGAATGAAATGTAACTCACCATTTTGATACGCTTGGTAAGAAGTTGCTTCTTCATCAATGAAGACACCTTTAATACCGTCAAGCATAACTGCTTCAGCATTCCAGTATTCTGGGTTCTTAACTAAGGTTAAACCTTCACCAATTTTGTATGATGTTAAAACAAATGGTCCGTTTGATACTGCAAGCGCAGGATCTTTTGCCCATGCGCCATCAGCTGCAGCTTCAACAGATGATTGCTTAACTGGCATAAAGTGGTAGAAAGATAATAAACTTACGATATAGTCAGTTGGATTATTAAGCTTTACTTCAAGGGTATAGTCATCAACTGCTGTAACGCCTACGTCATCTAGTGAGCCTTCACCGTTAACAACGTCCATAGCACCTACAACATTGGTATACTCCCAAATCCATGAGTACTCAGATGCTGTTGCTGGATCCATACCACGTTTCCATGAGTAAACAAAGTCATGAGCTGTTAGTGGTGATCCATCGGACCAGTTAGATTCTCTTAATTTGAAGGTCACAGTTAAACCATCTTCTGATACTTCCCATGATTCTGCGATACCTGGGAATATTTCACCGCTTTTTTCTCTAACTAGAGCTTCAAAAGTTTGGTTGATTACGTCTCCGCCATCACTCGCCCCGTTTAAAGTTGGGTCGATGGTTTTTGGATCTGCACCAACGTTCCAATTAAGGATTTTTTCAGCCGCTGTTTCAGTTGCTTCTGGTGTTTCTGTTGTTTCTGGAGTCTCAGTTGTTGTGCTAGGTTCTTCTGTTTTTCCACATGCAGCTAACAATGAAACAGATAATGCAAGTACAAGTAGTAATGATAATAATTTTTTCATGTTCTTCCTCCTTTTATTGTTTTCTATATTTGATTAAAGTTTAAATTAATACTTTAACCTTGGTGAAAATGTCAAACTTAAGTTTCTCTAGTACATAAAATATATAGATTACGTTGATACATTCATAACTATATATTCTATGTAAAGTTCAACTATATTAGTTTGACATTTTAACCTATATTAATTGTTATGCTCTTCATAACAAACAATATCAGTAAAATTTTTTTCACACTTCTATATTATACCACATCTTTAGAGATTGTTAATCTTTTTTACCAAATGACAGGCAACAAAGTGGTCTGGTAAGACTTCCACAAGCTCCGGTGTTACTTCGTCACAGATTTCTTCACAGTAACGACATCTGGAACTAAAGCGGCAACCTTCTTTGGGATCAATCGGACTTCTAACATCCCCTTCTAACACAATCCGGCCCTCTTTTTTTGCACGTGGATCCGGAATTGGTATGGAGGACAACAAAGCTTTAGTATAAGGGTGTAATGGTTTTTCATACAACTCATTACTTTCTGCAATTTCCATCATATGACCTAAGTACATAACGCCTATTCTATCCGATATATGCTTAACCATAGACAAGTCGTGGGCAATAAACAAATAGGTTAAGCCCAGTTCCTTTTGTAGATCTTCAAGCATATTCACCACTTGTGCCTGGATAGAAACATCTAGGGCAGAAATCGGTTCATCACATATAATCAAATCCGGTTCAATAGCTATGGCCCTTGCGATACCGATTCTTTGTCGTTGACCACCGGAGAACTCATGTGGGTAACGGCTGGCATGTTCTTTTTTAAGTCCAACGCGTGTCAGCAAGTCATGGATACGTTCCATCCTAGCTTCACCTTTAATATCGGTGTGTATATCCAGACCTTCTCCAATAATATCGGCAATGGTCATACGTGTATTCAAGGATGCATAAGGGTCTTGGAAAATCATTTGAATTCTTTTTCTATATTTAAGCATTTCTTTATGAGAAATATTAGTAATGTCTTCACCATCATAGATGATCTTTCCACCCGTTGGTTCATACAATCTTACGATTGCTCTTCCCGTTGTGGATTTACCACAACCGGATTCTCCAACCAGGCCAAAGGTCTCACCCTTATTTATCACAAAAGAAATACCATCCACTGCTTTTAAATATTTACGTTTGCTTTCAACCATACTGTGTTTGACGGTGAAATATTTCTTAAGTCCTTTTATCTCTAGTAATACTTTCTTATCCGGCATCAATATCACATCCTTTTATGTAACCTTCGACTTCTGGTGCATCATCATGGATTAGCCAACATGCTGATGTGTGTCCCTCACTGATTTTATAAGTCGGTGCCATTTCTTCTTTACATATTTCCATCGCATGAGGACATCTATATGAGAAAGGACAGCCTTTTGGCGGATTAAGTAAATCCGGTGGTGATCCGGGTATGGGTACCAATCGCTCTTTTGTTGCTGCATCCATACGGGGTACAGAATTCATCAAGCCCCTTGTGTAAGGATGTTGTGGACTATGAAAAATCTCATCTACAGTGCCTTTTTCCATAATCATACCACCATACATAACAATCATATGCTTACAGGTTTCTGCTATCACACCTAAATCATGGGTAATAATCATAATAGATGTATCAATCTCACTGGCTAGTTTTTTCATAATCTCCAGTATTTGTGCTTGAATTGTTACATCTAGCGCTGTTGTAGGTTCATCCGCAATTAAGAGTTTGGGATTACATGATAGAGCCGTTGCAATCATGGCTCTCTGACGCATACCACCTGAGAACTCATGAGGATAGGCATTGATCCTTTTCTCAGGTTCAGGAATACCAACCATACGTAGCTTATCAACTGCAATCTCAAGTGCCTTTTTCTTAGATACTTTTTGATGCCTTCTAATAACTTCAACCATCAGATTTCTAATTGTAAATACTGGATTGAGAGAGGTCATCGGATCTTGGAAAATCATCGAAATCTCTTTACCACGAATTTTACACATTTCTTCATTGCTTTTTGTGGAAATAACTTCACCATTAAAGATGATTTCCCCACCTTTGATTTTTCCGGGATGATCGATAAGTCCCATTATAGAAAGAGCTGTCACACTTTTTCCACTGCCGGATTCACCAACGATACCAAGAATATCGCCTTTTTCCATTGAAAAACTATTACCACGTACAGCTTGTACTTCGCCCATATGGGTGTAAAAAGATGTACTTAGATTTTTGACTTCTAATATTTTACTCATTTTATTAACCTATCCTTTCCTTAGTCGTGGATCAAGTGCATCTCGTAATCCATCCCCTAAGAAATTAAATGCAAGAATAATGATTGCAATCGTAAGAGCAGGGAAGAACAATTGATAAGGGTATGTCAAAAGCCCTGAAAGGGAATTGTTCGCTAGTGTTCCAAGAGATGCTTGAGGCGCTGATACCCCAAGACCAATGAAACTTAAAAATGCCTCTGTAAATACAGCACTTGGAATCATCATGGTCATAGAAACGATAATCGGACCCATGGCATTTGGAATCAAGTGTCTAAATATAATCTTATATCTAGGCACACCAATGACACTGGCTGCTAATACAAATTCTTGTTCCTTAAGTGCCAACATCTGACCACGAACCAACCTAGCCATGGACACCCAGTAAACCGTACTGAGTGCTATAATGATATTGGTCAAACCGTCATTATCTTTGAAGGTAACCATTAATAGAATAACATATAACATCAAAGGGACAGAGTTGATGATGTCCACGATACGCATCATAAACTCATCCACTTTACCACCTTCAAAACCGGAAATACTACCATATACAACACCAATCAGAAGGTTTACGAGCGTTGCAATGAATGCAATCATGAGTGATATTCTCGTACCATACATAACACGGGTTAAAATATCACGACCTAGGTCATCCGTTCCAAAAGGGAAAGTTCGATTGAATACTTTATCATTCGGTTGGGTATAAACAATACCCTGATACTCAATTGTATGATCATAATCATAGCCCTGCTTGGAAGGCAGCAAATTATAAGAAAAATCAAGTGTAACTTCTTCAAAATCATCCTCTGTACCATACTTATAAACATAAATCTTGTTAATCATATCTCTTTGATTTTTATCCGGTTCAAGGCGGTCAAAGACTTCACCATCATCTGTTACCAAGAATATGTTGTAGTCACTGGATAAATGAAAGTTCAGATTCTCCCCGACATTAAAAATTTCTAACCTCGGTGGTAGATTCTTGAACTTATTCAATTGATCTGAGTAAGAATATTTCGTCATACTTGGCCCAAAAAGACCAAATAATAAGACGAAAAAAATTGTAAAAGCCCCGACCATCGCAAGTTTGTTCTTCTTCAGCCTACGCCAAGCATCTTGCCAATAGGTTAAACTTGGGCGTGCTGTTTCCATGTCTTCTATATTGTCTTTGATATATACAAATCTTTTGTCTGCCATGATTATTTTTCCTTCCCAAGTTTTATTCTAGGGTCAATAAACCCGTATGCAATATCTACAAGTAATACCATAATGATATAAAAGGCTGCATAAAAAACGGTGATTCCGGTAATCGTCGTATAGTCTCGATTACCAACACTTTCTACAAAATATCGGCCCATACCCGGTATTGCAAATATTTTTTCAATAACGAAAGAGCCAGTTAATATAGCTGCAATCATAGGTCCAATATAGGTTACAACCGGTATCAAGGCATTTTTTATCGCATGTTTATAGATGACTTTGAATTCGCTTAAGCCGTTGGCTCTGGCAGTACGGATATAGTCTTGTCTTAAAACTTCAAGCATACTGGATCTTGTAAGTCTTGCAACAAAGGATAACGAATAACCGGATAAGGCCAGTACTGGTCCGATATACCCCAAAGGTGAAGTAATGCCAAAGCTGGGTAATATACCTAATTTGCCGGCAAAAAAATAGATAATCAAGGTCGCCATAACAAAACTGGGAACGGTAACGCCTAGTGTTGCCATAAACATAACCAGATAATCAATGGGTTTATTTTGTTTTAGGGCAGAAATTATGCCAAGAGGAATGCCAAAAAGTACTATGAGTATCGTTGCATACAAGCCGATTCTGGCAGATGCGGGAAAACCAGAAATAATCAAATCATTAACGGTGGTGCCAATCTTAGAATAAGATGGCCCAAGATCAAAAGTGACCACACCTTTTACATAATCAAAATACTGTTCATAAATTGGAGCGTCCAAATTATACTTTTCATTGAGTGTTTTTAATATTTCATCCGGAACAGGTCGTTCTCTGGTAAAAGGACCTCCTGGTATAGAATGCATCATCACAAATGTTAGTGTCATGATAATTAAGAGGGTAATCAACGCTGAGAGAATTCGTTTTGCGTAATAACCTTTCATTTTAAAGCTCCTTTCGACATTTATGATTCTAATACTAACCAACACATTCATGCGGTTGATGACTATAATCTTATTCAAGTAAAAGGTTCTTATCATTGACCTTAATTTGCCTTAAATTTAGTAGATTATAAAATAATTTTACTGTACAGAATCCTTAATTTACTAGGATAGTATATAATAAATCAAAACCGATGTAAAGCGTTTTCCCTTAAAAGACATTTGTTTTTCCCTGACATTAAAAAAATTTTACTACCTTATATATTTTTCTTCGATTTTACAGTTTCAGATGATTCGATTCGAGCCTAATGTCAGAAAAAGACACACAAACATAGTTATTGAATATGTTTCTTATTCTACCTTGTATATTGATAATAAATAATGCATCTCATTGACAAAAATGTTATCTATCTATAGAATCAAAATGAGGTTCTGCCTCGTTTCGATTGCAAATTGTTCACGGCGTGAACGCATATAAGGAGAAAATTATGGCTACATTTAATGAATTAAAAATAAGCGACACCTTTATTACGGGGCTTAAACACGAAAATATTATAGCTCCTACTGACATACAAAGCAAAACCATTGAACACATTTTGGATAATAAAGACCTCATAGCTGAAGCCATCACAGGAAGCGGTAAAACCTTAGCCTACCTATTGCCTTCTTTTCAACGTATTGATACAGACTCTAAAGACCTGCACACTTTAATATTGGCACCTACTCACGAACTGGTTATTCAGATTAATAATGTCATCAAGACGTTGGCTCACAATTCCAACCACCCCTTAAGATCTATACCGATCATAGGTGAGGTCAATATCAAACGCCAAATTGATTATTTAAAAGAAAAGCCTCATATTATTGTTGGGACCCCCGGCCGAGTATTAGAATTGATTCAGCTCAAAAAAATAAAGGCCCATCAAATTAAGACCTTAGTGATTGATGAAGCTGATAAATTATTAAGTGATAGTAATGTTCAGACCGTCAAAAGTATTATCAAAACTACATTGCGTGATCGTCAGTTATTGGCCTTTTCTGCTTCAATTAGTGATAAAGCCTTAACATGTGCCCTATCACTCATGAAAAGCCCTGAAATCGTCAATATCGCGCCTGATAAGGTTAACCCAGCCATCGAACACTGTTTCATAATAGCCCCACAACGAGATAAAATAGATACGCTTAGAAAACTCATACATGCAGTAAAACCTTCAAAAGCCATCGTCTTTATTAACAAAAATGAAGCTATTATTGATGTTGTGGAAAAGTTGAACTATCATAAAATAGATGCTGTCGGCATTTATGGAAATGCTACGAAACAAGAACGTAAAAAAGCCATTGATCATTTTAAGGGAGGACAAGCTAAAGTTCTTGTCGCCTCAGATTTGGTAGCAAGAGGGCTTGATCTTCAAAATCTCTCCCATGTTATCAATATGGATATTCCTGTCGACCTCAATGAATATATTCACCGCGTCGGTCGTACGGGACGTGCCGGTGAAAACGGCGTGGCTATATCCATCATCACGCTAAGTCAGTTACAAGATATCAAAAAAATTGAAAAGATCAACAACATCCATATTCAATCAAAGGCAATTAAAAATGGACAACTTATAGATTACAAATAAACTGACGCAAGGCTCTTTGGACATTTTAATTTTTACCTTTTGAAGAACTGACACCAAAAGCACTGCCTAAGAAACCCAAAATTAAACTTAAACCTATAATCATCAAGATTAGATTTTGCATAACACTACCTTGATCCGGCATGGGAATAAATGGTAATGGACCTGAAACTTGTGTATAAATCTCACTTAATACAAAATGGCTTAATATGAGTGACAATAACCCACCTGTAAGTGTCATGCCAATACCTTCTATATAAAATGGAAGTGCTATGAAATATTTGGGCGCGCCCAAAAGTTCAAGGGTATTGATTTGTTCTCTATGATGGTAGATGCCTTGCCTAATGATATGAGACATAATCACCAAAGTTGTAATGCCCACTGCCGTTAATGCTAAATAACTAATCAAATTAAGAACATCTGACATATGGCTAAGTCGATTCAACACTTCTTTATTGTCCCTAACCAATTCAACATACTCCATTTGACTGAGTCGTCCTACAATTGTATCGATTTCACTAAGTTCTATGCCCACTTCCAAAAAAGCGTCAAAAGGGTTATCTTCAAAAAAAGACAGTACCTGAGCATCATCGCCTAATACTCTTTCCATTCGTGCATAAGCCTCTTCCTCATTAACCAGATTGACCGATTTCACACCTTGCACATTGGTGATGGATTTGGTCATTTCTTTAATTTCCGTATCTGTCAGACCTTCTTGAAAATAAACACTGATTTCTGATTCACCTTTGATGGCTTCCGTAACTGAACTGCTGATGTTCCATCCTGCAATAATCAAAGTCAAAACAAAAAATATCAGACCTGTGCTTAATAAAGAGAAGATATTGGATATTAAGTTTAAACGAAAAATATCGATTGATTCTTTGATGAAATAACGAAAGTTGTAAATATAAGTTTTCAATAGGATTTGCCTTGCCTTTCAATATTCACGCTGCCTCGATTCATATGAATGTAGGTGGCATGAGCATGTCCTTCTATTAAATGAGTTGCATGGGTGGTCATGATAACCGCTGTATCTTGTGTTCTAAAGGATGCTAAAAGCTCTAACATCTTTATTGCGTTATCCCGATCCAAATTACCGGTAGGCTCATCTGCCAAAATAAGCGCAGGTTTTCTGGCGACTGCTCTTGCAATGGCTACCCGTTGACATTCTCCCCAAGAAAGGTAGTCTACTTTAATGTTTAACTTTTCCTTAAGTCCTACCTTGATGAGTACAGATTGTGCTTCTTCTTCTATTTGACTTGGTGTCATGCCGATAAACCGCATCCCCAGTTTAACATTGTCCATAGCGGTTTTTCCTTTGATTAATCTAAACTCTTGAAAAATCGGACCAATCTTGTGACGCATCTTATTGATGCTTTTGGTGTTACCCTTTTTAATCTCTTCTCCAAGTATATTTAATGTGCCACCTGTCGGATACTCGCTTCCAATGAGCAATTTAAGCAGACTTGTTTTACCCGATCCGCTAGCACCGGTAATATAAACTAATTCCCCTGCACCAACTTTTATATCAAAGGGCTTAACGGCTACTGTACCATCACTATAAATCAACTCTAAATCATGTGCCTCTATCATTTTTTCTCCTTATGAACTAAAATAAATTGATTTGTACCGCAAGAATTAAGTCATTTTCTTTAGACTCTGCCGTCTTGATCTTATTGTTACCAATAATCGGCTTTAAGTTCAACCTGAGTCCACCGTCTTCAAAAAGTTCATTCATTAACGTGTCATCAAGAGGCATATCATAAAATGTGCCAGATTCTGGAATGAAAACCAGTTCAGTGCCCTCAATCACTTGAAAATTCCCATTCACACTCAAATGATTGCTTGGTACCGATAGCCTTATATAGCCTTCTTCAAACTCAAATTCCAGCTCAGGGATATCCGGATTCTTTAAAATTGCATCGTTAAACACCTTCTCAGATATAATGGCATCAAAACCTGACATTGATAACCTGAGCTTCATAGCATCCTCTGGTAGACTGCCACTTTCAGCTAATCTTGAAAAGCCTTCACTGGCTTGTACAAACATAGGTTTAAGCACTTTCCATGCCGTACTAATCTCATAAAGGATGTTCTCAAAAAATTCTCTTTTATCTAAAAGATCCGTTAAATAGGATTCTTTCTCTATTTTTGTGGCTTTTATTTCTTCCACTACTTCCCCAAGTCTTTTCTGCTCTTCTTCCAAGTTTGTAAGCTGTTTTGCCAATGTCGCCTTTTCTTCTGCCAAACTTTGTTGTACTTCCTCAAGGTGATTCAGCAATGCTCCAGTATCTTGGGTCAGGTCCCTAAGCATATTCAGTCTTCTTAAAAAATCAGCTAAATGGTCGGAGTCAAGTAAGATTTCCAAAAATGTACCGGCCCCTCTTTTTTGGTAAGCTTTTAAAATATGCTCTAGAGTGTCCCTATTTTCATTAAATGCATTTTCTTCATCTATAATTCTTTTTTCTAACACTCGGATTTCACTACTATATATTTTTATATCTTTTGATAAGGTGACTTCATCCGCTTCAAGTTTCATAATTTCTTGCTCAATCAGGTACAAATCCGTTAAAATAACGGCTTCTTCCTCATTGATTTGCAGAATTTGATTTTCAGCTTCTGTAACCACGTCTACATTAACCGTGGCATAGGACCATGAATAGGCGAGCAGTACCACTACCAAAAGAATCCCTATAATTCTAAACGGGGGCTTCATCATTTTTATTTCCACTCCAATTCCTTATACACTATAAAACCCCATTCTTGTTATAACATCAACAAAAATGAGGCTATGAAAAGAAAAGCATCCATTTACACACAATTAGACCTTGTTGTTTGAGCCTCCGGCTTTCTGATTAAGTTTACCTTTTTGGCTAGATCCGATTTTTTTATTGGGTATCATTTTTTGTTTATTACTTTGTGTTGCCTTTTTCTGTTCCAATATTTTTTTCATCATTTCTTGATTTTTTTCCGACATGTAAACTCCTTTTAATCTATCTTTCATATTTGGTTAAGGTGTAAATGTTATTATAGCATTAATTATATTTTAAATCATCATTTTTTATTATGATAACCTGATTCAATCATGTATAATGAAAATATCTTCAAATTTACAACAGAAAGGTAAGTGGCAACACTTAAAGGGTCAACCATGAAAGGTTGGATTATCTACAAAGTATCTAAAGAAGCGTTAAACGAAACACATTATGAAGTCAACCGTTTTATTGAGGAAGCGGAAAAAATGGATATAGATATTGAGGTCTATTCTCCTGATCAAATTGATATTATCGTCACTAGAGAAGACGAAAAAAGCATCTATGTCAATGGTGCAATTACCGACCTACCTGACTTTGTGCTCCCAAGAATGGGCTCCGGTACGACTTATTTTGCGTTAGCACTGATTCGACATATTGAAAGACTGGGCATCCCATGTATCAACACATCCCTCAGTATAGAAACGGTTAAAGACAAGCTTTTTTCTCATCAGATTTTGGCTCAACGCAACTTGCCTGTTCCAAAAACCATGCTTCTCAAGTTTCCTGTTGAGATTCCGCTTATTAAGCGTCTTTTTTCTTTTCCGATCATTATAAAAACCCTATCCGGTTCTTTAGGTAAAGGTGTTTTTATGGCCGAGAATGAGGATGCACTTAAAAATATCACGAGAATTATAGAAATCGCCAATCCACAGCTTAACATTATTTTACAAGAAATGATGACCGATAGTCTTGGACGAGACTTGCGTGTTTTTGTGGTTGGCGGCCGTATAATCGGATGTATGCATCGCCAAGCCGGTGACAACGATTTTCGTGCCAACTATTCTGCTGGTGGTTCCGTGACACCCTACACCTTAACACCTGCAATAGAATGGCTGGCGCTTGAGGCTACAAAAGTATTAGGGCTAGATATTTCCGGTGTGGATTTGCTTTTTGATGGGGATCATTTTAAAATCTGTGAAGTCAATTCCTCACCTATGTTTAAGGGTATGGAATCTTGCGTCAATGTCAATGTACCTCATGAAATATATGAATATATAAAAACACGTTTACATGGATAATCAGGAGGCTATATGAAAATAAATTTCGAAGAACCGGCGCAATTAGTACGACCGGGGACTTTCATACAAGAAAATCATTATTACCATAAGGTGGTCAATGCTCAAATTAGTCCGCTCGTACTCTTTTTTCTTAATATGGATACAGACAGAATTATAGAACGTTACTGTCATCTCAATCCAAGAGTGGATAGTGATGCACTCACACAGTATCTAAACTATCGTCCTAATCATATACAATGGTCGGGTACGGATCTTTTTCATGTAACCACCGCCAACGGAATAAGACAGATGGTTGTCATAGAAACCAATTCATCACCCTCCGGTCAAAAATCAATGCCATTATTATTTGATCAAGAAGAAATGGGCAGCTATCAACGTCTTATCGAAACATCCTTCTTACCGTTCGTCAAAGAAAAACGTGTGGTGACTGGTCATTACGCCGTGATTTATGATAAAAATGAAATGGAAGCTTCCGGATATGCTGCAGCACTTGCACAAATCACCGGAGAGGATGTCTATTTAGCTTCATTTTATGATGGTGATCCAAACCCTAGTGTCAGATTTGTGGATGAGGTTATGGAAGTGCGTGACCAGGATGCAAACTGGTTCCCCATCAAAGCCGCTATACGCTATGTAACTCAGACCCCTTGGAACCGTATTCCTGTCAAATCAAAAACACTCATATATAACCCCATTATCGCATGTCTTGCCGGTGGTCGAAACAAGCGAATGGCAGCCAAGGCCTATGATTTTTACAATGGAGATCTCAAAAACCATGGTCTTAAAATAAATACTCCTGAAACCATCAAAGATGTAAAACTTCATGAAATTCCACTGTGGGTGGATCGATTTGGTGGACATGCTGTTATAAAAAATCCATATAGTAATGCAGGACAAGGTGTCTATACGATTACTTGCAAGCAAGAACTGGAGCATTTTATGTCTTTGAGCCATCCTTACGAGGATTTTATCGTACAGAGCCTCATTGGCAATTACCACTGGAGTACCAATAGTAGTGATGGTCTTTATTACCATGTAGGCATGGTCCCAAATAAAAAGAAAGAAATCTACGTAGCCGATTTAAGGTTTATGATTGCTTCAACGCCAAATGGCTATCGTCCGATGGCTATGTATGCCAGAAGAGCTGAAAAACCTCTAACGACCAACCTAGACTCTACAGAGGACTCCTGGCAAATGCTTGGTACGAACTTATCCATAAAAATGATAGATGGATGGGCAAGTGAAACCGGTCGACTTAAGATGGTGGATCAAAAAGACTTTAACCAGTTAGGCCTTAGTCTTGACAGTCTTATCGAGGGCTACATCCAGTCCGTATTATCCACAATCGCCATCGACAAATTGGCAGCAGAGCTTATCAATACCAAAAAGCAATTACGAAGAAAACTCTTCATGGCCATCAACGGTGACCCCATACTCATGGACGAAATCATGTCATAAAATACACTTAAGTAAATTAGAGAACACAAAAAAGTCATCCCCCCCGGAATGACTTTTTTTATGCCTTACATTATGAATTCTTTTTACTCATACTTCTTGTTGCGACTACGTTAACACCTGTTCCCAATAAGTTTTCGATAATAACCTGTCTTACTTTTACGGGTGCTTCAACAACAACTTTATTAATTACATCCATTGCTTCAAAAATCAAACCTTTTGGAATCTCTTCTTCCGTAAATACTGGTAAACGATTCAAGAAGCCGTCTTTAATAGCAACCGTTGTACACAATGATCTGGTTGGATGTGTCAACTCTGCTTTGGCATACACAGGTCCACGCTTACATGCATTACCAGTTACTATAAATTCATCTCCGTTTTGTTCAACTTCCATTAAACATCCAACGGGACATGCAATACATACTAACTCAATTTTGTTCTCTAACATCTTATGCATCCTCCCCTACAATAGAAAATACCAGTTCGCCTTCAGCTTTAGCCAAATCGGAAGGTTTTAGTTTAACTTGTTCCATTTCACCCGGCGCCAAATGGCGTCGTTTGATTGACTTAATCACTGTATCTCCTGATTTAACTTCTAAACGCATATTGGAGTATACATTATTCACACGCATAAACATCACCAATTCATCTTCAACATTATCCACCAATATCTTACTTGGTACAACATAGGTGATACCAAAGCCCGTATTGGCTTCAACAACCTTACCTTCTGTTGCTATTTCATCCTTAATGTATTTTGCAGCATTAAGACCGGCACGACGACTTTCTTGAGTAACAAAGTCAACAAGGTCGTGTACGTGAACAACGTTTCCACAAGCAAAAATACCTTCAACACTGGTTTCCATAGACTCATTAACAAATGGACCGGATGTAACCGGATTAAGCTCAATGCCCGCTTTCTTAGAAAGCTCATTTTCAGGAATCAATCCAACGGAAAGTAATAATGTATCCACTTCATATTCTTTTTCAGTACCAGGAATCGGTCTGAAATTCTCATCCACTTTTGCAACAATGACCTTTTCAAGGCGATCTTTACCTTCGATCTTAACGATAGTATGGCTCAGCAACAATGGAATATTATAATCATCTAAACACTGAACAATATTACGCTTCAACCCACCTGAGAATGGCATCAATTCTGCAACACCAAGCACTTCAGCACCTTCAAGAACCATACGTCTTGCCATTATAAGTCCGATGTCACCTGAACCTAGGATGAAAACTCTTTTACCTGGCATAAAGCCTTCCATGTTGGTGTATCTTTGCGCTGTTCCTGCTGAATAAACACCGGAAGGTCTATAGCCAGGGATGTTGATCGCACCTCTCGTACGTTCTCTACATCCCATAGCCATAATAACAGCTTTCGCTTGGAAGGTTTGATAACCTGTCTTTGGATTAATCACATGCACAATTTTTTCAGGTGTTACATCAAGCACCATTGTATCTACAACATAGTTTATGTTCAATGATTTGGCTTCTTCAATAAAACGCTCTGCATATTCAGGTCCTGTTAATTGCTCCTTAAATATATGAAGCCCAAAACCGTTGTGGATACATTGCTGTAGAATACCACCAACTTCACGGTCTCTTTCTATAATCAAAATACTATCAACACCGTTTTTCTTTGCCTCTATAGCGGCAGCTAAACCTGCTGGTCCACCACCGACAACAATCAAATCATAATTTTGCATAGTTTCGTCCTCTCTTTTATTCTTCTACGTTTTTAGTTCTGCCGGTTAATATGTATGCCTTAGGTGAGTCGTAGCTAACTTGGTTCATTGATTTACCAAGTTCTCTAGATAGAATCTCAATAACACGTGGCTCACAAAAACCACCTTGACAACGTCCCATACCTGCTCTTGTACGTTTCTTAACAGATTTCACAGTAGTTGCCCCTACATTACGATGTATAGAATCCATGATTTCGCCTTCTGTAACCGTTTCACATCTACATATAACACGACCATAAAGAGGATTCTCTTTAACTAAAGCTGCTTTTTCTTCAGCATCCAACTCGTCAAAACGAATAAACGGACGACGCACCGGATTAAAGGATGGGTTAGCTTCAAAGCCACCGTTTCTTTCTTTAATCTGATCTGCAATAAATACCGCTACAGCAGGTGCCGCAGATAGGCCTGGAGACTCAAAGCCTCCTACATTGAAGAAGCCTTGTACGTCTGGTGTTTCACCTAGTACAAAGTCATGGGTCGTTGAAGTGGCTCTAAGTCCTGAAAAAGAACGAATGACTTTCCTATTATCTATTTTACTTGTTGTTAGGGCAGCAGCCTCACGAATCATAGCAAGTTCAGGCGCTGTTGTGCTAACATCTTCTCTATCATCTACAAATACTGAGTCCGGTCCAATAAGTAGGTTTCCGTGAACCGTTGGTGCAACCAAAATACCTTTACCGACATCTGAAGGACATTGGAAAAGCACTGTATTAACCAGGTTGCCAATATCCTTATCCATGATGAAATATTGACCTTTTCTTGCTTGTATCTCAAAAGTTGGTGCTGCTATCATATTATTGACTTTATCCGAGAATACACCTGCTGCATTAACGACATATTTGGCTTGGAAATCTTGCTGATCCGTTTTTACAGTAAACACATCTCCGTCTTTTGTAATGTCTTCAACTGTCGTATTAAGAAATAACTCAGCACCATTATCCATAGCATTTTCCATACAGGCTATCGCTACTTCCCATGATGAAACAATACCGGCTGTTGGTGCATACAATGCGCCAAAAATAGTATCATTTATATTTGGCTCCATCTCAAGTACTTCTTCTTTAGTTAATAATTTTTGATCCGGAACGCCATTTTCAATACCTCTTTCATAGAGAAGCTCAATCGTTGCCAGGTCCGCTTCTGAAAATGCAAGTACGAGTGATCCAACTCTTTTAAAGGGAATATCTAAATCCTCAGCGAGTTGTGTATACATTGCGTTACCTTTTGCATTAAACTTTCCTTTATTCTTGTAGGGTTCAGCGTCATACCCAGCATGAATAATGGCACTGTTTGCCATAGTTGTTTCATTTGCAACATCGTTTTCTCTGTCAATAACAGCTATTTTCAGCTTATACCTTGACAACTCTCTTGCAATAGACGTGCCCGCTACGCCGGCACCAATTATTACTACATCATACATTTTATTGCCTCCTTAAAAGTGTTTTCAATATGTTATCCATCTATTGTAATTATTTGATCTGAAAAACCTAGCCTTCAGTTTATCACATCAAATAATTGATAAAAAAGGCCGCACATATCCAGTAAGTCTGAAAAGATGTACGGCCTCTCAATATGATGCCATTTACTACTTTTTAATTATCTCTCTATACTGTTGTGCTTTTTATTTCTCAATCCAAGATTGTGCACGACTAACAGCTTTTTGCCATCCAGCATAAAGCTCATCTGCATTATCAATTGAAGGCTCAAAACGACGATCTAGGTTCCAAGAATCAATAACGGATTGCTTGCTTTCCCAGAATCCAACTGCAAGTCCTGCAAGGTAAGCAGCACCAAGAGCTGTTGTTTCGATAACTTCTGGACGCTCAACTGGAGCTTTAACGATATCTGCTTGGAATTGCATTAAGAAGTTGTTAGCGCAAGCGCCACCGTCTACTTTAAGTGCAGCCAAAGTGATACCTGAATCTTCTTGCATCGCGTCAAGTACGTCTCTTGTTTGATATGCTAATGATTCTAATGTTGCACGAACGATATGGTTTTTACCAGTACCACGAGTTAATCCAAGGATTGCACCACGTGCATACATATCCCAATAAGGTGCGCCTAAACCAGCAAATGCAGGAACAACGTAAACGCCGTCTGTACTGCTAACTTGAGTTGCAAAGTACTCACTGTCTTTTGCATTGTCGAGTATATTAACTTCATCTCTTAACCACTGGATTGCTGCACCAGCTATGAAAATTGAACCTTCAAGAGCATATTCAACTTTGCCGTCAACGCCCCATGCGATTGTTGTTAAAAGACCTTTAGTGGATGGAATCATTTCTTCGCCAGTGTTCATAAGCATGAAGCAACCAGTTCCGTAAGTGTTTTTAGCCATACCTTTTTCGAAGCAAGCTTGTCCAAATAATGCTGCTTGTTGGTCGCCAGCTGCTCCGGATATTGGTGTATTTCCACCAAGTAATGCTGTATATCCATAAACTTCACTAGATTGTTTAACTGTTGGAAGCATAGAAGTTGGAACTGTCAATGCAGTCAATAATTTTTCGTCCCACTTAAGGTCACGAATGTTGTACATTAATGTTCTTGATGCGTTTGAGTACTCAGTAACGTGTGCTTGACCTTTTGTCAAGTTCCAGATTAACCATGTGTCCATAGTACCGAACAATAATTTACCTTCGTTAGCACTTTCTCTTGCGCCTTCAACGTTGTCAAGGATCCATTTCACTTTTGTGCCTGAGAAGTAAGCGTCAATTACAAGACCAGTGTTTAAATGAACATACTCAGTTAAACCTTGAGCTTTTAATTCTTCACAGATACCAACTGTTTGACGAGATTGCCATACAATTGCGTTATAAACTGGTACTCCAGTAGTTTTATCCCAAACAACAGTTGTTTCTCTTTGGTTCGTGATACCAATTGTAGCTACTTCTTCAGCTGTAGCATTTACTTTCTTCATTGCTTCCATCATAACACTTCTTTGTGATTCCCATATCTCAATTGCATCATGCTCTACCCAACTCGGATTAGGATAGATTTGAGTGAACTCTTTTTGAGCTACTGAAGCGATTTGTCCGTCATGAGTGAAAAGAATAGCTCTACAGCTAGTAGTTCCTTGGTCTAACGCCATTACATATTTTTTTGCCATATTCTAAATACCTCCATATTATATTGTTATACCTTCTATACAGTTACCCGTAATTTATTTCTTTAATCTTAATAAAGTTCTTATATTGTTAATTGGCTATAATCTGTTTGGTGCTTATCCCATAAAGGAAAGTAAAAGACCACCTAAAATACCGCCAACGATTGCAAATACTATGTTTACAAAACCTTTGCCAACATCAGCTTTATCTACGATGATGTTCGCTGCAAACAAACCAAAGCCTGCTGCATAAGCCATATCGATCCATGCTGCGCCTGTTTGATAGATTAATCCAACGCCATGATTTAATGACCATGTTGTACCTACGATAAAGCCGGCTGCCAACCAACCACCTGCTGGTCCAAAGTTCGTTACTAATTCGCCCCAAAGAAGTCTGATTAAAAAGGCAAATATAAATCCTCCTGAAAATGTAGCTAATCCTAATTGTAGAGTCATTTGTCTTCCCTCCTAATCTTTCTTGAGTGCTGAATTTTGAAGTAAACCGCCAACTGTTGCTCCAGTGATACCACCTAGAATAACGATGATCATTGTTGGTAAAGAATCAACAACCACTTGGAATGTTCCTGCTTCGAATGCGCCACGAGCTGTACCCGCAACACCAATACCTACTGCCATGTCTACCCAAGCGCCATCGTTGTTATGAACACCAACGAAGTGATTCATAAACCACATTGTTGAAATGATAGCAAATCCAGCAAACCAACCGCCACCAATTCCGTATGCACCTGCAAAAGCGCCCCAAACGCTCATTACAAACATACCGGCAATTGCTGCTCCTAAAATTGTTCCTAAATGTTTCATGTTTTTACCTCCCAAGATAAAATTAAGTTTTGTGTTGATTAGGCTTTTCGTTATCATGCATCATTTTAACTTGACCGGTAATGATGCACAAAAAAAGAAAGCATAGTTGATACATTAAGAATGTGAAAATCAATACTAATTTCCAAATTCTTGATCTACACGGCTCTCAAACTCTCGACCTAATCGTTATTAACTTATATGACAACTATACATTATTAACAAACCATTTGTCAAGTTCATTTTTTCTTATTGCACATTGACGAAAAGAGAATGACTATCGACACCTTCGTTAAATAATTAACTTAATATTGCTGTTATTTTGGGCTTTTTCCCTAGCTATACCATATTTTTTCACTACTGGTTGAAATAGAGGTAGCACCAGCCTTAAGTGCTTCAAGAACTTCCTGCTTATATTCAATTAAACCGCCGACAATAATAGGCACGGACAATTCTTTACTCATGACAGTAGTGATCTTCGGAATAATACCAGGCATAATTTCTACTGCATCCGGTTTCATGCCTTTGATTGTTGCAATGCCTGCATTAATAGACTTTGAATCCAGCATAAATAAACGTTGTATGACCAACATGTCCATCTCTTTTGCTTTTTTTGTAAGGCTGGATTTGGTGGTTACAATACCTGTCGGATCAATCTCAGATTGAATATAACGAAGGGCATAGTTGTCATGAGAAAAACCATGAATGAGGTCGATGTGAATGAAAACTTTTTTATCGTTTGCTTTAGCGTAATTCACATCATCTTTCAATGTCATAATATCACCATAAAGCATAAAAATTACATTACATGGCGATTTGATAGCTTTCTCCATATGTTCTCTTGAACTGACCGCTGCGATAATCGGATTGTCGATTAAAATATCATTCATTTGTGATTTAGACATTTTTTTTCCTCCAAGTGTTATTTGAACTTACCGTTGCTAAATGTACTATAAAAGTACCTAAAAGTCAAGTTATACCGGTCTTAGTGCTGCTTTCAAAAAAACCATTCTTTTAATTGACATTGTATACAATAAACGATTGATATCTTAAGGTTCGTTATTTATTTATCAATTAAATTTCACTAAAGTTAAGTTATATTCTTTATTATTACCATATATTATGTTTATCAAGGGGATTTTTTTTAGTATATTTCAGTAAATTTGTAAATCTATGGCGATAATAGAGCAAATTCCCATGGATTTTGAACAAAAATATGAGTTTTGATACAATTTTCCCGAATATCCCAAATTCCAGCCTCCAATAATTACAAAAAAATAGGCCGCTTGGCCTACTTTTTATTGTTCAGATAATACTTTTATAAAATCACGCATATAATCCGGTAAATCCGGTGGTCTTCTGGCAGAGACAAGATGACCATCCACAACACTTGGTTCGTCTAGCCAAGTTGCACCCGCATTCATCATGTCATGTTTAATACCCGGCGTACTTGTTACCTTTTTCCCTTTTAATATATCTGCTGATATGAGTACCCACCCCGCATGGCAAATCTCTCCAATAACTTTCTTTTCTTGATCCATGCGTTTGGTTATGGTCAAAACCTCTTCGAAGCGACGCAATTTATCCGGTGCCCATCCGCCAGGTACCAGTAATGCATCAAATTCCATGCCCACCGCTTCCTTAAAATCCATATCCGAAGTGGCAGGTACACCATACTTACCAATATAAGTTTCACCTTTCTTTTCACCTGCCAAAATTACTTCAGCACCTTCTTCTCTAAGTCGATAAATGGGATACCATAATTCAAGGTCTTCAAAATCGGTATGTACAAATGCTAATACTTTTTTATTCTTCAGCTTCATTTTTTAATCCTTTCTTCTTAATTATTTTTACCTACATTTATCATATGGTTACTAAATATGTTTTTCCACTAATAAATTATAAATCTTCTCCGCATTTTCAGCATAGCTTTCTTTTGAGAGTGATTGAACAATCTCTAAACCCCTTTTACGCATTGCCTTTGTCTTACTTGGATGGTTAATGGCGTCAGAAATTTGATGTTTCAACTCTGCTTGAGTTGTAAATAATCGTCCTGATTCACCTTCCATCACAATGCCTTGTACATTTGTATCGTCATAAACGACAACACCAAGATTCGACGCCATGGCTTCAATGATGGTTAGGCCTTGAGTTTCCGTATAAGATGCGCTTACAAATACATCTGCCATTTTGTAATACTGTCCTATTTCTTCATAAGGGACTCTTCCGACAAATATCACATGTTTGTGGATACTTAGCTCATCACATTTTTTTAATAACTGGTTTAAATAAGGTCCATCTCCAACAATTACCAACTTAAGGTACTTATAATCATTAATAAGTTCGGGCAATTGCTCTAATAAAAATTCAAGGTTCTTTTCTTTACTAATGCGTCCTAAGGATAATAAGACAAAATCATTTTCTTCAATATTATAGGATTTCTTAAGTTCCGCTATTGCTGAATTATCCGCCTCAAGCTTAGCAAACTTATCGATATCAATGCCTGTCGGTAAGATATGTATATCGTTTTTGATCCCATACCTTCTAAGAGATACCAAGGTTTTGTCGGTTGGTGCAATAATACAGCTGTACTTCTTCGTGTATATTTTAGAACCTTTGGCGACCATCTTCTTAACCACTCTTTGTCCGTACTTCAAATTGTAAATATAATGGGTATAGTCTTCATACATGGTATGGTAAGTGTGTACCAATGGTATGCCAAGCACCCGCGCCATATATTTACCCAGTAGACCTACAGAAAACTCCGTATGGGTATGGACCAAATCCAATTTCAAAGCCTTAATCATTTTGATTAAGGGTACATTAAAGGGAATACCCAATCTAAACTCATTCATCCTAATAATCGGTATGGACTTGATGCGTATAACATTTTCTTGTTCTTCTATATGATGGGGTACCTTAACGGTAATAATGGTTACATTATGTCCTCTTTTTTCAAGTTCTTCTTGCAACATCATGACCGAAGTCACAACACCATTAATCTGGGGATAATAGCAATCTGTAAAAATACCAATATTCATTCAACCACCTCGACCAACGTTAATAACGTTTGTTTTACTTCCCAAAGTATAAGTTCTCACCAAGTCAGTATAACAAATTATTATTAAATTACTATTAAGACTTTCTAAGGTTTTCTTAAAGGGATGTATCTTCAAACTTGAACTTATAATGGTTTAATTTCAAAACATCTCTAATCTCAATCAATTCTTTTTGAACTGCTTCATTGACAGGAACACCTTTATCTTTTCTAAACAAACCATGATTATATTCTTTTTCTCCCGCTGTGAAAATAGCCTCTTCGCCAGGTGCTTTTATAGAACCTCTAAGTTCCCGTAGTATATCACCTGTTGTTTTCTTGAAACTCTCAAGGCCCATAAAAGCCTCGGTATCTATAGCTATAAAGAAATGCCCCAAATGATATGGCACTTTCTCACCATTTCCACCAATGCCTGTTAACATTCTCAGGAAATTACCTTGTTGCAGCGCTGCAGATAACACTTCAACTACTGTCGCATAACCATAGCCTTTGTAGCCGGCCAGAGTTTCTCCTATACCGCCAAGAGGCGCCAATGCAGCATTGCCACTCACCAAATCTTCAAGAATCTGCTCAGAGTTCGTCATTGCTTTGCCATCTCTTCCAATCACCATACCTTCCGGTGTGTCTTTTCCCACACGGGCAAAATATTCGATTTTACCTCTTTGAGTGATGGAGGTTGCGCAATCCAAAATAAACGGAAATGGCTCATCCGTAGGCAGTCCAAAAGTCAATGGGTTTGTCCCCAACATATTTTCTACACCAAAAGTAGGCGCTATTGAGGGTCTTGCATTGGTTCCGGTTATACCTATACATCCGGCTTTTGTCGCCATCTCTGCATAATAACCTGCGATACCGTAATGTGTTGAATTTCTTACCGCTACCATACCCATTCCGTATTTTTTTGCTTTTTCTATTGCCATAGTCATAGCTTTATAACCGATGACTTGTCCCATACCATCATGCCCGTCTACAACTGCTGTTGTTGCTGTTTCTCTTATCACTTCAAAATCTGTTATCGGTTTCTGAATACCGGCTTTTATTCGATCCAAATATATAGGTTTAAAACGATTGACACCATGTGAGTCGATGCCTTTACGGTCTGAAGCGATTAAAACATCCGTACAGATTGCCGCCTCATCTTCCGGCACACCATAGCCCATAAATGCTTCCTTCACAAACCCGGTAATGGTTTCCCAATCTACATAAACTTGTTTCATTGTACATTCCTCCCTAATTCTAAGTGCATTATTTTCATTTACTTAGGTTAATGACAGTACCACATTATTATTATAACATGTTTCAACCGTGTCTGAACATTGCCGCACCACTTAAGAGTTGTCATTTTACATCTTTAGGCAAGGTTTTAAGTAAGCAAAGATGAAGGGTGACAGCTGTACCTATGAAAACCAACATCAACTTGACATGGAAAATTGGTACTAGGTAGATGGAAAACCCTAAAGAACCCCACAAGAAAAGCAATGCCACTATTCTGGTTTTCTTTTTAATCGCCCTATATTCTACATA
This sequence comes from Clostridiales bacterium, assembly GCA_024636985.1. Lineage (GTDB taxonomy): Bacteria > Bacillota > Clostridia > Lachnospirales > Vallitaleaceae > Petrocella. Next base: position 24,638 of record JAGXFY010000056.1, on the reverse strand, counting down.
ATTGTGGATATAGCTGCCAAAGGTCTTATGGTTCATAATCCAATGATGCATTTTCTTAGAACTTCTCAAATAGCAATAGGATGCCAAAAGCAGAAAAGGTGTTGTCGGTAATAATGGTAGGAAAATACCTAGAACCCCCAAAAACACAGACAGAGTGCCTATGGTTAATAAAAAATATTTTTTAGTTTGATTGTAGATTTTTTTCATACCTTCACCTTGTATTAATCCTTCCTGCTTTTATGATGTATATAATCTCGTCAGTTCTAGCATCAGGTTACCATCTCTTTTTTCCACGATCGCTGAATCCACCATAGCAGAGACCAATGTGATTTCATCATCCTCATCTGTTTCTCCGGCTAGTTGCCAATAGTATTCCTCTATTTCCCTCTGCCTTTGGCTATTAAGACGCTTAGACAAATGCTCAAGATAAGCATCCTCAAAGTTCGTATTATAATCTACAATCTTTATGACGCATTTTTCCTTTGTAATAGCAATCTTAAAATCTAATTCATTGGTATCTTCTTTTAGAAATAATGTGGTAAGTTCATCCACTATGCGGCTTATTTTCTTCACTTCATGTCTCATAACGTTTATTCTCCTTTTTTAAATGCATCGATAATAGGTATTAAAAATCCTGCAACCAAACCACCCGCAAAACCATTGTTATATAAATTAATTCCACCATGGATGACACCAACATTCGTGACAATAGTTAGGTGTAGTATGCCTGCTAGAACGCCAATAATTGGTCCAAAAGATCCAGCTATGGGGGCTATTGTAGTTGAAAAGAGTATGGAAATGATAAATCCCGTACTGGTAAAATCATAGCCAAAAATAAATCCCCCCAGCAAGACACCCAGTACAATAGGTAGGCAATTTTTGGGGTGTTTACCAAAAGCCCCAAATCCAACAATAGTTAATATGGCCGCTATGACCGGCCCATTAACTATGCCACCTAATAAAAGAACCAAACTGATACTTAATATACCCATGATACCCATATTAATGAATGTTATGCCATAACCGACAAGTTCTGTGAAGTCTGTTATGGTCCGGCCTCTATATTTGAGTATGTTTTTATATTCTTTAAATCCATTTCTATTGATTCTATAACCCATCGCTATCAGATAAATAAAAAGCAGATATAACATAATAACGATGGTCATATGCTGATTCGTATCTAATATATTTACCGGTGTGATGTTGATTTTAAAGTTTCTAAGTAAGCTTGTAAAAACAGTTCCCACGATACCTGCAGTAAATCCAATGTTATAGAGGTTATAGCCATCATGGAATTTTAACATATGGGAAGATAAGGGCACAATGATAAATCCAATCAATGTCCCAATGAAAATTCCCATAAAATAATTAAACCCTCTATCAAAATAACCTCCGAAAGTAATCTCACTAACAATAGGTGCCAATGCAGTACTAAACATGATAATCAAAATAATGTTCTTCATTGCAATCCCTTGCCTACGTGCATAAAGATAGCCGCCCAAATATATAGGCATGATGTTAAGAATGTTTTTCCCAAAAAAAGAAAAACCAATTACTGTAAAAATTGCAGCAATCAGTAGTCCATTGATTCTCATCTCAAAACGCCTTAATAAATATATGTTAAATATGCCTACTAAAGCAGCATTAACAAAAGCAGCACCCACACCACCAACCTTTAAAAAGTCTGTCAGGAGTGTCGTCGGCGAATACAGTATCGCCATCAGTCCTTCTGAGAAGATCTCATGGTTTACTAAACCATAGAGTATACCAAAAACCATGAATACCAACGGAAAAACACTCAAAATGAGTTGTTTACCTTCCTTTTGTAATTCTTTTTCTTCATATGTAGTGGAATAAATCATCTTGTCTCCTCCAAGAAGTTGTATTTGATTTGATTTATTATAAAGTAAGCCATGGGATTTCACAAGGCTTTACAAAAAAGTATTGACAAAAAACAAAATAAGTTATATGGTTAATTACACAAGTAGTTAACCAGTTAAGAAAGGATGTATGCCTGATGAAAATTGATTTCGGCAGTCAAATTCCTATATATCTTCAGATTTCCCAATCCATTGAAGATGATATCATACGTGATATTTTTGAAGAAGAGACACAAATACCTTCAACGACAGAAGTTTCTATAAGCTATAATATTAATCCTGCAACCATTGCTAAAGGCTTTAACCTTCTCGTTGATGAAGGCATTCTTTACAAAAAGAGGGGCGTCGGTATGTTTGTAGCAAAAGATGCTAAAAAGACGCTTATAAAAAAGCAGAAAGAGCACTTTTATGAAAAATATGTGGTGAACCTCTTACACGAGGCTGACAAACTGGACATCACGATTGAAGATATTATAAAAATGATTACAGGAGGTCCTGAATATGAATCATATTGAACTGAAGAACATCACTAAGAACTATAAGAGTAATTGTGCACTGAAGGATATCTCACTTATTTTTGAAGAAAAAAGAATATATGGTTTACTTGGCCGTAATGGCGCCGGAAAAACTACCCTCCTTAACTTAATAACCAATCGCATTTTTCCGACACATGGCTACATAACTCTATCTGATCACCCCATTAGCGAAAACGATGCCCTTCTTGAGCGCATTTATTACATGACAGAAAGCACGCTTTATCCCGACAGCATGAAAATACACGAGGTGTTTCGTTGGACCAAGACTTTTTATTCGAATTTTGACTTAACCTATGCCAATGGGTTGTGCGAGAAATTTGATCTGAACCCTAACAAAAAATTCAAGACACTTTCCACCGGTTATAACACTATTGCTAAATTAATCATAGCGTTGGCCTCAAATGCTGATCTTCTGATATTTGATGAACCTATATTAGGTCTTGATGCCCATCATAGGACGCTTTTTTATAAGGAACTTCTTGCCCACTATATCAAAACACCAAAGACCATTATTCTATCTACTCATATAATTGAAGAAATTGCTGATTTGCTTGAGTGGGTCGTGATTCTTGGTAAACAGTCGGTTCTTATTAATGAAAGTGTAGCTTCCTTAATGGAACGTGCCTATGCTATCACCGGTAAATCATCCGATGTTGAAGCTTTCATTCAAAACAGGAACTTCATTGGTCTTGAATATTTAGGCACCTATTGTAAAGCCATCCTTCTTGATAAACCTACTGAAGAAACACTTAAACAAATCAACCAAATAGGTCTTGAAAAATCTAAAGTGGGTTTGCAAGAACTTTTCATTAAACTAACAGATGTAGGAGGTGTTTTAAATGAAATCCCTAAAGTTGGCTAAATTTCATATACGAATGATGCTACCCTCCACCATGATTTACTACATGTTCTTCATCATGGCCATATCATTCCTAGCTGCCACTAACTCAAGCGACAATCAGGACTTCTCTTCTTCAGGACTTGAGTTCTCCACTGTTATATTTCTTTTTGTCTTGGGTCTAAATGCCTTCAAGGATAGCTTTAACTTTTCTCAAGCAAATAATTTATCGAGAAAAACCTTTTTTAGTGGGTTGTTACTTTCCATCTTACCAGTTGCTTTCCTAATGTCCGTTATTGATCTTATCCTAAACCGTACCTACAATATTTTTGTACTTTCCCCAACGAATTATGACATGTTTTATAGTTCCTATCGAGATACAGGTGTTTTTGATTGGAACACAATGCAATATGTTTGGGAACAAAGCAATTCCTTTTTCACACTTTTTTCTACTGTATTTTGGCAATTTTCGGCCTATGTGTTTTTCTTTTTATTAGGCCTTGTCATTACGCTAATTTATTACAGAAGCAATAATATTCTAAAAATCATCGTATCTTTAACTCCTGTTGTTTTTATTGTACTTTTGAGAAATTTGATTGGGTTTTTACCCGGTTCATGGGTGCGAAGTTTAGGTGCTCTCATCCCCGCCGCCTTCGGTTGGGAAACTAAGAACCCTTACATGGCCATCCTCACCTTCTTCTTCTTAAGCTTTTTGCTGGCCGGATGTTTTTATTTGCTACTAAGAAGAGCGGAATCAAAAGAATAATATCGTTTTTTGAAAAAAGAGGCTGAAGGCAAGAATAAGCATTTCCTAAAGTTAAAAAAAGAACCGACTCGGATGTGACTCCAATCGGTTCTTTTTTCATCTTGGGTTTTATTTGTTGAAGAATGCTTTGAGATTTTTGGCTACATCATTTTCATCTGATCCATTGACAAGAATTCTAATCTTATCACCATGGGCTGCGCCAAGGGTCAATATGCCTAGAATACTTTTGGGGTTTACTTCTAGGTCATCTTTTATAATCTTAATATCTGCCAATGCTTTCTGACATACTTTAACCAGTTCGGCCGCCGGTCTCGCGTGTAAGCCTTCTTCAAAGCCTACTGTTGTTGTAAATTCTACCATGTTTTACACCTCAATTTTTTTCTTTAGCATGCCTATAAGGATTGCTGTTACTGCTGTACCTGCAAGGATTGCTAAAACATACATTGCTACGTTTTCAACTGCAAAAAACACGAACAGTCCACCATGTGGCACCGATAATGTTGCATTAAATGCCATAGATAAAGCACCTGTTACAGCTGCACCTGCCATGATGGAAGGAATAACACGGAGTGGATCTGCTGCTGCAAAAGGAATAGCACCTTCTGTTATAAAACTAGCACCAAGTACTGCAGCTGCTTTTCCGGCTTCTTTTTCTGCTAAGGTGAATTTGTCCTTAAAAATAAATGTTGCGACTGCAAGTCCAAGTGGTGGCACCATGCCTGCCGCCATAACTGCCGCCATAATTGCTGAACCTGTGCCTGCAACAAGTGTACCTGTTCCAAAAGCATAGGCTGCTTTGTTGACAGGACCACCCATATCAAAGGCCATCATTAATCCTATAATTAATCCTAAAAGTACTGCATTTGTACCAGACATACCTGTTAGGAAATTATTCATTGCTGTGTTAATGGCCGCAACCGGTGTTCCAATGATATAGAAAAATGATAAGCCGACAATCAATGAACCAAATACAGGTATAATCAATACCGGCATAATACCTTGAAGCGTTTTAGGTAACTTAATATACTTCTTAATCAAGTTGACCACATAACCGGCCATAAAACCGGCAACGATGGCGCCAAGGAAACCTGCGTTTAGTTGAACCGCTACAGAACCACCAATCATACCTACAGCTAAACCCGGTCGGTCTGCTATGGAATAAGCAATATAACCGGCGAGTACAGGAATCATAAGTGCAAAGCCTGCACCACCACCAATGTTCATTAAATACGCTGCCAAAGTACCTTCTTGTTGAAATGCGTCATAACCAAACATAAAACTTAGAGCAATGGCAATACCACCAGCTACAACAAATGGTATCATAAAAGATACGCCATTCATTAAATGTTTATAAGCACCCTTGCTTTCATCTTTTCTCTTTGCCTTGATACCTGCAACGTCATCTACAAGATTGCTTCCTGATGCTTTGTAAACAGGTGCTTTTAGTGCGTCCTCAATGAGTTTGTTTGCGTCCTTAAGTGCATCACTTACGCCTACAGATACCAGTTTTTTCCCAGAAAACCGATCCATAGGTACGGATGTGTCACACGCTAAGATTATGGCATCTGCTGCTGCAATGTCTTCACTGGTTAATTCATTTTCGACACCTACAGAACCCCTTGTTTCCACTTTGATTTCATAACCTTTTTTCTTTGCTGCTTCTTCAATGGCCTCTGCTGCCATATACGTGTGTGCGATACCCGTTGGACATGCTGTTACTGCTAAAATCCTCATTTTCATTCCTCCTATACAATTTTTGTTAAAGCTATAGCCTTGAAATGGCGACTTCTTTCGCTCTCACCGTCAAAGTTAATGCCTCAATGGGCATATGACTTTGAGTGCTGATGGCGATAGAACTTGATGCCACTCCATATGACAGTGCCTTTATCAAACAATCAAGCTCATCACAATCTTGATGTGTTTTCAATCCGTAGATGAATCCTGCCAGCATTGCATCACCTGCGCCGACTGTACTCACCACCTTAAGTGGCAAAATGCCTGCCGATAGTGCGTACCTTTCACTGACCAGAATACTACCTTCTTCGCCCATGGACACCAGTACATAATTGACGCCATAATCATCAATTACTTTTTTACATGCATGGACAATACTTTCCTTACTCTCAAGCTTCATATCAAGCGCCGCTTCCAATTCATGGATATTCGGCTTAATCAGATATGGTGATCCTTTAAGGCTTTCTAACAAAATTCTGTCATCCGCATCAATGATTACCTTTGTAACGCCTTTTAGTTTCTCTGCAATTTCCCGGTAATACCTATTAGGTATGCCTTCCGGAAGACTGCCACTGAGTACCACATACTCGCTGTTTTTCCCTGCCTCTAGGATTTTTGTTGTCATGGCTTCCCGTTCATCGTCTGTAACCTTAAAACCAATTTCGTTGATATCCGTCGTTCTATAATTCTGGTCAGGTTCAACAATCTTAACATTGGTTCGAGTACTGCCACTGACCAGTATTGCATCAATCGGGATGCCATCAGCCTCAGCATGATTCTTAATACCTTCAAAATTATCCCGTCCGGCAAAGCATATGGCTTTTGTTGCCTCATTAAGACTCGATATGATTCGTGCAACATTAATGCTTTTACCCCCAAGGGTTACGACTTGCCTTTGAGCTCTATGCACTTGACCCACTGTTAATCCCCTGATTTCGATAATCTTATCAATTGCTGGGTTAAGCGTCACCGTCGTAATCATACATGCCCGCCTCCTTCTTTGTTGCTTCAACCAATAAGACACCTTCAAGCTTAAACTTTTCTTTGATTTCATCCTCTTCAAGAGATGAAGTGATGATGGTATCAACTGCGCTGATTGGTAATATTTCACACAATGCCACTTTATTGAACTTACTGGCATCTGCAAGAATATATCTTTCTCTTCCTTTTTCTAATATTGCCCGCTTCATTTCCGCTTCTTCAAAATCAGGTGTTGTTAATCCATACTCAAGGCTTATGGCATTAACGCCTATAAATACCTTATTCAATCGGAATCTTCGTATCGTGTCAATGGCCAATTGCCCTACAACTGCAAGGGTATTGTTTCTAATTCTGCCACCAAGAATAAATTGCTCTGCCTTTGGGTTGCCGGCTATAAACTGAGTAAAATGGGGTGCATTGGTAAAGACATTGATTTTTATTCTGCTTCTACCGATTAGTTTGGCTAGCTCTATAGTTGTGGTTCCGCCATCTAAGAAAATACTGTCATTTTCTCGCAAATAGGAAAAAGCTACTTTTGCGATTTGTTTTTTTTCATATAGATAGACACCTTCTTTTTCATTGTAAGTGTCTTCTTTTTCAATGGGTACATTGGACTGAATAATGGCACCACCATGTACCCTTTCAAGTTTTTCTTCATCCTCAAGTACCGTCAAATCTCTACGGATCGTTGCTTCCGAAGCCATAAGTTGATCACATAGATTTTTAACAGTTGCACTTTTATTGGCGTATAGAATCTCAATAATCTTCTGTCTTCTTTCTTCTGGCATCATAAGATCACCTATAACAGTTCATTTTTCTTCAATACATCAATAATCGCTTGAGCATCTGTCGCTTGTGTCAGTTCACTTCGAAATTCTTCTTTCATAAGCCTTCTGGATAGCTTAGCCAATATCTGTAAGTGGGTACTGCCTGCTTCTTTTTCCGGTACACCAATCATAAACACATGATCAACCGGTTCTCCATCAAGTGCATTCCAATCCACTTTATCTACACGACCATACATTAAAAATGGTTCTGTAACTGCATCTGTTTTTCCATGAGGTATAGCTACATGAAAACCAACAGCTGTGGAATATTCTTCTTCACGTTTCAAAACGGCAGCTACATACTTAGCTTTGTCAGCAACTCTTCCTACAGAAACTGCAACTTCTGCCAATTCTGTGATAACACCTTCTTTTGTTTTTTGTTGCACAGGTATAACAATCAGTTCTTCATTTATTAACATAATCTTCCTCCTATCGTTTTATGATTCGTTGTGCATGCACCTTAAGATCTTCATAGTTTGAGCTTATAATGACTTCTTTTACATAAGGAATCATAGATGGACTTACAGATAGTTCATCCACGCCGAGTCCTACAAGAATTTTGGCTGCTTCTACATCACTGGCCATTTCCCCGCAAATCCCTACTTTGACCCCTTTTGGCTTACATCCTCGTACCACATGATCAATCATACGTATGATGCTGATATTAAAAGCATCGTATAGATAAGCCACTTCAGGGTTCAAGCGATCGACGGCTAAAGTATATTGACATAAATCGTTGGTACCAATCGATACAAAATCTACATGGTCGGATAATAAGTCAATGGCAAATACTGCTGATGGTATTTCGATCATAATCCCCACCGGAATAGCTTCATTATAAGCTTGGTTATCCGATTTCAAGGATTTCTTTGCTTCATCAAGACATTTTCTTGCTTCTATTAATTCTTCAAGTGAACCGATCATAGGAAACATAATTTTTACCGGATAAGAAGCACTTAGTCGTAGTATAGCTCTCAGTTGTGTTTTGAAGATATCCTTATTTTTAAGACAGAACCGGATGGCCCGAAGTCCTAAAAATGGGTTTTCTTCTTTTGGAAATGTGAAGTAAGGTAATGTTTTATCCCCACCAATGTCTAATGTTCGAATAATGACCTCGCCATTGACATTTTTTGCAATACTTTCATATGTTTTATATTGTTCATCTTCTGTCGGCCAATCCTTACTGTTCATATAGACAAGCTCTGTTCTAAGTAGTCCGACGCCAAAGCCACCATGTTCCACAATAGATAGGGCTTCTTCTGCCGAACCTACATTACCAAAAAGCTCAATGGATCTCTGATCTTTTGTTATGGCTTTTTCATTAACCAATTGCTTTAAGCGTTTTTGATGTAATGCTTCTTCTTTGACTATTTCTCTATAATGTTCCAGTTCGACTTCTGTGGGATTAATGAGTATTTGGGTTGTAATCGTGTCTAATATTACTGACGTGCCCCCTAGAACTTGAGCCTCTTTATAACCCACTATGGTTGGTATCCCTTTTGCTTTGGCCACAATAGCACTATGGCTGGTTATACTACCTTCACTGAGTACAATACCTTTAACCCAATCATTCAAATGTATGGTCTCAGACGGACTTAAGTCTTTAGCAAATAGGATTGTGTCCTCCCTGATGGTATCTAGAGGATTATCCGATAACCCTAATATGTTTTTTAATAAGCCTTCCATAACATCTTCTATGTCTCTGGCACGTTCCCTTATATAAAGGTCTTCTAGAGCACTTAACATCCCAACATAAAAGTTCTTTGCTTCATCTATGGCCGCCACGAGGTTCATCTTTTGTCCAACAATATTCTTGCGAATCCGACTGGTGAGCTCAGGATCGTTTAGAATCTCGATATGTGCAGAAAAAATCTGACTCTCTGAGGCACCTATGGTCTCTTCTACATGCTTCATATGTGCTTCTAATGATGTCTTTTGATTGCCAATGGCAATATTAAGTTGATCTAGTGTACTTTCTATCTCATTTTCTCCAATCATCTCTTTAGGTATGATGATGGATTCAATTTCATAGTTAAAAGCTTTACCTATGCCTACACCTTTAAATACTGATACTCCTATCACAGCAAACATCCTTTCTATTAATTGACTTCATCATATCATCTCGCTCAAAAACAATCAATATCAGTCATACAATTTTGGCGATTTGACTGTTTTATTCTTTTTTAGTTGGTAAAACTGTGGTTCAAGGTAATCATTCAAATAAAAAACAATCATATTCACTCATCAAATATGATTGTTTTTATTCATCTGTCACGTTTAATATGAAGAATGACGTTATACATCCCTTTATTTTTACAAACAAATCAACTGTTGGGAAACAATATCTGAGTACAGCTCCAAAGGCTGCATGTGGGCAACATGAATCACTTCTTCCCATTTTTCTGAGTTATTTAGTACAAATGAAAGTTGATTATCTTTGGATAATACTTGATCCATATTAAGTAGAACTTCATCGTTGCCCTCGAACAAGGCAATATAAAATATACCGGTCTCAACAATATCTTGAAAAAAATGGCTGCCGTAAGACAGTTCGGGCATAAAACCAGCTTCAATAGATGCCATCTCACAAACCACGGACATATGACAGAGCTCTTGAAAGTTGACAGGTACACCAAGAGATGGTGTGGTTGTACCAAATCTTCCGGGTCCCATAAGCATAGCTGACTTACCTTTTAGGGCTTTATTGATTTGGCCGATTTGTCTTGCTAATTCATATTTTTTTTGCTCCGTTAATTCAAGATAGGCCTTCGGTTTAATAAAAACCACATACTCAATAGGTAGATGAACATTACCACCCATAAAATTACCCAAAGACTTAAAGAAGCAGTCTTTGTCATTTTCTATCACCGGTATTTCCACTGTTTTTCCAAGACCTTTGGTCTGAAGGGGTCTACACTGTAAAAGATTAATCATATAGTTTTTATCTGATCTAAAATTAACCGTGAATTCTATATCTACAGGATACGCATAGGTCGTTGATAATAGCTTTAATATTTGTCGCATAACAAATGGAAAATCGGTTTTATTGACCATATTTTTCATATCCAATATATAAGGTGTCGGTACGTCGTACCGTTTCATTTCTCTCAGCCTCTTGACCATCGGTTCATCCGGTCTAAAGAATAGAGATTGATCCACCCTTAAATCCCGATTGGCAAATAATGCCATCTCTTTGGTTTTCCATTTATTGTCTTTTAATGAGAGTACATCCACAAAATGCTGTGAGAATTTTTTCTCATCCTCATGATTCATAGGGGGTACCCGTGATGGTTGATCAAGGTTGACAATCTTGGCATAGTCAACTACGGTTCGATCTACGGCTCTTGTGCCCAGACCAAAAACCAATCTAAGCATACCCGCTTCCATATCCACACTTTTATCCCACACATAAAGGTTGGATGAGTTACCCACACCTGCAGCATGTGGAAAAAAATCTTCTTCGTAAAAATCTCCGGAAACTCTTTGTACTAAAATGGCCATTTGCTCATCCTGTTCAAAAAGACCTCGGTTCATCCTATATTCTAAAGCTTCCACATTCATTGTACTGGCATAGACTTTTCTAATGGCATTTTCAAAAGCTTTATAACGTTCTTCTTCTGTTCCTTGGTTAACACAGAAAACACTTTCATATTTTCCTGCAAAAGCATTGCCAAAGTTATCCTCTTGAAGTGAGCTGGACCTAACAATAATAGGTGACTGTCCAAAATACTCTAACATCAACATGAACTTTTCTTTGATGTTTTCAGGGAATTTACCAGACATAAGCTTGTCTTTGAGCTCCTTGGCATATTTGTAATAGCCCTCTAATGTTTTTTGTTTGGCACGAAGTTGCCACCACCCATTTTGCACAATATAAGTATAGAAGATATCCGAACCCAAATAAAATGAATCATGGGGTTCAAGACATTCGGCAATTTTTTTCTCGCCTTCCTCCATAATTATCTTTCTGGCTACAAGCATACCTACACTTTTGCCACCAATAAAACCGGTTCCAAGTGTTCTTGATTGAATCATCAATACGTCCGCCAGATCAAAGTATTTTCTACACAAATCCAACATACGGGATTCATGACCAATCAGCTTTTTCATAAGCCTTTCTTTCACCTTATTTTGTTCCTCATCTTCTGCTCCCAACACCACTCTTGCCTCATTAAACACAACATCCCAGTAATCCAGTCTTTCCTCCCCAAGGCGTATGGTCGAAAAAAGAGAAGCAGATTCAGTACTGGCAGTTATACACGTGACCTTATCTGTCTCTATCAGATGAGGGAAAAACATCGTTGGAGAATACCGTTTCCAGACTTTAAGAGGATGAATATAGAAATCCTCCTTAACTTGGTACACATCGAGTAAAAGCTGGGTCGTTTCTCTTATGGTTGCAATGGTGGAATAAGTATGAGCATTTCTCATAATTGCAAAGTATGCAATGGTATCTAGCTCATATAAAAAAGGACAGGTCACCTCAAAAAAGTTCCCAATCATCAAATCTGAATACCAGTTTTCTAGTAGATCTGTTAAGACATCAAAAACATAAAAAGTTTTCAAGCCTTCTTTAGCTACTATATTATAGACCTCTGTGGCAAAGCTCTCGAAACCTTTTTCAGGGGAAGGCTCGTATACCTTAATGGCGTTTGATTTCTTCAATAAGGGTCTATGGGCTCCGAAACGAATGTAAACCATTTTCCTCTGATCTTGTAGAGCTTGGTCCACATAAGGTTGCAAGACCTTTTCATAACTTTCAAGGCAATCCACTTGCCATACAACATTATCTCCTAAACGAAAGTGATCAATAACTGCGTCAAAACCCACAATGCCTGTTTTAACCTTATCATGCATAGGCGCCTCCATTTGTCATCTATTCATCTTGTGGCTACGGGTCAAAACTAAGCTTAATACCTTAACCCTACTGTTAAACCAATTCTAACCTATTTCTTTTTGATTTACCATGCCTTGTAACGACAAATCAGATCTCTATTCATTGATTTCTGTATGTTCTGCCTGTTGACATCTTCTATTCTTACCACATCCAAAGTCACGTTCATCTCTCGTGCATAGTTTATAGTCACCACCTTCAATTCTTAAGACACTGCCTTCTACCAGCGATATCGCCAATTTCTTCCTTGCATCATTATAAATGCGTTGGACGGTTGTTCTGGCTACATTCATCTGTGTTGCACATTCTTCTTGCGTCATACCTTCAAGATCAATTAATCGAATGGTCTCAAACTCTTCTACAATCATAAATACTGTATCCGGACCATTTTTCTTATTATCTAAGGGCCCAAAAGATGCATTTTCAGGCATACAACATACTTTTCTCCATTTTTTTGGTCTTGGCATAAAAGCCTCCTTTAATTGACATATGTTCATTACTAGGTTTAGTATAGCATCTCTACTCCATATGTCAATATTTATTGTATAAGAATATGAATTCCTGATTTTTTTTCATTTAAAAATATGGTATGATAAAAGATGAAAAGTAAGTAGGGAGGGTGAACCATGAATGATAATTGGTATGCATTTGTGAATGCAGTAACGTATGGACCTTATTCATTCGACATCATGATTGAAATGACAAAAACAGGACAATTGATGCCAAACACCTTAGTTTATCATGCATCTCTGACTCAATGGGTTTACGCTTCTTCTGTAGACGGTCTTTTTTTAACTTCCACTAAGCACTCAAAAAAGAAAATCAAAAAAATATCTGCACCAAAACAAAAATGGTTAAGGCTTTTGACCTCCAGCCTAATGGTTTTATTTATTGTGGGTGTGGTCGGGTACGGTATATGGAAGGTGGGCGATATAACCGGTTACTGGCAAGATCGTGCCATTACTAAGGCTGCAACGGCTTGGCAAAAAGAACCGGACTATAAGGATCATGAAAAAGCTATTTTCGAAGTCCTTGATGCGTTTTCAACACACCTTCAATCCGGCGATATAACTGCAGCCTTGGAATATGTGAATCCTGATGAGAAAAGTGACATTGAAATCATGATTTCTGAGCATCCGGATCGCTTACCAGCATTTTTAGATATGCTCAAAACCATAGAAATCACTTTCATGAATACAGATAATGATTACTATGCTGTAGACCAAATAGCAGTTGTTATGGCCGGCACACCATCTGATGACGTACCTTCAACAGGTACAACAACCATTATGATGGTAAAAGTAGATGACCGATGGGTGGTGGATCAAATACGATGAAATCAATCATAAAACTTCGAAAAATCATAGGTCAATTATTAATTTTATCCTTGTTGCTTCAAAGCTTTTCCATATCCGCTTATGGATGGGAACAAAATACCCATGAGGAAATTAACAGAACTTCCGTTGACCGTTTTCAAAATCAATATGAAGCTTCTAAAAAATACAAATACAATTCTGTGAATTTTGATAAGGATATTTCTGCACCCAACGTAACCTCTTCCGGAAAGTTCGAGCGTAGTTATTTACAACAGTGGTTTTTGAAACCAGCTCGTGACCATATCGTTCATGGTGGTTTTTCATCGGATGAACCCCATATCTATGTGTCTGTCAAGCATTTTTTCGACCCCCTCGCCCTGTCCGGTAGCGCTCAATTGACCGATCAGTATGCCCTTCATGGATGGCATATTTATGAAGCAATTCCTGCTAATGACTGGGCACTCTATAGAAGCGATAACCCATATTCTTTGATCAATGCTATACTCAATTACAAAAGAGCCCTTGAAATTCCATGTGACGCTTCTGTATCATCAATGCCTGTATCTGGTGATTTTAGAGATTTTTCAGGAACCCCTAAAGACGTGCAAGAGATGCGTAGTATGTATACCGGTAAAGCCATGCGGGGACTTGGTGAGGTTATGCACTTAGTTGCCGATATGACCCAACCAGCTCATGTTAGAAATGATGCACATCCTAAATATGAGATTACTGAAACCGCTCTAAAAAATAGAACCCTCTCTAGGAATATTACAAAAATGCCTCGACTTGACGGGATTCAATTAGAGGACTATGGAAGTAACATCAATCAACTTATGGTTGGATTAGCCACATGGACCAATCAGAATTTTTATTCTGAAGACACTTTAGCCGACACCCAGCTCGGTGTTAAACCTAAAAATTGGGAAACACCTTATACATCCCCTCAGATATCAAATATGGATAAAAAAGTTACGGACAAATTTTACACTTGGTATCAAACTTTTGGCGGCGTAGAGGTGCCTATGGTGCGTTACGAAACCGGTTATGTCTATGATTCTTATGTCATAACCGCAGATTTTGCCGTTCAACAGTCTTTTGTACTTATACCCTTGGCTGTGGCAGCAACAACACGAACGATGAATCTTTTTTTTCCAAGTCTTGAAATGAAACAAGCCGTCACAGAAGTGGATCCAGATGAGGACGTTTTAAAAGAAGCCTTAGAAAAGGGCGCCGAAGAACTTAAGCAATTTTCTTATGATGCTACGTTGACCCACCTATTTGAAAACGATGCTGAATGGCGAGAACTTGGCTTCAAAATCAATTATGCTGGTCCAGGTGAGCTATGGACTGTCAAAGGTAATAAGCATGAGAAATTATGTGATGTGGCGTTTAAGAATGGGAAAATTGTACGCTATCCTGATCCTCTAACAGGAGAAATGGTTGATGGAACACCTACTTTTTGGATGCCACTGGGTACTGATAAAAAAATATCCCTTGGCGGTTTAGCGGTTGACTATACTATTGAAATGGATGATGCCCTTTATGCCGTCGCTCAAGCAGGGGTCCAAGCTGTAAGCAGTGAACATTATGTTTTCGAACAAAACGCTCCAAAAATCACCCTTGAGGCTGACCGAACTACCATCATGCCTGGTGAAGCCGTCACCTTCAAAGTAGAAATAGAAAATGCGCCTGAGCGCTATAAACTGGAATGGACTTTTGGAGATGAGGAAGATGATGAAGAAAACATCTTGCCACCAGTAATTAGTAGAGATAAAGAAATGACACACATCTACGAAAAAGAGAATGAATATCTGGCACGGGTTAAGATTATTGATACAAAAAGAGATCTTGAACGGGCCTCAGACAGTATCAATATGTCCTCCTATATGGGAGAAATGGCTGGGCCGTGGGATGTGGTTTTAACCATTGAGGAAGAAAGTGAATTTCTTAGAACCATGGTCATAGCCCTTATGAAGGTGATTATGAATATCTTCATCATTCCAATAGCACAGGCTTTTGGTGAAGATCCGGGTAACATGGATAGTCAAATTGAAACTTTTACTTTTGTCGGCACAACCATGACCTATGCCTTGGAGCTTAGGCGTATTGAAGAAAGTGAAGTGCTCTATGAAGGTCCTTTTACCTTTATCGAATCCAATACCGGATATATTGAAGGTGCCGATGACATCGTCGGACTGCGAATGGAAATCAAAAAAGGTGCTGTCGTCATGATTGCCCTTGCCTATACTGAAGATGGTACGTATGTAGAATATGAGTTCTTAAAAAATGGAAAAATGGTAGGACCAGGAGAAATTGTAGGTGATTATGATTTAACCGGATTTATGAGCGGCAGTTGGCGTGCGACTAAAAAGTAACTACATGGAGGCATAACATTGAAAAACATTAATATTTGCAAGCACTTTAGCATCATCATTATATGGATTATACTGCTTATAGGCTTTATGCCTCACACTGCTTATACAAGCTTAGCTGTTGATGAAAAAGCTGTACCGGTAACAACCATCATTCAAGACTCTCTACAACAAAATGCAAATGGCGACTTCATATGGACGCTACCGGACAAATTAAGTGACATTTTCACACCTATGCTCACCATTCATCCTAACTACCTCTTAGAGCTTGATGAGACTAAAATTTCGATTAATGATGATGTAATGATGACCACTTACAATTACCCCATTGTAGTCGTAGAAAAAGAATCTGAGATACCCGTTGCCTTTCTAGATATACAATTTAGACATTTTTTAAACGGGGATCTTTCTTATCATTTAAGCTTATCCCAGGCTTCTGTAGATGCGCCTTTAATGGATACGGGTGCTGATCTAATAAATCCCCCATTATTAGAAGACTTAGGTCTTACTTGGACCATCTTTGAATCCTTTGATTCTACTGAAGATACTAGCCATATTAGAATAGATGATTTATATCAGATTACCTACGCAGACACCATAAACAATACGACCAGCAAGTGGACACCTCTTCTAAAAACAGACTTTCAGCAGCCTGTAGCCGCTAGAAGTGATGCTATTGTATTACCAAAGACTGCCGTTTTTTCAAGCCAAATGCGTTTTGGTATGGTAGATGTTTATACCCTATTAGATGCCAATGTTATTGTTGAGAACCTAGGTCTTTCTCCTACAAACTTACTAACCAAACGCACCGATGGCAGAAAATGGACCGCTAGGCTACCGCTTCCAAAATCGACAACACATAAGGCTCTAACGGAACACTGGGGTATAATGTCTTTAAACCAGATTTCACCCTTTTCAAATGACCAAGATTCTGTCATCGCTGATGACATACGTATTGCCGATTTGAACCGATTTAGAAAGCTTAGAACCGATGGCATTTATTATGAGGTGCCGTCTTCTTATGTTCCGTATGCACCTAGGGCTTATTGGCGTGTACCTGCAGAACATATCGGGCAACGCTTTATAAGCTCTATACAGAATCAGAAAAAAAGAGGGCAGGAAGTGACCAACACACACCTAGAAACCCTTAGTATTATGAGCCTCAACCATAACCTTCCTCAGCAAAATGATGCCGGTTTTTGGATTACAGAACCAAAGTCTAAATGGCTATATGATGATTATGGTATTGAAGCCGGTTTCTATGACACACGATTTTCAACAGATGCTGCTTTGTTCATTCTGGATATGTACCGGTTTTATAATCATACAGACAAAGAAGAAGTGCCATCTTTGTCCTTGGAAGAATCCAATCAATTAATGGCAAGCCTAACCGCTTACGCGGACTTTCTAATATGGTATGGAGACAGATTCAGTTTTGTTACTAAGAATGGTGGTTTATTGCTTCAAGATTACCATCATCCTACAATTGCTCATGCACCCACGCACGTATCCCTTAACCATCTTGTCACTGAAATGAATTTTCTATTGTCGTATAGCTTACTTTTAGACAATCAAAATAATGCGAGTCAAAAATACCCCTATCTTGAACTGGCTTCCAAAATTCGAACCGCTGTTCATGATACGAGTATCTATTGGATAAAAGACAACCAGGACCTATGGTATGCCTATATGCCGGATGGTCGTTATGGATTAATGGATTATCCGAGACTAACAAGAAATGATCTTATGATTAGTATCGATTTACTTGAAGCCATTTATGGAGAAAAAGACATGGTTTTTAAAGCACTCATTCAGTCCAAGGAAAGCTATCTCACGAAGAACAATTTACCTTTGTGGTAAAATATAATACCATCTTATATTCTCATCCATGCACTTTTGCATGGATGTCTTCTTTTAAGAGCTGATAAATGACCGATAATGCCGGTACACCAAGGAGCATACCTAGGACACCGAAAAGTCCACCCCCAATGATGATGCCTAACAGAACCCACAAGGGTGGCAATCCAATGCTGCCACCTACTACTTTCGGATAAATAAAGTTACCTTCTATCTGTTGAAGGACAATAATGAAAAGTAAAAACCAAAGCGCTTGAATCGGTTCAATCATTAACAATATAAACAAAGCCGGCATTAGACCTATAATGGACCCTACAATAGGAATCAAACTGGTAATCCCAATAATAACACTGATTAATATAGGATATTCAAAGCCCATAATCAACATACCTATAAAGCAAAGCACACCTAAGATAACCGCTTCTGTTAATTGGCCGGATATGAATTTTGTAAACGTCTCATTGGAGAGCTGCAATACTTTTAAAAGTTTTTCTCCTACTTCTTGTGGTAGATAAGCATTTATGGCATCATAAAACTGACTTTTTAGATGACGCTTGTCCGCCAATAAATAAACAGAAAGTACAAATCCAATAACAATATTGATCACAGTAGATAAAAAGTTCGTCGTAAAATCAAAGATTTTTGGCATTAATCCTGTCGCAAAGCCAGACACAAGATCCGGTACTTGTTCTAAAGCACTGTCTAACTTACTCATATCAAAATTATCTAATTTTAAGTATTCTGCTACATTCATTATTAGATTCTCAAGATTACGACCATAATCATCCATATTCTTATAGAGCAATCGAACGCTATCTGTAAACTGTGGGATAACAAAGGCGAGTATTAAAGTAACCACGCCAAAAAAAAGAAGATAAACCGAGGCCAAAGCTAGAGGTTTAGCCGCTTTTACTAATTTTTCATTTTTAATACTGTGCTCATAGACCTTAATTAAAAAGTTATAAGGTCTTTTTAAAATAAAAGCAATTGAAAAACCAATGAATATGGGTATTGCTATACTCAAACCCTTTGCGAGCATTTGTATGACCAAATCAAATTTAACTATAATCAGTACCAGTATAATACCATAAGTAATTAAAAACATGATGCTTCTGATTTTCTTTTTATCCATTCTCATACCCCACTCTATATTCTTAAATGTTTATTACAACCACTTGTTTTTGATATTATGATTTTACCACAAGGAAGAAGAAGCTACCAGTATCTTTCATTAATCCGATTGGATGTTGTGACTAAACTATTGTTTACACGTCCTATTTCCTGTATAATGCTAGAAGATTGAATAGAATCACTATTCATGAATAAAAAATGAGAGAGGTAAATAATATGGATGTTTCACAGGTAACGAAATTAATGGTTTTGGCTTTTTATTTACTTTGCATGATTGGGATTGGTTTTATTGCCTATCGTAAAACCAGTAATTTTTCCGACTACGTGCTCGGCGGCAGAAATTTAGGTAGTTGGACAACAGCTTTGTCCGCACAGGCCTCTGATATGAGTGGTTGGCTGCTTCTTGGCTTACCGGGCGCTGCCTATCTTGGCGGTGTACAGGCAGCCTGGATTGGCATCGGTTTGGCACTGGGTACCTACGTTAATTGGAAATTGGTCGCAAAAAGGTTAAGACAATATACTGAGCTTTCAAAAAACTCCTTAACTTTATCGGACTTCTTTGAGAATCGTTTCAGAGATGATACTAAGATTCTAAGAGTTGTTTCAGCTTTGGTCATTATTGTCTTCTTTTCTGTCTACACATCAGCACAATTTGCAGCCGGTGCTAAGTTATTTGAACTGGTTATGGGTATTCCTTACATGTATGCCTTGATTCTAGGTGGCTTTGTTATTGTGCTCTACACATTTCTTGGTGGATTTATGGCTGTTTCATCAACAGACGTCATTCAAGGTATCTTGATGTTTATTGCACTTATGGTTGTACCTGTTATTGCAGTCGCAGAGCTTGGTGGTTTTGGTGAGACATTTGCAGCTCTTGAAGCTGTTGACGTGAACTATATGAATCTTTTTAGAGAAACCGGAACAGTGACCCATATTTCCTTTATAGTCATCCTATCGAATTTGGCATGGGGACTTGGGTATTTTGGTCAACCCCATATACTGGCCAGATTCATGGCAGCCCGGTCCTCTGACCACATAAAAAAAGCCAGACTCATCGCTATGATCTGGGTTGTTCTCACGCTCTTTGCTGCTGTCTTTGTCGGTATGGTTGGTAGACTCTATTTTGCTGATGCCCCTGTTGCTGATGCTGAAAAGGTATTCATGCATATGGTGGATGGTATGTTCATACCAATCTTATCCGGACTCTTCTTATCAGCCATACTGGCGGCTAGCATGAGTACCGCTGATTCACAGCTCTTGGTCACAGCTTCTTCTATTTCCGAAGATTTTTATAAACAATTTTTCAAAAAGAAGGCTGATGACAAAGAATTAATTTTGGTTGGCCGACTGTCTGTCGCTATCGTATCCGTTATAGCTATCATTATTGCCCTTAACCCTAACAGCTCTGTATTCGGGCTTGTTTCTAACGCTTGGGCAGGTTTCGGGGCCGCATTCGGACCGGTTATTTTACTATCACTTTTTTGGAAGCGTATGAACAAATGGGGCGCTATGGCCGGCATGATCTCCGGCACTTTGACAGTGATTTTCTGGATAACGGTTGCAAAAAACTTTGAGGGTGCTATTTGGCAAATTTACGAGATTGTACCTGCTTTCATAGTGGCACTCATAGCCATAGTAATCGTTTCACTCGTCACAGCACCACCAACTCAAGAGATTACAGATGAGTTTGATGCTGTTGTTTTGATGGAAATATAGGAACAATAGGGTCGCGGAACCGAATGAGAAAGAAAAGGCGCTGATCAATCACAGTGTTACATCTACGAATATAGTGGTAAGTTCATTCAAGACAATCTTTTATTCTATCTTGAGTATAATCCCTTCAACACATGCTTCAACATCCTTACCACCACACTCTACAATAGCATCACTATAATGTCGATAAAGTGGTGTTCTTTCATCATAGACATCTTTTAGACTTCTACCTTTGCGCATAATGATACCTCTGGATTTAATGTTATTGACCCTTTTCTCAATTTCATCAAACGGAACATGAAGGTAAATAATAAATCCTAACTTTTTTAAATGGTTCATAGCAGCTTCTGAATATATAACGCTACCACCTGTTGCAATCACTGTATTTTGTGCCGTCATCGATAGAATCACTTTTTCTTCAATCTCAAGTAAAGCTTCAATTCCCTGTTGATCTATCGTGTTTTGTAATAATTCTCCTGTTTTTTTCTGAATGAGCAGGTCGGTATCAAGGAATTCTTTTCCTATCGCTTTTGCAAGTAGGATGCCTAGGGTACTTTTTCCTGCCCCTGACATACCAATAAGTATAATATTCATATTGTCTCCTTCATAATCGTATGTTCGAAAGATTCTATAATTCATAGATTGTAGCACAGCCCTATTCCACTGACAAGTCGTAGTAAGAATTATTCCTTATTAGAAAATAATTTTATTGTTGAACCTACCATCTACAAGATGAAAACCTGTTACTTTTATGCTATGATTAATAATAAAAAAAGAAAAAGTATGAGGTGTATTATGGAGATTGGTATTAATGTAAGTAAAAAGATCAGTATGAATCCAAAAATGATTAACAGACACGGGCTTATTACCGGAGCAACCGGTACCGGGAAAACTGTAACCTTAAAAGTGCTGGCAGAAGCTTTTAGTGAAGAGGGCATACCTGTTTTCATGCAGGATATAAAAGGAGATCTTACAGGATTTATTGAACCCGGTACACATAGCGATAAATTTCAAAAACGCCTTGAGCAAATTGGTCTTGAACGTGTGGCTTTTACAACATATCCAACTACATTTTGGGATATCTTTGGTGAAGAAGGTCATCCGATTCGCGCAACCGTTTCAGATATGGGACCACTCATGCTCAGTAAATTACTCACACTCAACGATGTTCAGACTTCAGTTTTATATACCATTTTCAAATTTGCAGATGAAAATGGCCTACTTCTACTGGATTTTAAGGACTTGTTGGCTATCCTTGGTCATATCACTGAAAACGGCTCCAAATTAGAAGGACAGTATAAAAGTATAAGTAAAGCGACTCTGGGTGCTATTCATCGAAAGCTCATCATCATGGAGCAAGAAGGCATTGAACATTTTTTTGGAGAACCTGCCTTTGATATTCACGATCTACTTACTTTTGACAACATGGGGCATGGTATGATTCATGTTTTAGAATCCTCAAAGCTTTCTACCAATCCTAGTCTTTATTCTACTTTCCTTCTATGGCTTCTCTCCGAACTTTTCGAGGATCTCGATGAAGTCGGCAATCTTGATAAACCGCGTCTGGTATTCTTTTTTGATGAGGCGCACTTGATTTTCAAGGATATGTCCAAATCATTACTGGATAAGTTCGAACAGATTGTGAAATTAATACGTTCAAAAGGTGTGGGTATCTATTTCATTACCCAAAATCCCCTAGATATTCCTGAATCTGTATTGGCACAATTAGGCAATAGAATTCAACACGCTTTACGTGCTTATACACCTAAAGAACAAAAAGCGGTGCGCGTTGCAGCTGATACTTTCAGACAGAATGAAGCTTTTGATACAGCAGATGTGATTTCTAATCTAGGTGTTGGTGAGGCATTGATCTCATTCTTAGATGAAAAGGGCATACCCAGTATCGTTGAGAGAGCCTATATTATGCCACCAAAAAGTAAAATCGGCCCCGTTGCTGAGCAAGAGGCCGTCATCAAGCATATCAATATGTCTTATTTTAAGAATAAATATAATCAAAGCTACGACCGCCATTCTGCTTATGAGGCCCTTAAAGAAAAAGCATTACGCACACAA
This sequence comes from Clostridiales bacterium, assembly GCA_024636985.1. Lineage (GTDB taxonomy): Bacteria > Bacillota > Clostridia > Lachnospirales > Vallitaleaceae > Petrocella. The sequence continues at coordinate 1,720 of JAGXFY010000056.1, read as the reverse complement.
GATAGTCTAACCACTAAGGAAGAGGCCAAGAAAAGTGTTCGAAAGACAGATTCTCCCCTTGATCGATTTATGAAGTCGACAGCTTCATCCATTGGTACCCATGTCGGTCGGTCCTTAATACGAGGCATACTTGGCTCATTAAAAAAATAGCCGTCTATTTAAAACGCTTTTTCATCATAAACAACATCCATTTCATCTCTTGCTTCAATCTGGATGTTTCCTTGTCATAATATATCAGTAGTCGGTCCATTTCTTTTTTCTTGAGAGAAATGGACTTTTCCTTCATGAATATCTTAAGCAACTTTTTGTTCTCCTCAATATCATTCAGCCCACCAACCGTTCTATGAATATTACTATAAAGTTGACCATCATGCTCATCTAAAAATAAAATAACACCTGACTCCGCCAAATACAAGAATTTTTTCCCGAATATCCTAAGCTTGTGTAATGATTTCAGATTCTTGATGGATACTTTTTCAAGGAGAGATACATAGTCTTTTTTTATGTCTTCTTGTATTTTATGTTTTATAGCTAAAACTTCATGTTGAGGTATTTCTTTTAACCCAATACTTACTTTATCTACTGACTTTTCCCACTTTAATGTTCTTTTTCTAATTTTTCTTATCATTTTTTTATTTTCATCCTGTAATAGCTTTGAAACTTGCCCCATAAGTTTGTTGGAGGCTTCTGCTTTTTTTAAGGACTTTCTAAATACCGAAAGCTTTCTAGACTGTTCAAGATCAATAAAAACTTCTTTAAGAAAATGATCCAAGTTTTTAACACCTTTGGACTGATAACCCTTAAGCATCCAAATCATGGCCCTTAAAGTCCTAATCTCAGTACGAATAGTATGTACTTGTTTACTATCAAGGGCTTGCTCATCTAGGCTTTTTAAAACGCAAAATAAGTCGCTCCATTTTTCTTGAAAAATCCTATCTATTTCGTCAAGATCTTTCATGACCAACTTGAAAAATAGTTTATAAGCTTGTTCACATCTCATCTGCTCATACTTCGGAAGATATTCTCCAATCTCCAGTTCATGTGCTAACGCATCGCAATCCTTAATTAATTCATCATAGGGACCATCTATCTGTTTTTTCTTATTGTGTTTGGCCACCGCATCGACCACAGTCTGCTTAATAGGCGCTTCTACATCATAATCCGTTAGCCATCTAAAAGCCAGCCTACTTCCAACAATACCATGCTCTTTACCCATTGCATTTTCAGTGATTCGACCCATATCATGAAGCAAGGCTATGATCTGGGCAATATCACTATCCAAACCCCGCCGTTTCGCCATTTCATCACTTAAACGCTCGACACTTCTAACATGTTGATAATCATAACTTTGTTGACCCAGTTGATCCAATACTTGATATACCCGATACCTTATGTTCTCCAAAATTTCACGCTCTAAAACCAACCTGATTTCACCTACTCTCCTACATTTTATTACGGTTTATACATCTCTTATTTTATTATAATGTATAATTCTATAACTTGCTATGGTTGATTTGAACAAAGAGGCTATGCCTCGCTTTGCAAAGCAAATTGTTACGGCAGGAAAGACTTCCTTGATAGTTAATGCGATGCTTCAACGCATTAACATGGAATAGACTTTACTAGAGGACAAGAAAAGAAGCTACGCTTCGTTATGAGCTCTGCTCATATTTCTGAACGATTCGAAAGGAAAGGACCTTGACGCATGCTAGAGTATGAC
>JAGXFY010000055.1:0-80873 GCA_024636985.1 Clostridiales bacterium | reverse complement strand
GGTCATATGTTGCCGGTAGGTTCCAAAGGCATTAGATACGAAGTTGAGACTTTAGCAAAGACCAATGGCTTAGGTTGTATGTTGAAATCAGGTATGGACATTAATCTAGAGGCTTCAGCCGGACCCGCTACATGTATGTTGATTTGTATGTACAGTAGGGATGAGATGTTTTTGACAATGCAAACCAAGCTGCCGATTAGGCAAATCGGTCTGTTGCTATAGTTGTTAATATATTATAAATCAAAAATAGAAAATGGAGAAAATTATGATAGGTAAAATATCAAAAAGTATATTCATTATGATAACACTTATGTTATTATTAGCGGCTTGCGCCCAAGAGGATGTGTCATTAGAGGAAAATCAGCCAACACCAATATCAAATGAGGGCGCTTTAGAGCAATACCCAATGACCATAGTGGACAAGTATGGTGATTCTGTGGTTATTGAAGCAGCACCGGATACGTTGATGTCTTTGTCACCTGAGATTACAGAAATCATATTTGCATTAAATGCCGGTGATCTTATGATAGGTCGCTCAACATATTGTGATTATCCTGTAGAAACTGAAGAAATTCAAGATTTCGGAACACTATTTGATTTGAATATAGAAAGTATTGTAGAAGCGAACCCGGATGTACTCTTTCTTTCATCTATGGCATCTGAGGAATTGGCTTCAAACCTCAAAAATCAAGGTATAACAGTTGTAATACTGGATAAAGATAGTACACTTGAAGGTACTTATGAATATTTTCAGACTGTGGGACAGATTATTAACAGAAGCGATGAAGCCAAGGTGTTAGAAGAAAAAGTCGGGGCACAGATTGAGGCGGTCAAAGCAGCAGTAGAAGGCTTGACACCACCTACGGTTTACTATGTTGTTCATGCTGCAGAAGGGGTAGACACAACAGCCACAGGTGATACTTTTATTCATGATATGATTACGTTGGCAGGCGGGGACAATGTGGCCAAAGATGGTTCAGATTGGATGTACAGTCTAGAAAAAATTGTTGAAAAGAATCCTTATATTATGCTATGTTCCAAATACTGGGATACCAAATCCAGTATAGTCAAGCTTGAAGGATACAAAGATCTGGATGCAATTATAGAAGATCGTCTGTATGAAGTGGATGAGAATATGATTGTAAGACAAGGTCCAAGGATAGGGGATGCTATTGAAGTTATGGCACGCATATTCCATCCGGAGGCATTTTAGAATTAATGAAGCGGGGGACCATATGAGAAGTCCAATGACTAAAATAAATTTTATAATTGCAATGGCCTTGTTACTACTTACGATTGCTGTTACAGCCACGATGGGAAGTGCAAATATATCCCTTAGGGATTTCATAGAGACCATTTTTAGTAAATTACCTATTGTCGGGTCATATTTTGAAACCATCGGCAGTTATGAAACCATTATCTTTAATCTTAGGTTGCCTCGAATCATATTAGCCCTTCTTGCCGGCATGGGCCTTTCAGTGACTGGATGCGTATTTCAAGGTGTGTTTTCTAATCCTATGGCAGAGCCTTATTTACTGGGTGTTTCTTCAGGCGCAGCATTTGGTGCCACCCTTGCAGCTGTCATGGAGATACAAATGCGCTTTTTATCCTTTACGACAGTTTCTCTTTTTGCATTTGTAGGTGCTATAACAGTAATGCTCCTAATTTACAAATTAGCGGTCATAAAAGGAGAGTTACCGGTTTCAGTGTTGTTATTATCCGGTTTGGCGGTCAACTACTTTCTAAGTGCCCTTATTACACTTATTATGACGTTTAATCAAGAACAAGTTGAATCTGTATATTTTTGGACCTTAGGTAGTTTTAAGAATGCTTCATGGGACAAGGTATCTCTTGTTTTTTTGGTTGTTAGCATAAGCATTTTGTATATCTACAAGCACAGTGGTGAACTGGATATGATTATGATGGGGGATGAACAGGCAAAATCCGTTGGTGTAGAGGTTGATAAGCTTAAGAAACGGCTTTTGATTATAAGCTCCTTGGTTGCAGCCGTGATCGTTGCCTCCAGTGGGATCATCGGTTTTGTGGGTCTTATTATCCCTCATGGTGTAAGGTTGATTACCGGTCCAAGTCATAGAAGGCTGATGCCGATGGCGGCCATAAGTGGCGGTATATTCTTAATTATTTGTGATACCATTGCAAGAGTAACGCTAAACAATAAAGAACTTTCTGTAGGTATCATAACAGCTTTGTGCGGTGTGCCTTTCTTCCTATGGCTTCTGTACAAACATCGAAAGTTGGTGGGCTAATGAGTTATGAAATACCTTTACAAGTTAAAAACTTAAGCTTTGCCTATGACAAGCAAGATGTGTTGCACCAGGTTGAAGGTGATTTTTACCAAGGTACATTTTATGGTATTGCCGGTCCCAACGGTTCGGGAAAATCCACCTGGCTGAAGCTTATGGCCGGTCTAAACAATTGCCCACACAACCGCATTCATATTTTTGGTCAAGATATCCATAAGATGCCAAGAATGACATTGGCAAAAAAAATCAGTTTTGTGCCTCAAATGTTTAACATGAAGTATGCTTTTACAGTAGAGGAAGTCATTATGATGGGTCGGTACCCATATACAAACAGAATGACCAATATCACGCATCAGGATCATGATAAGGTGGAAAAAACCCTTTTGGAAACAAATCTAATGTCTCTAAGAAACAGGCATGTTAATGAGTTGAGTGGTGGTGAGCTTCAAAGGGTGGTCATTGCAAGAGCCATTGCTCAAGATACGGATATCATTCTTCTAGATGAACCTATTTCACACCTAGATGTTCATTATCAGTTTGAAATTATTGCTTTATTGAAAGAAATCTGCAGAAAGCAGAATAAAATCGTCATATCCGTTCTACATGATCTGAATATTACCATGAACCATTGTGACCATATTTTTCTAATGAAAGAGGGTCGGATTATTAAGCAAGGGGAACCTCTTGAAATACTAACGGAAGAAAATATAGATGAGGTGTATAACTTGAAAGTGAATATGCTGATTAATCATGATAAGAAATGGATTACTTGGTAGACATTTTTTCCAAATATTAAAGCACTTAGGCAGGCGTATGAGCGCTTGTCTTTTTTTATGTACTTGTTAAAATGGACTGTGTTCTAGGTTGTTCTCTTAGTTATTGATCGAGGCGATAATCGTAGATGTAACACACAGCTTTTCCTTGTTCTCAAGGAAAGTCATACTTTAGTATTCAGCCTTGAAGTGTGGCAGAATACGTCAAAGACCTTTCCTGTCGAACCGTTCAGAAATATGAGCAGAGCTCATAACGAAGCGAAGCTTCTTTTCTTGCCTTACACTTCGTACGGTCAGCGGAAAAGCTGTGTATCACATCTACTCGGTAAGAAGTCGTCATTTCGTCAAGAAAAAGCGCTAATCAATCATCCTTCTTATTTTACATCCTGTAAAAATGAAGGACGTTCTACATCCATGTAGAACTGTGATTGATCAGCGCTTTTTCTTTCCTCATTCGGTTCCGTATACGTGTCATTTTATTATGCTTTAATTCATATTCTCTTATGATGCTCTAAAGTAGACCGAAATGCTATAATAACCAACATCGACTATGAAGTTCCAGGAGTGGTGTTAGCTACAAGGCTCATAAGAAAGTAACCACTAGCATCATGACAGTCTTTAAGACATGATGCGTAAATGAAAACTTTCTTATGAAATTTGCAAGTCTGCATGGATGCAGACCGCCGACTTTTCCTACACGGATGTAGGAACAAGAGGCCGTTGTAGCTAATCCATGGATGGGTTTTCATGGGACCCCACTCAAAACTTATACCAGATGATGTTCCTTCTCATACTTTAGAATCTTATCTTCTTTTAGTAAAGTGAGTCCAATATCATCAAGGCCATTTAATAACTTATGCTTGTGGAAAGGGTTTATATCAAACTTGATTTCTAACCCATCATTGTCTTTGATGGTTTGTGCTTCAAGATCCACTTCCAACTTATAGCCTTCTTTTGCATAGGTTTTTTCAAATAGAACATCCATCATGCTGTTTTCTAGTTCTATTGGAAGAATACCATTATTAAAACAATTATTATGAAAAATATCCGCATAACTAGGGGCGATAATGACTTTAAAACCGTAGTCTTCAAGGGCCCACGGTGCATGTTCTCTGGAAGAACCGCAACCAAAATTGGCTCTGGATATTAAGACAGAAGCGCCTTCATATCTTGGCATATTAAAGATGGAATCTTCAATCGGTTGATTTTTTTCATCGTATCTAAACTCATAAAAAACATATTGCCCAAAACCGCTGCGCTCAATGCGTTTTAGAAATTGTTTAGGGATGATGGCATCCGTGTCTATATTGGTTCGATCGATTGGCATAACAATGCCATTAATTTTTTTATAGGGTTCCATGATGATACCTCCTTAAGCTTCTAATGCTTCGATTTTTCTGACATCAACAAAGTGGCCATAAATAGCTGCAGCGGTGGCCATAGCAGGGGATACCAAATGGGTTCGACCACCTCTGCCTTGTCGGCCTTCAAAGTTACGGTTAGATGTTGAAGCACAACGTTCTTTTGGTTGCAAGTAATCCGGGTTCATGGCCAAGCACATACTACATCCGGATTCACGCCATTCAAAACCGGCTTCTATAAAAATCTGATCAAGTCCTTCGGCTTCTGCAGCAAGCTTAACTTTTTGTGAGCCGGGAACCACAAGTGCCGTAACACCATCAGCTACTTTGCGACCTTTGGCTACTTTGGCAGCTGCACGAAGGTCTTCTATACGTCCGTTTGTACAGGAACCGATGAAAGCGTAATCGATTTTAATATCCGACATTGGTGTGCCGGAGGTAAGGCCCATGTACTCAAGGGCATTTTCACAAGATTTTTGATCATCTGCAGACTCAAAATCACTAGGAGATGGAACCACATCACTTATACTGGCACCCATTGAAGGGCTAGTACCCCAAGTGACTTGAGGTTCCAAAATATTCAAATCAAATTCCAAAGTCGCATCGTATACCGCATCATCATCTGAAGCCAAAGCGCGCCAAGTATCAACAGCATCTTCAAAAGCTTCACCTTTAGGTGCATGTTGACGCCCTTTTAAATAATTGAAAGTTGTATCATCCGGTGAGATGAGACCTGCTCTTGCACCGGCTTCTATGGCCATATTGCAGATGGTCATACGTTCTTCCATGGTCATTTGTCGTATCGCTTCACCTGTGAATTCAACAACATGACCAGTTCCAAAATCCGTACCATATTGGCTGATAATGCCAAGAATAACATCTTTTGCTGTTACGCCATACCCAAGACGACCAAGTACTTTGACGTTCATGGTTTTGGATTTGGATTGTTGTAAACACTGGGTGGATAAGACATGTTCTACTTCACTTGTACCGATACCAAAAGCTAAGGCACCGAAAGCACCGTGGGTCGCTGTATGGCTGTCACCACAAACGATGGTTTTTCCAGGATGGGTTAAGCCCAGTTCGGGCCCAATAACATGAACGATGCCTTGATCAGGGCTGTCGAGTCCATATAAAGTTACGCCAAATTCGGCACAATTTTTTTCTAAAGTTTCGATTTGTACTTTTGATATTGGATCTGTAATGTTATATCGATCTTTTGTCGGAACATTGTGGTCCATGGTTGCAAATGATAGGTTAGGTCTTCGGACCTGACGGTTGGAAAGTCTTAAACCTTCAAAAGCTTGAGGCGAAGTCACCTCATGTAATAAGTGAAGATCGATGTATAATATTCCCGGTTTGCCAGTTTCTTGATCCACAAGGTGGTTGGCCCAAATTTTTTCATAAATAGTTTTGCCTGACATAGTAATCATCCTTTCATCCATTGTAATGCCTTTAAATACAAGACGTTTACATTTTATACTATCCATTGTATACTTTTAGTAGATATAAATAAAATAACTATTATTGATAGGTTACATAACCATAAGTTATGGAGGTGCTATAATGACGGCGGAATTGTATCATGTGTTTTATCAGGTTGCAGAATATGAAAGTATTTCTAAGGCGGCAAAGGCTTTATTTGTATCTCAACCGGCTATTAGTAAATCTATACGGAACTTAGAGGCGGATTTAGGCGTCTTATTATTTGTAAGACATGCTAAAGGAGTTACCTTGACGAAAGAAGGGCAGCTTCTATATGATCATGTAGCCACGGCTTTTCGCCAAATACATGAAGGAGAAAAGCTTTTACATCAGCTTAGAGATAGGTCTTTTGGGGCCATTAGAATCGGTATCAGTAACACCTTATGTAAGTATTATTTTATGCCTTTTTTAAATAGGTTTCATCAAGTATACCCTAAGCTTAAAATTGAGATTGTGAATAGAACCAGTTTAGAAACTATGAAGCTTTTAGAGGAAGGTTTTTTAGACTGTGCCATTATCAGTGACCTAAAAGCAGATCAGCCCTTTGAGTTTATTGAACTGATGAAGATTCAAGATATATTTGTGTCCAGACAGCGTCCACCAAAAGATGTCATCCCTCTTAAAGAATTGGAACACTACCCTATGCTGCTATTAGAACGTAACAACGCTACGAGGGATCATTTGGAACGTTTTCTTGAACAACATCATGTCGCATTAAATGTTGATATTGAAATCAGCAGTATGGAGTTTTTGGTTGAGTTTGCAAAAATCGGGCTAGGTGTGGCTTCGGTTATTGGGAATTTTGTAACTGAAGAAATTAGTGATAAAAAAATATATGAGTGGCCGGTAATACCCATGATTCCACAGAGAAGCATCGGATTGCTTTTTGATAAAAAACGTGGTATTTCAATTGCGTGTAATACATTTATTGAATTTATGAAGACAGATAATGGTATTTAATTACCTGTATTTTCTATACGAAAAGAATAAGAAAGTGTATAATAAAACATATATTGAGCTTAGGTGAGGAGTGGTAAAATGGGTACAAAAAAATGGATTAAGGATAATAAAATAGGGTTAATAACAGGGTTGTTGGCAGTTCTGGTGATTGGTGGAATTGCCTACTGGTTTGTGTATGGAAGAAAACCCATTGATGCACCTCTTCAGGAGGTTACAGAGGTGACGGAAAATTATCGCATTGATGCTATGGAGGTAAAAGCCCTTGAAGCATCGGAACAAGGCATATCTGTAAACAGTCCTTTTGAGATTCAAATAGAAGGTGTTATAAATGCTGATACGCTAAAGCAGGTCCTAAAAGTGAAACCGGATAAAGCCTTTACCATTTCAGAGATCAATGAGCAGGATTTAACTTTTGAATTAGCCTTTGATGCACCACTTGATGCCGGAGAAATCGTCAGTATGGTTTATGACCAAGGTGAGATGCCTTTTGGTTTTGCGTTTCAAACCCATAAGATCTTAGCCGTAAGTGCAGTATATCCTGCCGAAGATAAAGAATATGTACCGACCAACACACTCATAGAAGTCTATTTTTCCAAGGATATAGAGGCTTCTGTAGAAGATTATATAAAATTAACACCACAGGCAGAAGGACGCGTGGAGGTTTTTAATAATGTCTATAGATTCATTCCGAAGGTGAATCTTGAGCCTAATACGAAATATACATTAACCATAGAGGATGGCTATGTGCATAATGAGGAGACACTTGAGCCTTTTGAAACGACATTTACAACAGATTACAGTGTGCAATCAAATCAACAGCTTATCAATTTTCAGAATGCGGATCTACTTTATCTGAATCCGGATGGTATTCAAAGCTTTAAAGCTTATAGTGATCTGTATAAAGAAGGCGAATCCATATCTATTATGGCATACCCAATTAAAAATGATGTGACAGCGATAAGCCTAAATGGGATGGACCCAATAAAGGCATACGACTATCTCGAAACCAACAAGGAAATTACAGAGACACCAATATCGATTGAAGGTAGATATGATGTTTATGATTATTATCAAGGCTACGTCACTTTAGGTGAGAATTTAAGTAGGGGTTATTATTATTTGCTTTTTGAAAAAGGTGATAAAATGGGTGGTAAGTTGCTTCAAGTGACAGAGTACAATGGTTACTTGATGGCAGACAACGACCAACTGTTGGTATGGCTACAAAGCACCGGTTCTAATGCGCTTGATAGTGTCATTACGATAGATGATGCTTCAATTGGTTCGACGAATGGGGCAGGACTAAGTGTTATACCTTATAAAGCACCTCAAAATGCATTTAAGATGGTAAAAATAAGGACGAAGGAAGCACAACCTTTATTAATGCCCTTACGCACGGGTACTTATGAGAAGCAGTTTTCTGAAGACTATTGGTATTATGCATACACAGATAGGTCCGTCTATTTACCTACAGACCTGATTTATTTATCTGGGTTTGTTCAACATAAACAAGGTAAGAGTATTAAATCTGTTACCATTAAACGGGTCATTGGCGATAAGATTCTTGAAGAAAAAACAGTTGCGCTCTCAAAAAAGGGAGACTATCTAACTTCTTTTGAGTTTGAGGACCATTACGGTTATGGATTTGATCTGCAAGTGTTTATTGGTGATCAGAAGTTGACAACTGTGTATGTTGGCATCAGTCAGTTCGAAAAACCAACAGTAACCATGAAGGCAGATACAGATGCAGAGATTATGATGATGGGGGATGAAATTGTTGTAAGTGGTGATGTACAGTACTTTGAGGGTACACCATACGCAAATCCCAAAATCGCTTTAGAAAGTGACTGGAATATTATTTTGAGAGAGGGACTTGAGAGTGTTCAGTTCGAAGGATCGGAAAGTGGACATTTTGAGGAAAGATTTACGCCCTATTTGGAAACAACCACATGGCATCCTGAAAGGGTCAACCTATACGCTAGGCTTGATACCATAGACAATTATTATGATACCATACCAATCTCTTTTACCATGCTTCCAAGAGATATGATGACCATCCTTGATCTTGAGAAAGATGAAGATGGTGGATTTGAGATGACCTATAATACCCATAAAATAGATATAGAAAAGTATGATCCGGAAATATGGGATGGTTCAAATCTTAAGGGTGACCCTATAGGTGATGTGAATGTTGAAGTGACAGTAAAGGAAATCTATTATGAAAAGGAATTTGTAGGTCAGTCCTACGATGAAGTTATGAAAGTGACCTACGATCGCTATAATTATAAGCGTATTGAGTCCGTCGTTATGAAAACCTCTTTGGCAACAGATGCTCAAGGCAAGATAGGATTCCATTTTGATCAAGTGATAGATGGACGTGATTATGTGGTCGAAACCGTAACCTACGACCAAAAAGAACGTATTATTAAAGATACACTTTATTACGGCGCAGATGTATTTTATAGAGATACTTTGGCTTATAATCAGTACGCTTATTTAGATAGTGATAGCTCTGCCTATGGTCTAGGTGAAGATGTTCAGATTTATCTAAATACGGATGACGGAAGAATACATGGGGATGATCAGGATCAAATGCTTTTCATCGTGGTTAAAGAGGGTATATACGAAACCTATTTATCAGATACGCCCTCTCATACATTGAGATTTGAAGAGGATATGATACCTACAGTATATGTTCAAGGGGTGTATTTTGATGGTCAGTATATGCATGCCGGTTATAATTTTAGAAAATATTTGCAGTTTGATACAGATGAAAGAGAAGCCGTGATAGATATTCAGTTTGAGCAATCCAATTATAAACCGGGAGATACGGTTCATGGCGTCATCACTATGAAGGATAGGGATGGAAGGCCACTAGAAGGCTATTATAATATGAGCGTGGTGGATGAAGCTTATTTTGCCTTGTATGAAGATTATAAAGATCCAAGAAGCGAGCTTTACCAGTGGCATTATAACACGGCTATACTAGGAGAAACGATTGCCACATCTAAGTTTATTGAGGCAACCTTTGGTGCAGAAGGCGGTGAAGGTGGTGATGGTAGCATACGGTCTGATTTTAAAAATACGGCTTACTTTAATAATGGAACAACCAATGAGAGTGGTGAAGCTAACTTCTCCTTTAAAGTGCCTGACAATCTAACCAAATGGCGCGTGACGGTAAGCGGGATTACTCAAGACTTGTATGCAGGGGTATCGAAGGAAAATCTAAATGTAACCTTACCTTATTTTGTGACAGCTTTATTTGCAGACACTTTTTTAGAAAAAGATGTGCTGGGATTAACCTTAAAGTCGACATCAAAAAATGCTCCGTTAAGTTCAGAGGTTAGCTATAAGGTGAATGTCAAAAATCAAGAAGGGTATGATTGGTCCTATGAGGGCCAAGGTTTGTTAAATGATTTCATGTATGTGCCTGTTGGTTCACTACCCTTAGGCTCATTGATACCGGGGAATTACACCATAACGATAGAAGGATCTATACCGGGTCATAAGGATCGTTTATCAAAAAGCATACAAATCCAAAAGAGTGCACAAAAACTGTCTTTAAATCATAAAGAGACGGTAGAAGAAAGCACAAGTATTAAACATAATGGACAGATGGTTCACATCACTTTGATGAACCCACTGGCTAGAGAACGTTACGAGATGTTATCAAGATGGTTATATAATCATGTGGATGCTCTAGAGTACAAAGCAACAGGGTATATGGCATACCTCAAAATGAAAAATCTAGGTTTTGATATTAGTCATCTTACATGGCTCAGTCAAAAGCCTTATTATTACTTACCTGAAAACAATCTCTATAATTCGACCCACTCAAGTGATGGTAGTGTTATAACTACCGTAGACTTATTACAAATGGGATGGCGCGATGTTATTGAAAACAGTGAAGTAGAAAGACTGAAGCTTGGATTATATCAAAAAGCGATGAGCAATAAGACCAGCAATGTTGAGTCTATGGCAGCTTTATATGGTCTTGCTTTACTTGGTGAACCGATGTTAGAAGATGTAAGAGCAGCAATATTGCTACCAACTTACAATGAAGAGCCCTTAGCTTTGCTCTATGGTATCAAAGCATTAACGTATTATGGCGCATATCAGGAAGCCATACAAACATTATCAGAGTTTTTCCCTTCAAATGGTCAAAGTCTTGGGGTGGACTATATTGAATCGGATGATCAAAATCAAAACAAGAAAAACGCTCTGTTAATGGCGATATATTCGGACTTAAATCAAGAACAAATGGCCGGTTCTATATATGAGAGAATTAAAGATTTGGAAGTGAAAGGTTATATCACAGCCAGTGAAAGCTTTTATTATATCACCCATTTACCAACCAACTTGCTTGAGAGTGTTGTAGAACTAAGTATAAACAAACAGAAAGAAACAATAAGACTAGGTTATGACGATGTATGGCATCGTACACTAACTGCCGATGAAGCGATGGAGACAGTGTTTTTACCGGTTAAAGGGGAAACGACCATGTCAACTACCTATATCGGATCTTATCAAGACCTAGAAGTTCATCAAGACCTAGGCGTTGAGACCAGAATTATTGAAGAAGAAGCGGGCATAAAAGTGGGTGACTTAGTAACTGTTGAGCACAAGGTTACAGTCAATCAACCTACAAGTAGCTTTGAGGTTATGGATGTTTTACCTGCTGGCTTAGTATTTGTCGGTAATGTAGAGATTTCCTCGAACGACGTAAATATGCTGGTATATAATAACAATGAAGGAAGGTCCTCACAGTTTTTTGCGTATGCTTATCATCATAATGCAGAAAAGCTAAACAATTATGAATTTACGCTCACCTATCAAGCACGAGCCATCACTATTGGCAATTATGGTTATGAGCCTATTGTCGTACTTGATACGAAAAATCAAAATTATTCAATAGGAGAAGGGATCAGCGTTGAAATTATTCAATAGATCTTTTATGTGGATGCTCCTGCTTGTCATTATAGGTACGTTAGAAAAAAGCGCACCTATAACCTATATAGCGCCTGAAGTTGTTGCTTATGATATAGATGCACGGGTGTTTATTGATAAAAAACAGATAAATATAAGGGACTTTGATGATGAGGAACCTCTTAAGGGTGGACTCGTACCGCATCATAATGTAGCCCATCAGATGATTAGCGATTTCTATGAAATACTAGAGAAAGATGTTGACTTAATCATACTTATTGGGCCTAATCATAGCGGCAAAGGTCCAAGGTATCAAGCCGTTGGTTCATCCTACATGACCCATTATGGTCGGGTTATACCATCACCCTTGTTTGGGAAATTACTGAATGATGATGATGTTATGAAGGCAGATGAGGTGATGCTTAGGGGTGAACACAGCATAGGCATCCATATGAACTTTATTAAAGCTTTTTATGAAGATACGCCGGTTTTGACCCTATTGGTTCACGAAACCGGAGGTATTCATGGTGTGGATCGCCTTGTTAAAAATATAAAAGATCTCATTGGGGATAAAAATGTTGTTGTTATTGGTTCAGTAGATTTTTCTCATGATTTATCCCTAGAAAATGCAAATCAAAAAGACCGGATAACCAAAGAAATTATAAGAAATAAAAGTTATAAAAGGCTCTTTACCTTAAACAACGACCATATAGATTCTCCAACGACGGCCTATTTGGCAATTATGCTTTTAAAAGAAATGGGTTACGAACAACAAGACTTATTGAGTGAAAGTAACGCTGCTCTTATTTTGAATCGTCCTAGCATGAAAGCAACAACCAGTTATTTGGTATATGGCTATAAAAAAAGCAATGAGATTCAGTAGGCGTAAGGGTAGAACGTCCCTTTCCATAGCATAATAATATGAAATATGTTATAATAATAACACTATATTATAGAAGTAATAACATGAGGTTTCATTTATGAAAGAAAAAGGATGTTCTCTAACTATGTTAATACTTGTACTTATGACCATGGGTCATACATCCTACGGTGCAACAGAAGTGACCAACGGGCCTAAGGTAAATGTGTTGGTTTCTATAATGGTGCTTACTGTTCTGTTAATAATTATTTTCAAAATGCACTTGGATATAAAAAATCTAAAGGCAACTAAGTTGGAACTTGGTGATCAAAATAATATCTTAAAATATATGGCAACACATGATCCTATAACGCATTTATATAATCGGGGTACGATGGTTGAGCACGCTCAAAAACATTTGTTAATACAAGAAAATGAAGTCAGTTATTTATATGATATAGCCATTACGAATCTTAGATTAATCAATGACACCTATAGCCATGATATTGGGAATGAGGTGTTAAAAGCGGTTGCAAAAAGGCTTAGAGAGGCATTTGATGGGTATTCAGAAACCTTGGGTATGGATCAAATGACTTTTTTGGCTCTAGAAAGCAACACAAAATGTAAGGAAGATGCCATAACACGCGCGTATAGTTTGATTGAACGTTTGTCAGTACCGATTGAAGTGGATTATATGGAAATTGATGTATTAATCAGTGTGGGTATAGCCATGGCACCGGACCATTCAATGGATGCAAAACAACTAATAAAAAAAGCTAATATGGCTTTGGTAGAATCTTTAAACCGTGGGTATAAAACAGTGTATTATTATGAAGATACACTGTATATTGATGTTATTAAGCGGATTACAATGGAAAAACAGCTGAGAAGGGCGATTAAGTTAAATGAGATGGTGCTGTATTATCAACCTAAAATCAACTTAAAGACCATGAAGGTTGATGGGTGTGAAGCATTGATAAGGTGGCATCATCCTGATGGACATATTATTTATCCCAATGATTTCATACCTCTTGCAGAAGAGATTGGTTTTATTGATGATATCGGAAAATGGGTGGTAAAAGAGTCGATTTGTCAGGTGAAGAGATGGCAAGAACAAGGGCATAATATTAGAGTATCTTTAAATGTCTCAGGTAAAGAGTTTGATGATACATTTATAGAACACATACATCAAAACATTCAAAATCAAGGTGTAGATCCTTCCTTGTTAGAAGTGGAGATTACAGAAACTGCTGCGCTTAAAGATCTTTGCCATAGTAGGCATTTGGTTCAAACCCTTCATGATTTTGGAATCAGGGTTTCTTTGGATGACTTTGGCACAGGCTATTCATCAATGACCTATATTAAACAGCTCAAAGCATCTAAACTTAAAATCGATAAGTCCTTTATCGATGATTTGGATAATATGGAGCAACGCATTGTCATTGAGTCCATGATTTTACTAGGAAAGAAATTAGATTATTATATTAATATAGAAGGTGTCGAAACTAGAAATCAGTTATTCATATTAAAAGACTTAGGTGTGGATGAAGTACAAGGTTGGCTTTTTAGCAAAGCTATTTTACCGGAAGCGTTCATTGACTATGTGAAAGACTTTGATGAAAATGGTTTATAGTTGTAATGGCGTCAAATTTATTGAGACATAGCATGTATTTTGTCAAGAATAGCTATTTTCTCATGAGAAACCAATGTTAATATGATACCAACAAAAAGTATCATCGGTATTAAGGCGGGAAGTAAATTCGTAAAAGCCTTATAGGCTTTTTTTAGCGCTATTTTTAATAGTCTATATTATTATATTCAGATATTATGATTTTGTCAATAGTATTCAATTTGTTTCTTTTATGCTATACTATCCTAACTAAATAGAAGTGGAGACAGTATTTATGGAAAATAAATTAGATATAAAGGGATATGCTTTAGTTTTTTCATCTTATGTTATGTGGGGTTTACTGACTTTTTATTGGAAGCAGCTAACGATGCTTTTACCATTTGAGGTATTGTCTACGAGAATTATATTTTCATTTATAACCATGGGTTTGGTATTGATATGGAGAAGAAACCATCTTTTCCTTTCTTATTTAAAACAATCCAATAAAAGAAGAATATTAATGATGACCAGTCTCTTAATTATGGCAAATTGGGTTATATATATTTATGCTGTCAGCTCGGATCAGATTGTACAAGCCAGTCTTGGCTATTACATTAACCCACTCATCAGTATTTTATTAGGACTTCTTTTGCTTAAGGAAAAGATTACGAGGCTCCAAACATTAGCAGTTGGTTTTGCAGTAGCTGGTGTTCTGTATATGACATTTGGCTATGGACGTTTTCCATGGATATCCATTGCTGTGGCTATGTCCTTTGGTTTCTATGGTTACTATAAGAAAAAAGAAAATTTGGATACTTTAAACAGCCTTTTTGTGGAAATGATGATGGGCTTACCCCTCGCAATAATATACATGTTATGGCTCAGTTCAAAGGGTGGCGCTCATTTTATAACAGTGTCACCATGGGTTACGTTTTTGATGTGCTTAACAGGTATCGTATCTATTGTACCGTTACTATGTTTTACAGAAGGTGCTAAAAGAATACCTTTGTCAAGTGTAGGCTTTCTTCAGTATATAGCGCCAACGCTGATGTTACTTATAGGTGTTTTGGTTTACGATGAACCTTTTACCAGTGAGCAATTACTGAGTTTTGTATTGATATGGATTGGCTTAAGTCTATATACTTTTAGTCTCATTAGATCTAAACCTAGAATGGTTCTAAAGACAAATGAAAAAGCAAAGGTAGTAGAGACATTAATAGAATCTAAATAAAACCAATACTTTTATTATAAAACCGGATTCATCCTAAGATGATCCGGTTTTTTGTGTTATTGTAGAATAATATTAACGGATAGGGCAAGCACCGCCATCACAAGTTTCTGTACCAAGATCTAATTCAATCTCATGTTTTTCGTATTTAGAAAGTAGACTTGGAATGAAAGGTTTCATTTTTGCTTTTCTTTCATTATAGTCTTCCTCTGTAATGGATTCATAAGGTAGCAATTGGTAGAAACTATCATCTAAGGATAAAAAGGATAGTGCGACGACATCGTCCCAGTTTTCCCATACCCATTCTTCAACGAGATCCCACTCATGTTCACGGACGTGAATGGTTATGGAACAGTTATGATCCACGTAGTTTTCCATGAAGAGCTTATAGTTTTCAAGTTGTTCGAGTGCGGACACGTCGTACTTTGTTGTACCATTAGGAGCCTTTACAGGGAATTCAATAACCTTAGTCGTACAAGTTGCCATATCTTGTCCTACTTCGGGGAAAATAGGATAGTCTAATTCCTCACACACTTTAACAAGTGGATCAGAAGCATTAATTCTAACCCGTCTCACATAATAAGGAGAATGAGAGTAATGTACACCACTAGATACTGTAGGCAACTGACTTAAAGTTCCCTCTGGTTTGACGGTTGTAACAAGAAGTGGCGGGTTTTCGCCAATATCACTGGCATATTCATTGGCAGCTTCTATAGCTACAGATCTAAGGTCACGCAATAATTTTGCCTGTGCTTTTTGATCATAAGCAAGCGCGTTCGCCATATCTTGCCATCCGGTCAAAGAGCATCCTAGAAGTTTGTCACGGTCTTGAATGAAGTTCCAATCAGGAATTTCAAGTTCTACACAGGTCATCCTATATCCGGCCCTTGCAGATAGACGCTGGGCTTCCATTAGACCATCATAATCTAAAGTGTTATCTTCGTTTACATAGGCAAAAACATTGATCGTTGTTAAATTACACAAGCCATTAGAATCTAGTAGTATTTCTCCACAAGGGTTGACACCGTTCATATTAGTTCTACGCTTGGCTCCTGCAACTTCATTAACCCAACCCGGTTCACCTGAATAACGCATTTGTTCGATTTGCCAATGAAGCTGAGCTCTTGTTGGTTTGCTCTGATAGTAGATGGAGTTGTTACTCATTTGTCTATGAATGATATCCTGGTCTACAATCCATTGACCATCAATTTGTTTATAAAGCGCATTTTTGGCTTCAATACATTCTTTATCATCCGAATCAACCAGAACGATTTCGGCAGTCCTACGAACACCACCAACAACCACGTTCTCACCGATGATGTTTGCAATGTCTAAGCAATCTATGGGTAATAACTTGACAAGTGCATCTCCAAGGACAACGCCACGTCGTCGTACCACATTGGTTATTTTGGTAAACATATTTTTCAGACTGGTATGTCCACTGGCTGTTCCACCAAATGTTTTTAAGAGTTCTCCTTTTGGACGAACATTATTGTAATTAATGACCACGGTGTTGATTCTTCGGTACTCATTGGAATAAAGAATTTTTATAAAGAAATCCAATGATTGTACCCAACCTTCTTTACTATCGCCTATAATAATTTTAACTGTATTATTGTGGGAAAAGTCAAGGCTAGTGCTGTCTTCACGGAACTGTTTCGGAACAGGTGTATAGTCTTCGTGAATGACTTCAAAATCCGTTCTAAGCTTTGGTAGTCTTGCCACATCAGATTTTAGAACTCTAACGCCAACGCCGGAACCGACCATCAATAAGTAAAACAAGTCTTTATAGGCATTGAAACTATTGATGACGGTGAAGGCACAGTTGAAATTAGCCATAGGATAGTGTTTGGCAACGTCAGTTCCACCAACCCAAAAAGTCCGACCGGACAAAAATTGTCTTAGATTAAAAATATTATCGTATAATTTTTCTGCTTCACGCTTGGTTGTTGGTACCAAGCTACAATTATACTCAACAGATCTTCTTACGGTTTCCCACCAATACTCTCTTCTTTTTTCTTCGGGAAGCCATCTGGAATAGGTTCTATAATAAACAAAATTACCAAGTTGCTTCATTGGGTTAGGGCGATGCTTATATCGACTGATGAATTCCTCACTTAAAAGGCGTCCATCTATTCTCTTAGATCTTTGATCTCTGGTTTTGTCACGCTCATATCTGTATAAGATATAACGTTTTGCTGCATCTTTTCTGGTTGATTCCATAAGGAATTGTTCCACAAGATCTTGTACATCTTCAACGGAAACAGGACTTTGCATCTTCTCTAAGCTTTCTTCCACTCGTTCGCTTATTGAAGCTGCTA
Source organism: Clostridiales bacterium (assembly GCA_024636985.1). Lineage (GTDB taxonomy): Bacteria > Bacillota > Clostridia > Lachnospirales > Vallitaleaceae > Petrocella. The sequence goes on along the minus strand of JAGXFY010000055.1, from coordinate 63,090 downwards.
ATATTTCATCAACGCTATCTTTTGTTTCAGCCATAGAGAGCTTGATGGCTGTAGATATTTTGTCGGGAATAAAAGCTGTAACGGTACCGTTACGCTTTAATACTTTTATCATAGCTGTACACCTCATTTACAATATATAGTAGTTAACAAGAAACTGATACACTACATATTGTACCAACCTCTAATCTAACTGTCAATGGCGTTATACGAAAAAAACATAGGTTAAGGCGATTTGTGAAATATGACAAAAAGTAATTAGTGGGGGATGGGCTATTGACAAGTTTTAAAAGGTCATATATACTTTGATTATCAAAATATTTGATGATAAATATTTTTTTCATTTTCTATTCTAGGAATAGAAACCCCCCTTTTAATGCTAGCATGATAGGATATTGTGCAACACCGGCTATGAAGTCGGTGTTTTTTTTGATGCTTTTGAATGATCTACTTTAACCTTATGTAAGAAAAATGGGCAAGGTTTATCTTGTGGAATATTAAGAATACTGTTATATTAAGTGTATATGTTACTAGCACGATTGCAGGTAATCGTTAAGAAGATTGAAGAAATTGTTAGAGGAATAGGTGAACCATGATTGAATTAGGAAAAAAACAGACATTGTACGTCGTAAAGAAGACGCCGTTAGGTATATTTATTAATGAGAATTCCGATGATCTCATTAATAGTATAGTACTGTCAAATCAAGAATTAGAACGTGCCGGAGATGAAAAAGTATACGAGTTAGGTGATGAGATAGAGGTCTATTGTTATTTGGACCAGAAGAAGAAACTACAAGGCACATTAATGCCTCCCTTATTGTGTAATGGTGAAATCGGGGTATTAGAAGCTGTTGAAACCAATCAATTTGGCGCTTTTTTAGCATGGGGCTATGATAAAGATATTTTGATGCCATTTAGTGAACAGTTACGACCGATCAAAAAAGGTTACAAGGTATTGGTAGGTATATATGAAGATAAGTCAGGTAGGCTTTGTGCTACCCAGAAACTAAAGAAAATTCTTCGAAGTGACAGTCCTTACAAAGAAAACGACCAAGTCACTGGTTTGATCTATGACATTAAAGAAGATATGGGTGCTTTTGTAGCTGTGGAAGGTAAATACTATGGCCTCATTCTATCAAATGAGCTATTACCAAATATGAAAATCGGTCAAAAAGTTGAAGGACGTATTACCAAAGTAAGAGAAGACGGTAAATTAAATCTGACAACAGCTCAGAGAATCGATTTTCAAATGGATTCTGACTCTGAAAGACTCTATCTGAGATTATGTGATGCAGGTGGATTTCTACCCTATCATGATAAATCGGATAAGGATGTAATTAATAAAGCATTTAACATGAGTAAAGGTGCTTTTAAAAGGGCATTAGGTAGGTTGTATAAAGAGGAAAAGATATTGATTAAGGAAGATGGTATATATAAGATATAAAGGTTCTTTGTCAAATTTTAGGGTTATCCATATGTTAAATGAATCAAAAAAGTCTCTAAGTGAAAAAAGCTTAGGGACTTTTTTAGATGAAGCTAGATTTTTTTGTTCCCTAATATATACTAGGTAGAATGATTGTGCTATTAAGGTGGGTCTCATGAAAACCCTTCCACAGTCTGTATAATTACGGTCTCCAATTGGTGCATCCATGCACCAAAAGTCGACGGTCAGCATCCATGCTGACTTGCTCCATTACACACACTGATTCCAGGAACTTCATAGTCGATGTTGGCCTATTATGATATTCTGGTTGCTTTAGTGCTCCGTATAGAATAAACGAAATAAATCTAATTAATGGTGCTATTGGAAATCAAATGCAGTATATCTACGATTATTACTTAGATTTTCAGTCAAGCCACAATCACAAGAAAAGAAGCTTCGCTTCGTTATGAGCTCTGCTCATATTTCTGAACGGTTCGAAAGGAAACTTCCTTGATAGTTAATGCGATGCTTCAACGCATTAACATTGTACAGTTTTTCCTAGAGAACAAAAAAAGACAAGCACCTAAGCGCTTGCCCTGTCTCTTGTTTTAGTAATTTAATAATTACATTTTCTCAGGTACTTGTATACCAAGTAAATCAAGACACAAGAGTAGACATTTTTGTGTGATCTGAAGTAGTTTCATCCATGAACCACGCTTTATAGGGTCTTTTTCATTAATAATATGGTGCGCATGATAGAAACCATTGGCCAAGGTAGCCAAATCATAGACATACTCGCATATAATATTGGGCGCACGGTCTTTGGCAGCTAAGGTGAGTGCTATTTCCAGATTGTCGATCTTTAACATTAACTGACGCTCAACTTCACTGGATGGCGTTTTAATCGTGCTAGGCTGGAATAATTCTTCTCTAAGCTTATTCATAATATTGTTAATTCGAACATATGTATAAAGGATATAAGGACCAGTCTTGCCCTCAAATGAAGAGAATTTGTCCAAATCAAAAACATAATCCTTCATACGGTAGTTAGATAGGTCAGCATACTTAAGGGTTGCAAGACCGACAATTCTTGCTGTTGTTTCAATATCGACGCCTTCTTTATCATTGATTTTTTCTTTGGCATTCGCCTCAATAGAATCAATAAAGTCAGCAAGTTTTAGAATGCCACCATCTCTGGTTTTAAAGGGACGGCCGTCTTTTCCATTCATAGTTCCAAAACCGATATGCTCCAAAGATGTTTTTGCTGGTGCAATACCATGATCGGAAGCACATCTAAAAACTTGAATAAAATGGTTGGCTTGTCGGCTATCAACAACATAGAGAATATAGTCTGGGTCAAAGTCTTCGATACGTTGCTCAATGGTAGCAAGGTCTGTGGTACCATAAAGAATAGAACCATCAGACTTATAAATGATGATCGGTGGAATTTCTTTCTTATCTTCAGGACGGGTGACATCAACGACCATAGCACCATCGCTCTCATACAAAGCACCTTTTGACTTGAGTGTATCAATAATCTTAGGGACATACGCATTGCTGTCACTTTCTCCATACCATAAATCAAAATGAACGTCTAAGCGGTTGTAAATGGTTAGGATATCCTTTACAGATAAATCAACAAAATGCTTCCATAAAGCCAAATAGCCTGGGCGCCCATTTTGTAAATCAAAGGTTGCTTTCTTCGCTTTTTCATTATAGTCAGGGTCTTCTTTACAACGGTTGCTGGCTATAGGGTAGATTTCTTCAAGGTCGGCAAAATCAAAGGGGGGTTCAGTAGGGTATGGGCCTTCATATTCAGGGTCGAAGTAGGGTAAATCAGGATAAAGACGGTTTACCTCAACAATAATCATACCCATTTGCAAACCCCAATCACCAAGATGAACATCACCGATGACTTCATGTCCTAGAAATTTAAAGAGACGTTTGATGGATTCCCCAATAATGGCAGGTCTTAAATGCCCAACATGCAAAGGTTTTGCAACATTAGGCCCACCATAGTCAATAACAACCTTATCGGGGTTTGTAGCTTTCAAGACGCCCACTCTAGAATCCTCAGAAATACTTTCAATATAATCCGCTAAGTATTGATCAGAAAGGGATATGTTGATAAAACCGGGTTTTACCGTCTCAGCTAATGAGAACATATTTTCGAAGTATTCCGTGGATTTAAGATGATCAATAATTTCATCACTAATGATAAACGGTGCCTTTTTATAAGCTTTTGCAGCACTCATTGCGCCATTACATTGAAATTGACATAAGTCCTGTCTAGCTGAGGTGACGACCTGTCCGTACGCTGGATCGTAACCACAGGCTAAGAAAGATGCTTCCATAAGTTTGGTAAGTTGTGCTGTCAACATAGTATTCACTCCTTGTGTGTAGTAAGCCTTTTTATATCAATAAAACCTATTGAAATATTCAATATATAGTTAAAGGGTCAAAACTAAGTTTCACTAAATTCACATTTGGTGCATGCGAAAGTTCAACTATATGGTTTTGACGCCTTAATCAATACATTATAGCTTATTATGTATTGGAAGTAAAGGTTCCGGTAGAGGAAGGTTTGCTTCCTTGAAGGTTCAGTAGACAAACAAATGGCCAAAGTGTATAATTATAATATCTTCCAACCATAACTTATATATGTATAAAATATTATGGATAGAAAGATTGGGATGCGTATAGGTTTAGATGGGAAAGTGAGGCGCTTGAAATGGATTTAAAGGTAAGAGTATTGATTGTAGATGACTCGGTTTTAATGAGAAATAAACTGGTTAAGATTATTGAAAGTCTTCATTATGAAGTCGCAGGTATGGCGCAAGATGGTGTTGAAGCCTTAAGAAAATTTGATTCACTACTTCCGGATATAGTGACCATGGATATATCCATGCCTAATATGAATGGCCTTCAGGCAGTTGAAGCCATTATTGCCAAGCATCCAAATGCCAATATCATTATGGTAAGTGCATTGAATCAAAAGAAAATGGTGCTAAGAGCTTTAGAAAAAGGCGCTAAACACTTCATTATTAAGCCTTTTGAAGTGGAACGGTTTAAGGAAGTTGTAGAAAAAGTTCTATGGGAGATGTAAAAAATGAAGCTTACTAAGGACTTACCATATATTTTATTATTTGGATGTGTTTTGTTGGTTGCATTAGTATTGTTTAACTATGTTAACTTAAACTTATACAAAGAAGAAGCAACCGCTTTAGATATCCCTTTGACAAAGGTCATATCTGATTTTGGTGATGGTACACATAGGAGCAAGACGCTAAATGATCCGGAACATATAGAGTATAGGTTTCAAATAACTAAAAAAGAGTTAAACTCAGTGAGCAACCAACATCTTTTTTTAAGTGTTGGTTATTTTACGGTTCAGGCATTTGAAGTTTATTTTAATGATGCGCATATTGCATCTATTGGAGATTATATGTATGGACGTAGTGATGTGGGTAAGACAACACATATAATCCCACTGCACCAACATCTTCTTCAGGAGAATAATACGATAACCTTTAAAACAAAAAGTATCATGGATACAGGTATTAAAGGAAAAGTAAGTATTTTAAACGAAGTATCAATGATTGAAAACAGACAATGGACGATGTTTGAGTATTGGTTAATATCTTTTGTGGTCTTAGCAACACTATTATTATCGATGGTATTAATCGTTCTCTCTTTTTCGCTGATACGTGTTAGAGATTTGGTAGTCTGTTCATCTTATATTTGGTTAAGTATTGCGGTAATATTTTTATCCATTCAATCAATGGAACTCATTGGGGATAATTATTACTCGATGGATTATTTTATGGCGTTTAGAATGAATAGAACATATGTATTTCTTGCGGGATTTTCGATTTTATGGGCGACCAAATTCTTTGAAGGTAAGGTTAAGCGCTATGTATTAGCACCTTGTTTGATAACGGCAATAATCGGTATAACATTCTTAACAGAAAACATCCATACTTATAATAACTATGCAGCGTACTTGAAATTTATATTAATTGGAACCGTCATTTTTTCAATCCTCCAACTTATGAATAGCCAACATACAATAAAAATAAAAAAATTTGGTGTTAATGTAGCTGCAACGGTTATTTTGTCTATTATTATTCAGCAACTACCTTCACGCATCAATCCGGAGGTGGTTCTAGAAAAAAACTTTATTGGGATTGTGCCATTATGCATGTTCTGGTTTTTAGTTACCTACAGTATTCTTAAAGAAATAATGATTATTTATAAAAATGAAAAGAAAGAAGCACAAGCTTTAAAGAGTCAACAAGAACATGTTTATAAAAACATGGGAGAAGGCTTTTTTAAGGTTGGACCAAGTGGTATTGTTGAGGATGTTTTGACACAAGTGTGTAACAGTATTTTTGGCAAAAATATTAAAGGGGAAGATTTAGCTGAGTTAATTGGTATAAGAGAGGAAGAAGGTTTCATTAAGGAACTTTTGGAAGATTTGTTTAAAGGAAGTATACCTTCTGATTTGTGTTTTGAATTATTACCTGAAGAGCTTGAAATAGGCAGTCGTTTTTTCCGTTTGACCTATGAAATGGAAAAAGATAAAGATCAGATATCGGCACTTATAGTCGTTATGTCAGATATAACAGAAGCAAAACGTTATGAGTTTACCCTATCTGAAGAAAGAAATAAACTAAAAATGGTGGTCAGCACCATGCTCAATCGTGATGATATTGTGGAACTTGTTAATGAATTCCTTGACTTTACAAGAGACATTAATGAAGGCATATACAAATCGGAGGAAATTATCAACAAAGTACATACATTCAAAGGAAATTTTGGTATGTATAATTTGTTGCATATTGTACCATATTTACATACTTTGGAAGATCGACTTATTAATGGGGATAAAGTAGACCTTAATCTGGGCAATAAGCTTAGAAACATCATTTATGAAGACTTAGAAATTGTTACAGATATAACAGGTAGTTCTTTCTTTGAAGATGAGCTCTATCTATCGGTTAATAAGAACAATCTTAAGAAAGTTTATCAGACAGTTCGTCGATATTTTTATGATAAAGAAGCTTCTTTAATTCTAAGCATTGTGGATCAGCTGTTTTATAAGTCGATTGGTGATGTATTGATGTTTTATGCAAGAGAAAGTGCAAAAACAGCAAGTATTAAAGATAAAACTGTAAATGTGGCGATATTATCAGGAGATGAGGTTTTTGTTGACGTCAACTATTATCGAGATATTTTTAGATCCTTAGTTCATGTCTTTAATAATTGCATTGAACATGGTATTGAAAATGAAGAAGAACGACTTATGGCTGGAAAGACACCTTTTGGTGAAATTAGTTGTAATATTGATGATGTGGGCAATTTTTTTGAAATCAAAATATCAGATGATGGAAGAGGCATTGATTTAGGTGAAGTCTATTATAAAGCGATTAGCAAGGGAATAGTCACAGAAGAGATGGCAGAAAAAATGGGTGAGGAAGAAATGCTAAACCTCATCTTTGAACAGAATTTTAGTACAAAAAGCTATGCAGAAACTCTGAGTGGTAGAGGTGTCGGTATGGCAGCGGTTAAAGCTGAAGTCGAAAAAATTGGGGGGAAAATTAGGGTTAGCTCCGTTATGGATTTTGGAACCACGGTTAAAATACTATTGCCTAAGAACCAAGCGAAATTTATTAAGTTCTTCTCATTGCCGATTGTATTGGATCTATATGTAGAATCCTGTAAAATCTACTTAAAATCCAATCGTGTATTGGATCTGCCGTTATCCGTTTCAGGTATTAATAAAGGTGTTGAGATTTTTGATGTAACTGTTATCATACCTTTTAGTGGTCCAAAGTCCGGTGCGTTCTATTTCTCGGCAAACAAGGCTTTGATTCAACGGCTCGCGAAGGCAATTATGTCTTTTGATACCCTTGATGAGATTACAGATGAGTTATATAATGAAACCAAAGGCGAAGTTATGAAAGAAACATGTAACATTATTGCCGGCAATGCGATTTCTCTTTTTGATGTGGACAACAAGATAGCCGACATTGGAATACCGAGTATTATCGATCCGAATCATGAAGTTTATGATTTTAATATGTTGACATGGAGTCTTGAATATGATGACTCAAATTTTTGTCTTGGTATTGTCATAGACTATGAGGGTGAAGTCCTAGATATGGAAGGACTATTAGATTATTAATAACGGTTAAAGGGTCAAAACTAAGTTTCACTAAATTCACCCACCATATGGTAGATGAAAGTTCAACTATATAGTTTTGAGGCCTTAACCAATAATCTAATAATAATGGATTACTTTATAAACAAAAAGAACCGAATCCGGTTCTTTTTGTTTATTTATTTTAGAAGTTAAATACTTTTTATTCTAACGGTAGAGAAGGTAGTGTATTAGGTAAGGGTTGAGGGGTAGGCTCTACTTGTGTGTGGATGTTACAATACTCATTTTCTATTGTACTCGGTAGCTCATAGCCATAATCTCGAATCCTTGGTGGTCTCGCAGGATCCCATGAAGCCGGATTTAAAGGTTCTGTTCTTGCAGTATAAACACGTTGTACCAAGCTACCAGAAGGACAATATACGGTTGGTAAGAGGCCGGAATCTTTACATACTGTAATCTTAACATGAACATCACATGTTTCTGTTGGCGCAGTACCGGCAGCAAAGTACTCAGTTCTTGCTGTAGAACCCCGAGGGTCATTGGTACAAAGACCATTCACGGCAAGTTTACCGGATTTTGTACATATGGTGGCTTGTACAATGCCTTCAGGTCTCTGAAAGCTTTTATTCTCCAGATTTTCATGAATCTTGGACATGACATCTCGCCATATGAGCGTATGATAACGTTGGTTGTGACTCATTTTCTCTGGATCATCATGGCCTAACCAAACACCTGCTACATAATAGGGGGTATAACCAATAAATGCGAGGTCTTTTGAATCACTTGTAGTACCTGTTTTTCCTGCAATAGCCATATTGTTAAAACGTACAGCAGTACCTGTACCAGCCCTGACTACATCTTCCATAGCATTGGTAAGTAAGAAAGACGTTGTTTCCTTCATAACAGTTTGAGTGAAAGGCTCTTTTAATAAGAGTAATGATCCGTCATGTGCAAGTACCTTAGTATAGAAGGATGGCTCGATATAAACGCCGTTGTTAGCAATAGCGCCGTAGGCATTCGTTAACTCGAGTAATGTTACGCCATCTGTTAAGCCACCTAAGGGTAAAACAATATTCTTATCAGAGAAAATAGTGCCATTAACATCTCTTCTTTCAACAAGTGTGGTGAAGCCTAAGTTTTTCAAATAATCAAAACCGGTTTGAATACCAATTTCATTCATGGTCTTGACGGCCAATAGGTTCATAGACCATTGGATACCTTCTCGTATAGTGGATAGCCCCCAATAGTTATAGGCTGCGTGGTCATACCAGTTTTTCGGTGAATAAGAGCCTGCACCAGGTATTTGAAGGGTTAATGGTACGTCATCGTATACTTTGGCTAAGGTTAAGCCCATAGTGTCCAGTGCGGGTAGATAAGCCGCCAATATTTTGAAAGTGGAACCGGGTTGTCGCTTGCTCATGGTGGCACGATTAAGGACTTGGTTACCTATTTTTTGACCACGGCCTCCAGTGACTGCTTTAACTTGACCTGTATGATAATCTATGACGACCATGGCTGCCTGAGGCTGAGGTATAAATAAAGCATTATCGGAGATGAGTCTATCCGTTTCGCCTATCCATTCACTTTTTAAAAACTCAATGTGTTCAAGGGCTTCCTCATCAGATTGAAGCAGCTTTTCTTCATAATGGTGAAAGACACCTTCGTCTGTTTGAACGGAAGCAGTATACATAAGCTTAACATTATAATCATCTTGAACGGTGGGAAAATTATTTTCATCAGCAAAGGATTGGTCCAATATGTTTTGCAAACTGGTATCTTGGGTAATGTAAATGTCTAGACCACCACGATAGATGAGGTTGATGGCTTGTGTTGCCGTATAACCTTTTTGTACTTCCAGGTCGGATGCAACACGACGAATCACTTCATCAACAAAATAAGAGTAGTCAGATTTTGTCTCAAATTCTTGATTGGTTATCTGAATTTTATCATATACATTTTCTGCTTTAGCTTCTAGATAAGCAGCGTTGGAGATTTTACCCTGATCCAAAAGATACTGTAGAATAATCAGTTGTCGATTACGATTATTTTCGGGATTTGTCACTGGGTCATAATCGGTTGGACGTTGGGTGATGCCGGCAATGACGGCAGCCTCTGCTATTGTCAGTTCAGCTACATCTTTGTTGAAATAACGTCCTGCTGCAGCTTGTACGCCATTGGTACCTCTGCCAAGTCCGGCTGTATTTAAGTACAGTTCTAAGATTTTATCCTTGCTTAAGGTTTTCTCGACTTGTATGGCAAGATACTGTTCCTGGATTTTACGTTCGAAACTTTTTTCGGAAGATAAAACATTGTTTTTGATAACCTGCTGTGTGATTGTACTGGCACCTTCACTTAAGTCGCCGGATTTTAGATTGACGAAGATGGCTCTAAAAATACCACGCATGTCAATACCGTTATGCTCATAAAAACGTTCATCTTCTATGACAATAAAAGCATCTTGTACATGTTTTGGAATCTCATCAATTTCAACATAGATACGATTTGCATCTCCGGTAGATAATTCTTGTAAGATAACGCCATCTTGGTTGCGGACGAAGGAAGTATATCCTACAGGTACAAGAGAATCAAAATCCAGTTCAGGTGAAGCGTCTAATATGGCCTTAGCCACTCCGATACCACCGGAAATACCTAAAACAGCAACAAGCAGTAAACTGAAAAAAAGTACGCGAACGGAAGACGTACCCATGAGTTTCATGATTTTTGTATATCTTGAATTGAGCCTCTGTATTTTTTTTTGATTGGCATGCTTTGAAAAATTCATATACGATGCCTCCTTTTCACTCTGACATTATACCAAACTAAGGGGTAGAGCGGAAGAGTCTTTTCTTGATTTATCAGAAATTTAATATTATTGAAAATCCACATAGTATATGCGTTTGATGGATGAATGATCAAAAGAAGACTATTTAAAGGACAATTCAGACCATTTCTTTATATCTTCAACAGTGCCATGAACATAATGGGTACCGCTAATATGTTGTTCTGATCCTTGACCATAATCTATGTCGCTAGATTCATAATCATAGGTCTCTGATATCCTTGTTTTCTCCACATTAGGGTTAGGGTGTGGGATGGCTGATAATAAGGATTTGGTGTAGGGGTGAAGTGGGTTAGAGAAGACTTCTTCTTTTGTACCGCTCTCCAGTAAATACCCATTGTGTAAGACACCAATTCGATCAGAAATGTACTTAACCATTGATAAATCGTGAGCAATGAATAAAAAAGCAATGTTCGTTTCCTTTTGAATCGCCTTCATCAGGTTAACAACTTGGGCTTGAATAGAAACATCAAGAGCACTTATGGCTTCATCTGCTATGATTAGTTTTGGGTTCATGATTAAGGCTCTAGCAATTCCAATACGTTGTCGTTGCCCACCTGAAAATTGATGTGGGTATCGATTGGCGTGCTCTTTTGATAGCCCTACTTTTTCAAGGATTTTGTAGACTTTCTCTTCACGTTCTGCTTTTGTAGTATAGAGCTTATGAATATCCAAACCTTGGGCAATAATCTCCATAACCTTTTTTCGAGGGTTTAGACTTGCCATAGGGTCTTGAAATATCATTTGCATATTGGTACGTAGGTGTTTTAAGTCTTGGTCGGATAGCTTGCCAGACATATCAATTTCATCAAACTCAATCTTTCCAGCTGTTGGGTCATACAGACGAATGATGGACCTTCCAATCGTCGATTTACCGCTTCCGGATTCACCAACTAGACCATAGGTTTCCCCAGGATAGATTTTAAAGGAAACGCCGTTGACAGCCTTGACAGTATAATTTCGATTAATTCTAAAAAATTGTTTAAGTCCATGGACTTGTAATAAAGGCTTGTTTTGTTCCATATTATTTAGCCTCCTTCAGCATACGTTGAATCCGCTCACTTAATTCTTTAGGCATGTTTACTTTTGGTGATTCATCATGTAACAACCATGTTGCTGCAAAATGTGTATCAGACACTTGGAACATAGGTGGTTCTAACCTATGATCGATTTGTAAGGCATAAATATTTCGAACCGCAAAGGCATCACCTTCAACATTGTGACTAAGATTTGGGGGTGATCCAGGAATCGTATAGAGTTGATCATCGGTTGTATCAAGGTCAGGCATTGCTGATAATAGTCCCCATGTATAAGGGTGTTTGGGTTCATAAAAGATTTCTTCGACTGTACCTTTTTCAACAATCTTACCAGCATACATTACGGCTACGTAATCAGCGACTTTTGCTACAACGCCAAGGTCATGAGTGATATAAATAACCGATATATTCATTTTCTTCTGAATGTCTTTGATCAATTCAAGAATTTTAGCTTGTATGGTGACATCAAGGGCTGTTGTTGGTTCATCACATATGAGGAGGTCAGGATTACAGGCAAGAGCGATAGCGATAACAACTCTTTGGCGCATACCTCCGGATAGTTGATGAGGATAATTCTTCATTCGCTTAGATGCATCATTAATACCAACAAGTTCTAATAGTTCTATAGCTCTTTTGTGTGCCTCTTTTTTATTAGCGCGCTTGTGCCATATCATACCTTCCATTATCTGAGCACCAATATTCATGGTAGGGTTTAAGGATGTCATGGGATCTTGGAATATCATTGCAATATGCTTACCATTAATATGTCGTCGCATATGCTTTTTCGATAACTTCAGTATGTCCACGTCGATTTTTTCTTTATCACGATGATAAGTAAAATCTATGGTACCAGAATTAATAACACCGTTACCGCTTAGTATACCCATAACCGCTTTCATGGTGACAGATTTACCACTACCACTTTCGCCAACAATAGCTAAGGTTTCCCCTTTATGTAAATCAAGTTCGACACCTCTTATGGCATCAACTGACCCTAAAGCGGTTTTAAAAGATATGGATAAATCTCGAATAGATAAGATTTTTTCTGATTTCATTCTAATACCTCCTTACATTTCTTTCATTTTAGGGTCAAAAGCATCTCGAATGCCGTCTGCTAACATATTAAAACTTAACATGAGTAAGCCTAGAACAACAATAGGTGGAATAATCATGTAGGGGTGCGTGGTAAATGATTTGAAAGCATCACTGATGAGTAAGCCTAGTGAAGCCATTGGAGCTGGAACCCCTAAACCTATGAAAGCTAAAAATGCCTCTGTAAATATGGCATTTGGAATTGAAAACATAGTGGTCGTGATGATTTGTCCAAAGATATTAGGAAGAATCTCACGGAAAATAATGAAGAAGTTCTTAGCCCCAAGGGTTCTAGATGCTAACACAAATTCCTGTTCTTTAAGCTTTAACATCTGGGCTCTGGCAATTCGACTCATACCTATCCACCCAGTAATCATGAGAGAGAAGGTTATGGTAACAAGACCAGGCCTAAGGACAATAATCAATAAGGTTACGACGACGAGGTTTGGAATCCCATTGAGTATTTCTGCAAAGCGTTGCATGGCATTATCGATTTTCCCGCCGTAGTAACCAGAGATGAGGCCATAACTAAGACCAAATAGCATATCAATGAGTACGGCAACCAAAGAGATATATAAAGAAATCCGTGTCCCCATCCAAGTTCGGGTAAAAATATCCCGTCCTAAAACATCTGTACCAAACCAATAGTAGGTATCTTCCAAACCAGTAGTACTACCATCAGTGGCAATATATTTATTTTGATCCAAGACGCCAGTTGAGGTATTGAGCTTTTCACTTCCATCTAGAATGCCGAGCTTTTCAATAACAGGTACACGAGGTGGTAAATTTTGATGGGTAATAATCTGAGTATCAAAATCGCTATCGTTCAAGTCAAGACCGATAATGGCCATCACAATGATGATGATGATACATACGAGACCAAAGACAGCACCTTTATTCTTTACAAATCTCATAGCAACATCTTTCCAATAGGATTGACTGGCATAAGTTTCATCTATCTGAGAGATATTTTCTTCACCAATAAATTCGAAATCATTTTTTTCGAAAATGAATGTTTCACGACTTATATCATTATTCATGACTTACCTCCTTTGCTAGACGTATACGTGGGTCGATAATGCCGTATAAGATATCGACAATCAACATAATTCCAATATACATGGCACTATAGATAAAAGCCAATGCGATGATGACATTATAATCATTGGATTGAATGGCAGTAACTAAAAGGCTACCAATACCAGGAATTGAAAAAATCTTTTCAATAACAAGGCTCCCTGTCATCAGCCCCACAATGAGTGGTGCGAGAACAGTAATGATTGGAATAAGGGCATTTCTAAGTTGATGTCTTAGAATCAAATGGACACCACTGATACCTTTGCTCTCAGCTAACTGTATATAATCAGAACCCATGACCTCGATCATCTCTGTACGTGTGAATCTGGCGATAGAAGCTATGGTGAACATGCATAGGGAAATTGTAGGTAAGACCGACGACTCAAAAGGCGCTTTACTAGAATAGAGTAAAGGAAACATTTGTAATTTGTAACCTAAAGTATAGGCAAGCGCTAATGCAAAAACATAAGAAGGTAAACTGACACCGATGACAGAAATAACCGTTGTCAAGGTATCCCAAATGGTATTATGCTTTAGAGCAGCGATGATGCCTAAGATTAAGCCAATGATAGTACCTAAAAGTACAGCTTGGCCACCTATTTTTAGGGATATAGGAAGTCGTGACAATAAAAGGGTAGAGATAGGTGTATTTTTGGATATGGTGTAAGATACACCAAAATCCCCAGTCAACATATTCTTTACATAATTAAAAAACCTAATAAACATAGGTTGATCTAATCCATATTTAGCATTCAACAATGCGATCTGTGCTTCAGTTAGTTTTTCATCATTAAATGGAGAACCTGGCATGAACTCTAACATCAAAAAAAGGATCAGCAAAATTGCTAATAAGGTGACGAAAGAGATAATAATTCTTTTTAACAAATACTTCTTCATGAGCATGACTCCTTAAACAAAAGATTAACAGTGGTTATGATCTAACCACTGTTATCATAATTACTTTACGATACATTTAAAAGTATAGATTAGTTTTTTGTAACGTTTTTGTAGATTCGGTTAATGCCCACTGAGTGGAATTCAACACCATCAACAGCACTCTTTATCATGACAGCATTACCTTTTTGGTAGACGGGAAGAATAACTGCTTCGTCCATTACAATAGCTTCAGCGTCTTTTAGTGCTTCCCAACGTGCTACTAAGTCAAGAGATAAATCACCGTCTTTTGCGGACTGAATGATAGCATCATATTCAGGGTTTGACCAGAAACCATAGTTATTTGGGCTTCCTGTTGTCCACATATCAAGGTAAGTCATAGGATCAGCATAATCGGGTCCCCATCTTGTTAAGCCAAGTTCAAACTCACCACTTTGCATTCTTTCAACTCGGTTTTTCTTAGGCATTGTTTCAATCGTAATTGTTACACCAGGAAGATTGGTTTGTACTTCTGATTGAATAAACTGTGCCACGTTTTGAGCGGATTCGGTATCTTCAACAATCAAAGTATAGGTGAAAGTGTCTTGAGATAATTCTGTTTTTGCCATTTCAAAAAATTCTTTAGCTTTTGCCTTATCAGTTTCGTAATAAGTACCAGCAGTTTCACGGTAATCTTTTCCATCAGGTCCAGTCGCAAGTAAAGTAGGTACTGCGAAGTTGGCAACGATTGAACCGTCTTTTAGAATGTTGTTAGCAATAGCTGATTTATCATAAGATAAGGCAATCGCTTTACGAAGATTTACATTCTCAAGGCCTGGAACAGTTAGGTTAGGAGAAATATACCATAGGTAACCAGCCACAACATTGTTGAACTCAGGGTCTGCCTTGAATTGTTCAACTTGTTCACCAGCAAGGGTTGCGATATCTAAATCACCATTTTGATAAGCAAGCATAGTCTGTTGTGCTTCTTTGATGACTTGGTATTCAATTCCGTCAATATTAATTGCGTCAGCATCCCAATAATCAGGGTTCTTAACTAATTCAATAGTCGTAGCAGCTGGCTCGTAAGAAGACATTTTGAAAGGTCCATTTGCTAATAATGTATCAGGTGAGGTACCAAATAAATCACCTTTTTCAGTGAAGAACGCTTCGTTTACTGGGAAGAATGAATTAAATGACATTAAGGACTCGAAGTATGATACTGGGAAAGCTAACTCAACCACTAAGGTTTTGTCATCTTTTGCAGTCACACCAAGTTCGTCAACGCCTTTTTCACCGGCAATAATTGCTGAAGCATTTTTAAAACCAGCAATATCGGCAATGAAGGAATATTCACTTGCAGTTGCTGGATCGACAAGTCGTTTCCAAGCAAATACAAAGTCATTAGCGGTAACGGGTGTGCCATTGGACCACATTGCGTCTCTTAAAGTAAAAGTATAAGTAAGACCATCTTCACTTTTATCAACACTCTCTGCTATAGCTAGTATTGGAGTTCCAGCTGCGTCAACAGAGTAAAGTCCTTCAACCATCGTACCCATAACTTCAAAAGAGGTACCATCTGTAGCTATCTGTGGATCCATGGATGCAACTTCAACATCCACTTGAACTTTAAGAATCTTTGGTTCGGCACTAGTGTCTGTCGCCGTATCCGTTGTTGTATCCGTTGTTTCTTTATTGTCGCCTGAGCAAGCTGTCATGCCAACAATAAGCAACAATGTTAGTAATAATGCGAAGATTTTTTTTGAATTTTTCATTTAAATGCCCTCCTAATATTTGTGTGCAAAAAAAAGAATCTTAATATGACGCTATGTCCTGTTCTTCGTTATAATCTTCTATAACCATCAGAAAAATACGAAGGAACAAGTTGATAGAACTATTAGACTCCATTGTCTGTGTTTATAATTATAACCTTTAACTTATAATTGTCAAGGTAATTACTTCGAAAATATTCAAAGAAATTGGTATTTGCTGCAATATTTACACCATAGCGATCATTGAACGATATGTTTTATTGCAAAAAACAATAGTAAATTTAAATTATTTTCTTACTAGGGAAGAACCGAGTAAATACGTTTGATTTGAATGCCTCATATAAATAGGAAGTCATTCGCTTAGGTATGTGTTTTTCTATATAACTAAAAATAGAGTAACTCGGGTCTTTGACACTTAATAAGATATAGGATTCTCTATTAAATAGTATTGTATTAAGGATATTCTTTTGGTACAATCGGTTATAATGAAGCTGTGTGAACGATGTTGCATAATCATAATTTTTATTGTATACTGGTAAAATAGTAGTTTTAATTAGTACCACTAAATCAAGAGGTGATAAAATGAAATTTACAAAGATGCATGGTTGTGGCAATGACTATGTTTATATTAATGGATTTATTGAAAATGTAAGTGATCCGGAATCGCTAGCCATTAAGATGAGTGATCGGCATTTTGGTGTGGGATCAGATGGTATTGTTTTAATTCTACCTTCGGATACATCAGATTTTAGAATGCGTATGTTTAACGCAGACGGTTCAGAAGCGGAGATGTGCGGAAACGCAATTAGGTGCGTAGGCAAATACGTATATGACAACAAGATGACAGAATCTAAAGTAGTAACTGTTGAAACATTAGCGGGTATGAAAAAACTAGAACTAACAGTGGAAAAAGATCATGTAACCTATGCTAAAGTTGATATGGGTGAGCCGATACTAGCCGCAGAGAAAATACCGGTTGTAAGTACGTTAAAGCCGGTTATAGGTGAATTGGTGGTTGTGGACCATCAAGCATATGCTTTGACTTGTGTATCTATGGGTAATCCACATGCTGTGGCATTTGTTGATGAAATAACAGACAGTCACGTTCATGAACTTGGTCCAAAGCTGGAAGTTCATGAAAAATTTCCACAGAAGATCAATGTTGAGTTTGCAAGGATTAAAGATGAAGACAACATAGAAATGCGCGTATGGGAACGAGGATCAGGTGAAACATTGGCTTGTGGAACTGGAGCATGTGCAACTTTAGTTGCAGCCGTTTTGAATGGAAAAACAAAAAGAAAAGCTGCTGTTGACTTAATAGGCGGGCAATTAATCATCGAATGGGATGAAGGAACCAATCATGTTTTCATGTCGGGACCTGCTGTAACAGTTTTTGAAGGCGTTTGGTAAGTCGTCACATTTTATTAACTTAGTGCATGAATAAGGAGGAAAATAATGGCAGAACAATTTGTACAAAACTTGATTGCAGAAAGAATAGGTGGCAATCAATTTGGAAAAAGTACGGTAATTTATAAGTTTGAAAAAATCAAGAGGGCGAAGAAGGCCGCTATGGCTGAAAGACCGGATGTCGAGATTATTGACATGGGTGTAGGAGAACCGGATGCAATGGCTGATTATAGAGTTGTTGAACGGTTGATGGAAGAAGCTCAGAAATGGGAAAATCGAGATTACGCTGATAATGGTATATCTGAATTTAAAGAAGCAGCATCAAAGTATATGGCAGATATCTATGGTGTAAAAATTGACGCTGCCTTAGAAGTGAACCATTCCATCGGTTCTAAGCCTGCACTTGCAATGGTAGCTCAAGCATTTATTAATCCTGGCGATGTTGCCCTTATGACAGTGCCCGGTTACCCGGTAATGGGTACCATGAGTAAGTGGCTGGGTGGCGATGTTTATAATATGCCTTTGTTAGCAGAAAACAAATTTCTACCGGATTTGGATGCAATTCCAAAAGATATATTAAAGAAAGCAAAACTTTTATACCTCAATTATCCTAACAACCCAACTGGGGCTACAGCAACCAAAGCTTTTTACAAAAAAGTAGTAGAGTTTGCAAAAAGCAACAATGTTTTAGTTGTATCAGATCTAGCCTATGGTGCTTTGATGTTTGACGGCAATAAGCCTTTAAGTTTTTTGAGTGTGCCTGGAGCTAAAAAGGTGGGTATTGAGATACATTCTTTGTCTAAAGCTTTTAATATGACAGGATGGCGTATGGCTTTTGTAGTAGGAAATGCCAAAGCGGTTAATGCATTTGCAACTGTTAAGGATAACAACGATTCAGGTCAGTTCAAAGCGATTCAAAAAGCGGGAATAACAGCTCTTGAGAACCCAAGCATAACGGAGTACACATGTGCAAAATACTCAAGACGACATGACATGTTGGTTGCTACATTGAATAAGATTGGACTTAAGGCAACAAAACCAAAAGGATCCTTCTATTTATATGTACCCATTCCAAAAGGCGTTAAAAATGGACCCAAGTTCAAAAGTGCAGAAGATTTTTCCCAGTATTTAATCAAAGAAAAATCAATTTCGACAGTGCCATGGGATGATGCTGGAAACTTTGTACGATTCTCTGTTACTTTCTTGGCAGTAGACGAATTTGAAGAACAAAAAGTCATGCATGAAATAGAAAGACGTTTATCCGATTTGAAATTTATTTTTTGACCGTTAACATTAGATTGATTAACAGAAAATATTAATTTATAATAAATATGAAACAAAGGCGTTTCTATAGTGGAGAACACAATAGATGCGCCTTTTTCTAATCAAATTAAAACCTAGGAGGCGGTATCTGGTGGAAGGTAAAAAGTATACTAAAGCGGACATCCAAAGAATAGTAGCTGATGAAGATATTAAGTTTATTCGTTTACAATTTGTAGATATTTTAGGCGCATTAAAAAATGTTGCAATCACAGTGGATCAACTTGACAAAGCATTGAATGGAGAGATCATGTTCGATGGCTCATCCATATCCGGTTTTGTTAGGATGGAAGAATCAGACATGTATTTGATTCCGGATTTGGACACATTTGTAAGCTTTCCTTGGAGAACCCATCAAAGTAAGGTGGCCAGACTAATCTGTGATATTTATAAAACAACAGGAGAACCTTATGGCGATGACCCAAGAGGTGTACTCAAGCATGTGATTGCCGAGGCAGAAACACTGGGATATGCTTTTGACGTAAGACCGGAGTTTGAATTCTTTTTGTTTCAAACAGATGAAAATGGTGATCCGACAACCATCACCCATGATAAGGCAGGCTATTTTGATCTAGGGCCAATGGATTTGGGAGAGAATGTTCGAAGAGATATGGTTTTAACTTTAGAGGAAATGGGTTTCAAAATCCGTGCAAGTCATCATGAAGATGCACCCGGTCAACATGAGATTGACTTTGAGTCGGCAGATGCCATCACGATGGCTGATCAAATCGTCACCTTTAAGTTAGTGGTCAAGGTTGTTGCTCAAAAGCACGGTTTACATGCCACTTTTATGCCGAAACCATTAAGTCATATTAACGGATCAGGTATGCATATTAATATGAAGCTCAAGGATCAAAATGGTAAAAATATTTTTTATGATGCGCAAGATCCATTAAAATTATCCCAAACAGCATATTATTTTCTGGGTGGTCTACTTGCCCATTCAAAAGCCATAACAGCAATAACCAATCCTACAGTTAACTCGTACAAGCGCTTGGTGCCTGGTTTTGAAGCACCGGTACATATAGGTTGGTCAACATCCAATCTTAGTCCTTTGGTTAGAATACCCACAGTAAGAGGAGAAGAAGCCTTACTGGAATTAAGGAGCCCAGATCCGTCATGCAACCCCTACTTAGGTTTGTCAGTCATACTAAAAGCTGGACTTGATGGTATCAATAATAAAATTATGCCACCTGAAATGATGAATTCAGATCAACTTAGAGCCATATCCAACATATTGTCAGAAGATACACTGCCCAGTGATTTAAAGGAAGCAATTATCGAATTATCCAAGGACCAAGTTATAAAAGAGGCCCTTGGTAATGTCTATGACAGTTATATTAAGGCCAAAGGCTATGAATGGGATGCTTATCAAAAACAAGTACATGCTTGGGAAGTTGATACGTACACATCAAGATATTAGGGTATAACGAAAAGTATTTTCTAATATCTATATGGCACAGGTAATAGAGGATGAATGCAATGAGTACTCGGGTGATAATAGGATCGTCAAATGAAAAAATCATAAAGCAACTGAGTCTGTTCTTAATGGAAAACGGTTTGAGTGTCATTGGTGAATCAACAAGTGGACATGACTTATTGAGAAAAGTGCATACAGTTTATCCTGACTTGGCTATTGTGGACTACAAACTAAAGGGTATGAATGGTCATGAACTATCGGAGATTATTATTGGTGAAAGACTTTGTCCGGTTATCGCTTTAATAAGTCATGGAGAAATGGAACATTTCATTAACTTAAGTCAAGAACCAACCTTTGTACCTTTAACCAAGCCTTGTAGCAAACAGATGCTTATGGGAACAGTTGATTTATTGATTAAGACTTCAAAAAGTATCGAAATGCTAGAAAAGCAATTGGATCATCTAAAAACAAAAACAAATACGGATGCTGTAATCGAGAAAGCCAAACAGTTGTTGATTGAGAATATGAACTTGACAGAAGATGAAGCCCATCGACGTATCCAAAAACAAAGTATGGACAAGGGCATATCCAAAATAAAAATTGCAGAAGCCATTATACTGATGTATGAAGTTTAAGAAAACTTTCAAATTAATCGCAGGATTAAAAAGTCAGAATATTCCGAATTATAATTTATGGGGTTTTTAATCTTGCATTTATTGAAGGCCTATGATATAGTATAATCATAAATGAGCTATGATTAAGTTTTCACAATACACGATATAGGTTATTTCTTAAGAGCAAAGGCGTTCTCAAGTTTTTTGAGTACGTCTTTTTCATATTTAAGATGATGAAAAGAGATTTCAAAGGAGGAATAATAGGATGGAAAATGTAACGCAATTATTTGGAACGAATGTATTTAGTGAGTCGGTTATGAAGGAAAGATTACCAAAGGATACCTTTAAAGCTTTGAAAAAAACAATGATCCTTGGTCAAGAACTAGCTCCAGAAGTGGCGGAGGTTGTCGCTAACGCCATGAAAGATTGGGCAGTGGAAAAAGGTGCAACCCATTATACACACTGGTTTCAACCTATGACTGGAAAAACTGCAGAAAAGCATGATTCATTTATCGAGCCAACAGGTGACGGTAAGGTGATTATGGAATTTAGTGGGAAACAATTGATTCAAGGCGAACCGGATGCTTCATCATTTCCTAACGGAGGTTTAAGAGCTACCTTTGAAGCCAGAGGTTATACCGCTTGGGATGCAACATCTCCTGCATTTTTAAAAGATGACACATTATGTATACCAACGGCGTTTTGTTCATATACTGGAGAAGCCTTGGATAAGAAAACACCACTTCTTAGATCCATGCAAGCTATATCAGAGCAAGCCGTAAGAATTCTTAGACTATTTGGTGATACTGAAACCAATAAAGTGACATCAACGGTTGGTCCGGAACAAGAGTATTTCTTGGTTGACAAAAAGTTATTCCAACTTAGAAAAGACCTGATTTTTTCAGGGAGAACATTGTTTGGTGCAATGCCACCTAAGGGACAAGAACTGGATGACCATTATTTTGGTAGCATTAAGGAACGGGTATCAGAATTCATGAAAGAATTTGATTTAGAGTTATGGAAACTTGGCATATCATCTAAAACAAAACATAATGAAGTGGCTCCGGCTCAACATGAAATGGCACCAATCTATTCCACGACTAATATTGCTACGGACCATAATCAATTGGTTATGGATACACTCATTAAAGTGGCCAATAGACATGACTTAGCTTGTTTACTACATGAAAAACCTTTTGCTGGCGTTAATGGATCAGGTAAACATAACAACTGGTCAATTAGTACTGAAAAAGCAAACTTACTTGAACCGGGTGACACCCCTCATGAAAATGCTCAGTTCTTAACTTTCCTTGTTGCAACCATTGCAGCTGTTGATAAATATGCACCTCTTTTAAGACTGTCAGCAGCATCACCTGGTAATGATCATAGATTGGGAGCAAATGAAGCGCCTCCGGCAGTTATATCTATTTTCCTTGGTGAGCAATTAAATGCCATTATCGAACAAATAAAAGAAGGTGCTTTAACTTCTTCAACAAAAGCAAGTGCAATGGATCTTGGTGTTACAACATTACCTAAATTTGCAAAGGACGTAACAGATAGAAACAGAACATCACCATTTGCATTCACAGGTAATAAGTTTGAATTTAGAATGGTAGGATCCTCTGCATCTGTATCCGGTCCAAACATTGTTCTCAATACAATTGTCGCGGAAGTATTAAAAGAAGTTGCTGACGAATTGGAAGTTGCAGAAGATTTCAATGCTACTCTAAAGACAATTATTGAGCGATTAATAAAAGCACATAGTAGAATTATTTTTAATGGTGACGGATACTCAGAAGATTGGTTAGAAGAAGCAGAAAGACGTGGGCTACCGAATATTAAAACAGCGGTAGAGGCTATCAAAGTATTTGATGAGCCGGAATATGTTGATCTCTTCTTAAGACATGGTGTATTTTTCAAAGGCGAGATAGCAGCGCGTCAAGAAATCATGTTTGAAGAGTATATAAAAACCATTAATATTGAAGCCCTTACAATGATTGAGATGGCTAAGAAGGAAATCATGCCTTCTGTTATAGAATTTGCTACCAGTTTAGCAGACTCCATCAATGCTATTAAAGCGGCTGTGCCTAGTGCGATGGTTAGTGTTCAGGAGAATCTATTAATAAAAGTATCCGAACTTTTAGTTGAAGCACAAGAAAAATTAGTGGCACTTGAGGCAGAAGTAGAAAAAACCCATTTGATTGAAGATATTGAGGAAGAAGCTTTTGCTTTTAAATTCAATGTGTTTGAAAAAATGGTGGAACTTAGAAAGCCATGTGATGAACTAGAAGTTATCGTTGCAGAAGATTACTGGCCATACCCAACCTATAGTGACTTACTATTTAGAGTCTAGTTTTTATTAAATGAATAAGTAAAATAATCAAAAAGGATATCTAAGTCAAATCTTAGATATCCTTTTTTATTATTTTACACCAGATAGTACTTTGTTCTTATAACTTTTAGTGCTAATGCTTGATATGAAGGGACACCTAACGTATAATGAATATAATATGCAGGAATTATTGGAGCCGGTTGTTTGAAAATCGGTAGGAGGATATATGATTATTACCATAGCACTGAATCCGGGTATAGAAAAAAGAATAACGGTTGACCAACTAATTGTTGGTGAGGAACATAATGTTTTGGACTATCAATTGATGATTGGACGAAGCAGTGTTTATTCGGCTTACATCATGCGTCTTTTACAAGGTGACCCTTATGTTATGGGATTTGCCGGAGGCATTGGTGGCCGTTATATCAAAAACTTTCTGGATAAAAATCGAATTAAATCAAATTTTGTTCTAAAAGACAAAGAGATGGAGTCAATCTTTCTATTAAGGATGGAAGGACAACCGGATACCAGATTCATTGACCATTCTCATCAACTGACTCAAAATGATGCGAAAAACTTTAAACATAAACTCATCGGACAGTTGAAGGATACAGACATCCTATTGCTTAATGGAGATACATTAGACGCCATGGCTATGTCCATTATGATAGATACCATGGATTTAGTAAAAAAAGAAGGTAAAAGAGTGGTACTTTCTGTTGAAGGTAATGATGTTGAGAATTTCGTGGCTAAAAAACCCTATGCATGGGTTGTAGATGATGGACAGATGGAAGCGCTTGGCATATATGGCGACGAAGAACATCGTATTAAACAATTACACTTATTCCTAATTACACAAAAAATCCATTACGCCTTTTACCCCACAGATGAAGGTGTTGTTGGCGTGTCTCGTAATAAAATATGTAAAGGGAAGCTTGAGGGCATGGCTACAAAGGATACAGATTGGGTCAAAGAAGCCATAGCCGGTGGTGTGGTTATGGGTATAAAAAGAAAATACGAGTTTGAGCGTATGGTAAAACTGGCAAGTGGTATTGCCTGTGCTATTAATGATAAAACATACCCAAATATTTGTACCCGTAAAGAAATAGATGTAAACATGAACCAGTGTAAAATCATAGAATACTATAGTAAAGGCAAATATCATTTTGAGGATTTATAAATGTTGAAAGTATATGAAACCATTAGACAAGAAGCAACGATGGAATTGGTGGAGCATAAATCTAGGTTTATCGGGTGTATTATACCTGCAACATCGGAAGAAGAGGTAAAAAGTATAATAGCAAGAATCAGTAAGCAACACAGAGATGCCAATCATAATTGCTATGCCTATAGAATTAATGGAATACAGCTGATTGAAAAATATAGTGATGATGGTGAACCTTCCCAAACAGCCGGAATGCCAATGTTAGATCTATTAAGAAATAGGGAATTGGTGAATATAGTGGCAGTGGTTACCCGATGTTTCGGTGGTGTAAAACTTGGAACAGGTGGTCTTGTTAGAGCCTATACAAAAACTTTACAATCAGCCCTTGACCAAGTAACCACAATAAAAAAAGATACCTATTGTCTATTGAAAATAACGGTACCTTATACATTTGCAGGTAAGTTGGATTATTACATTCAAAAAGAAGGGATTGTTGTAAAGGATATACACTATGAAGATGAGATTCACTACAAATTATACACAACCAACGAAAATAATTTGCGTCTTACCCTAGTTGAATTGACCAATGGCCAAAGTATCATAAAAAAACTTGGGGAAGTAATTGGGTTCATAGATCAAGGAAAAATGTATGAGGAGTAGGAGACGTTATGAAAGAAGTTGATCAGGTTTTAAATGCACTTCGAATGGGTGTTATACCCGGAACAAGTATTGACAATTTCATAGTGGGAAGAGATCAAGAGAAGCATGAGCTAGAAGATTTTATGTCTAGTGTAGAGCAAGGCGAAGGTAGAGTTAAGTTTATTCGAGGTGCTTATGGATCCGGAAAAACTTTTATGATGAAATATCTGACAGAAAAAGCTCTAGATCAAGGTTTTATAGTAGCGAATGTACCGATCCATAGTGGTTTTGGGTTTTCAAAGCTGGACGGTGTTTATGCTAACATCATGAACCATCTCTTGATTAGAACAGATGAAGAAACCAGTACCAATTTTGAAATGATATTTGAGAAATGGTTAGAAGGCCTTAAATCCAGTGGGGATGCAAGGAAAGCTTCACAGAACATTTACAGTGTTATTAAGGCTTTAAGTGATTACAACAGCTCTTTTTCGAGTGTGCTGTTAATCTATATAAGGGCTTTGATTGGCAGAGACTATGAATTGTCAACCATTGCTGCTGCTTGGATAAAAGGTGATAAAAATATGGCTTATCAACTTAAACGTAAGTTGAATGTCAAAGGCTCTGTTGATGGGGATAATGCCCTCGATATACTGAGTGGTTTTGTTAAGATGATTCATTTGCTGGGCTATAAAGGCTTAATCATTACATTTGATGAAGCTGAGCTCATTATGCAACAAAGGGTGGATACCAGACTTAAGGCATATGCCAATTTAAGACAACTGATGGACTCTGCCGGTGCTGGATTTTTGGATCATGCTGGTTTTGTATTTGCTGGGACAGATGATTTTTTTGAAGATGAAGAAAAGGGTCTGAAAAGTTATATGGCGCTTTATCAAAGAATTGGTAGTAGCATGGAAAGTCCTTTAAGTATTACCAATGTCAGACAACCGATACTACAAATTCAGGCCTTAAGACAAGAAGATTATGAAATGTTGGCGAATAAGTTAGTGGCATTACATTCAAAAAGATATGCATATGACTATATGGTGAATGCAATGCATATAACCAACCTTGCTAAGCTTGAAGCTTCTAAGATAGTGGGAGGAAACGCTATAACCGTACGTATTTTTCTAAAAAAAGTGCTTGAACTTTTGGACTTAATGTTAGACAATCCGGATCTTCCAATATTTAACGCTATTAAAGTCAGTAATAATGGTTGAAAAACTTTGAAAGCATGTTTATAATTAAAGATAGTTAAGATGACGAAAATATACAAACCATTCATTCAAAGAGAGTCAGAGGTGTAATATGAAGATTTTTATAGATACAGCAAATGTAGATGAAATAAGAGAAGCGAATGCTTTAGGTATTTTATCAGGTGTGACAACAAATCCGTCATTGATTGCCAGAGAAGGTAAAAAATTTACAGATGTGGTTCATGAGATTGTGACGATCGTAGATGGACCTATTAGTGCAGAGGTCATCAGCCTACAAGCAGAAGGTATGATAGAAGAAGGTCGAGAACTGGCAAAAATACATCCTAATATCGTAGTCAAAGTTCCAATTACTTTAGAAGGTTTAAAAGCCGTTAGTCAACTTTCCAAAGAAAACATTAAAACCAATGTAACACTTATATTTTCGGCGAACCAAGCACTTTTGGCGGCCAGAGCTGGTGCAACTTATGTCAGTCCTTTTGTGGGACGTGTGGATGATATATCACAAGATGGGATGATACTCATTGAAGATATTGTGCAGATATTTGACATTCATGGCTTAGATACAGAAATCATAGCGGCAAGCATCAGAGGTCCTCTTCATATTATGCAGGCGGCAAAAGCCGGTGCACATATAGCAACCATACCTTATGATATTATTAAAAAAGCCTTACTGCATCCACTCACAGATGCAGGCATTGAAAGATTTTTGAAGGATTGGGAAAGTGTACCTAACTAGTTATGAAGCACTAAAAATAGGACGATATACTTAGTAGAGAACTTAACAATCCCAATATAGAATTTCTAAGCGATGGTAATCCACAAGTTAAAGATGAAAAGCACCTTTTCATCTGCGGTGGATTAGGCTTGCAAGCAAGCCAAGAGCATAGAAATCCTTTGGGATAGTTAAGTAGAGAACTTAATGTTGAAAGGTGTGATGCCATGAACGATAATAGAAAACCTACAATTCTAATTACAGAAAAAAGGACTTTACGTTCATGTATTAGTAAGCACGATTTGAGTGCCTTCAACATCATAAGAAACCATGATCCAAGAGAGGTTTTTTCATTAGTATCCATCCATCATCCGGATTTGATAATCTTGGATGCGGAAATGGATGAAGTTTCTGGTTATGACCTACTTAGAACTTTGAAATCATTTTATAAGACAGAAAGAATACCTGTAGTTTTGGTGGCGGAGATTACTGAGGATGTTGAACCTTGTTTAGCTTTAGAATTAGGTGCGATTGATTTTATGATTAAGCCCATTAGCGAACACCTGGTTACAGCTAAAATCAATAATTATATCAAGATTTACCATTCTTTACTGTTATTAGAAGAAAAAGCCCATTACGCTAAGGAAATGAATCCGAATACAGGTTTGCCCGGTAATATGGCGATTAGTAGGTACATTACCAATGCGCTAAAAAGTAGAAAAGATGATGTCGTGGTCTATGCGGATTTGGATAATTTTAAGTCCTATAATGATAAATATGGTTTTGGACGCGGTGATGAAATTATTAAGTTTACAGGTGGTGTTATAGCATCAGCATTAAGTGAAGCCTTAGGTGATACTTTCCTTGGTCATATAGGTGGCGATGACTTTGTTTTTGTTGCACCGGCAGACGAAGTAAAAGAGATTGCCAATAACATCATTTATAATTTTGATCAGAAAATAAGGCGATATTATTGTGAAGAAGATAAAATGTCAGGATTTATTATCTCAAAAGACCGACTTAATGCGATACAAAAATATCCGATTATGACCATTAGTTTGGCGGGTGTACGACTTATTGAACATCCGGAAACCACCCGTTATGAGGTTATTGCGGATATATGTGCTGAAGTTAAGACCTACGCAAAAACTTTTAAAAACAGTTGTTTTTACATGGACCGGCGACAGGGTGAAGATTTTAGAAAAAAATATGATATGGCCTTTTCGACGGTCACGTAATGAAGGATCCAAGCTTTTTTTGCTTGGCTCTTTTTTTGTTCTCTAGGAAAGACAGTGCTATGTTAATGCGTTGAAGCATCGCATTAACTATCAAGGAAGTTTCCTATCGAACCGTTCAGAAATATGAGCAGAGCTCATAACGAAGCAGAGCTTCTTTTCTTGTTCTTATTAAAGAAGTTTTCTTTTTATAGCACTAAAACGAGATTGACAAAAACGAGAGTGGGTTATATAATTGACATAAGACGTCAGACAACAGACAATGTATGGGAAAGGAATGTTATATGAAAAAATATGAAATTGTAAATGCAATGATAGAAAACGGTGTGGTAGCGGTTATTCGAGCAGAATCAAAAGAACAAGGGCTAAAGACGATTGAAGCAATAAAAGCCGGAGGTATCAAGGCTTTGGAGATAACCATGACAGTACCTGGGGCTTTGGATATAATCAAGGAACTGGCAGAAGTCTATAAAGACGAAGATGTTATTATTGGCGCAGGTACTGTTCTTGATTCTGAAACTGCAAGAGCTTGTATTTTAGCGGGTGCCAAATATATTGTAAGCCCATGCTTTGAAGTTGAACTGGTAAAAATGTGTCATCGATATGGTGTTCCGGTAATGCCGGGTATTATGACGCCAAAAGAAGCTGTTGAAGCTCTTGAATTGGGCGTTGATATATTAAAAGTATTCCCAGGCAATGCTTTTGGGCCATCCATTATATCTGCTTTTAAAGGACCGTTACCACAAGGCAACTATATGCCGACAGGTGGTGTGGATCTTTCAAATGTTGACCAATGGATTAAAAATGGTGCTGTTGCAGTCGGTGTTGGTAGTGTTTTAACAAAAGGTGCTGCGACCGGAGACTATGCGGCAGTGACTGAAACAGCAAAGAAATTTGTTGAAGCTGTAAAGTCAGCAAGACAATCTAAATAGAATGAGAAAGGAAATGAATATGAAAAAAGTTGTAACCTTAGGAGAAATCATGTTAAGACTATCACCACCAGAACACCAACGTTTTGTTCAAGCAAGCCAATTTGACATCGTGTATGGTGGTGGTGAGGCAAATGTGGCAGTGTCATTGGCCAATTATGGCATGGATGCGTTTTTTGTATCTAAACTTCCGGATAATCCAATTGGACAAAGTGCGGTTAATGAACTTAGAAAATTTGGTGTCCACACTGATTATATACTTAGAGGTGGAGAACGTGTAGGTATATACTATTTGGAACACGGGGCTTCCATGCGAGCATCCAATGTTGTTTATGATAGAGCGCGCTCAGCTATAGCTGAGGCAAAAGCGGATGAGTTTGATTTTGATGCTATTTTTACAGGCGCAGATTGGTTTCACTTTTCCGGAATAACACCGGCCATATCATTAGAAGCCAGAGATATGACTTTAAAAGCATTACAAGCTGCAAAACGTCATGGTGTTACAGTTTCTGTTGATTTGAATTACCGTAAAAAACTATGGACACCTGAAGAAGCTAAAGCATGTATGACAGAACTTATGGCCTATGTAGATGTGTGTATCGGTAATGAAGAAGATGCAGAAAAAGTACTTGGGTTTAAGCCGGGTGAGACCGATGTGACCAGTGGTGAACTTGAGATTGAAGGCTACAAAAGTATTTTTAAGCAGATGCAAGAAACCTTTGACTTCAAATACGTTGTAACGACTTTAAGAGAAAGCCATTCGGCATCAGACAATGGCTGGTCGGCTTTGATTTATAATGGTCAGGAATTCTATCAGTCTAAGCATTATGATATTAGAATCGTAGATAGAGTCGGCGGCGGTGATTCCTTTGCCGGTGGTTTGATATATGGCTTAATGGCATATGAAGACCAAGAAAAAGCATTAGAATTTGCTGTTGCAGCCTCTGCTTTGAAACACACCATTGCAGGTGACTTCAATCACGCTACAATTGATGAAGTCCTACGTTTAAGTGGTGGTGATGGCTCAGGTAGGGTTGAACGATAAAACATTGACAGATATCCGGTTTTTAGTTAGTATCAGTATGAAGAAATCTTGGAGGTCTGAAAAATGTTCGATAAATCAATACTCTCACAAAGAGTTGCAGAAAATATAAAGCAAATGATCTTAGATAAAGACTATCATCCCGGTGACAAACTACCCAATGAGATAGAGATGACACAGATGGTGAATGTGAGTCGATCTACCATAAGGGAAGCCATAAAGATTTTGGTATCAACGAACATATTAGAGGTTAGAAGAGGTAAAGGTACTTATGTATCTGAGAAGCCGGGCTTGACCAAAGATCCTTTGGGTATGGATTTTATCAATGAAGACAGACTTCTAATGGACCTTTTTGAGATCAGATTGTTGCTTGAACCGGAAATGACAAAATTGGCTGTAGAAAGAGGCTTACCTACGGATTTTGATAAGATTTTTGAGACTTATGAAAGAGTAGCAGAGCAAATCAAAGCCGGTAAGAATCATACAGAAGCGGATATTGCCTTCCATACAGCTATAGCGGATGCCAGCCACAACATTATCATGAATAGGATTGTACCCCTTATTAATGAAGGTATTGTTGGCGGTTATCTGAAAACAAAAGATAATCCGGAATCTGCTGAAGAGGTATTACGGCAGCATGAAAAAATTGTCGACTTTATAAAAAAAAGAGAACCTCAAAAAGCTAAAAAAGCTATGCAAGACCATATTTTATATGGACTTCAGGGATTTAAAAGTTATAATTGAACAAAGAGGCTTCGCCTCGTTTTGCAAAGCAAATTGTTCCGGCAGGAAAGACTTCCTTGATCGTTTACATAGCATAGACTTTCCTAGAGAAGAACAAAAACCTCCTAAAGAGGCCTTGTTAGAGAAATCTGACAAGGTCTTTTAAAATGCTATAGAAATCCTACACATAACATGTTACAATATTATCAGTCAATAGAAAATGATTATCAATTGATAAATTCGTCTGAAACAAGGAGGACATAGTATAATATGGAAAATAATGAAAAACGAGAACAATCAGAAACAAACAGTAATGAGAAAATCATTATTATTGGAAATGGTGCTGCAGGGATATCTGCTGCAAAAGCCATTCGTAAACGAAATCAAGAGGTTAAAGTAACCATACTCGATCAAGAAAAACAAGTGATATATTATAAGCCATTATTGTCAGAGTATATCGCACAAGATGAGGTACTTAAAAAAATATACATGCATAAGCACAAATGGTATGAAGACCAAAGAATTGAATTAAAGCTGGGTGTGACTGTCACAAAAATAAATTCAGAGGATAAAACCATTGAAACTGCTCAAGGCGAGACGATGGCTTATGATAAATTGATTTTGGCCCTTGGTAGCAGAAGTTTTATTCCTCCGATTAAAAATGCAGATTATATAGGCGTTTTTACCCTTAGAAATATAGGAGATGCAGATAAAATCAAAGACTATGCCAAAGATTGCAAAAAGGCCGTCATCATCGGGGGTGGACTTTTAGGACTTGAAGCAGCGGATCAGTTAAAGGAACTTGGGCTTGATATTACTGTGGTTGAACTCGCGAATAGATTACTACCGAGGCAGATTGATGAAAAAGGTGCCCATATTTTTGAAGATGGTATCGTGAAACAAGGCATACATCTTGCAAAAGGCAATGCAGTTTCAATGATTATAGGACATCATAAATCAGAATATGTCCAATTAATGGATGGGCGTAAGATTCCAGCAGATTTAGTCATTATATCCGCAGGTATAGTATCTGAAGGCTACCTGGCCGAAGAAGCAGGCCTGGAATATGATCGAAGCATTATTGTCAACAAACATATGCAGACAAGCAATCCTGATATTTATGCAGCCGGTGATGTTGCTCAGTTTTCTGAGAAAAACTATGGTATATGGCCGGAAGCTATGGAACAGGGTAATGTAGCAGGTGCGAACGCTGTAGGAGATAAATTAACCTATAAGGACTTTATACCCTCTAATACCTTTAACGGCTTAAACATGAACGTTTTTTCCATTGGACATGTAAATTATGAAGAAGGTGATGATGTTGCTATTATGGGCTTTGAAGACTTAGTAAATGGTATCTATAAAAAGCTATTTTTCAAGCATCAAGGTTTAATTGGTGCTGTCATAATCGGCGATAACAGCAAAACAAAGATGGTATTAGAAGCTATGAAAAAGAAGTCATCACCGGATGAATTGCTTGATATTTTAACAACAAATTAAGCACATCCAATATATGATACTGGGGAGGCATTTATGAAAGAGGCAATGTTTTACAAGATTTTTGAAGAACGCGCAATCTGTCAACTGTGTCCAAACAACTGTATTATTAAGCCCAACCATAAAGGTATATGCCAAACAAGAGCCTATCTAGAGGGAAAACTCATAGCACTCAACTTTGGTGAGGTGTCTGGTATACAGATTGACCCTATTGAAAAGAAACCCCTAGCCCATTGGAGGCAAGGGACACAAATCTTATCCGTCGGAAGCTATGGTTGTAATCTTAAGTGTCCTTTTTGTCAGAATTACACAATTAGCCAAGAGAAGCCAAGCGTAATCACGATGACACCTGAAGCAATAGTAGCTCAAGCCATTGCCTATGACTTAGATGCGATCGCTTATACATACAACGAGCCGACAGTTTTTTATGAAATGGTATATGAAACAGCTAAGGTAGCTCACTTAAAAGGGATTGCTAATGTTTTGGTAACCAACGGGTATATCAATGAAGCACCTTTGTTAGAATTGTTGCCCTATATAGATGCCATGAATATAGATGTAAAAACATATGATGATCAAAAAATGTTGGATATATGTGGTGGTCGTCTCAGACCGGTTATTGAGACCATAAAAAGAGCCAAAGTGACAGCACATGTAGAACTGACGATGTTGATTGTACCCGGACTTAATGACAATCTGGAAGAAATGCGCCTTTTTTTAGGTTGGCTTTTTTCAGAAGTGGGTGATATGGCAATTCACATATCCCGTTACTTTCCTGTTTATGAATATGACTTGCCGGCGACTGACATAGATCTTATGTTGCAAATGCAAAAGGCAGCGAGACAGTATTTTACCCATGTATATTTAGGAAATGTAGGTGATTAGATGCAATCTATAGAGGTATTTTTTTTACCACACCCACCCATAGCCATACCGGAGGTTGGGCAAGGTCGAGAAAGGGCCATAAGTAAGACCTTAGATGGCTATAGATGGGTAGCCCAAAAAATCAAGAAAATCAAACCTGAGACCATCGTGATCATTACCCCCCATGGTCATGGTTTTAGCAATGGGATTAGCATGTTGGGTACACCTTATGTTCAGGGGGATTTGAAAAGCTTTGGCATTGCAGATGTAAGTATGTCAAAAAAGATCAATCTACCCTTAACGCACCTGATACAGATGGCTTGGGAAGAAACAGACTTAGTATCCGTTGTCTTGGACAAAGATATGGCGAAAAGCTATGGTACACAAGTAGAAATAGACCATGGCGCACTGGTGCCTTTGTATTTTGTGGATGAAGTATATGATGCTTATCAGCTTGTACATGTGACACCTTGTGGACTTAGTGCCCGCGATCATTATCAGTATGGGGTTGCCATGAAAGATGTTATCATGCGTTGTAACGAATCTGTGGTTATTTTATGTAGTGGGGATTTATCTCATGCTTTGACGGATGATGGACCTTATACTTTTAATCCTTATGGAAAAGTATTTGATGCTTTGGTAGCAAAGGCGATTACTGAAAAGTCACCTGAAATATTACTAGCACTTACACCAAAAGAGATTTCAGATGCAGCACAATGTGGCTTGAACGCGTATCTTATGGGGTTTGGTATTATGGATGGTTATGATTATCACAGTGAAGTCATAAGCTATGAAGGGCCTTTTGGTGTGGGCTACTTAGTAGGATACTTGGCCAATGATTTTACAACTTTGATTAAATCAAAGCAGGTAGAATGGAACGAAGAAGTAATTAAGGTCTATGAAGAAAAGAAAAAAACGGAAGATGGTTTTGTAAAGATTGCCAGACGTACAATCGAATATTATGTTAGGACAGGGAAAAAAATAAGTAGAGAAGTTGCAACTGAACATGTAGCTGGGGGCATCATACAAGAAGTGATGCATGAAAAAGCTGGAGTTTTTGTATCTATACATAAAAAGGGCAATTTAAGAGGCTGTATAGGCACTATTGAAGCGGTTTGCGAAGATTTGCTGGACGAGATCATACACAATGCAATCAGTGCTTGCTCAAGTGACCCTAGGTTTAATCCTATAGAAGAATGGGAATTGGTGACCCTTGAGATAAAGGTCGATCGGCTTTACCCACCTGAAAGCATAGATTCTATAGATGATTTAGATGTAAAAAAGTATGGCGTTATTGTCGAAGAAGGTTATAAAAGAGGTTTGTTATTACCGAATCTTGAAGGTGTAGAGACCATAGATCAACAAGTAGAGATTGCTAAAAAGAAAGCCGGTATAATAAAAGAAAATAGCTTTACTTTATATAGGTTTGAGGTAGAAAGACATGAATAGAAAAACGCGGCCAAGCCGCGTTTTTTAATGCTCTTCTTTTTTATTTTTTAGTATAAGCAGAAAGCCAACGATAATAATGATGATTGAAAAAGCAAGATTGAAGCTTATCAATCCATTAAATAGAATCGTTGCAACAATGAATGTGTTAAACGAAAATAGTATAAAAAAGATAATACCGATGACCTTGGACCATTGCTCTTTAGTAACAACATGATGGTGAAAAAAGCCAATGGCTATCGACAAAATATAAATAGGCCAAGTATACCCTGCAAATTGCCAATGGGTAATCACCTCAAAAAGATGAAGCAAACCAATGGTGGTGAAAATACCTCCGGGAACTAGAAAGCCTGGATATTTTTTTGTGCCATAATAGATGGCTTCAAAAGCAATACCAATAGCAATGGTAGTTAAAGGCCATAAATCCCAAAAATCTAGGACCAAGATGTTTAACTGGCTAAGAATCTGAAGAATCAGATATAGAGAGCCAAAAAGTATCAATAATAACCCTGCTGATTTGTTGCTTTTCATAGATGATCGACTCCTTTATATCAAATAGCATACTTTTAATGCTTGTTCCATAATCATATCATTTATATATTAGAATAGGATTATAAGAATCTAAAAAATGAAAAATAGGATGAAAGTGAAACAGATTAGGATAAGAGTGCGATAAATTTTTTAGAGGCTTCAGATAAGGGGCGTTTTTCAGGTACGACAACACCCAATTGTCTTCTTGGAATAGGGATGCTGGTTTCCAAAATACGCAAATCCGGTCGATTTTTCATACAAAAATCAGGAACAAAGGAAATACCAAGATCAATGCCGGTTAAATCAATGAGCAGATCAATACTTCCAAGTTCGACAGAAGGCGTTATACTAAGACCATCGGACTCAAAAAGTTGATACAAATAGTTACTGGTAGTGGTTTGACGGGCAAGCATGAGAATAGGGTGCTTTGATAAGGCGGATAATGTATGAGGTCCTGAATCAATAGCATACTTATTGCTGGCAATAAAGACATCTTGAAAGGTTTGAACAGGCATAACATGCATGTCTTCACTGATAGAATTATTGGGAAGGTTGGTTACAATGAGATCTACCAGACCTTTTCTTAGTAAGGTCACACATTGTAAAGAGGTTCGATTGGTGACACGGATTTCTACACCTGGGTATAAGTGATGAAATTTTTTGAAATAATCTAAAAGATAATATTTGCATATGGTATCGCTGGCGCCGATATGTAATTGCCCTCGATCCAAAGTCATGGTTTCTTTTAAGTAGGCCTCACCACCGGCAATTAAATGAAGGGCAGGTTCTATATATTCCATTAACTTTTCACCTTGAGGTGTTAAGGTCACTTGTTTTGTACTTCTGTTAAACAAAGGCGTGTCCAGTTTGGATTCAAGCTGCTTAATGCTTTGACTGACAGCGGATTGTGAAAGGTATAGTACTTGGGATGCAACTGAAAAACTTAAATATTTAGCCACATGATAAAAAACTTTGTAAAGCTCCAGATTAATTTCCATAATAAGCACTCCTTATAGAACCTATTAGTATTATTAATTTTACTACTCAATATTACCATGTTAAGCTAAGTATGTAAACGGATAGTTAGAACACTTTGTGTAAGATTGAATAGATCGGGAGGCACTATGGAAGCTATAAGAAGAATTTTTGTTGAGAAGAAAACAGGTTATAATGTTGAAAGTCAACAGTTGCTACAGGATATAAAAGAGAATCTAGGCATCAAGACACTTGAGAATTTACGTTTGTTACATCGCTATGATGTAGATCGTATATCCGATAATGCATATGATAAAGCCCTTCATACAATTTTCTCTGAACCACCAGTAGATCGATTGTTTGAAGAATCATTTGAGATTGCTCCCGATGAAGTCGCCTTTGGTATTGAATACTTGCCGGGTCAATATGATCAAAGAGCAGACTCTACTGAGCAATGCATTGAGATTATCAATGCGGATCAAAAGCCGGTAGTTAGAAGTGCCAAGATCATTGTGTTAAAAGGCCAATTAACCGAGGAAAGCGTAGAAAAGATTAAGGCTTACTGCATTAATCCTGTGGATTCAAGAGAAGCGGATATGTTAAAACCTCAAACCCTTGAAATGGATTTTCATATACCAACAGAAGTTGAAATCTTAGAAGGTTTTACCAAGCTAGATTATAATGGACTGAAGGCACTATGGAAGCGACTTGGACTTGCCATGAGTATAGATGACTTAATACATACTCAAAAGTATTTTATAGAGGATGAGAAAAGAAATCCGACCATAACAGAAATCAAGGTGTTGGATACATACTGGTCGGATCATTGTCGTCACACCACTTTTCTAACAAAAATTGAAGACGTTACTTTTGAAGAAGGATTTTATAACCAACCGGTTCAAGTAGCTTACAAGGATTATTTGGAGGATCGTAGTCACGTTTTCGGGGATAGAATCCATGAAAAAGATGTATGCCTAATGGATATAGCGTTACTGGCTATGAGAAAACTAAGAAAAGACGGACAGTTAGAGGACTTAGAGGTATCGGATGAAATCAACGCCTGTAGTATCATTGTACCGGTAGATGTGGATGGTAAAGAAACTTCTTGGTTGGTTATGTTTAAGAACGAGACGCATAATCACCCAACGGAGATAGAACCTTTCGGTGGTGCTGCTACTTGCTTAGGTGGTGCCATTCGGGACCCCTTATCCGGTCGGTCTTATGTATATCAGGCGATGCGTGTCACGGGAGCTTCTGACCCTACAGTTTCTGTTGATAAGACTTTGCCTGGGAAATTACCTCAAAGAAAGATTGTAACCCAATCTGCCCATGGGTATAGTTCCTATGGTAATCAAATAGGTTTGGCAACCGGAAAAGTAGATGAGATCTATCACCCTGACTATGTAGCAAAACGTATGGAAATCGGTGCGGTTATTGCAGCGGCTCCAAGGGAAAATGTTATCCGTGAAACATCAGATCCCGGTAACATCATCGTGCTTTTGGGGGGGCGAACAGGAAGAGACGGATGTGGTGGCGCAACAGGATCATCTAAAGAACACACAGAAGATTCAATACATACTTGTGGTGCAGAAGTTCAAAAAGGAAATCCACCCACAGAACGTAAGATTCAACGTTTATTTAGAGACAAGCATGTTGCATCTATGATTAAGAAGTGTAACGATTTTGGAGCAGGTGGTGTATCCGTTGCAATTGGTGAGTTGGCAGACGGACTTATTATTGACCTAGATGCAGTACCCAAAAAATATGCCGGTCTGGATGGGACTGAATTATCTATATCAGAATCTCAAGAAAGAATGGCTGTTGTACTAGATCCGAAAGATGTGCATCGGTTTATAGAGGCATCAGAAAAGGAAAACTTAGAAGCGGTTGTTGTAGCACGGGTAACAAAAGAGAAGCGACTGGTTATGGAATGGAATAATCAAGCAATCGTTAATATGAGCCGAAGTTTTGTGGATACAAATGGTGCAACATCAAAAACTAAGGTACGTGTTGATCTGCCTCAAGAAAAAAGCTATTTCCAAGATAGACAAGATTTTTTTGCTGATAAGGAGGCTGTTCCTAATCACTGGTTAAATATACTTAGGGACTTAAACAGTTGTTCGAAAAAAGGCCTCGAAGAACGTTTTGATAGTTCCATTGGTGCAGGGAGTGTGCTCATGCCTTACGGTGGTCTGTACCAAATGACACCGACCCAAAGTATGGTGGCAAAGATACCACTAGAACAAGGTGAAACGACGACAGGCACCATTATGACTTATGGTTACAACCCCTACTTATCAAAGTGGAGTCCCTTCCATGGTGCGATTTATGCTGTATTGGATTCTGTTGCAAAAGTTGTGGCTACAGGTGGCGATTATAAAAAAATCCGATTTACATTTCAAGAGTATTTTAAAAGACTAGGAGATAACCCAAGTAGGTGGGGTGAGCCTTTTAGTGCCATGCTTGGTGCTTACCATGCACAAATAGCTTTGGGATTACCTTCTATTGGAGGAAAAGACAGTATGTCCGGTACCTTCCATGATATTGATGTGCCACCAACTTTAGTCTCCTTTGCGGTTGATGTCGTCGATGTGACACGGGTCATATCACCGGAATTCAAGGCCGCGGGCCACAAGGTGGTATGTCTTCTTCAAAAGAGAGATCAGTATGATCTACCGGATTTTGTGCAGATGAAAAAAAATTATGAAACATTATATGAGATGATAGGTAGAAAAGAAATTCTTTCAGCCTATGCAATTGGAATTGGCGGTATGGCCGAGGCCATTAGTAAAATGACTTTTGGGAATAAAATAGGCATAGAACTTGAAGATACTCTTGTCGGTCCGATGTTATTCACCCCGGATTATGGTTCCATATTGGTAGAATTAGCATCTGATATATCCATAGAAGACTTAGAAGATCATGAAGGATTTATAAAGGTTGGTACAACCACGAAGCAGTCTGTGATAAAAGCCTCCGACCATAAACTGGAAATCGATCTGCTTATGAATACTTGGTCGTCAACCTTGGAAAATGTGTTCCCATCTCAGGCTTTTTCAGAGGTATCAGAAATGATTAAGGACACAAAAACCTATGATCAGATCTATATTTGCAAAAATAAAATTGCAAAACCACAGGTTTTCATACCGGTATTTCCAGGTACCAATTGTGAATACGACTCCAGAAGAGCTTTTGAGAAAGCAGGTGCCCATGTAGACACCCTAGTATTTAGAAATCTTAAGTCCGGTGATATTACCAAGTCACTTCAAGAAATGGCGAAATCTATAAGGGAGAGTCAAATCGTTATGCTTCCCGGTGGTTTCAGTGCCGGTGATGAACCGGAAGGTTCTGGAAAATTTATCGCCTCCATATTTAGAAATGAAATACTTAAAGAAGCGATTCATGAACTCCTTCATCAACGTGATGGATTAATGATAGGCATTTGCAATGGTTTTCAAGCACTGATTAAACTGGGTCTGGTACCGACAGGCGAGATAATAGATCTAACAGAAGATGCGCCAACATTAACCTATAATACAATAGGTAGGCATATATCTCGTGTGGCCAGTACTAAAATTATGTCAAATAAGTCCCCATGGTTATCCGGTACCAAGCCAGGTGAGATATTTAAAGTACCTATGTCCCATGGTGAAGGACGTTTTGTTGCCAGCGATCAAGTGGTCAGAAGTTTATTTGACAACGGTCAGGTGGCCACGACTTATGTGGATTTGTTAGGTAATCCAACGATGGATGGAAGCTTCAATCCTAACGGTTCTGTTTATGGTATTGAAGGGATAACAAGTCCGGATGGGCGGGTTCTTGGAAAAATGGGCCATTCAGAAAGAATAGGTCAAAATGTGGCAATCAACATTATCGGTAGCCAAGACCAAAAAATATTCGAATCTGGTGTAACTTACTTTACGAAATAATAATAAATGGTATAATAAAGAGGGCTGGTAAGCCCTCTTTATTAATATATTCCTTTATTATTAATAGAAGTCTTTGTATGAAAATAAATAATGAGGTACGATTATGTCAAATTCTAGTTTGAAGATTATTGCTTGTCTGACCATGTTGATTGATCATATAGGGGCAATACTTTATCCGGATATGAGTCTATTAAGAATGATTGGAAGGTTATCATTTCCAATATTTGCTTTTCTGGTTGCTGAAGGTTTTCATCATACGCATAATATTAAGAAATACGGAATTAGACTGGGTATTTTT
This sequence comes from Clostridiales bacterium, assembly GCA_024636985.1. Lineage (GTDB taxonomy): Bacteria > Bacillota > Clostridia > Lachnospirales > Vallitaleaceae > Petrocella. The sequence continues at coordinate 22,522 of JAGXFY010000055.1, read as the reverse complement.
GCTCTAATTTCTGAGATACCCTATGATCTGGCTTTTCGAGGGAACCTCATCGATTTTTATCGACAAAATATATTCTTTACCCTTTTTCTTGGACTTGTATGCTTGTGGCTCTATCAACGTTATAGGACACATCAATCGATGGTTGGTATGATTGCTATATTTTTGACGGGTGCCTTAAGTGTGTTATTAAGAACGGATTATAGTATATATGGCATTGCTATGATATTTCTATTTTATTTTTTTAGAGATAGAAGAATCTTGGCCTGTGGTTCTGCAAGCATCATAAATTTTACGATGGGTAGTGCAATACAAGGATTGGCAATTCTCGCCATGCCTTTCATACTCGCCTATAATGGGAAAAAAGGTATGAATTTGAAGTACCTTTTTTATGGGTTTTATCCGGTGCACCTTATACTGCTTTATATCATTCATAAAGCTTGGATGTAATCAGTCCGGATAATTTAGTTGTGCGAACGAAATGTTTTTAATGCGATCTAGGAAGCGATGGGCTTCATATTTTGCCATAGGCTGATTCATATCCAGATAATTACCACAGTCTCTGGCAGAAGCTCCAGGTAAGGGCGCATTATAATCAGCCATATGTTCAAAAAGCTCTTTGATCAATCCCACAATACTATCTGAGCTGAGGTCGCCTTTTAAGATAAGATAAAAACCGGTACGACATCCCATGGGCCCAAAATAGATGGTTTGGTCACCATAGACAACATGCTGTCTTAAAAAAGTTGCGCCCATATGTTCTAGAGCATGAATTTCGGCAGTTTGTAAAACAGGTTCGAAGTTCGGTCGTGTCATTCGAATATCAAAAGTGGTTAAAGTATAGTCACCGACATAGTCTTTTCTGGAGACGTATATGCCGGGTAGTAATTCTAAATGGTTTACGTTAAAACTTGGTATTTTATCCATAATATGTTCCTCCTAAGGGTTGGTCATGGTTTTTATAAATGAACCCTATATTCATTAAAACATAGAAGCGTATTTTCGTAAAGACTTGAAACGACTTTGTAGAATGAGCGAATTAGGGTTATATACTATAGATGGAAGGTGTTTGAATGTACCCGGATATGAACAAAGAAGCATGGCAACAGTTATTTTTAATTCATGGCATTGCCATTGAAGAAGTCAAAATTAAGTTGGATAAACTCTATGAAATCTATGAATTATCGGGTGAAAGCAATCCAATAGAGCATATAAAAACAAGAGTCAAAAGTTTTGAAAGTATTGCAAGAAAGTTGGAAGAAAAAGCAAAACCGGTAAACGTTGCCAATGCAAAAAAATATCTTAATGACATAGCAGGTGTAAGAATCATTTGTGCCTTCACATCAGACATCTATGGTATTTTTGAAGTACTTGTCCATCAGACGGATATCAAGATTATTGAAATTAAGGATTATATTAAGAATCCAAAAGCATCAGGTTATCAAAGCCTTCATATCGTGGTGGAGACATTGGTTCAACTGTCAGATTGTGTAGAACATGTCCCGGTTGAAGTGCAGATTAGGACCATTGCCATGGATTACTGGGCGACTTTAGAACATAAACTCAGGTATAAATATTTCGACAAAGCACCGGTACATATTGCCCAAGAACTAAAGAAATGCGCATCTATCATTATGGAATTAGATCGTAAAATGATGGCAATTAAAAAAGAGGTTGATCAGTATGACATTAAGGAGAATGAAGGCAACCAATAATATAGAAGAATAGGTGAAGCTATATGAACAAAACGGAATCCATCAAGAGACCGATCGTCCATAATTCGAAAGTCATTATGCATATGATATTTTATTTGCCAATCATTGGGAGTCTTTATTACATGGCAATTAAAATGGAATTAGGTATAGTGGCAGGATTTTTGATACTATTTGTAAGTATTCTGTATTTGATAATACCCTCTTATCTGTATTTGAGATATAGAAATAAAGAACAGGATAAAATAAATCAAGCAATAGATGAAATGATGGCTCTGCTTCAAAACAATAAATCTCAATTAAACAATGATTTGACTTTGGTTAGTACATATAAGGAAGTCAAACAATTAGCTGACTTACTTACGTCCATGCAACTGGTTATAGAGGATAAAGACAGACAGTTGGAGGAAGAGAAAGAAAGGTATAATCTTTTGTATACCGATATGGTTGAACAAAGTGTGACCCATGAAATCAATGAGTTATGGATTGAAAGAATTATTGAAAACAGTTATGACGGGCTTATGATTACAGATAGCGACGGAAAAGTGATTCGATGTAACCAAGCGTTATTAGAATTATTTGAAATCCCTAAAGAACGATTGGCAACCTATGATCATTGTTATGAGATATTTAATTCAAAGGACAAGACCTGTAAAGGTTGTAATAATGCATATATATTAAGATTGGGCATCAAACAAAGTAGACTGATTGATTTTAAAGATAGGATTATTGATCAGTTGACCATACCGGTTTATGATAATGAAAACAAAATAAGTGCGTTTATTAAGACATATAGAGATGTGACCCAGCAGAAGAATCTGGAGTTTAAGGTGAATCGGTCAACTAAAATGGAAGCCATTGGTCGACTAACCAGCGGTATTTCCCATGACTTTAATAATATCTTACAAGTCATTCTAGGTTATTCAGATTTGGTTCACTATCACCTTGAAAAAGCAGAGCAATATGAATTGGTCGCCAAAGTAAAAAATATTCGGGAAGCGGCTTATAAGGCTGAAGGACTGATTCGAAAGCTCATGATTTTTAGCAAGATGGACCGTGTCCATAAACAAATTCTAAGTATAAACACATCAGTTGAAGGAATCGGCCATATGCTGGATCGGATTATCGGAGAAAGAATCAGTTTGAAATTAGAACTGGATCATCAAGTGGAGGATATCCTGGCGGATAAGACGCAAATGGAACAAATTATAGTCAACCTGTGTGTTAATGCCAAAGATGCCATAGGTGAAGAAGGCGAAATTAAGATAAAAACGTATAATGTTATGAAAAAAAGCGGGCAATTTGTTTGCTTAGAAGTGGCGGATAACGGCTCAGGTATTCATGAGAATATACAAAATAAAATATTTGAACCTTTTTTTACAACAAAAGATCTAGGTGAAGGTACAGGTCTTGGTCTTGCTACAGTTCTTGGTATTGTTGAAAGCCATGGCGGTACCATTGAACTTGATAGTGAAGTCGGGCGAGGTACAACTTTTAAAATCCTATTCCCCAACCAAAAAACAAGGCTTGTGATGATTGATCAACATAAAGAACATCATGTTCCCAGTAGTTTTGAGGGTCTAAAACTTTTACTGGTTGAAGATGATAGAATGCTCATGGAAGCAACAAAAACCATTCTGGAAAAAATGGATATTCAAGTATTGACTGCCGGAAACGGCCAGGATGCGATTAACAATTTCAGTCATTATGGTGACGCTTTGGATATGGTTATTTTGGACTCCATATTGCCCGACATTGAAGGTCTTAAAGTCTTTGAACACATTCGTGCTATGAATAAGGAAATAAAGGTATTAATGACGACCAGCTTCAATGATCCCACCATTATGGAGGCGAAATCTGTCTTCAACCAACTTAAGTTGATGCATAAACCCTATACCAACAAAGAATTGATGAAAGCCATTGCTCAAACCGTCTATGAATAAGGCTTTGACCTTGACTTGGAACTGTGATAAACTATCAGAAGTTATGGAGAATTTAAGTAAAAGCAAAGGATGATAAGTGATGAATGAGCAAGCGCAGCAGAAAAAAGTTATATTTAGCGGTATGCAACCAACAGGTGTTATAACCATTGGCAATTATTTTGGTGCATTAAAGAATTGGGTCAAGTTGCATAATGAGTACAATTGTTTATTCTGTGTGGTAGATATGCATTCCATAACCACAAGACAAGATCCTATCAAATTAAGAAAAAGTGCTAGAGAACTCTTGGCCTTATATATTGCGGCAGGCCTTGACCCGGATGAAAATCTAATTTATTACCAGTCTCATGTACCAGAGCATGCAGAATTGTCATGGATATTAAGCTGTTTTACTTATATGGGTGAGTTAAACAGAATGACACAATTTAAGGAAAAGTCACAAAAAAGTGAATTGAACTTGAACGCAGGTTTATACACCTATCCCATACTTATGGCGGCAGATATTTTATTGTTTAAAACCGACTTAGTACCAGTTGGCAACGACCAAAAACAACATTTAGAGTTAGCAAGAGATATAGCGAGCCGTTTTAATGGTATTTATGGCGATACTTTTACAGTACCTGAGCCCTATATAGCAAAAATGGGTGCACGTATTGCCAGTCTTCAGGAGCCCACCAAAAAAATGTCGAAATCAGATGAAAATCCGAATGCATACATTTCTTTGTTAGATGAACCAAGCGTCATTCGTAAGAAAATAAAAAAAGCAGTCACAGATTCAGATGCTTTGATTGCGTATACTGAAGAAAAAGCAGGTATCCGAAACTTAATTGATATTTACTGCTTGTCAAAAGACATTACCACAGATGAAGCATTAGAACATTTTCAAGGCAAAGGCTATGGGGAGCTCAAAGAACAAGTAGCCGATGCTTTAATAGCTGAATTAGAACCAATTCAAAAACGTTTCAAGGAGATTCTATCAGACAAGGCATACCTTGATGGTATCATCTTGAAAAATGCCGAGTCAGCAAGTCGTCTTGCAGAACGGGTGCTTCGAAAAGTCAAGAAAAAAGTGGGCTACCCTCAATAAATGAAGGTAAGCACTCTAAATGGTTGACAGTAATACCTGATTTCTATAATATGAAATCAGCAGAAACAATAGTACATCCAAGGATTATGAAACTAGGTTACCCAACCACAATGACAAAAGGGGGCAAAAAATTTTATGGAAAAATTTTTTAAACTGAAGGAACATGGCACCAATGTAAGTACGGAATTATTGGCAGGATTAACAACGTTTATGACAATGGCGTATATCCTAATTGTTAATCCAAACATTCTAAGTGCCACAGGCATGGACAAGAACGCACTTTTTACAGCAACAGCGGTAGCGGCAATTGTAGGAACCTTGTGTATGGCGCTTTTTGCCAATTATCCATTTGCTTTGGCACCTGGGATGGGTCTGAATGCTTACTTTGCTTTTAGTGTTGTTATTGGCCTTGGCTATTCTTGGCAGGTTGCGTTAACGGCGGTTTTTGTTGAAGGTATTATCTTTATTCTTTTAACAGCGGTAAATATTCGAGAAGCCTTGTTTAATGCCATACCTCTCAACTTAAAATATGCGGTAAGTGCCGGTATTGGTCTTTTTATTGCCTTTATCGGTTTCCAAAATGCCGGTATTGTCGTTAATGATGATGCGACATTGGTTGCTCTTGGTGATTTAACTTCTTTACCAGTTGTATTGTCCATTATAGGTATCTTACTTACGGGACTTTTGGTTGTTAAAAAAGTGAAAGGTGCCATCTTAATTGGTATCTTAGGCACTTGGATTCTAGCCATGATCAGTGAATTAATAGGATGGTATATACCTGACTTTGTTGCCACCTTCCCAACCATTCCATCTGCAATTATGCAAGCACCCCCTTCACTGGCACCTATTTTCTTCCAGTTGGACTTCAGTCAAGTATTGACCTTGGACTTTTTGGTTGTGGTTTTTGCCTTCTTGTTTGTAGATTTATTTGATACACTAGGTACCTTAATTGGTGTTTCCAGTAAAGCAGGTTTCTTAGATGAAAAAGGGAATTTACCAAAAGCCAAACAAGCTCTATTTGCAGATGCAGTTGCGACAACAGTGGGTGCTGTCCTTGGTACTTCAACAACAACCACATATATAGAGTCAGCAGCAGGCGTTTCAGATGGCGGTAGAACCGGATTAACAGCTGTATCTACAGCGGCACTTTTTGCTGTAGCTTTATTCTTCTCACCAATATTTTTGGCTGTACCGGCATTTGCTACAGCACCGGCACTGATTATTGTCGGCTTTTATATGATGGAATCAGTAGCCAAAATAACCTTCAGTGATTATTCAGAAGCGATTCCTGCATTCTTAACCATGATTGTAATGCCATTAACGTATAGCATATCAGATGGTATTGTTTTCGGTTTCGTATCGTATACCATCATCAACTTATTAATCGGTAAAACAGGTAAGCTAAGTCTTTTAATGTATATTGTTTCCATATTGATGGTTGTTAATTTCATCATTTAAAGGTATAATAATTTTTAAAGTAAGGTTAAAAGTCAAAGTAGTAAAAAAATAAATAAATATTTAATCTCTATATGACTGGCGGAAAGTGGGAGCACCCACAGGGAGTATGGAGACACTCTGATCATCAGAGTACGAATGCCGACCGCCTGGGCGCTGAACCTATAGTTCATGTGCTTGGGCGGTCTTTTTGTTGTTTTCATCAAGATTGTTTCGAGCAAAACATTAAAAAGAGGAGCGATTAAGATGATGAAACAATGGATTGGTTTTAACCAAGGTGAGTGGAACGAAACTATAAACGTACGAGACTTTATTGTGAAAAATTATACACCCTATGAAGGTGACGACGGCTTTTTAAAGCCGGCAACACACCGCACGACTGAAATGATCAATCGACTGGATGCCCTAAGACTAGAGGAAGAAAAATGTGGTGGTGTTCTGGCGATTGACACTCAAACAGTATCTTCACTACTTACCTTCAAACCGGGCTACTTGGACAAAGAAAATGAGAAGATTGTTGGACTTCAAACCGATGAACCTTTAAAAAGAGCAATAAACCCTTTCGGTGGCATTCGATTAACAAGAAGTGCGTGCGAAGCCTATGGCTATAAGCTGAGTCAAAAAGTGGAAGAAGAATTTACTTACAAAACGACCCATAACGACGGAGTTTTTAGAGCCTATACCGATGAGATGAAAAATGCAAGACGCATCGGAATCATCACAGGACTACCGGATGCTTATGGTCGAGGTCGGATTATCGGTGACTACAGGCGTGTAGCTTTGTATGGCATTGATTATCTCATTCGGAAGAAGAAAGAAGACCAAACAGCATTAGGTCAGGGCTTGATGGATGTGGATAATATACGCTTGCTGGAGGAAGTTTATCGACAGATTGATTTCTTGAAAAAACTTAAAAAAATGGCAGCAGCTTATGGACATGATATTAGTGGTCCCGCCGAGACGGCCATGGAAGCCATACAATGGACATACTACGGATATCTTGGTGCCATAAAAGAACAAAATGGTGCAGCCATGAGCCTAGGACGTGTCAGTACATTCTTGGACATCTATATTGAGAGAGACTTTGCTTTAGGAAGATTAGATGAAGTATCAGCCCAAGAGCTAATGGACGACTTTGTTATAAAATTAAGAATGGCAAGACAACTTAGGACGATTGAGTATAATGAACTTTTTGCCGGAGATCCTTTATGGATTACGGAAGCAATTGGTGGTATGGGTATGGATGGACGTACATTGGTAACAAAAAACAGCTATAGAATGCTCAATACTTTGTACAATCTCAACCCTTCTCCGGAACCGAACATGACAGTTTTATGGTCCAAAGACCTACCTGAAACCTTTAAAAAATATTGTGCCAAAGTCTCTATTGAAACAGATTCGGTTCAATATGAGAATGATGACTTAATGCGTGAGCGTTATAAGGATGACTATGCAATTGCCTGTTGCGTATCAGCCATGGAACTTGGCAAGCAGATGCAGTTTTTTGGTGCCAGATGTAACATGCCCAAAATCTTGCTGTTGGCCATGAATGGCGGTATGGATGAAGCAACAGGCATTCGAATTGGACCGGAAATGGAGCCAATGGACAGTCTTGTTTTGGATTATGAAGCGGTTAAAGAACGTTTTGAAATCTATCACAATTGGTTGTGTAAGCTCTATGTTAATACGATGAACATTATTCATTACATGCATGACAAATATGCTTATGAGAAATTACAAATGGCTTTACACGATACCCATGTTGAACGCCATATGGCTTTTGGAATGGCTGGTTTATCCGTTATGGCAGATGCCTTAAGTGCCATAAAATATGGGGAAGTTGAACCGATTCGGAACGAAGAAGGTTATATTTATGATTTTAGGACTTCAGGTGATTTCCCAAAATTCGGCAATAATGATGATCGGGTAGATCAGATTGCCGTAGATCTAACCACCAACTTTATTCATGAGTTGAAGAAGAACAAAACTTATAGGAATGCGGAGCATACATTGTCCATTTTGACCATAACTTCCAATGTGGTGTACGGTAAGAAAACAGGTGCCACACCGGATGGAAGAAGATCTGGAGAAGCCTTTGCACCAGGTGCTAATCCAATGCATAAAAGAGACCAAAATGGTGCCCTTGCCTCATTGAGCTCGGTAGCAAAAATCCCTTATGATAGTTGTAGAGACGGCGTATCCTGTACTTTTTCAATTCAGCCACAAGCCCTTGGAAAAGAAGAAGGTAGCAAACAATCTAATCTTGTAGGGATCTTGGATGGTTATTTTGATGCCAAAGCCCATCATCTTAACGTGAATGTGTTAAACAAAGAAAAGCTCATGGATGCCATGGCTCATCCGGAAAAATATCCGAATCTGACCATTCGTGTTTCAGGTTATGCAGTGAACTTTAACCGACTTAGCAAAGAACAACAATTGGAGGTCATAGGAAGGACCTTCCATGATGTGATATAAGAAATAGTTTAGAAACCCCCAATCACCCAATACAATTAAAGGAGTTATGATTATGAGAGCATTAATTAGTGTTTCAGACAAGACGGGCATTGTAGAATTTGCAAAAGCTTTAAGAGCATTAGACGTAGACATTATATCCACTGGCGGAACAGCTAAGGTACTAGAAGCGGAAGGCGTTGAGGTCATTGGTATATCGGATATCACCGGGTTTCCTGAATGTCTGGATGGTAGGGTTAAGACATTAGATCCACACATTCATGCAGGACTATTGGCAAGACGTGATAACAAAGAGCATATGGCGCAAATCGAAAAACTGGGTGTAACACCCATAGATCTTGTTGTCGTGAACTTGTATCCTTTTAAAGCAACCATTCTAAAAGAAGGGGTAGAGCTGGACGAAGCCATAGAAAACATTGATATTGGTGGACCGACCATGTTACGGTCTGCAGCAAAAAATTATCAAGACGTATCGGTTATTGTTGATCCGGCAGACTATGAAGTCGTGCTTGATGAATTAAAGACGAAGAAAAAAGTAAAAAAGGAAACCAATTTCTACTTAAGTTCAAAGGTGTTTGAGCATACCAGTAGTTATGATACACTCATTGCTACTTATATGAGGAAGCAGAGAGGCGCAACTGAATTACCGGAAGTGATGACCATGACCTTTGAAAAAGTTCAAGATATGCGTTACGGGGAAAATCCCCATCAAAAAGCAGCTTTTTACAAAGAAGTTGGGAATACAAAAGGTATGTTAACCGATGCCGTTCAGCTTCATGGTAAAGAGCTCTCTTTTAACAACATTAATGATACCCATGGCGCCCTTGAATTATGTAAAGAGTACACTGAACCAACAGTTGTAGCCTGTAAGCATGCAAATCCATGTGGCGTTGGTAGTGGTGCAGATGTATACGAAGCATATATGAGAGCTTATTCCTCAGATCCTAAATCCATTTTTGGTGGCATCATCGTAGCCAATAGGGAAATTGATTCAAAAACAGCCCTTGAAATCAACAAAATATTCATCGAAATCGTTGTAGCACCAAGTTATAGTACAGAAGCCCTTAAGATATTAAGAGAGAAGAAAAATATTCGTCTATTACAACTTGAGAACATTGAAGTGAAACAACCAGATACTGCCTATGACTTAAAGAAAGTCAGTGGTGGATTGTTGGTTCAAACCATAGACAACGTGTTATACGAAGGTGCGTTAGAGGTTGTAACGGATCGCAAACCAACACCTGAAGAGATGGAAGACTTGAAATTCACATGGAAAATCGTGAAATATGCTAAATCCAATGGTATCGCTATAGGTAAAAACAAGCAATCACTTGGTGTCGGACCGGGTCAAGTCAATCGGATTTGGGCTTGTAATCAAGCTATTGATCACTGTAAGGAAGCACTCGGTGATGAGATATTAAAGGGTGCATCTTTGGCATCTGATGCTTTCTTCCCTTTTCCGGATTGTGTAGAGGCAGCAGCAGCTGCGGGCATTACAGCCATCATTCAACCTGGTGGATCCATGAAAGATCAGGAATCCATTGATGCATGTAACAAATATGGCATAGCTATGGTCTTTACTGGCATGAGACATTTTAAACACTAAGACTAAAAAAAAACATGTTTTATTGGTCATTATTTCAAAGCAAAAAACCTTCACATATGGTTGTTTTATGATATAATTTGTTAGAACCTAAAACATATGAATAGATGGTGAAGGTGCTAAATATATTTTAGTGCTTAACCGTATATGAAACAATAAAACAGATGGCGCTTAAGACTTAGCCATCCCAATAAAATGGAGGTAATGAATATGTTAGTATCTGCAACGGAGATGTTGAGAAAAGCGAAGGCAGGGAAATACGCAGTAGGACAATTTAATATCAATAATTTGGAATGGACAAAAGCGGTTTTATTAACGGCACAAGAGAACAATTCACCGGTTATTTTAGGTGTATCAGAAGGTGCCGGTAAGTATATGGGCGGATACAATACCGTTATGGGTATGGTCAAAGGTATGATGAAAGATCTTAATATTACTGTACCTGTTGCGGTTCATCTGGATCACGGTTCATTGGATGGTGCCAAAAAATGTATTGAAGCCGGATTTACTTCAGTTATGTTTGATGGTTCTCATTACGATATTGATGAAAATGTAGAAAAAACCAAAGAAATTATAGAATTAGCACATTCAAAAGGTATTTCAGTAGAAGCGGAAGTTGGCTCCATTGGTGGCGAAGAAGACGGTGTCATCGGAAACGGTGAAATTGCTGATCCACAAGAATGTAAAAGAATCAATGATTTAGGTGTAGATATGTTAGCAGCAGGTATTGGAAACATTCACGGTGCTTACCCTGATAATTGGGCAGGCCTTAGCCTAGATACGCTTGAAGAGATTCAAAAGTTAACAGGTGACCGTCCACTTGTACTGCATGGTGGTACTGGTATTCCTGATAAGATGGTTAGAGATGCCATTACTTTAGGTGTATCTAAGATCAATGTTAATACAGAATGTCAATGGACTTTTGCAGCAGCAACAAGAAAATATATTGAAGAAGGTAAAGATAAAGTTGGCAAAGGTTTTGACCCTCGTAAATTACTGGCACCAGGTTTTGAAGCGATTAAAGCAACAGTAAAAGAAAAAATGGATTTATTTGGATCAATTAACCAAGCATAATTGATCATGTAGAATGAAAAGGAGTGAATCATTAAGGTTTGCTCCTTTTTTATGCTTATAAAAATGCATAAAAGACGTTTTAGAAAACAATTAGGACAAATAAGACAGCCCCATATTCCTATAAGTATACATGTTTTTTTATTGGTATAACTTTAAGCTTTATGTTAAAATAGTAATATGTAGTCTAGGCTTTATGTTAACACAAAGTTGTAAAGACACGTAATAGAAGGGAGAGGTTAAAATGGCAACTAAAGAATTAGTGGGCTTACTACTTGCAGGCGGACAAGGCAGTAGGTTAGGCGTATTGACATCATCAACTGCAAAGCCAGCCGTTCCATATGGTGGTAAGTTTAGAATCATTGATTTTCCTTTAAGTAATTGTATCAATTCTGGTATCGATACAGTAGGTGTATTTACCCAATATGAGCCTTTAGAGTTAAATGCCCATATCGGCATCGGTAAACCTTGGGATTTAGATCGTAATAATGGTGGTGTTACAATTTTATCACCCTATCTGAAGTCAGAGAATAATGATTGGTTTACAGGGACAGCTAATGCAGTGTACCAGAATATCCACTACATTGATAAGGTATCACCGGAGTATGTGGTCATTTTATCAGGTGACCATATTTACAAGATGGATTACGCTAAGATGTTAGCGGCGCACAAGAAAAATGAAGCCGACGCTACAATATCTGTTTTTGAGGTACCAATTGAGGAAGCCAGCCGTTTTGGACTGATGCATACTGATGCAAGCAATCGTATTTTAGAGTTTGAAGAAAAACCGGCTAAGCCTAAGAGTAATTTAGCATCTATGGGTGTTTATATTTTTACATGGGAAATTTTAAGAGAATACTTAATTCGTGATGATCATAACGAAGCATCTGAAAAAGACTTTGGTAAGAATATTATCCCAATGATGCTTGATGAAAACAAAAGAATGTTTGCTTATGCTTTTGAGGGCTATTGGAAGGATGTTGGTACCATTCAATCCTATTGGGAATCCAACATGGATTTAATCGAGCGTGTACCGGATTTTAATTTATTTGACCACAATTGGAAAATATATACAACCAATCCAGTTATGCCTGCTCATTATATCGGTCCAAATGGTAGTGTGAAAAAGTCAATAGTCGCAGAAGGTTGCATGGTTTATGGAACAGTTAGAAATTCGATTCTTTTCCCAGGTGTCATTATAGAAGAAGGCGCATATATAGAAGATTCTATCATTATGTCCAATTCAGTCATTGGTAAAAATGCTAAGATTTATAAAAGCATTCTTGCTGAAAAAGTGGTTGTAGGTGAGGGCGTAGAAATGGGTGTTGGTGAACTGGTGGTCAATACAATTAAGCCTGATATTTACAACACAGGTATTAACGTTATTGCCGAAAGTGCTTTCATACCGGATCATGCCATACTTGGAAAAAATGTCGTTATCCACAAATGCGTTGATGCCTCAGACTATGCTACATTGAATATAGCTTCCGGCGGAACAGTATTTAAAGGGGGTACGAGACATGAGTAGAGTTTTAGGAATCATTATCACAGGTGGAAGAAAAGAAAGTATGAAGGAATTGGTGGCAAAAAGATCAGTGTCAGCGATACCGGTAGGTGGAAAGTACAGAGCAATTGATTTTGTTTTATCCAATATGATTAACTCCGGCATTGATAAGGTCGGAGTTGTAACACAATATAGCTTCAGATCTCTAATGGACCATCTTGGTGCAGGTAAGGAATGGGATCTTGATCGTAGAAATAACGGTCTGTTTATGTTCCCGCCATACTTAGCAGGAGAAAATACAGGTTGGTACAGAGGATCTGCAGATGGTATGTACAGTAATATTTCCTTTTTAAAAAGGAGTACAGATGAGTATGTCATTATAGCTACAGGTAACTGCATCTATAAAATGGACTTCAATCTTTTATTGGAAGCTCATGAAAAACAGGAAGCAGATATCACCGTTATGTACCGAGATATGTCCGACTTTGACCCGGTTGAACTTAGTGAGTTTGGTATCATTAAACTTGATGACAAAGAACGTATTGTTGATCTAAGAGAAAAACCTGAAACGCCGGATGGAAAATTAGCATCTCTTGGTGTTTATATAATGAAGCGAACATTACTCATCGACCTTCTCGAAGAGAGCGAAGCGCATGGTCATTATGATTTTGTTAAAGATATCCTGATTCGTAAATTGGACAAGCTCAACATAATGGGGTATGAATACAAAGGCTATTGGCGTTCATTAAGTTCAATATCTATGTTCTACAATTGTAATATGGATATGATTAACCCAGAAGTACGTCAAGAATTATTCAATACGGATGGCAAGGTCTTTACAAAAGTAAAAGATGAGACACCTACAAAATACAATGAAGAAGCAGTGGTTAACCATTCTATTGTTGCTGATGGTTGTATCATTGAAGGTGAAGTTTACGACAGTGTTTTATCAAGGGGTGTCAAGATTGGTCGAGGTGCAGTTGTTAGAAACAGTATTATTATGCAAGATACTGTGATTGAACCCAATGCAACCTTAGATTATGTCATCTTAGATAAAGAAGTAACGGTTAAAGAAGGTAAAACCTTAAAAGGGGAGCGAAGTTTCCCGATTATTGTAGGTAAACATATAGAAATCTAACAAATAGGTTTTGTGTCAAAGCAGGGCTAAACCGTATGTGTTATGTGATTATCAGGGTCTCTAGGCGGATAAAAGCTTAGAGACTTTTTTAGTTGTGAAGTTAGAATATGTTTTTGAAGGGGTCCCATGAAAACCCTTCCACAGTGTATATGACTACGGCCTCCAATTGGTGCGTCCTGCACCAAAAGTCGGCGGTCTGCATCCATGCAGACTTGCTTAAGTCACACACACTGCTTCCAGGAACTTCATGGTCGGTATTGGCTTACTAGAGTATCACTTCAAGAACTATTCATAAAACTAAATCGTAGGATAACCAAATCTTTCCATAGGACGAGTTGAGATAACACAAATGTAATCACTTAATAATCTTATGATAGAACTTGTAAATCGTACGATAACCAAAAATCTTTTTCGTACCGAGTATGAAGTTCCAGGAGTGGTGTTAGCTACATAAGTTGGTTACAGGGATGTAACCGCCGACTTTTCCTACATGGATGTAGGAACAAGAGGCCGTTGTAGCTAATCCACGGATGGGTTTTCATAGGACAAGTTGAGATAACACAAAAGAGATCACTTCGAGAAATTTTGCTGTGATTATAATAAAGTTTTCCAACTTTGCAAAAGAATTTAAACTTCCTTAATAATTAGCCAGACAAATATATGTTATAATATAGAAGTAACAAATGAAAATAGTATTCATAATCCTATGCATAATAGGCAAATAAACCTAAAGGAGGTAGCTTATGGAAACATTACCCATTCTCCTCATAGCCAGCGGTATTCTATTGTTGATTGCCGAAATCTTTATACCAAGTTTTGGTGTCACAGGCGGGATTGGTATAGTTGCAATTCTAGCCGGCGTTATAATGACAACCAATACAATTGCTGAAGGCGTTGTGATGTTTTTGGTTATTTTACTGGTAGCCATTATTCTCATGTATTTGGCTTATAAATTCATTGCATCTAGAAGAAGCCCCTTAATTCAAAAGGCTCAACTAAATGAAGAAATATTAAAAAGTGATTTAAGCCTACTTGTTGGTAAAACCGGAACTGCCGTAACAGCACTAAGACCAACGGGCAAAGGTGATTTTGATGGTTTGGAACTGGATGTCTTAACAAAAGGTAGTTTTATACAAAAAGGTTCCAATATATTAATTGCAGAAGTGGAAGGTAAAAAAATTTTTGTTAAAGGTTTAGAATAGGAGGTATTTATATGGAACAACCCATTGGTATGTTACTCATAGTTTCGTTGGTGGTACTGTTTTTAGCCATATTTTTTAGCGTCATCCCGGTAAGATTGTGGATTGCAGCTATAGCATCTAATGTAAAAGTCAGTATAGCCGGCTTAATAGGTATGAAATTACGTCGTGTGAAACCAAATCTCATCGTATTACCCTTAATTCGAGCGGTGAAAGCGAATGTAGAAGTGGATATTAATCAATTGGAATCACATTTATTGGCCGGTGGAAAAGTCGGTCGTGTTGTGGATGCTCTTATAGCAGCCCACAGAGCTAAGTTGGACTTAACGTTTGAACGAGCTGCAGCCATTGATTTGGCAGGACGTGATGTACTAGAAGCGGTCAGAATGAGTGTAACACCTAAGGTAATAGAAACACCTCTCGTTGTGGCGGTAGCCAAAAATGGTATTGAAGTTAAAGCGTTAGCCAAAGTAACTGTTCGGGCTAACCTGGAAAGACTGGTTGGTGGTGCTGGTGAAGAAACCATCATAGCAAGGGTTGGTGAAGGTATTGTTACCACAGTCGGTTCAAGTGAAAGTCATAAAGAAGTTCTAGAGAACCCGGATATGATCTCTGAACGTGTCTTAAATAAAGGGTTGGACTCAGGAACGGCATTTGAGATTCTTTCAATAGATATTGCAGATATTGATTTGGGTAAAAACATCGGTGCAAGACTTCAAGCAGAACAAGCAGAAGCAGATAAACAAATCGCTCAAGCAAAAGCTGAGGAGCGACGTGTGTTTGCCATCGCAAGAGAACAAGAAATGAAGGCACTGGTTGAAGAAATGAACGCTAAAGTAGTTGAAGCTCAGGCACAAGTACCACTTGCCATAGCGGAGGCATTTAGAAAAGGTAATATTGGTGTAATGGATTATTATAATCTAAAGAACATACAAGCTGACACCACCATGCGAGAATCCATAGGTGAAAGTGACAAAGAAATATAGGAGGCATGGTTATGAGAAGCCTTAAGAAAGAACTAAAAAACATGACCAAGACAGATCTTAGGAAAGCCATGCTACTAAAAGAAATACTTGGAAAACCGAAAGCTCTGGAAAAAAAGATTATTAAGAATAAGTAATACATATATAGCACTAAGATACAAAAATGATGGACACAGATAAGGGACTTTGTTATGTTCTTTATCTGTATCTTTTTGCCTGCTGCTTCTTCTTGACAGTCTGACTTTCCTATGATATATTCATAACAATCGAGTATATTATAGCACGATGAATAAGAGGAGTACTCTTAGATTGGTTTTTCAAGCGAGTTCGGGATAGTGGAAGCCGGGTAGAGACCATAAGAGGAATGGCGCTTAGGAGTGTTTTGATGAAGAGTGGGTATTTTACCAATTAGGGTGGAACCGCGGAAGTGACATGCTTTCGTCCCTTATTACTAGGGATGGCAGGATGTTTTTTTGATATCTTAACATCCATAAATGGATACTGAAAGGATGATAATCATGGAAAAAACAATGGAAAAAATTGTAGCATTGGCGAAAGCAAGAGGGTTTGTATATCCCGGATCAGAGATTTACGGTGGACTCGCTAACACATGGGATTATGGACCACTTGGCGTTGAACTCAAGAACAATGTTAAGAAAGCTTGGTGGCAGAAGTTTGTCAAAGAGAGTCCTTACAATGTGGGTGTGGATTGTGCTATATTGATGAACCCTCAAGCATGGGTAGCTTCAGGACATGTTGGTGGGTTTAACGATCCACTAATGGATTGTAAAGCATGTAAAGAGCGCTTTAGAGCCGACAAAATGATTGAAGATTATATGGAAGCTAAAGGGATTATCATAGAAGACCCTGTGGATTCATGGTCCAATGAAGCTATGAAAGCCTATATTGAGGAGAATAATATTGATTGTCCTTCCTGTGGGAAACATGACTTCACGGATATCCGACAGTTTAATCTCATGTTCAAAACCTTCCAAGGTGTAACTGAAGATGCAAAAAATACCGTATACTTACGTCCTGAGACCGCTCAAGGTATTTTTGTTAATTTTAAAAATGTACAAAGAACGTCCAGAAAAAAAGTGCCTTTTGGTATCGCACAAGTTGGAAAATCATTTAGAAATGAGATTACACCGGGTAATTTTACTTTTAGAACGAGAGAATTTGAACAGATGGAATTAGAATTCTTCTGTAAGCCGGGAACAGACATCGAATGGTTCTCCTATTGGAAAGCTTTTTGTGTCAATTGGTTAGAGGATCTTGGTATGACCAAAGATCATATGCGTGTTAGAGACCATAGTCCTGAAGAACTCTCCCATTATTCCAATGCAACAAGTGATATTGAATTCCAGTTCCCCTTTGGCTGGGGTGAATTATGGGGTATTGCCTCAAGAACGGACTTTGATTTAACCCGCCACCAAGAACATTCCGGTCAAGATTTGACGTATTTTGATCAAGAAACCAATGAAAAATATATACCTTATTGTGTGGAACCTTCACTTGGGGCGGACCGTGTCACATTAGCCTTTTTGTGTGAGGCTTATGATGAGGAAACCTTGGAAAACGGTGAGGTGAGAACGGTATTAAGATTCCACCCGGCCCTTGCACCGATGCAGATGGCCATCCTACCTCTTTCTAAAAAGCTCAACGATGATGCACAAAAGGTTATGGATCTGCTGAGTAAGTATTATAATGTGGAATTTGATGACCGACAAAGTATCGGTAAACGTTACAGACGTCAAGATGAGATTGGTACACCATTCTGCATCACTTATGATTTTGAATCCAATGAGGACCAATCAGTAACGATCCGTCATAGAGACTCTATGGAGCAAGAACGGGTAAAAATCAGTGAACTCCTTCAGTATTTTCATAACAAGTTTGATTTTTAAGAAGTGCACAATATGAAATATAGGCAACATAGGTACGGATTATATAAAATAGACAAAAATTTAACGAAAATCCCCTGTTTTTCGTCAAAACCTTTAAATAGCTATAAGGAACCATAAAAAATGGCAATTTAGGGTACACATTTTGTCTTGTTGTGTTATAATATATAAGGGCAAAAGATGTAATTTTGCCCTTATATAGGTGTGTGTGAAAACAGGCATAACCCTGTTTACAATAAACGCAACCGACTAGGGTGGTTTTTATGTTATTTGTTAAAGAAGGCAACCTGAAACGTTGACAATTAAATTTATTTAGGAGGACAAAGAATGAGCAAAAAGTTTGTTTATATGTTCAGTGAAGCAGATGGGTCCATGAAAAACCTGTTAGGTGGTAAAGGTGCGAATCTTGCTGAAATGACTAAATTAGGACTTCCAATCCCTCAAGGATTTACAGTTTCTACTGAAGCGTGTACTAAGTACTATGAAGACGGAAAGAAAATTACTGACGAGATTACAGCTGAAATTAAAGCATCATTGGCAAATCTTGAAGAAATCACTGGAAAAACTTTTGGTGATAACAATCGACCATTATTGGTTTCTGTACGTTCAGGTTCAAGAGCATCCATGCCAGGTATGATGGATACAGTACTTAACTTAGGTCTTAATGATGTATCTGTAGAAGGTTTTGCTGTAGCAACAGGAAATCCAAGATTTGCTTATGATTCATACAGAAGATTTATCCAGATGTTCTCAGACGTGGTTAAAGGTCTTCCCAAATCACAATTTGAGCGTGTACTTGATGAAATTAAAGAGTCAAAAGGTTTTGAGAATGACTTACAATTGTCAGCAGATGACCTTAAAGAAGTTGTAGAAGCTTTCAAAGCTCTATATGTTAAGCATGAAGGTTCAGAGTTCCCACAAGAGCCTGTAGAGCAACTTATGGCTGCAATCAATGCAGTATTTGATTCATGGAACAATGAAAGAGCAGTCATCTATAGAAGAATGCATGATATTCCTGGTAGCTGGGGAACTGCAGTTAACGTTCAATCTATGGTATTTGGTAATATGGGTGATACATCCGGTACAGGTGTTGCCTTTACAAGAAATCCATCAACAGGTGAGCGTGGTATTTACGGTGAGTATTTATTAAATGCTCAAGGTGAAGACGTTGTTGCCGGTATCAGAACACCAGAACCTATAACAAGACTTGAAAACGATATGCCTGAAGCATATGCAGAATTCATGAGACTTGCTACCAAACTTGAAAATCATTACAAAGATATGCAAGATATGGAATTCACCATTGAAGATAAAGTCCTTTATTTCTTACAAACACGTAACGGTAAGAGAACAGCACAAGCAGCCCTTAAAATAGCGGTTGATTTGGTTGAAGAAGGACTATGTACAAAAGAAGAAGCACTTATGAAAGTGGATCCAAAACAATTGGATCAATTGCTACACCCTAACTTTGATGTAGAAGCATTAGCAGCTGCCAAAGTTTATGGTTCAGCACTTCCAGCTTCTCCAGGTGCAGCGGCAGGACAAGTATACTTTAACGCAGATGACGCTGTTGCAGCAAAGAAACGTGGTGAGCGTGTTATCCTAGTTAGACTTGAGACTTCACCAGAAGATATTGAAGGTATGGACGCAGCACAAGGTATCTTAACAGCACGTGGTGGTATGACATCACATGCGGCCGTAGTTGCTCGTGGTATGGGTACTTGCTGTATATCCGGTTGTGGAGAAATCAAAATCAACGAAGCAGCTAAAACATTTACTCTAGGTGGAAAAACTGTAGCGGAAGGTGAATTTATTTCACTTGACGGTTCAACAGGTAAAATCTATCTTGAAGATATCAAAACAGTGGATCCTGAAATCAGTGGCGACTTTAGTAAGTTTATGGGTTGGGCAGATGATGTAAGAACACTTAAAGTAAGAGCAAACGCTGATAGTCCTAAAGACGTTATTAATGCAGTTGAGTTTGGCGCAGAAGGTGTTGGTCTTTGCCGTACAGAGCATATGTTCTTTGAAGAAGACAGACTTCCAAAAATCCGTCAAATGATTGTATCCAATACAGTTGCTGAGAGAGAAGCTGCTCTAGCTGAGTTAATTCCTTTCCAAAAAGCAGACTTTAAAGGTATGTACAAAGCACTTGCTGGTAAGCCAATGACAGTACGTCTTCTTGATCCACCACTTCATGAGTTCTTACCTCAAGAAGAAGGCGATATTAGAGAATTAGCTAAAGAAATGGGCTTAACTTTTGAAGCATTAAAAGAAACAGTAGAAAGCTTACACGAGTTCAACCCTATGCTTGGTCATAGAGGATGTAGACTTGCAGTAACTTATCCTGAAATAGCAGTTATGCAAACACGTGCGATTATTGAAGCAGCTGTTGAAGTTATAGCTGAAGAAGGCATTGACGTTATCCCAGAGATTATGATTCCTCTTGCTGGTGAAGTTAAAGAGCTTGCATATGTTAAGAATATCGTTGTTGAGACAGCAGAAAAAGTAATCGCTGAAAAAGGCGTTAAGCTTAAGTATCTTGTTGGAACTATGATTGAGATTCCTCGTGCTGCTTTAACTGCAGATTTGATTGCAGCAGAAGCTGAGTTCTTCTCATTTGGTACCAATGACTTAACACAAATGACATTTGGTTACTCAAGAGACGATGCTGGGGCTTTCCTTGATGATTACTACAAAAAATCCATACTTGAATCTGACCCATTTGCTAGACTTGACCAAACAGGTGTTGGCCAGTTAGTAGAAATGGCAGTTGTTAAAGGTAGAGCAGCAAGACCTGACATCAAGCTTGGTATCTGTGGTGAGCATGGTGGGGACCCATCATCCATCGAATTCTGTCACAGAGTTGGACTTGATTATGTTTCTTGTTCACCTTTCCGTGTTCCAATTGCTAGACTTGCAGCAGCACAAGCAGTATTAAATAACAGATAATCATAGAAATCAAAAAGCCTTCGCATATGCGAAGGCTTTTTTTAATGGCTTATTATTCCCATTGGCTCAGCAACAATTCAGCAGCGGCAATGGTGGCGGATTGCACCGCTTCTTGTACTTCACTTCTTCCTAACCAATTGTTACCGTGATTGTCATAAAGACTTTCGAGAAATCGTTTCAAGTCAAATTGAGTATATTTTGGGTCGTTTTGCCTAGCATAATTGAGTTGTTGATACACCAGTTCAAAGGTTTCTTCATATTTCATATCAATGGATGCATCTGCAAACATATTGTGATATCCTCCTTGTATATGTATAACTGAATTGAATTATATCACAATATGAAATCGTGTGTCAATCTATGTTGCCCAATATACAATATAATGATAGAATAACCATATGTCTTAAGAAGAAAATTGATGGGATAGGATGGATTGGAATATGAAAAAAAGACATTTGTTTATTAAACATATTAGAATGATGTGCTTGACTATTTTAATAAGCCTAATATTCAATTTAGAAGCATTTGCAGTACAAGACGGTACTCGAAACAACTATGACTACCCCCATGTCTTGCTGATTAATTCTTATCATAAAGGCTTTGGCTGGACAGATACACAAACCGATGCTCTCATTGAGCAGTTTAAAGAGTATAATGAGAATATAATTGTATCTGTAGAATACTTAGATTGGAAAAGATATCCTAACGATGATAATTTAAGCATTCAATATAATCTCATTCAACATAAATATAAAGATGTCAATACGGATGTTATTATTACAACGGATGACATAGCTATGGAATTTGCTATTCAACATAGAGATGGAATTTTTGAGGGGACACCTATTGTCTTTACCGGTGTTTTGGAGAATTCTGCTGAAAACCGAACTGAAGGCATCGAGGATATAGTTGGTGTATATGAACTCTTAGATGCCACAGGAACTGTGGAATTAATGCTGGAACTCCAACCTGAAATCAAGCATATTTATGTGGTCTGTGACGCTACAGAAAGCGGTAAAGATGTCAGTAATGCAATTGTCCAAGCCATAGAAAGCTCTAATAATAACTTGAGCTATGCTGTACTTGATGACCTAAGTTATGAGGAGATTAAGACTTTGCTAAAAGACCCTAAAACAGGCAGTGCGGCTATTATGGGGACTTTCACTATAGACAGTCAAGGTAAGCAGAAATCTAATGAAATATTCTCCAAAGAACTAGCTGATATAACAACACTTCCCATGTATACAGTCTATGAGTATTTATTGGGTTATGGTGTTATTGGTGGTAGTTTGTTAAGTGGTACGATGCAAGGTAACTATGGAGCCGATTTAACGATTCAAATTATAGAGGGCGCGCCCATAGAATCTTTGAAGACCGTTGATATGAAACCTGTCTACTATGGTTTTGATTATAAGTATCTGGAAAAAAACAATATTGAAATAGATAAATTGCCTGTGGGAAGTGTGATAATCAATCGGCCTGTATCATATTATGAATTGCATAGG
>JAGXFY010000054.1:0-45852 GCA_024636985.1 Clostridiales bacterium | reverse complement strand
GCCAATGACCATTGGAACGACGGCGGCTCAAGTAGCTTACGATATCTTAGCAGGTAAAGAAGTGAAAAAAGAAATATTTGTAGATATCATATTTATTGATATTTATAATGTTGATGAATATGGAACGACAGATTGGCAATAGCTAGACCTAATAACGCCAATATTGTGAGTATTGTGGAATAAGACGGTATTTGGTAAGAATATGTTTCTAAGCTATATTATTTATAAGCGCTTGACTTTGAAATAAGCCAACATCCCAGCAGTAATAGTAACACATGTGGCTACAAAAAGATGAATCGCATAGGGGTAATCAAGACCTGGAAAATGAGTAAAATTCATGCCAAAAAAGCCAGCGAGAAAAGATAATGGGATGAAAATAACGGAAAAAGTGGTGAGTGTCATCATAGTTTTATTGAGCGCATCGCTTTTTTCAGCCATTTGCATTTCATAAAGACTATTAATCATTTCACGATAACTTTTTAATGAATCACTTAGTTGAGTCAAGTGATCCATTAAATCTGCATAATAAGGCACATCTTCCTTAGTGAAAAAGGGATTTGATTCACGCGTGAAAATAAAAATCGCATCATGGATAGGTGTAATCGCATTCACCATATAAAGCAACTCTTTTCGAAGTTGATAGATTCGAGTCATGTCTGTATTGCCAGTCTCTATGACATTTATTTCTAAATCAGCGAATGTTTCAAAGGATTGGTTGATAACAGGGAAGTAATGATCGACTATGGCGTCGATTATAGAATAATACAGATACTCTATGCCACGTTCCATAATACGATCATTTCCAGATTCGATTCTTTTTCGAATGGCTTCAAAAACATCTCCCTGCACTTCCTGAAAAGTAAGGATAACCTGATCTTTTACAAATATTGAAACATGCTCATGGTGGATTTCTTCGTTCTTAAGATATATCATTTTAAAAATGGAAAACAGATAAAATTCTTTAAGTTCGATTTTGCTACGTTGAGACACATGTACAACATCTTCTAAGTCCATATGATGGATACCAAACTTGTCACCGATTTTTCGGATTAACTCAATGTCATGGAGTCCCGTTACATTAATCCAGTATTTTCTGTCATCTATATTCAACGATTCCAAATCAGCGATTTCAATCCTTTGGTACCAGTCATGGTCATAAGAAATGACATCTACCGTAACGCCAATATTTGTGTGTACACCATTATAATTTAACGTACCAGGGGCCTCACCTATGGTGCGTTTTTTTGTTTGTATCATATTAAAAGGATCCTTAAAGTTATTAAAATTCATAGAGGCATCTACCACCTTTTTTTATATCTAGATTCATCCTTATTTTATCACTTGAAGTATCTCTTTTTCAATGAGAACATTTAAATAAATCTAGTTTAGAAACTTTAATTGATAACAGTTCTTAATTGTCGTATACTAAGAGTAGTACAACTATAAATAAGATAAACCAGAGGGATCTGATTAAATAGGAGAAGGACAGCTCATGAATAATGAAAAAGAAATAAAAACGGGATGGCATCTAGATGATAGTTATGCGCGTCTGCCAAAGATTTTTTTTACAAAGATTGAACCTAACGGTGTAACCTCACCGAGTTTGATCATTTTAAATAATCCGTTGGCATCATTCTTGGGACTTACTGAGAATGAACTAAGAAGTGAAGAAAGCTTAGCAATTCTTGCCGGTAACAGAGCACCTGAGGGAAGTATGCTACTTGCACAAGCATATGCTGGGCATCAATTTGGACACTTTACGATGCTAGGGGATGGTCGAGCTTTGCTTATAGGAGAACAAGTAACCCCTTCCTTGGAACGCTTTGATCTTCAATTAAAGGGTTCTGGTCCAACACCCTATTCTCGAGGCGGTGATGGTCGAGCAGCACTTGGACCGATGCTCCGTGAATACATAATCAGTGAGGCTATGTTTGCACTCGGTATTCCGACGACACGTAGCCTTTCTGTTGTAACAACCGGTGAGTCCATTATCCGAGAAACCAATTTAGATGGCGCAATATTGACCCGTGTGGCAGCAAGTCATTTGCGTGTTGGTACCTTTCAATATATAGCAAATTGGGGTACCGTTGAGGATCTTCGCACACTTGCGGACTATACACTTGATCGTCATTTTGTAGATTTAAAAGTCAGAAAGAACCCTTATCTATGCCTACTTCAAGAAGTCATCAAGCTTCAGGCCGAGTTAATCGCAAAATGGCAACTTGTAGGTTTTGTTCATGGTGTTATGAATACGGACAATATGACAATCAGTGGAGAAACGATTGATTATGGGCCTTGTGCTTTTATAGATGCGTATAATCCGGCTACGGTCTTTAGTTCTATTGACCGTCAGAGTCGCTATGCTTATGGCAATCAGCCACATATAGCCAAATGGAATCTAGCACGTTTTGCTGAAACGCTACTACCGCTTCTTCATACAAATCTATCTGAGGCAATTAAGCTGGCTGAGACAGCAATTTCTGATTTCACTAAGTTATATCATGATTATTGGATGAAAGGAATGCGATCAAAGTTAGGTCTGTTTGATGAGGGTGCTGGTGATGATTTACTGATTAACGACCTTCTCAAAATGATGGAGAATGCTCATGCAGACTATACCAATACTTTTTGTGATCTGACTTTTGATAGACCCCAAGATACGAGTGTCTATGATTTAGCCGAATTTGGTCATTGGTATTCAAGATGGCAGGAGAGAAGAAACAGTCAGAAGCAATCGAAAGCTCAATCTAGTCAGCTTATGCGTGATTCTAATCCAGCAGTAATTCCACGTAACCATAGGGTAGAAGAGGCCTTAGAAGCAGCAGTTAGGCATGAGGACTATCGTGTTATGGAACGTTTACTCAGCGTACTTTCAAACCCATATGCACACACCAATGAACAGGCTGGATATTATACATTGCCAGGTCCATCAGGTGTTCCATATCAAACCTATTGTGGAACTTGAGGGGAGGGCCTATAAGATTAAGAAAAGCAATTCATATCTCAGAGGATTTGGTTGTTTGGAAGTTAATGAAACATTTTATTATGCAGTGACGTCCAATAAATATACAAACAATTCAAATCAACAAGGAGGTACAACATGAAATTAAAGTTAATTATACCGATGATGATTATATTAACAGTTCTTGTAGCATGCTCAACGCCAACTACAAGTCCGGAAGATGTTGATGAAGCATTACCAACAGATACAGAATCCCAATTGGTTGTCTATGGTGTAGCTGGGAACATAACAGAACGAACGGAGAATGACGATGGTACGATTGTAATTCTGGTAGAAGGTGAATTAGATAACAATGGTGCTGACTATGCTCGGGGTTATGTTACAGTCAATGAAGATACGGTGATTTATCTGAATGAAGAAATGCCGATGGAGGCCTTGGAAGAAGGTCAATATGTACATGTTTTCTTTGAAGGCGATGTCATGGAATCAGATCCTATACAGGCAACAGCTAGACAAATCAACATTGTTCCTGATGATCTCGAAGTTCCCGAAAATCCTGATAATTAATTTAATAATGACTGAGAAACCTCATAGGGATTCATCCTTATGAGGCTTTTTTATTTTCCTTATTGACATTCACGTTACGTCATAGTTTATTATGTATATAGAGTCATTTGATAGCCAATAGTTAAAAAATAATAGTGTATCACAGCTTAAGCATTATAATGGATTAGGAGGTTAATTATGGAATATAGTATCAACAAGCTTGCAAAGCTAGCTGGAGTTAGTACAAGAACCTTACGCTACTATGACGACATCAAGCTATTATCACCAAGGAGGATTAGTGGGAATGGCTACCGGGTATATGGTCAAAAAGAAGTCGACCTACTACAGCAGATATTATTTTATCGTGAACTGGGTGTATCCCTTGATGAAATTAAGAATATTGTTTTTTCGAAAGACTATGATGGTATAGCAACTCTAGAAGACCATTTATCAGCACTTCAAGTTAAAAAGAAACAGATAGAAATATTGATAACAAATGTCAAAAAAACGATTGCAGCATCGAAAGGAGAAATAATAATGAGTGATAAAGAAAAATTCCAAGGTTTTAAAAAGAAGATGGTGAGTGAAAATGAAGAGGTGTATGGAAAGGAAATTCGTGAAAAATATGGTAACGAGATTGTCGACAGTAGCAATGCAAAACTCATGGGTTTGACAGAAAAAGAATATTCGAGGTACCAAGAATTGTCGGATCAAATAAATACTTCCTTAGTAAAAGCATTTAAGCAAGGTGACCCGTCGAGTGCACTTGCACAAGAAGTTTGTGCTTTACATAAAGAATGGTTAGGCTGTTACTGGAATCATTATTCGAAGGAAGCACATATGGGATTAGCTCAGACTTATGTGGATGACCCACGTTTTAGAAAATATTACGATGATCTTTCAGAAGGGTGCGCTGCTTTTCTATATGAGGCTATTAAGATATACTGTAAGTAAAGGTATATAGTATATTGTATTATCTAAGCATCATGTGCTATCATATGTAGAAAGTGACATAATAACACTTGAGGAGGATCGTCTGGATGTTGACAGTATGGGTATGGATCATGGATCAAATCATTAAAAAATATGCCATAAATAAATTGGCGGGACAAAAACCAGTGTATTATCTTAATGAAAAAATCAGTTTTAGTCTGGTAAAAAACAGAGGTGCATTTTTAGGTTGGTTGAAAGACAAACCGGCTTATCTCCATGTTTTAACAATCCTATCTATCGTTATGATTCTAGTTATAGGTATACCTTACTGGACAACGGGAAAAGGTAAGTGGACCGGTATAGGACTAGCCCTTATGCTGGGTGGCGCGCTGGGGAATTATACGGATAGAATCAGAAGAGGCTATGTGATGGATTATATTGCTTTTGCACCCAAACACAACGTACATTATAATTTAGCGGATTTTGCTATTTTTGAAGGGGTCTTCTTAATGTTCATTGGTAAGTGGATTGGAAAATAGATGCCAGTATGTGATTTATGATTAAAAGACGACTGTAGTCACATAGACTACGGTCGTCTTTTTGATAAACGATTATATATGTTTAATATCGATGAATATTTCAGTCTCTAAAACACCTTTAGTTAAATGCAAATGCTTTGAGCCTTGATCTGAAAAATCGGATGGCATGTATGCATTAATTGGTTTTCTATCATCTATGAACCCTAACTCTAAGTACATTTGCGCAACAAATTCACTGCAAAAGAATTTGTCTAAAGGAATAGATTTCCTAAAAATACGACCTAACACAACATCCCAAACCATTGTCCAAAACGAAGGATCTTCAATACCGTGATAGTGTTGATTTAATTCAAGTACTTTTTCATTTAATGTTGGATCTCTCTGAACGTTCATTTTACGATATGAAAAGTTGGCAGTCTCATACTTTTCTAATTCATCACCATAATGAGATAATCGTTCTTTTAAATCAACGAGCTTGACGCCAGTTTTATTGTCATGAAAGATAACGTCTTCAATATTTGTCAACGATGTAGCTTCCCAAAGCAAGGGACCTTCATATGCGTCTAATTTTACAACAATTCCAACATGAGACCATTCACTTCTTTCAAATAATTCAATGATTTTACTCCCATCATATTGTCCGTTAAACAATATAATATCACCTGTTTTCATTACTTTTGCAAGTTCCCCAAAGGCTACTTTCTTCATACGTCTTCTTCCTCATCGTCGTTAATTAAAACACCATTTTTACCTGAATTTTTGATTTTATACATATAGCTGTCTGCTTTATAAAAAAAGTCTCTTGTTGATTCACCTTGCCATTTAGCGATACCACAACTAAACGATAGTTTATCTTCCTGGAATTCTACTTTATTTAATTCTGACAATACATTTTCCATAATATGACTGACTTCATTTGTTTCAAGTTTCTTGATAATAAGAACAAATTCATCACCACCATACCGTCCTATAAACTCAGCGGCTGTTAGATTATTTTTAATGATGTTAGCAATGCGACATAGTACTTTATCTCCAAAAGCATGTCCGTAATTGTCATTTATTTTTTTGAACCCATCCAAATCAATTACACCCAAAAAAAGATTTTCTCCGGACACTTCTACTTCTTCTGTGTATTTTTCTATATATGTGTTAATCATCCGTTGATTATAAAGCCCAGTTAATGCATCTCTTTCAGATAAGTATTTTAGCTCTTCATTCTTTTTCTCTATTTCCGCTTTACCATAAAAATAGGCTACCGCATAATGATACAGCATACGTGATATAAAAAAGGCGATAACATTAATAATAAGTCCATTGATCAGATGGGGGACAAGAAACGACATATTAGATTGAAAAAAAGGTAATCCGATAGAAAAAAAACTATAGCTAAACACGAGAATAATACTGATGATCTTGGGACGAATCCTTACAGTACCAATGACTGAAAATAAAACCAAGATATAAATACTAATATCAGAGCTTATAGCTTGTGCAAAAAAAGTATTAATAATGGACATGCCCAGTATTACAAATACAATACCACCGATATATACATCTGAATATTTTTTGAAAAAAGAACCGGTTGTATTTATTTTTGCAAAAGAAAATAACAATATGCCACCGAGAAACATCAGTGCTATTTTTATTCCGACAATATCTGACCCAAATGAAATTTGTTTTACACTTAAATAAACAAGCGTTTGAAGTGTCACAATCGCCAGAATCACAATGACAATAGTTCTTAACCCGGATATATTGTCTTCATTAATTTTACAATTCAAAGTACGCATTTCGTCACTTTCTTTTTTTCTCATAATCCCATACTTTCTTTGCAGATTATAAAGTTATTCATATTCATTATATAGCATGACTGAAAATAGTACAATAGTCCCTCCTATATAGGAGGAACTGTTTACCTTGAATGCGTGAGTTTAATAGCACTTTTTAGTAAAACAACGTATAGATATAGCTATAAAAATGTTGTTTGTATTATTTATAATGTTGTTTGTACAATAGAGTTGACATATTATAAAGGGTGCTTCAAAATGATGTTGTGGCTTTTAGCAAGTGCAAAGTAAGCTTACAGAAAAGCTCTATTGTGGAACTATTAACGTGTAAGACGACTAAATATTCTAACATAAGGTGGTACAAAGATGTTTAAAAAGTTTAATAAAAGTCTAAGGGTGCGTATCACTTTCCTTTCCTTTATTTCAATCATTGTCATTCAGTTAATATTTATTTTTGGGACATATACCATATACGGTAGATATGTTATTAAGAATAGTTTAGATACATTAAGTATTACGACGAATGAAACTGCCATTTTTCTTGAAAGAATCATAGCAGGCTATATGAAACCACTAAATAACATATCTAATATTCCGCATCTTAATACGATGGATTGGGAAGAACAACGAGGGCTAATAGATACAAATTACAATGGCTTCTATGATGAAATCGCTATGGTCGATATAGATGGTCAGGCAAAATACTATGATGGCACGGTTTTAGACCTTAGTGATCGTAAGTACATAAAAAAAGCATTAATAGGTCAATCTGCAATTTCTGAGATGTTAATCAGTCGTAAAACAGGCGAATCAGTTATTGTTGCAGCTGTACCCATTGTTGATCCTCATGATGAAATTGTTGGTGCAATACTTGGACGATTAGAGATGGTGTCATTATTTGAAGATATTAAAACAACGGGTTATATGCAGTTATCTCAAAGATTTATTGTATCTTCCGGTGGTAGTGTCATCTATTCAGAAGTGGGTGATCATTGGTTTAGAGATAACAATTTTGAAGAAGAACTTCGTGATTTTGTTCATAATGAAAGCCGAAATCGCTATGGTGTAAAAATACAAAAATATGAAGGTGAGAATTACTATGTTTTATACAGTCAAATAGGGGACTATCAGTGGGGTCTATATAATGTGATCTCTGAATATAGTATATTGAAACCGGTTAGAAACTTATTATATCTTTCATTAATATGCTCTTTTATTTTTTCGTTTTTCATCATGTTCTTTACTTACATGGTTATTAGAAAAGCATCTAAGCCAATTCATGAACTCGATCAACTTATGTTAAGAGGCGCAGAGGGTGATTTTTCTGTTAGAGCCAAATTTAATCGTCAAGATGAAATTGGCCGATTGGGTAATAGCTTTAATGTGTTGATGGATCGAATTAAGTCTCTTACGTATTTTGATGTTGAGACCTCATTACCGAATGCCATTGTTTTTGAAGAAGACTATCATGTACTTATTAGCACTGAAAAGAGTAAGGATAAATTGGGACTTGTAATGTTAGAAGTGGATGAACTTGTTAACATAAGAAATAAACGGTTTGATATATATGCCACAATTATTGAAAATGTTGTGAAGAGACTTAAACGTTTTGTCCCGGCAAATAGTGTTTTATACAAATACACAGACAATGCTTTTGCTATACTAATACCGGACACTACGAATATGGTAACGCAAGTATTTGAAGATAAAATATCTGGTTTTCTTAATGACTTTGAAGAGAAAAAATCAATCGACAACCATTTTGTTGTTAATATTGGTTACAGTTTTATAAAAGATAATCCTAGCTATATTGATTTGATTAATGCAGCAATAGCAGCGACAAAATATGCAAAAAAAGATCATCACTCCAGTATCAAGCGTTTCACTGAAGCAATGTTAGATGAATTAAACTATGATGCAGAAATGAAATTATCCATAGCCAACGCGTTAACAGAAAAACAGTTTTATTTATTGTATCAACCAATCGTTGCATTAGGCAGTCAAAAAGTTGTAAAAACAGAAGCGCTCATTCGATGGTCTCATCCTGATAAAGGTCAAATAATGCCGGATGAATTCATTCCGATTGCAGAGACAACAGCGTTAATAATTGATATAGATTATTTTGTGATTGAAGAAGCATGTCAATTATTAAGAAGTAGGCAATTAGCAAATTTGAGATTATTCCCGATTTCTATTAACATCACTGCAAAGACATTGGAGCAAGTGGATTTTGTAAGTAAGCTTGAGTCCATTCTTAGGAAGTATCAGGTGAACCCAAGTCATATAGAAATAGAAATCACCGAACGGGTCGTTATGAGTAATTTTAATATGAATATTGAGACATTATTGAACCTTAGAAAAATAGGCATTAAGATATCTCTAGACGACTTCGGAATAGGTTATTCGTCCTTGAGTTACCTATCAAAAATACCGCTAGATTATGTAAAAATCGACAAGTCGTTTATTGAGGCAATCACAGGTAACAAGATGGCCGAACAAGTCATTAAGTCAATGATACAAATGTGTGATAATATGAGCTTGTCAGTTGTAGCAGAAGGTATTGAAACCACTGAAGAAGCAATGTTTCTTTTGGAAAACATGTGCTTATATGGACAAGGTTATCTCTTCTCCAAACCTCTAAGCATTGAGGATTTGAAGTTTGAGTATGACGTCTTGTGAGTGAAAACAAGTTTGCTAAAATAAAAAGTTTTAGAATATGGAGGTACTAATATGAACGTAGCACTACTAATTGTAGATATGCAAATAGGTTGTAGAGAAGAAACGCCAGCTAAGCGCGCATTTGATCTGGCAGTAGAATATATCAATGAAATTAGCCAGTATTTCCGTAGTAAAAGTTATCCGGTAGTCATTATTAAAGACATTGAAGTGGGTTCGCCTGACACTGAAGCATTTGATTGTGTCGATAATCTTATTATCACAGATCAAGATAGAGTCATTCATAAACAACATTGTAATGCATTCTGGGAAACAGAACTAGATGCGGTACTAAAAGCAGAAGGTGTTGATGGTGTTATCGTCAGCGGCTTTGCAGTTGAACATTGTGTGCTCTTTACCTATAATGGTGCAAGAGAAAGAGGGTACCAAGTCTATTTATTGCAAAATGGTGTTGCAGGCTATGACGAAGAAGAAATCAAACGGATCCAATTATTGAGACCGATTATAAACTATCAAGCTTTGGAATATTTTTTATAAAATACCATATAGAAAATGAGAGAATTTCATAATAAGAGCGAAAAAACAAGGACCAATTTTCTGATCCTTGTTTTTTTCATGCTCTGTTTTAAGTTGTATATATTTTTCTGAGGTAATCCATCTTAGCGGTCATGTTCATCATCAGTGCATCCACAAGCACCAATGCTGTCATGGCTTCTAATATGGTAACAGCTCTAGGAACGATGACAGGGTCATGACGTCCTTCAATCATGATTTCTTTGTTCTCTTTTTGCCTTGTGACGCTGGGTTGTTCAATATGGATAGAAGCGGTCGGTTTTACAGTGGCTCTAACGATAATTGGGCTACCATCGCTCATACCACCTACAATACCGCCGGCATGGTTGGTTTCTTTTATCAGCATTCCGTCTTCATAGCGAGAGAAGTCGTTGTTGTCAAAGCCCTTTTTATCAGCAACGCCAACACCGGCTCCAATTTCGACGGCTTTGATAGCTCCGATGGACATGACGGCTTTTGCAAGGTTAGCATCCAATTTGTCAAAAACTGTCTCTCCAAGTCCGGTTGGTACGCCTGTTACGACACATTCTATAGTACCACCAATGGAGTTGCCTTCTTTAATGATATCATCTACATAGTTTCCGGCTTCAATTGCTTTTGCTTCATCCGGCATTCGAAATAGATTTTCATTGATTTGAGAAGCATCAAAATCAGCCATATCAACAATTACAGGTCCAACAGATCTTGTATAGCCAAGTAAGGTTATACCAAATTCCTTAAGTATTTTCTTAGCGATGGCCCCGGCAGCAACACGGCCTATGGTCTCCCTGGCAGAGGAACGTCCACCACCACGGTAATCACGTAGTCCATATTTTTCATCAAAGGTAAAATCGGCATGTCCGGGTCGATAGACATCCACAATGTTAGAGTAATCCTTTGGACGTTGATCGGTGTTTTTTACAATTAATGATATGGGGGTACCGGTTGTCACACCTTCAAAAACGCCGGAAAGAATTTCGACTTTGTCGTTTTCCTTCCTAGGTGAGGCATATTTATTTTGACCGGGTTTTCTTTTATTTAATTCAAGTTGTATGTCT
Organism: Clostridiales bacterium; assembly: GCA_024636985.1. Classification (GTDB taxonomy): domain Bacteria; phylum Bacillota; class Clostridia; order Lachnospirales; family Vallitaleaceae; genus Petrocella. Next base: position 34,799 of record JAGXFY010000054.1, on the reverse strand, counting down.
CGCACTTCAAGTGGTAATCCAGCAGGACAACCGTCAATAACAACGCCGACGCCTTGACCATGAGACTCACCCCAAGTAGATATTCTAAATAATGTACCAAATATTGATCCTGGCATAGAGTAATCCTCCTTTGCAAATTCATTATGGTTCTTATGATTATAATCAATTTAAAGTGATAAAGCAAGTCACGGATATCGCATAATCTAGGCTTTAAATTGAAAAGGACTGCTTCTTTATTGAAGTTATATCTTTTTATCCTTCAAAATAAATGATATAATGGGGTGAAATAATGATATGAAAGATAATGATAGAAGGAATAAAAGAGGTGTAACTATGTATGACGTAATATTAATTGGTGCTGGTGCAGCTGGAATTTTTGCGGCTTATGAATTTGCAAAAGACAATCCAGGTATGGAAATATTGATGATTGAGAAGGGATATGCTTTGGACAAACGATTCTGTCCGAAGACCAAAAATCCCACCATACCATGTAAATGCAAAACCTGTAGCATTATGGAAGGTTTTTATGGCGCTGGCGGCTTTTCAGATGGCAAATATAATATTACCAATAATTTTGGTGGCGAACTCTACCGCTATATCGGTGAAAAAGAAGCCATTGATCTTATGTGGTATGTGGATCAGATTAACTTAGAAATGGGTGGCGCAGAAGCGAAGCTCTATTCAACAGGTAACAGTACTTTAAAAGCTGAAGCCCTTAAGCACGACTTACATCTTCTAGATGCTAAGGTGCGACATCTGGGTACAGACCGTAATTTTGTTATTGCGGGTCAGATGTATGATTTTATCAAAGATAAAATGACCATCTTGTTCGAAACTGAAGCAGAAACAGTAGATAAAGTCGAAGATCATTTTGTCATTAAGACAAAAGATCAGACTTTTGAAGGCAAAAAGCTTATTCTTGCAACAGGCCGAACAGGATCCAACTGGATCAACAAGATTTGTGACCAATTTGGCATTGAAACAGAAAACAACCGTGTGGATATTGGTGTACGTGTAGAATTACCGGCACTTGTATTTAAAGAAATAACAGACCAAGTCTATGAGAGTAAGATTGTCTATCGAACAGACCGTTATAATGACTTGGTGCGAACATTCTGTATGAACCCTTATGGTGAAGTTGTGACAGAAAACTATGGTGACATTGTAACCGTAAATGGTCACAGTTATTCAGATCCATCCAAGCATACGGAAAATACAAATTTTGCCTTATTGGTAACCAACAAATTCACGGAACCCTTTAAAAACAGCAATGAGTATGGTGAACATATCGCCCGTCTGAGCAACATGCTTGGCGGTGGTGTTATTATGCAACGTTTTGGGGATCTGATAAAAGGAAGAAGAAGCTCAAAAAGAAGGATGCTCAAATGCTTTACGACACCAACTTTACATGCGACCCCAGGTGACTTGAGTCTGGTGTTGCCTAAACGCCAATTGGACAACATCGTAGAGATGATCTATGCACTAGATAAGATTGCACCCGGTACCGCGAATGAGGATACATTGCTCTATGGTGTTGAAGTTAAGTTCTACAACTCTAAGGTGGAAGTAGATCAGAACCTTGAAACCATTATAAAAGGTCTTTATATACTTGGCGATTGTTCAGGTGTTACCCACTCCTTATCCCAAGCAGCAGCAAGTGGTATCTATGTAGCCCAGCAATTAAAGGAAGCTTATAAGAACAATGAAATATAAGTTATAGACAGTTTTCATCAGACAACGGAAAACGAGAGGTTAGTGCATTATGTATGAATTGTTAAAGAAGGACGGCATGGCCAAGCGCGGTACTTTTCACACGGTACATGGTCCCATTCAGACGCCTGTTTTTATGAATGTAGGGACAGTTGCGGCAATAAAGGGTGGTGTATCCACCAATGATCTAAAAGATATCAAATGTCAGGTACAGCTATCCAATACTTACCATCTTCATGTTCGAACCGGTGATGCCACCATTAAAAAACTAGGTGGCTTACATAAATTTATGGTTTGGGACCGACCTATTCTTACTGATTCCGGTGGCTTTCAGGTATTTTCTTTGGCAGCCCTTAGAAAAATTAAAGAAGAAGGTGTTTATTTCTCTTCACACATTGACGGACACAAGATTTTCATGGGTCCGGAAGAAAGCATGCAGATTCAATCCAATCTAAGTTCAACCATTGCAATGGCTTTTGATGAATGTCCACCGATTCCGGCAACACGCAAATATGTTATTGACTCTGTGGATCGAACAACCCGTTGGCTGGAACGTTGTCGAAAAGAACTGACCCGTTTAAATAGCCTTGAATCTACGATTAACAATAGGCAGATGCTCTTTGGTATTAATCAAGGTGGTATCTATGATGATTTACGGATAGAACATGCAAAAGTTATCGGTGATATGAACCTAGATGGCTATGCAATAGGTGGGTTGGCCGTTGGTGAGAGTCATGATGAAATGTATAGAATATTAGAATCCACAGTGCCTTATATGCCGGAAAATAAACCGACCTATCTGATGGGTGTCGGAACGCCGGAGAACATCCTTGAGGCTGTAGAACGAGGTGTTGATTTCTTTGACTGCGTCTATCCATCCAGGAATGGGCGCCATGGTCATGTCTATACCAATCATGGTAAAATGAACATCTACAATGCCAAGTTCGAATTGGACGAAAGACCGATTGAAGAAGGGTGTGGTTGTGAAGCATGTAAAACCTATAGTAGGGCATATATTAGGCATTTGATGAAGGCCAAGGAGATGCTTGGTATGAGATTGTGTGTCATGCATAATCTGTATTTTTACAACACCATGATGGAAGAAATCAGAGATGCTATTGAAAAAGGTGTTTATCAAGCTTACAAAAAAGCCAAAATAGATGGCATGAATATTAAATGAAAAAAGGTTTAAAAGCTGTTAGACAGAGGGCTTCACATCTTAAAATTCTATAAAAGTGTTGACACAAGGGTTTTTAATGTGTAAGCTTAAGAAAGTTATCATGAATATATAACAGGAACTATTAGGAGGCAATATATGAATTTTTTACCATTACTTGAAGCAGGAACAGATGCCGGTGGTTCAGGCATACTTTATTCACTTTTACTTTATGGAGCATTATTTGCATTTATGTGGTTTGTCTTAATCAGACCTCAGAAAAAAAGACAAAAAGAAACAGAAGCTTTACAAAACTCCATTAAAATTGGTGATTCAGTTCTACTTAGTGCTGGCATTTATGGAAAAGTTGTTGACACTGTCAATGATGTCGTCATCGTTGAACTTGGCACAAACAAAAGTGTTAGAGTCCCTGTACAACGTGCCGGTATTATTTCAAAAGCAGAGCCGGACTTGTCCATAGTAAAATCAGAAGAAGAATAAGACGATTCATATGAAAAACTTGAGAAGGCTATCTCAACTCGTAGATAGCCTTCTTTTTCTGTTCATCAAATGCGCTTGGAAGAGTTCATCTCTTATGGAATAAGGTACCTGCAAGTCACCATAACCGCTACCAAGATCTATACCTGGCTTATGAGCACCGTGGAAGTCAGAACCACCTGTGACAATAAGCCCATGATCTTCTGCCATAGCTTTTATATATTGGGTTTCATGAGTTTTATAAGTTGTATAGATGCCTTCAATACCTTGTAAACCATAGTTTACCAGTTCACTAAGTAGGTGATCTAAAGTCTTTAAGTTCAGCTTATAAAGTACAGGGTGGGCCAAAACAGGGACGCCACCATTTTTTAAGATCATTTGGATGGCCATCTCTTGTGTCACTTTTTCCCGCTCAATATAAAAGCGGCCATCATTACCAATATATTTATCAAAGGCTTTACGCATATTTTTAACAATACCGAGATTTTCCATAGCTTTTGCAAAGTGGGCTCTTGTGATGATACCATCTTCAGATGTAGCAAGAACATCTTCCATGGTGATGTTCAAACCCCCTTCTTGCATCTTTTGAATCATTTTTTCATTTCTATGGGATCTAGAAGCAATCAGGTGTTTTAATTGGTCCTGAAATAATGGATCGCTTTCTTGTATATAATAGGCCAGTATGTGAATATCCGAAGTACAAAGATCAGAATGTGTGGAGAACTCTATACCGGAAATAATCTCAAGTTCAGGGTAGTTAAGCGCATATGCCTTAGCTTCTGCTAAAGCTTCTGTTGTATCATGGTCTGTTATAGCAAGAGCGCTGAGCCCTTTTACATGGGCGTAATCTACCAGTTGCTTTGGGCTATAGGTGCCGTCAGAGGCATTTGTATGACTATGAAGATCAATGATTTTCATTTTGTTCACCTTATTTCTTTGTAGAACGTTGTTAGTGGGATTTATTATATCATATTTGAATGGTGTATGTTATGGTGCTTATGTAATTCATCCAAATAGTATGAGGATTTCTAGTTTTGTGGTTGAAATAAAGGTTTTATTCCTTAGGAGAATATGTTATAATGATTCAGTTAAAAGTCGGGTTCTACAATGGAGGAATGAAAATGAAGCATATAAAAACCCTAAATGCAACCGTACTAAAAGAAACATTGAAACATGGTGGATGTGGAGAATGTCAAACCTCATGTCAATCAGCTTGTAAGACGTCCTGCACCGTAGGTAATCAATCTTGCGAAAATGAAAAAATGAGATAGCAGTGATACAACACAGCTTCTTAATAGAGTTTGTATATTCGTATAGGCTGCCTAAGGTAAACTGAAAAGACGAAGGTCTCTTTCAGTTTCTTTTTGTAATGTATTAGGAATTTACTAATACATTACAAAACGTTTAATTTAATACAACCATATTTAAAACAGTTTGACTAAAGGTAGTTGAGAATAGAAGATCAACGCCTTTTCATTGAAAGGGTATATAATGATACATCAGTATAAAATACAAGACATGAATATCGTCATGGATATCAACAGTGGTTCGATTCATGTTGTAGATGATATGAGTTATGATTTAATTCGTGCTTTAGATGATGGCACATCAATTGAAGACGCTATAAATAAATTGGAACAAAGCTATGACAAAGCATTGCTGGTTCAGGCCGGTAACGAGGTGGATCAACTTATAGGAGATGGTCTGCTCTTTGCTAAAGATGAGTATGAACAGGTCGTTGTTGACTTTAAAAACCGTAGCACAGTCGTAAAAGCTTTGTGCCTTCATGTCGCCCATGACTGTAATTTGGCATGTACCTATTGTTTTGCTTCAGAAGGTGAGTATCATGGAGATCGTGATTTGATGTCTTTTGAAGTCGCAAAAAAAGCGATTGACTTTTTAGTGGCCCACTCAGGGAACCGTCGTAATTTGGAGATTGATTTCTTTGGTGGCGAACCTTTGATGAACTTTGAGATGGTAAAAGAAACCGTTCACTATGCCAGAAGCATTGAACAGGAAAATAATAAGCATTTTAGATTTACTTTGACCACCAACGGCGTATTGCTAAATGATTATAATATAGCGTTTATGAATGAACATATGCATAATGTTGTTTTGTCTGTAGATGGTCGTAAAGAGATTCATGATAAGATGCGACCAACGCCAAATGGTAAAGGCAGCTATGATATGATTATGCCTAAGTTCAAAGCGTTTGTAGAAGCGCGGGGACAGAAAAGCTATTATGTTAGAGGCACATTTACCCATGAAAACATGGATTTCTCAGAAGACGTGCTGCATCTTGCTGATGAAGGCTTTGAGCAAATATCGGTAGAACCGGTGGTTGCGCCGGATGAAATGAATTATGCCATTAAGGAAGAAGATCTTGCTTACTTAAAAGATCAGTATGAAAAACTGGCACTCGCAAAAATAGATTATAAAGAAAGAAATAAGGATTTTAATTTCTTCCATTTTATGGTTGACTTGTCTCAAGGACCATGTGTCGCCAAACGTCTAGCAGGATGTGGGTCCGGTATTGAGTATCTAGCTGTAACACCGACCGGTGACTTGTATCCGTGTCATCAATTTGTTGGTATTGATGAATTCTTATTAGGTAATGTTAACCAAGGCATCACCAACACCCTTAAACAAGATGCTTTTAGAGGCTGTAATGTTTATGCAAAAGATGCGTGTAGAGAGTGTTGGGCTAAATTCTATTGTAGTGGTGGCTGTAGTGCCAATTCTTTTAATTTTCACGGTGACTTACTTGCGACCTATGAAATCGGTTGTGAACTTGAAAAGAAAAGGGTGGAATGCGCCATTTATTTAAAGGCAAAAGAAATGCTGGTAGAGTAAAGAAGCAATAAAGAGCCATGATGTTCACTGAGCATATGGCAATACTAGGAGGATATGTGATGAAAGGGAAATATGTAGTAGCGCTAATTATTTCATTCATACTTATTGTAGGTACAGCTTATGTAGCTATGATAGGTGTAGGAGAGAACAAGGACGGAAGTGCAAAAGAAATCAATCTTGGTCTTGATCTAGAAGGTGGGGTTAGTATTACTTATGCACCTAATAAAGAAGATCCAACATCTGTAGAAATCCAAGATACACTGTACAAACTACAATTAAGGTTAGATGAATATGGGTATACAGAAGGTGAAGTATATCTTGAAGGATCCAGCCGTATCAACGTGGATATTCCAGGTGTAAAAAATGCAGATCAAGTATTACTTGAGATGGGTAAGCCAGGTAAACTTGCGTTTATAGATGAAGAAGGTACGATCTGGTTAACCGGTGCAGATGTAAAAAATGCTGAACCTGGTACAGATACAAGCGGTGTTACAAGGGATTATGTGGTTCATCTTGAGTTTACGCCTGATGGGGTAACAAAATTTGCAGAAGCAACGACCAAAAATGTAGGCAAGCCATTGTATATTTATTATAACGATGAGCCATTATTGGCGCCTACAGTAAATGAACCTATCTTAAACGGACAAGCAGTCATCAACAATATGGGTAGCCTAGAAACAGCTAGCCAGTTGGCAGCAAACATCCGAATTGGTGCTTTGCCTCTTGAACTCGTTGAGCTTAGATCCAATGTGGTTGGTGCTAAAATGGGACAAGATGCTATACAAACCAGTATACTTGCCGGTCTTATTGGTATATCTCTTATATTTATATTTATGATTGGTTTCTATAGATTACCGGGTTTTGTAGCCTCAATAACACTGATTTTCTATGCTTCTTTGATGATCGTTTCACTAAGTCTTTTTAATGTAACACTGACCCTGCCGGGAATTGCGGGTATTATACTCTCGATTGGTATGGCGGTGGATGCTAATGTCATAATATTTTCAAGAATTAAAGAAGAAATCGGTTCTGGTAAAACCATTAAAGCCTCGGTTAAGTCAGGCTTTAAGAAAGCTACATCAGCTATTGTAGATGGTAATGCCACAACATTGATTGCAGCTATTGTTCTTTATATCATGGGGACCGGTACGATTAAAGGGTTTGCCATTACTTTAATGATTGGTATAGCGGTATCTATGTTTACATCCTTAGTAGTGACAAGGTTATTATTGTCCAGCTTAGTAGGCATGGGCCTTAGAGATAAGAAATTATATGGTGTTGACCTTGGACATAAGTCTGTTCAAGTTGTTGAAAAAAGAAAAGTATTTTTTGCGGTATCTGCAGTAATCATACTTATTGGTTTGGTGATGATGCCAGTTAATCAAGCAACCAGAGACTCCTTCCTGAACTTCGACATAGAGTTTGTAGGTGGAACATCAACCCTTGTTAGTTTAGGTTCCGGCGAAGGCTACCTGACACCTGAAGCCTTACAAGAAGCCGTTAAGGACTTGGTGGTTGAAGCAACAGGACAGACAACACCTCAATTTCAGAATGTTACAGGTAAAGACCAATTTATCATAAAAACACCGAGTCTAACTTCAGAAGAAAGACTGGCTTTATCAGAGGCACTTATTGAAAAATACAACATAACGTCTGATGATATAGAAAGTGAGAGCATCAGCGCTACAGTTAGTGGTGAGATGCGAAGAGATGCCATTATTGCGGTTTTAGTAGCGTCTTTGTGTATTTTGATTTATGTCAGTTTCAGGTTTAAGGATTTCTGGTTTGGAATGGCTGCTGTTCTTGCCCTCGTTCATGATATTTTCATCGTTTTTGCAGTCTATGCTATCGGTAATGTACCGATTAATAACTCATTTATAGCAGCCATGCTTACTATTGTTGGGTATTCCATTAATGATACCATTGTTGTTTTTGACAGGATTCGTGAAAACATGTCCTTAGAGCGAAAATTCAGTTATAAAGATTTAATTAATATGAGTATCAGTCAGACCATGGGTAGGTCCATTAATACATCATTGACCACCTTTATTATGGTAGGTATTCTCTATATTGTAGGGGTTACATCTATTAGAGAATTCGCTCTACCATTAATGATTGGTATACTTAGTGGTACTTATTCATCTATATTCATAGCAAGTCCATTGTGGTATATCTTCAAGATTAACCATGATAAGAAGCTTAAGAAAAAAATTATAGAAAACTAGAAACAAAAGGTCATACTATAATCTAAACAGTATTACATAACAAGGCAGACATGGTTAACATGTTCTGCCTTGTTACTTCTTTGTTCTCTAGGAGCGAGTCCAGCAAAGCTGGCCACTTGCAAGTCATGCTTTAGTATTCAGCCTTGAAGCTGTTGATTTGTAGAAGAATAGTGTATAATATTTTCTTGAAGAGTATCGTGGAGGTGTTGTTTTGAAAGAAAAGATATGGAAAATTCGAGAAGGCGATGATATAAAGGTAGCAACCATGAGGTCTGAGATGGCTCTATCTCCTATCATAGCCCGATTATTAGTTAATAGAGGTGTCGATACAAAGGAGGCCGTCTATAACTATTATAACGCTACAACAGAGAGCTTTCATGATCCTTTTATGATGACGGACATGAAAATAGCTGTAAAAAGAATCTTGAAAAGCAGGGATCAAGAAGAAAAAATCATGGTCTATGGTGATTATGATGTGGACGGCGTAACCAGTACATCGATTCTGTATATGTTTCTAGAAGAGATTGGGTGTTTGGTAGATTACTATATACCGGACAGGCATGAAGAAGGCTATGGCGTTAATATGGAAGCCTTGACGGAAGTGAAGGACAGAGGTTTCAAATTATTAATCTCCGTAGATACAGGTATAACAGCAGTCAAAGAGGTGGCATATAGTAATGAAATCGGACTGGATGTGATTATAACAGATCACCATGAATGCCAAGATGTCCTTCCAAGTGGCGTTGCCGTGATTAATCCGAAAAGAGAAGGGGACAAATATCCTTTTAAGATGTTAGCGGGGGTAGGTGTCACTTTTAAGTTGATACAGGCTCTTGCAAGAACAACAGATGTGGAAAACAAGATTTGGAAATACCTGGATTTGGTAGCAGTGGGTACCATTGCTGATATTGTACCTATATATGGCGAAAATAGGACCATTACTAAGCTGGCATTTCAGTCCATGCCCACAACGTGGAATAAGGGGCTTGAAGCCTTAATGAAGGTTTCAGATTTAGAAGGAAAAAAAATGACAGCGGGACGCATTGGTTTTGGTATAGGACCAAGGCTCAATGCAGCCGGTCGAATCAAACATGCAAAAGAAGCGGTCGAATTGTTTATTCTCAATGATACTTCAAAATGTATGACCATCGCTGAAGGCCTAGATCAAGACAATAAAAACAGGCAGTCCTTGGAAAAAAGAATTTTTGAAGAAGCAGTAGCCCTTATAGAAGCAAGTTCTAACCCACCAGATCAGAAGGTTATTGTCGTAGCATCAGAAAACTGGCATCATGGTGTCATTGGTATCGTCGCATCAAAGCTGGTAGAAAAGTATTACCGGCCCATCATCATTCTAACGATAAAAGATGGTGTTGCATCCGGATCTGCTAGAAGTGTTGAAGGTTTTAATCTATATTTGGCTCTAAAAGCCAATGGACATTTGTTTGACAAATTCGGTGGTCATGAGATGGCGGCTGGTATGTCTTTGCAAGAAAACAATATAGAAGCTTTAGAAAAAGGATTAAATCTTTATGCGGATGAGCATATGGAAAAAGATGTATTAATACCCAAACTAAAAGTGGATATGGTTATGAAAATGGAAGATATCGGGCTTGAATTAATTGAAGAAATTCAAAAAATGGAACCCTTTGGAATGGGTAATCCTGAACCTACTTTTATATGTGAAGGGCCCATCCATCATATTAAAAAAATCGGCAAAGACCAGACCCATCTTTCGTTGGAACTCGGCATGAATCCTAAGATCAGAGGTGTTGGATTTTCTTTAGGTGAGGTGACAGAATGGATGGATGATGGCCAACTTGTGGAATGTGTATGTAGTTTGGAGATTAATGAATGGAATCAAAGAAAATCCCCCCAAATGATGGTCAAAGACATTCGACATACTACAGCTACACTTAAGGAAATAAAAAAACAAATACAAGAACATAGCGTCATTGACTATTTAGAAGATTTTGAGGTGCATCATGAAGACCGACTTAGCCGACAGATGTTATCTGATTTTTATAGATTTTTGATGCAGAAAGATAGTGCCCTAGATCATCAGATTTACTTCACCAAACTGATGGCACAGCTGGATATAAAGCAAACGCAAGATCTGAAAAAATACTTAATGATGTTGGAGGTTTTTTCGGAACTTGAGCTGATTCAATATGAAATAAAAGGATTATCTATGACTTTCATCTTGAATAAGGGAAAAAAAGTTGATTTACAAGATTCAAAGTTGTATAATAAATTCTTGTGATAGTATGTGTTTATACCTCTCGGGCAATTATTTAAGAGGTTCGTATAGAGGTATAGTATTGAAATCTATGTAGCATTAAAGGAGAGAGATTATGGATTTGAAATCACTGATTAGAGATGTTTATGATTTTCCTAAAGAAGGTATCGTATTCAAGGACATAACGACGGTGTTACAGGATCCGGCGGGATTGAGATTTGCTGTTGATGAATTTGAAAAGGCACTAAAGGATGTGGATTTTGACTTGGTTGTCGGTCCTGAATCGAGAGGTTTTATATTTGGTGTGCCTTTAGCTTACAATATGAATAAAGGTTTTATACCAGTTAGAAAAGAAGGTAAACTACCTTATAAAACCAAATCAAAAGAATATGATTTAGAGTATGGTAGTGCAGTTGTCGAAATCCATATGGATGCTATTAAACAGGGAGACCGAGTGGTAGTAGTTGACGATCTGTTGGCAACAGGTGGTACTTCAAAAGCAATGGTGGAACTTATTGAAGAAATGGGTGGTATTGTTGTAAAAATGGTGTATTTAATTGAATTGTCATTTTTAAAGGGTAGAGAAGTGCTGCAAGGTCAAGATGTTGAAGCGATAATCAAATACTAAAGTATTCTAATGTTATTTAATGTGAAGGCTGTCGGACGATAGGATTGTTCTTATCGATAGGCAGTCTTTTAATTCCTTGCAATTTCTTTAAAATATCTTTATAATAGAAATAATTCTGGTTAAAGGGTCAATACTAATTTTCACTAATTTTACATATTGTACGTGAAAGTTCAGTTATACGTTTGACGCCTTAGCCAGTTCTTATAGTAGAAACAAATCATTTACATTAAAATTCCTTAATAATCCTCTATGAAGGGCCTCTTCGAAACTGAAGTCTAGGTATACTTGAATACTGAAAAAGTGGTGATAAATTTTATGCCGGACCAATTGTATATTGATCTCATTAATCAAATGAAAAAATACCATCCGTCTGATGACTTCTCAATGATTGAGAAGGCCTATCAGCTTGCTAAGAATGCCCATGTTGAACAAGTACGTAAATCAGGGGAACCTTATATTATTCATCCTTTATCTGTGGCAAAAATACTGGCAGAACTGGAACTGGATAAAGAATCCATTGTTGCCGGGATTCTTCATGATGTTGTAGAGGACACGTCATATACGACAGCAGAGATAGCAAAGGAATTCAATGAAGAAATTGCATTGCTTGTTGATGGTGTCACCAAATTGACACAGATCTCATATACAACAGATAAAGAGGAGATACAAGCAGAGAATTATAGAAAAATGTTTTTGGCGATGGCCAAAGATATTCGTGTTATATTGATTAAATTAGCAGATCGTCTTCATAATATGCGAACTCTAAAATATATGACGCCTGAAAAACAAAAGGAAAAAGCACGTGAAACTTTGAACATATATGCACCCTTGGCTCATCGTCTAGGGATTTCTAAGATTAAGGTCGAGCTTGAAGACCTGTGTTTAAGATACTTAGAAGAAGAAGCTTATTATAAATTAGTACATAGCATAGCGCAAAGAAGAGACGAGCGTACCAATAATGTGGAGAAAATCGTTGCCAAGCTAAAAGAAGAATTGGAAGCAGTAGGCATTGAAGCAACAGTGGAGGGCCGACCCAAACATTTCTTCAGCATCTACAAAAAAATGGTCAACCAAAATAAAGACTTGGATCAGATCTATGATCTGTATGCCGTGCGAGCGGTTGTAAATACCGTTAAAGATTGTTATGGTGTCTTAGGTATCATACATGAGCTTTACAAACCAATTCCCGGCAGATTCAAGGATTACATTGCCATGCCTAAACCTAACATGTATCAGTCATTGCACACATCCTTACTTGGACCCGAAGGCTACCCTTTTGAAATACAGATCAGAACTATGGATATGCATAGGACTGCGGAATATGGTATAGCAGCCCATTGGAAATACAAAGAAGGCAAGCTTTCAGCCCAGGAATCAACAGAGCGCAATGCAGAACAAAAATTAAATTGGCTAAAACAAATTTTAGAATGGCAAAGGGACATGTCGGATAACAAGGAATTTATGGATGCCTTGAAATCGGACTTAGATGTGTATCAAGAACAGGTCTATGCATTCACACCAACCGGTGATATTGTTAACCTTCCGGCTGGTTCAACACCTATCGATTTTGCTTATCATATTCACAGTGCTGTAGGGAATAAGATGGTTGGCGCCAGAGTAAACGGAAAGATTGTAACCTTTGATTATGAAGTTAAGACTGGGGATCGGATCGAAGTCATAACCTCACAAAACTCAAGAGGTCCTAGTCGTGATTGGCTCAAGATTGTCAAGAGTTCTCAAGCCAGAAGTAAGATTAATCAATGGTATAAAAAAGAATTTAAAGAAGAAAATATATCAAAAGGCAAAGAACTGATTGAAAAGTATGCCAAACAAAAAGGGCTTAATTTATCATTACTTCTAAAACCGGAATGGATGAAATTGGTTCAATCCAAGTATGGTTTTAAAGATTGGTCAGCGGTTTGTGCTGCAGTTGGGCATGGGGGATTAAAAGAAGGCCAGATTGTTAATCGGTTACATGAAGAATATCGCAAGACAATTAAAGAAGAGATTAAGGATGAGGACATATTAAAAGAGATTGTGGATCATCCAAATAAGAACCAGGCCAAGAAATCTAAGAGCGGCATTGTGGTTAAAGGCATTGAAGATCTAGCAGTTAGGTTCTCAAAATGCTGTAGCCCGGTACCGGGAGATGAGATTGTTGGTTTTATTACACGTGGTCGAGGCGTTTCCATACACAGAACGGACTGTGACAATATGATTCATCTTAATGAAATTGAAAGACACAGGATGATTGACGCTGAATGGGGTGGAAATGTTAAGAATTCCGGTGACATGGTATACCGTGCTGACATCCAGATCTATGGTTCAGATCGAGGCGGATTATTGTTTGACGTATCTAAGGTTTTGACGGAAGAGGACATCAAAGTAAAAGCGCTTAATGCGCGTTCTCTTAACAAAGAAAGGTCTGTATTCAATCTAAGTCTTGAAATCAAAGGGGTTGATCAGTTGAATAAACTTATCAAAAAATTGCAAATGGTTTCAGGTGTTGATGATATTGTAAGAACCAATAATTAGACCTCAGAATCATCTTATAGAGAATGATTTTGTTTGGCACAGACATATATTTTTAAGTATTTGAAAGCATATGAAGGATTTGTAAAAGACATACCACTCATGTATAATGAGTGTATATATAGAAATAGCAGGTGATGAAGGCATGCGAATTGAGAAAATGGTTTTAGGTAATATGAACAACAATACATACATTATTATTGGAAGAGACGAAAAAACCGCACTAATTGTAGATCCCTCATATAAACCGGAGCGGATTATTGAATATATAAGTAGCTTAGGGTTGGAACTTAAGGCGATGCTAATCACGCATGGTCATTTTGATCATATTGGTGCCGTGGACAAAATCAAAGCCCACTATAATGTACCGGTTATTACCCATGAAGAAGAAGCAAGAATTATGGCAGACAGCATTAAAAATTTGTCAACCTATTTTCTGGCGCGTGAAGTGACGGCTACAGCTGACACTTATATTGAAGACGGTGACATATTGGACTATGGTGATGACTTAGTGTTTAAAGTTATAACAGTCCCAGGACATTCAGTAAAAGGCGTTTGTTATTATAGTCAAGAAGAAAACGTTGTTTTTACAGGTGATACTTTGCTAGCAGGCTCAATTGGCCGAACCGATTATTATAATGGCAACCAAAGCGACTTAGTAGAAGCTATCAATAACAGATTGATGTTTTTGCCCGATGAAACCAAAGTCTTTCCAGGGCACGGAAGTGATACAACCATAAGAAATGAGAAAAAGAATAACCCATTTTTGCAATCATAGTAATATGAGGTCAGTTATGAATATTCGATTGGATCATGTACAATACAAAACAGAAGTATTAAGCTATTTGAAGGTGTTTTATCCTTTAGAGAAGATTGAAGTCAACCAGAACCATCAACCTTTATACGAGATAACCATAGGGTCATCTTATATAGAGGTTGTTTATTGTGGACAAGATTATTGTGGGGATGTCAGGAGGTATTATGACCTAGATAGAGAGAAGGGTTGTGAGAACAGTGACATTATATATACGCCGATGAAAACGGTAATCCTAAAAGGTATCCTTTATGATTTGTGCAGTAAGGTGACCGGAATTGTACCTGCTTGGGGAGTATTGACAGGGATAAGACCTTCCAAATTGGCATATAAGCTCTATGACATTCATGGACAAAAAGATGCAACGGACATACTGGAAAAGTACTATAGAGTTAATCCAGATAAAGTAAAGCTTTTAATGAAAGTGGTTAAAGTGCAGAAACAATTATTGGGGGATTCCTTCTTAAAACACAGTGTTTATATTGGGATACCGTTTTGTCCAACACGTTGCAGTTATTGTTCTTTTACCTCCCATGAAATCAAGACTCAAGGGAAGGCTTATACTGAGTATGTAGATATGTTGATTCGTGAGATGGATGCTAGAGAAGAGGCTTTTAAAGACCTACGTTCAATATATATTGGTGGCGGAACACCTACTAGCCTTACAGAAGATGACTTTGACAAGCTTCTATGCAAGACAAGAACATTAATGGGTGATCAGAACATAGAGTTCACGGTTGAGGCGGGACGTGCAGATACAATAACAGAAAAAAAACTTCTTAGCATGCGCCGATATGGCGTGAATCGGATTTCGATTAATCCTCAGACAATGCAAGATGAGACCTTGACAAAGATTGGTCGAGGACATGATGTACAGACGTTTATTGACTGTGTGGATATGGCAAGAAGGCTAGGTTTTGATCATATTAATATGGACATTATTTTAGGTTTACCTGGAGAAAATATCTTGGATGTTGAAGATACAATCCGTAAAATTATAAAGCTTGAACCTGAAAGTCTAACCATCCATACGATGGCCCTAAAGAGAGGGGCAAGATTAATTGAGGATGAAAAGACGTATAGAAAGCTAATGAAAAATCAGATTGACGGAATGCTACAAATCAGTCAAGGAATCATGAATGAAGCCGGTTATGGTGTTTATTATCTCTATAGACAGAAAAATATGATTGGCAATTACGAAAACATAGGTTATTGTAAAGAAGGTTATGGATGCATCTATAATATTCATACAATGGAAGAAAAAGAATCTATTGTTGCTTTTGGCGCAGGAGCCATATCAAAAAAGGTGTATGGTGATAGACTGATAAGAAAAGACCATCCCAAAGATGTCAAAACATATCTAGATAACATCGATGAGATTATAGCTGCCAATAAAATATTTTGGGAAGAAGACTAAGAGCACTGGCTCAATCATACAAGAAAAGAAGCTTCGCTTCGTTATGAGCTCTGCTCATATTTCTGAACGGTTCGAAAGGAAAGGTCCTTGATAGTTAATGCGATGCTTCAACGCATTAACATAGCATTGTCTTTCCTAGAGAACAAGAAAAGGCCATCCCAAGGGATGACCTTTTCTACACTTTAGAAGAATAAAATGTGTTAAGTAACAGAGCGAATCAGACTCTGTGTTTATGGAGGCTAAAAAATGTAGTCTAGTACTTAATGTTGTCAAGGCATTAAGTTTTAATGAATGGTAGGCTATAAATGATAACTAATCTCATATAGATAATATCATGAATGAGAATCAATGTCAATACTATTTTTGATTTTTATTATTTTTACAACATGATTTGATATCAGAATCAGGGTATGGTACAATGATGCATATTTTCAATTCATAAAGCAGTGAAATCGAGGTGATCTTATGAGCATTATAAATGCAGCAAAAGAAGCAAAAGCAGCTTCCGTTTTAATGGCTACTGCTAATGAAACACTAAAAAACAAGGCACTACTTGCGATTGCAGAAGCATTAGAGGCCAACAAGTATGCCATCATAGAAGCCAATGATGCAGATGTGAAACGATCTGAAGAAGAAAATCTATCAAAGCCTTTACTAAAACGTCTAAAATTTGATGAAAATAAGATTAATGATGTCATTGAAGGTCTTAAAAGCCTAATTGGACTTAAGGAACCGGTTGGTGTGACACATTTTTCGAGAGAATTAGATCAGGGTCTGGAATTGTATCAAGTCAGTTGCCCAATTGGTGTGATTGGTGTCATATTTGAATCTAGGCCGGATGCCTTTGTACAAATATCCGCTCTTTGTCTAAAAAGTGGAAATGCAGTATTGTTAAAAGGTGGTTCGGAAGCAGCTCTAACCAATAAGGTTCTATCCAACATCATTAAGAAGGCAACGACAAAAGTAGGTTTACCAAAGGGTTGGATTGGTTTGTTAGAATCTCGGGAAGATGTTTCAGCCATGTTGAAGATGGATGAGGAAATAGATCTTATTATACCAAGAGGATCCAATGAATTTGTCCGTTATATTATGGATCACTCCAGAATACCTGTACTTGGTCATGCAGATGGGATATGTCATACTTATGTAGATCAGTATGCAGATCTTGATATGGCCGTTGATGTGATTCTGGATGCCAAAACACAGTATGTTGCTGTTTGTAATGCTACGGAGACTTTGTTGGTACACGAGGCAGTTGCAGCATCTTTACTACCTAGATTGGATGTTGTTTTTAAGCAAAAAGAAGTAATCGTTAATGGTTGTGACCGAACAAGGCTATATATGGAGGCTAAACCGGCTACAGAAGCCACCTGGGGAAATGAATATCTGGATTACGAGATATCTGTTAAAGTGGTGGATGATCTGGATGCGGCCATCGCACATATTAACCGATATGGATCAGGGCATACAGATGCTATTATTACGGGCAACCAAGAATCAGCCCTCAAATTTATGGACCATGTAGACACAGGGAATGCTTTTTGGAATTGTTCGACCAGATTCAGTGATGGTTTCAGATATGGTTTTGGAGCAGAGGTTGGCGTTAGTACCAATAAGATTCATGCCAGAGGGCCTGTTGGTTTAGAAGGGTTACTTATTTATAAATACAAAGTTATAGGCCAGGGACACATAGCCGGAGACTATGCAAGTGGAAAAAAAACCTTCACCCATAAGAACTTAGACAAAAAATTTATGGATGTATAGGTGCACATTTGCAAGGGTTTAAGACCATCACTATGACACGAAAGTGTAAAAATAACTTGACAAAAACAAGTCTACTCATTAGAATAAAGTAAATCATGAACAAATCGTTGATAAGGAAAAGTAGAATAAAGTCCCTCAGGATAAGGGAGAAAAGCCGAGACTGAAAGCTTTTTACTGATACCTATTTGAAAGACACCTTTGAGTGATTGAGCGAAAGCTTTGTTAGTAGCTTAATCCGGCCGGTCATCGTTATAAGACCATTGAGTGGAGAGCAATCTCTATTAGGGTGGTACCGCGGGTTAATAACTCGTCCCTGACAACATATGTCAGAGACGGGTTTTTTGTTTTTTTTGAAAGTCTACAAAGACATAAGATAGTAGGATTGGAGGATTCAAATGATTACTCAAATGCCAAGAGGCACCAAAGACTGGTTCGGAGAAGAAATGGTTATTCGTACCCGTTTGGAAGAAATAGTACGTGAGATTTGTGTACAGTTTAATATTAAAGAAATCTCAACCCCTGTCTTTGAACATACAGACCTATTTTTAAGAGGTGTAGGAGAAACAACAGATGTTGTTCAAAAAGAAATGTATACCTTTATGGACAAAGGTGATAGAAGCATAACCTTGAAACCGGAAGGGACTGCCGGAGTGGTAAGAAGTTTTCTGGAACAAAAGATGTTCAATGAAGTTCAACCAACCAAACTGTTCTACATTACGCCTGCATTTCGTTATGAGAAACCACAAGCAGGAAGGCTCAGACAACATCACCAGTTTGGTGTAGAGGTATTTGGAGCGCCGGGACCGTTAGCTGAGATTGAAGTCATTACAGTACTAAGAACTTTATTTGATCGAATAGGGATTCAAAAAGCGAAACTACACATTAATAGTATTGGCTGTGGTACTTGCCGGATAGACTATAATACAGCTCTTATGGCATATTTGAATCAACACAAAGAGGGTCTTTGTGGAACATGTAAAGAACGCATGGAAAAGAACCCATTACGCATCATTGATTGTAAAGTGCCGGGCTGTAAAGAAATCGTTAAAGATGCACCAAGAACCATTGATTACCTGGATGAAGACTGTCAGGTACATTTTAACACTTTGAAAAAATGGCTGGATGCACTAGAGATTCCATATGAAGTGGATACAGACATTGTAAGAGGGCTTGATTATTATACCAAAACCGTATTTGAATTTATAGATCAAGATGGTATGACCATTTGTGGTGGTGGCAGATATGATAAATTGGTTCAGGAGATAGATGGGAAGATTGATATGCCGGCCGTTGGCTTTGGCATAGGCATAGAACGTCTGTTACTTGCTTTAAAAAAAGAGGATGTTATATTGGCGAAAGCACCAGATATCGATCTATATGTGGGCATTTTGGGAGAAGAAGTTACAGCAAAAGCTTATGAGATCGTAACCCATCTTCGACGTTCAGGCTTAGTCATTGAAACAGACTATCTTGGTAAAAGTGTTAAGGCACAGATGAAATATGCCAATAAAATCGGCGCACTTAAAACAATCATCATTGGAGAAAATGAGCTCAAAACAAATCTGGTACAAGTCAAGGACATGGAGACAGGCGAAACAACAGAAGTGAAACTAAGTGATATATTAACCTGGTTTACAGGTGAAGAGGCATAGGAGGCAATAAAATGAGTTTTAGTGAATCGATGACGGGTATGAAACGTACCCACATGTGTACAGCATTAACAGAGGAACATATTGACGAAAATGTAACCATTATGGGTTGGGTTCAAAAAAGACGCGACCTTGGCGGAGTCATCTTTTTAGATGTAAGAGATAGAACCGGTTTGCTTCAAGTAGTTGTGGACATTAGTTCTATTGGTGATGAAGGCTTCAAGAAATCCGAGAAAATTCGTACGGAATTCGTTATAGCTGTAAAAGGCCTAGTCGAAAAGCGAACAGAAGAGACCATTAACACCAACCTGCAAACAGGAACCATTGAAGTAAGAGCGATGGAACTTAGGATCTTATCAGACGCTGAGACGCCACCTTTTCAGATTGAGGAAAACAGTAGTGTGCGAGAAGACTTGAGACTGAAATACAGATATTTGGATCTAAGAAGACCGGACCTACAAAAAAAATTAATGCTTAGAAGCAAGTTAACAGAAGTAGTTAGAAGCTTTATGAGTGAAGAAGGGTTCGTTGACCTTGAAACACCAATGCTTACAAAATCAACACCGGAAGGCGCAAGAGATTACCTTGTACCTAGTCGTGTGAATCCGGGTAATTTTTATGCCTTACCCCAGTCTCCACAGATATTTAAACAATTGTTGATGTTGTCTGGTTTTGACAAGTATTATCAGATTGTAAAATGTTTTAGAGACGAGGACCTTCGTGCAGACCGTCAACCTGAATTCACTCAGATTGACATCGAGATGTCTTTTGTTGATGAAGACGATGTTATGAATATGAATGAAAGATTGTTAGCCAAGATGTTTAAAGAAGTTATGGATGTGGATATTGTTCTACCGATTAAAAGATTAACGTATCAAGAAGCCATGGATCGATTTGGTTCTGATAAGCCGGACCTAAGATTTGGTATGGAACTTGTGAATATTTCGGATATTGTAAAAGATTCTGATTTCAAAGTTTTTAGTGGAGCGGTAGCAAACGGTGGAAGTGTTCGTGGTATCAATGCAAAAACCTGTGGTGATATGCCAAGACGACAAATCGATGCCCTAGGTGAAGCGGCTGTTAGTTATGGCGCGAAAGGCATGGCCTGGATTGCCATTAATGAAGATGGTACATATAAGTCTGCTATTACTAAATTTTTATCGGAGGAAATAGTTGAAGCCATGGTTGCAGCACTTGAAGGACAACCAGGAGATTTACTGCTATTTTGTGCGGATAAGAATGATGTGGTTTACAATACCCTTGGGAATTTAAGATTGGATATTGCCAAGCGTTTAGACTTGCTTAAGAAGGATGTGTTTGATTTTGTATGGGTAACGGATTTTCCTTTGGTAGAATGGAATCCGGAACAAAAACGCTACACAGCAATGCATCATATGTTTACTATGCCAAAAGAAGAAGATATGGAACTGATGACCACGGATATTTCAAAAGTGCGTTCAAGAGCCTATGATATTTGTTTGAATGGTAATGAGATCGGTGGAGGATCCCTTCGAATTCATCAAAGAGAAGTTCAAGAACGTGTTTTTGAGGCACTTGGTTTTTCGGAAGAAGATGCTTATGATCGTTTCGGATTCCTATTAGATGCTTTTAGATACGGTGTGCCACCACATGGTGGATTAGCCTATGGGCTTGATCGAATTGCTATGCTTATGACCGGATCAGATAGCATCAGAGATGTTATTGCTTTTCCAAAAGTGAAGGATGCATCTTGCCCAATGACATCAGCACCAGGCGTCGTTGAAGAGAAACAACTTGAAGAACTTGCCATTCGTATAGATAAAATAGAATTATAGTCATCAAATAAAGGACCGTCATTGACGGTCCTTTATTTTCTCGGAGAAATGTCTAATACGCTAAGCGTAAGGAACTTTCCTCCTTTGTATGATGTTTTGAAAGATTGAGTAACTAGTTTTTTGTAACGTTTGCTGCTTGAGGTCCTTTTGCACCGGTTGTGATTTCGAAAGCAACAGCATCGCCTTCTTCTAGTACTTTGAATCCATCAGATTGGATCGCAGAAAAATGACAGAAAACATCTTCACCGCTATCAGTAGAAATAAAACCAAAGCCTTTTTTTGCATCAAACCATTTTACAGTACCGTTTTGCATGTGTTATCCTCCTAGAAAATATTGGTGTTGAACAATAGAACATCTTTGTAAACATTGTTTAATACTTCTCTAGTCCGTAAAACCCATCCACGATACCAAGAATTTATAAAATCAAATATCTACGATGCACATAGATCAACTGCAATATTAGAATATCATAGGATACTGTATTAGTCAATAATATTCAGATATACATTTGGTGAAAATGCCATATTTATACATGAATTATTATCATATTTAGTCGTTTTTACAAGAGGAAAAAGATACTATTGAAGGAATAATTGTAAGTATATATACAATAGGGTATAAGGGTGATATATAATTTTAACGATAAAAAAAGATGAGCAGATTGTAAGGAAAAAACAGTCTGAAAATATAAAGTGACAAAATTCAAGGTTTTTCATTGAGGTTAATTAATAAACAAACTATTTTAACGATAAAAAAGACACTAATAAAATAGACATAAGCGTGACTTTATGGTATCCTTTATAAGGATGACAAGACATAATAATAAAAGTGAAGAGGTTTGAATATGAATGCCATAAGACAGATAGAAACAGACGATGAGATTAAGATTTTTTCGGACCCATACAGAATGAAAATAATCAATGCATATATAAAAGCCAGAAAACCTTTAACGGTTAAAGGGGTGGCAGATATTATGGGTGAAGTACCTGCAAAAGTACATTATCATGTAAAAAAACTATTATCCATCGATATCCTAGTTCTCGATCATACAGAAGTTATTAACGGCATTACAGCCAAATACTATAAGTTGACAACCGAACAATTCAAGGTGTCCTATCAGAATGTAAATAATCATGAAGCTTTATTTGATTCAACAACCAACATGATTCTTAGTGTTGTAGATGAGTTTAAAGAAGACATCATGAAAGGTGCAAAATATCTAAAACAAGCCCATGAAAGAAAAGATGAAACCAGAAATGGTTATATTGATAAAGAAGAGATCTATTTAAATGAAAAGGAATACTTTGCCTTTGCAGAAGAGATGCGTGCCTTGATTGAAAGGTATCAAATTGAAGGTGATCAAAAAGCGGTCTACAATATTTTCACCGGTTGGTTCAAAAAATACTGGTAGAATCAAAATACCAGATAAAAACGATAGCATAACAAAAGGGTACTATCCATAATATCGGATAGTACCCTTTTGTCTTTTATGAATGTGTTCTTCTCAGAAAAAGTCTTACAATCAGTCTTGTGTTTTATCAAAATGCACATCCATTTGTGGAAACGGAATGCTGATGTTATTTTCATCGAATGCCAATTTGACTTGAGTCATCAGATCATAATGCACCGTCCACATATCGGTGGTATTGCACCATGAGCGTGTTTGGAAAACCAAAGCACTATCACCATGTTCGGCAAGTTTAATAAAAGGAGCCGGATCTTCATGAATAAGTGGGTGGCTACTTATAACGGATTCAAGGACTTGGGCAACCAGTTTAATATCAGCATCATAACCGACACCAAAAGCAATATCTACACGACGGGTTGGTTTTTCAGTATAATTAATCACACTGGCATTGGACAATTGGCCGTTGGGAATGGTGATGACTTTGTTGTCAATGGTAATTAAGACAGTGTTAAAAACATGGATGGCTTCTACAGTACCTTTATGACTGAGCGTCTCAACAAAATCACCAACTTTAAAGGGGCGTAACGTCAGTATCAAAAAGCCACCAGCAAAATTGGATAAAGCCCCTTGAAAAGCAAGACCGATAGCCAAACTGGCAGCACCAAGGACAGCAACCAAGGAAGTGGCTTCACCAGCCATGTTAATTACACTTACGATTAAGATGACTTTTAATGAAATCGAGGATAGAGATATAATAAATGGTTTCAGGGTAGGATCTATTTTACTGTGTTGAAGGACTTTTTTTAAGATTTTCAGAACCCATCCTAAAGCAATCCAACCGATAACAAGCACGATAATCGCAAATACGACTTTATTGATGGTATCACCAAGGGCGCCCTGAAAGTTAATTTTGATGTTGTTTATAATTGTTTCCATAGTGAAAAATCTCCTTTAAATTAATGAGACCACTTTACTAACTGCAAGAGGTTAACATGAGTGGTTTATTTTTTTCTCCTATTAGTTTAACATAAGTCGTTATAAAATGGAAAGAATCCGTGAATTTCTTCTAGCGCAATGAACCCCTCTGTGATATGATGGTTTTAAAAATATGCTGAGTTCATGACATAAATAAGCTCTGGACAAATTAGGAGGTATTATGAAACCCATTATCAATCGCGAGGAATATAGTAAGTCGGCTAGAAGAATGTTTTCCAAATTTCCATTTTTACTCTTATTGGTAACATGGTCGGCGGTTTTTTTATCAAAAGCTATTCGAGAGTTAATAGTGACGGGTGCTCTAGTAGAAAGTATCCAACAGGAAAAATTAGGAAATACATTTTTTCAGGGCGTTTTAGGAGCTGTTATTATATTCTATGTTGCCAGAACGGTACTGGACCAGTTCATGAAAAAAGCTTTTGACTTATCAGAAGAAACAGAAAAAGGTTACTATTTGCCTTGCATGCGTCATAATAGTTGGTATGATTTTTCAGTTGGAAATCTAATCGTCAAAAAAGATCAGTTTTATTTTCAACCGGATCGACAAATGTCCATGATACTCGCATTTAATTTTGATTCTGCCAAAGGTTTTACTGCAGAGTTAAGTAAAAAAAGAGCCAGTATCGGGCTTTACTTGATAACAAGAGAAAACTATATGATGGTGATACGTGATCAAGAAAATAAGATTGTAGGAAAATTCGTAGTTGCCAATGTAAGTGAGTATTTACCAACCATTCAAGCGATGTTTAATTAAAAATGGTTAAAGGGTCAAAACTAAGTTTCACTAAATTCACATAAAATATATAGTTTTGACACCTTAACCAATAATTAAACTTAGAAATTAGCTTTACTAAGTGTAAGGGATGAAAAACATGTCAGAACAAAAAGAAGTGAAAAGTTGTATAGGATGTTTGTATTATTATGTGACATGGGATGTGAAGAATCCGAAGGGTTGTAAGTACTTTGGATTCAAGTCTAAGCAAATGCCTTGTTTAGTTGTATATAAGTCTGCAGGAGCATACTGTAATATGTACACGCCAAAAAATGACAGTCAGAAAGGTGGGTTATAGCATATGGATAATATAGAATCAGCAATAGAAGCTATAAAAGTACAGCTGTTGGATATAGAAACGATAAAGTTAGACGATTTTGACCCTGATAAAACCATTTTGGCGGTAATCGATATGAATAAGGGTTTTGCTGAAGCAGGCGCCCTATACAGTCCTAGAGTCGGTCGAATGATACCGGAGATTGTGAAGCTTAGTGATGAAGCTTTATCCAAAGGCATGAAGGTATATGCCTATACGGATCATCATCCGGAGGATGCTAAGGAGTTTTCGGCATATCCCTCTCATTGTGTTGGTAACACTGAGGAAAGTGAATTGGTGGATCCCCTTGCAGCTTTAGAAACTAAAGGACTCATTACAATATTTAAGAACAGCACCAACGGAATTCTAGCGTATAATCCTGCTGCTATGGATCTGGGTATATCCAGTTATCTGATTGTAGGATGTGTTACGGACATCTGCGTTTATCAATATGCGGTTACTCTTAGAGCGTATTTGAATGAGCATCAATTAGATGGAGAGGTTTATGTATGTGAATCTCTGGTTCAGACTTTTGATATAGAGGGGTTCCATCATGGAGATCTTATGCATGGTTTGTTTCTAAAAAGTATGATGGACAATGGCATTAAAGTCGTTAAAGAAATAAAAATAAGTAGCTAGAGGGTAAACAGGAATGATGCCAATTATATTCGAACCTATAACAAAAACTGATATAAAGGACGCCTTAGTACTTTATAATCACTACATTAAAACATCCACATCCACATTCTCGATTGCACCTTTAGGAGAATATGAGATGGGACAGATACTTTTTTCAGGTCTTGATCGTTTCCCATCATATAAAATCCTCTTTGAGGGAATATTTATAGGTTATGTTCTCATGAACAGATATAAGCCAAGAGAGGCTTATGATCAGACAGCTGAGGTAACGGTTTATATAGATGAAGCTTATCATGGTCGAGGGATAGGGTATACATCACTAAAATATATTGAGGCTTTTGCAAAAAACCATAGTTTTAGAGCTTTGCTTGGAGTTATATGTGCTGAAAACACAGGTAGTATAAAGCTTTTTGAAAGACTAGGTTATTTTAAATGTGCGCATTTTAAAGAAGTCGGTAAAAAATTTGACCGACATTTAGATGTGGTAATCTATGAAAAATTGTTGTAAGAACAGATGATGGCATATTAATAAAGCAATTTAGAATTTATTTGAATTGATTTATATGTGGGTCATAAGCATAGTTGACCTTGGCAAGAGTCTCGGTTATTTGATCTTTATGATGATTCTCACTTAAACAATAATCATCTAAGGACTTGTGTTGGTTGCGTAACTTCATATTAATCATACTGAGTAATATATATGGATCTTGAGGTAACATAATAATCTCCTTTGTGATATACTAATGTGGTTAAGGTGTTAATGTTAAGTTCTGACTTAAGGATAACACAAATAATAATGATTATCAAATGGAAATATTATTTTCCGAATAATGAAAGAGAGTGAATAAAAATGAGTCAACATGAATGGTTAGAATACAAGAATTGGGCAGTCATAGGTGCCAGTGAAAAAAATAGAAGCTATGGAAGGAAGATCACACAGCGATTATTAGATGAAGGTTACAATGTTATACCGGTATCAAGAAATTATGATACGATACTGGGTGAAAAATCTTATCAAAAATTAACAGAGTATGAAGGAGCGATTGATGTAGTGGATTTTGTTGTTAACCCTTCCATCGGGATTAGAATCCTTGATGATGTTATAGAAAAAGGCATAAAGAAGATTCTATTACAACCTGGGTCAGCAAGTGCTGCCTTGATTCAAAAAGCCAAAAATCATGATATTGAAGTATTAGAATCATGTGTATTGGTCCTTTTATCAGAGAAATAATAACAACATTAAGGAAAGGCGAATTTTATGAGAGCAAAGCATACACTAATAATGGGCATCTTAGTAGGGGCCATGATATTGACTTTGGCAGCCTGTCAAAAAGATAAAACAACAAGTGATGAACAGGTGGATACAAACAGTGAAAATGTAGAGGATACTGAGACTGTTGAACTTATGAATTTTGAACAAATGAAAAAACCTGAAAAAGGTGATATACTTGCAACGATGACAACTAATCATGGTGTGATTGAGATATTACTTTTTCCTGAAGTTGCCCCCAAAGCTGTTGAAAATTTTAAAACCCATGCAGAAAATGGCTACTATGATGGGTTGATTTTTCATAGGGTTATGGATGACTTTATGATTCAAGGTGGTGACCCTACAGGTACGGGTACTGGAGGCGAAAGCATATGGGGTGAACCTTTTGAAGATGAGTTTGGACTATTGTTTCCCTATAGAGGGGCATTGTGTATGGCAAATTCAGGCCCTAGTACCAATGGCAGTCAGTTTTTCATTGTACAACTTTCCAACCCCACAGAAGAAGTGGCACTTAGTATGGAGCAAGGTGGTTTTCCGGAAGAAATGATTGAGGCATATAAAGAAGTTGGTGGAACGCCGTGGCTATACGGTAAGCATACCGTATTCGGTCAGGTACAATCAGGCATGGAAGTCGTTGATGCCATTGCCAAAGTTGAAGCCGTTGACACGAAGCCAGTAGAAGATGTCATTATTGAAAAAATCGACATAAAAACAATAGAATAAAGGCCGGTTTAGGCAAAGATAGAAGACCGTCTCAACCATTTTTATGGTGAGACGGTTTTAATCATTCTGTAACATAAATCTTGGAACATAATTATAATGAATTCGTCATAAAAATAAAGGCATTAAAAGCTTAACGATTCTATTTACTTTATGTGGAAGGTTGGGCTTTAATCAATTATAAGTTGGGAAGGAAGATAGAAATGGATAAAAAAGTCATCATTAGTTTCACAATGATTGTTATTATGATTACAGGTATATTTGGCTATCAGTATTTTACAGGGAACAAATCAAGTTATGTTTATGCAGAAAGTTTTCGGGATGGTGTGTCCCTATCCCCCACATCCTTCGATGATAGAGGGATCGATGTAGCAACTGATTTTCTGATTGGATTCGAAGAAGGAAGGGAAATGACCTTAGATGAAGTCAAAGATCAGTTGGTCATACAACCGGAAGTGGCGTTTGAGCTTGAAGAAGTGGACGAACAACTGGTGCTAGATTTTACTAAGCCTTTAGAGGAGAACCAAGTATATAAGTTTTCCATAGGGAAGACTTCATGGGTGTTTCAGACAAAGAGTCTCTTTGCGGTTGTTGGTAATTTGCCAAGACATCAAGCAACAGGTGTACCAACAGACAGTGGCATTGAATTATATTTTAATGGGAAAGTAAAAGACCTGTCACAGTATTTTTCAATAGACCCAATGGTAAACGGATATTTTGAATCCTTTGGTAATACCATGGTATTTGTACCTAAGAAACTTGAACCGGAAACCTTATACACAATTACGGTCAAAGCAGGTTTACCTCTTGAAGGTTCTGACGAAACACTGACGACAGATCATAAGTTTTCTTTTGAGACAGCTTCAAGTGATAGTGGACTTTTCAAGGAACCAAAAGGCTATTTTAATTACAGAAGATTGTTAAACGATTTCTCGTCGAAAGAGTCCTTATTCATACCATTTAATTTTTCTATTTATGATAAAAATGCAGAAATGAAAATCACCTCAGAAGTTTATGCTTATGATTCAATCGATAGCTTTTCAGAGGCAATAAAAGCCTATGGTAACTATCCGATATGGTCCAATTTCAATCAAGTACCTGAGGAAAGTGGAACATCAAGTCTTGAAAAAGTATTGGAATTTGAACAGAATCTGGAGTCACCGGATGGTTATGAAGATAATCTTAGACTACCAACGATGTTAGAGCCCGGATTCTATGTGGTTCAATCATCATGGGAAGATATGCAATTCCAGACATTCGTGCAGATTACGGATTTAAGCTATTATTATTTTGCAGATCATACCCAAGGTTATTTTTGGATGCATGATCTAGAAACAAAAAAACCGGCTTCAGGCGCGAAAGTATCCATCATGGATACATCAACAACAGCCATAGCCAATCAAGAAGGTTTAGCAGTATTTGAAGACAATACCACAGAAGACATGGTTTTTTATTATATGTCTTATAACAACATGGAAAGCCTGAATTATCAGTACAAAGGGTACAGATTTGATCAACAGGATTACTGGACCCATTTTCAAACGGATCGTGGTCTCTATCAACCGGATGATCAAGTAGCCTTTTTCGGTTTTCTTCAGAACAGAGAAACAGGAGATTACCCCAGTAAAGTTCGTGTCGAAGTAACCAAACAAAATTGGTTTTTCAAAAGTTATTGGCCGGGTATGGATGAACAGATTCCACTGGTTACAAGAGAAGTACAACTTGAAAATGGCTTTTATAAGAGTACATTAGAACTACCGAATCTCGAACCGGGTAGTTACCAGATGAACATCATGATGGATGATCAAACATTGGCGTCCCATCATATAACAGTGGACAAGTACGTCAAGCCGGATTATAAGATGGATATGATCAAAGATAAGGAAGCTATATTTGTTGATGAATCTTTAAATATTAATGTAAACACCAGTTTTTTTGAAGGTACACCGGTTTCTGGCATTGATGTCCAATACAATGTTTATGGTATTGGTCATACAGAAGGACAGGTTACAACGGATCTAGAAGGCAATGCTCAATTTGTATATACACCTGTCTATGATGCAGAATATCAAGGTGATCATTATGGAGGCATTAACATATTTGCAACCCTTCCGGAAAGCGGAGAAATCCATGATTCACAGAATATCCGAATTTTTGCCAATGATATTCACGTAGGTATTGAATCAACCCTTAAAGAAACAGATGCTACAATTAAAGCCAGTGTAAATAATATTACGTTAGAACGCTTAAATAATGGTACGGCAGAGGATTCAAATGATTTCTTAGGACAAGCCGTACAAGGACATGTCATAAAAGGTATAGTCAAGAAAAACGAGTGGGTGAAGACAGAAGTCGGAGAAAGCTATGATTTCATTCATAAGGTAGCGGTAAAAAAATATGAGTACAATTTAGTAACAACAGACTATCAAGCCGTTGAATTTATAACCAACAGTAAAGGCGTTGCCGAAGTGAAGTTGACACTACCGAAAGAAGATTTTGTGCACTATAGTCTCGTTACACAAACACAAGATACAAAAGGACGCAAAATAGAGCAAACCCATTATTTTAATAACCATGATATCTTTGAATATGTAGCTGACAATAGGGCATATATCGAGGCGGATCAAGAAAGCTATGATTTGGACCAAACCATGAAATTATTGCTCAAAGATAATGCCGGTAATTTGGCTGGTCATCAGTATTTGACCATGTTTGGCACGAATGGTGTAAAAGAACTTAGTATTACAGATCAACCTAATGTGGATACAACCTTCAAAAAAGCGTTTATGCCGAATGTAGAAGTCACAGGTATTAGTTTTACCGGTGAAACCTATGTAACAACGGAAAGCTTGAATGTGGAAGTGGATAAAGCATCTTTTGAGGTTGATTTGGAAGTTACAACGGATCAAACAAGTTATAAGCCAGGTGAAGAAGCAACTATAGAGGTTAAAGCAACTTATAAAGACGAAAATGGTGTCATTCGTAACCTACCAGGTGGTATAGCTAACTTAAGTATTGTAGATGAAGCGTTGTTTGCACTGAATGAGCAGGAAATCGATGCACTAGAAAGTTTATACGGTATGGTTTCAAGTGGTATTCATATAAAACAAGGCTCACATAATAACAGTCAATATCCAAACGGTCCTATCTTTGGTGGATTAAGAGGCTACGGTATGATGGAAGAAAGCATGGATATGGCCAAAACCGAAGTTGCAGCAGAACAACCTACTTCATTGGCTCTGGATTCAGATACAGGCAATCTAAGTGTGCGTTCTGAATTCAAAGATACAGCTTTATTCTTGAATCTGAAGCTTAATGATCAAGGTTATGGAAAAATCAGTTTTAAGCTACCGGACAACGTAACAGCATGGCGTATTACAACTTCTGCCATATCAGAAACTTTATATGCAGGTTCAGAGAAAAAAGAACTAAAAGTAACCTTACCTTTCTTCATTAATCCGGTCATCAATCAGACGTATCTTGTTGGGGACCAACCCTATATAAATGTTGCCGGTTATGGCAATGCTTTAAAAGAAGATGAGACAATAGAGTATGAAATAGAGAGTGAAGACATGGATTACACTTTTGAAGGTGAAGGAAAGGCCTTTGAAAAGATCAGTCTCCCGTTATGGAAACTGGAAGCAGGTGATTATAGGATACGCATAACAGCAAAGACAGAATCCGGTTTGACAGACAGTTATGTGGAAAACATTCGTGTCGTCAAGACTTATCAGAAGATGGCTGTTACCGATACCTATCCTGCAACAAAGAATTTAAAACTAGAAACAGGTCTAGAAGGTATGACAACTCTAACCTTTGCGGATCGTTCAGCAGGTCAATACTTATCAACTTTATACAATCTTTACTATTCAGACGGTAAAAGAGTAGACCAGGCCTACTTAGCATCAGTGGTACAAGAAAGACTGAGTTCAATATTTAAGATAGAAGTACCGGAGGTAGACGCTCAGTTATCGGATTATATGTTAGACGAAGGTGGCATAGCATTATTACCTTACAGTGAAGTAGACCTTGCTACAACAGTCAAAATGGTCAATTATCTTGAAAATGACCAGCAGATTGCAGAAATAAAAGCATATCTATATAATGGACTGTTTAAGAAAAACACGGGCTCAAAGGGACTTATGATCTATGGATTAGCGCAACTGGGTGAGCCTATGCTACTTGAGTTAAATGATTATGTAATATCTGGCAATCTGAGTTTTGAAGATCATATCATTGCAGCTTTGGCTTATGGTAGTCTTGGTGATGATTTTATGGCTGAAAAACAATACAGAGAATTTATTAAGCCGCATGTGGAGCGTTTTGACAATCAGGCGAGACTCATCTATGCAAGTGATGAGGAAAGTCGGATTCGACATACATCTATGGTGCTTCCACTACTCGCCATGTTAAATGATGAAGATGCTCAGGCGATGTTTGACTATGTGACTTCAAGACATTCAAAAACGTATTTGAACCATATGGACCTCATTCATTTTATAGATCTTCGTTTAGAAACAGCCAATAAAAATGAAGCAACATTAACATATCGTTATGATGGTGTGAACTATGATGTAGATTTTAATAATTGGAGGGGTACTTCTGTAACATTGCCATCTAGTAGAATGGATGCCTTTGAAATCGTGGATGTGACATCAGACGTAGTTGTAGTAGCAAGTTATGACAGCTATGATCTTATTAACCGAGAGAAGGATGCTCAGGTATCGGTTACGAGAACTTATGAAGATTATAAAACCGGAGAGAAAAAATGGAACTTTAAGACCGGTGATATCGTCAAAGTAATTATAGATTGGAAAATTGATGAAAATGCCATCGATCAAAGCTATACAATCACAGATTATGCACCATCCGGTCTGGTTCCGATGAAGAATCCTTGGGACTTCGGATTGGAAGATCATAACTACTGGTATAGAGATATTGAAGATCAAAGCGTGAAGTTTGGTGTATATAAAGATACAGAAAATTATAGACCAATGTTCTATTATGCTAGGGTGATTTCATCAGGCTCTTTTACAGCAGACGCCACTATGATTCAAGGCATGTTGATAAAAGATAGTTTCAATCTTGGTGATAGTGCAACTGTTACCATTGAGCCATAAAAAAAGAAAAGCTCATGTAGGATCAAGCATAGCATTAAAAGGGGAAAAGTCAGACGGATCGTCTGACTTTTTTTGTCTTTATTTAACTCCTATTGTCATCAATGCATTCAGAATCAAATCATCTTGTATCTCTTAGAAATCAATGTTAGAATTGAAATCGTAAAAAAATATATGGGTTACGGCACTTGAATAATTGGAAAAAAGCATATAGAATGTAGAAGGTAAGAAATATTCATAGGTTTAATATTATAGAAAATAGCTAAGTGCTAATAGAGGTATAAAATGAAGCAGAATGTTGTGGTAATATTTGGAGGACAATCGACAGAACATGATATATCAAAAAGGTCGGTGCTGACATTTCTTCAGTATATGGATGAAAACTGCTATGAAGTCAAAGTGGTTGGTATAACAACAGAAGGTAAATGGCTCTTGGTTGAAGGTGGTAAGGAAGATATTCTATCGGGAAAATGGGAAAAAAGTAAAGTCCCAGCAATGCTTTTGCCGGATGCCACACTTAAGTCTCTATTAATCCATAGAGAAAAAGGTTTGGAATATTTCAAAGTAGATGTTGTGATACCGGTATTACATGGCTTATATGGAGAAGACGGCTCAATTCAAGGCTTACTAAAGCTTGCCAAGATTCCTTTTGTAGGTTGTGGTATATTAGCATCGGCAGTGTCTATGGACAAATTCTATACCAAGCTGGTTGTAGAACCTCTTGCCATACGCCAAGCTAAGTATATAGGTGTTTACAAAGAAAGTTATAACAGAGAAGTTATTGAAGAAAAAGTAGCCAATGAATTAGGGTATCCGGTATTTGTTAAGCCATCGAATGCGGGGTCATCTATTGGTGTGTCCAAAGCTATGGATGGAGCTACTTTACATGAAGCGTTGTTGAATGCTTTCATACATGATCGAAAAGTTCTTATAGAAGAGAATATAGTAGGTAGAGAAGTGGAATGTGCGGTTATTGGCAACCTAGAGGTCAAAGCATCCGATGTTGGAGAAATCTTATCCGCAGATGACTTTTATGACTTTGATTCAAAATACAATAACCCTGAGTCAAAAACGATTCTATCTGCAGATATGCCGGAGGCAACCAGACAGCGAATTAGAGAAGCAGCCATCGCTATATTCAAAGCAGTTGATGGACGTGGACTTTCAAGGGTGGATTTTTTCATTGAGGACCTTACCGGTGAAGTTGTTTTTAATGAGATTAATACTTTCCCAGGCTTTACAGATATCAGTATGTATCCGATGTTGATAGAGGCTGAGGGGATAACAAGAAGTGAGTTGATTGACCATTTGATTCAGCTTGCGATAGATGATTGTATTTAGTGGGTGACATAATGAATAAGAATGTACTTATAAAGGTTAAAGGCATCCAAGGAAGTTTGGTCGAGGATGATGCCATTGAAATGATTACAACGGGACAGTATTTCGAAAAAAATGGGAAAACATACATAAAGTATGAGGATACGGCCCTTGACGAAGATGTGGTTACATCTACAACTATCAAGATAGATGCTGCACAGGTGAGTGTGCTTAGATTTGGTGCGACCAACACTCAACTAATATTTGAGAAAAACCAAGAACATTTCACCCCATATGAAACACCCTTTGGCGTTTTTGAGATTTTCCTTAGGACGACGGACATTCAGTTTCATAGAGAAATTGATAAAGTGACGCTTAATGTAGCTTATAATATAGA
Organism: Clostridiales bacterium; assembly: GCA_024636985.1. GTDB lineage: Bacteria > Bacillota > Clostridia > Lachnospirales > Vallitaleaceae > Petrocella. The sequence goes on along the minus strand of JAGXFY010000054.1, from coordinate 550 downwards.
AGTGAATCATACTGGCGCCATAGCATCCAACTTTCAAGTTGAGGTGACCAATCAAATGTAAAGTTAAGAGGCTGTCTCTGAAATTATTCGAGTCAGCTCATTTTCTTTTATTCCCACGCAACAGCTTGAAACACAAGATTTTGTAATAGAATAGTCATGAATAAAAGATAGACAAAATGAGGTCATTTGCCGATATAATGGTTAAGGGTCAGAACTATATAGTTGAACTTTTACATATCATATAAAGTTACGAACGCATCAACGTAACTCAATATGAAATGTAATTAGAGAAACTTAGTTGTGAGGCTTAACCATGTGATATGTACCTTATGTGCAAAAATCGATTCGGAGGTAATTATGAATAGAAAAAGATGGATCATCTTATTATGCTTAATATATGTGATGCAGTCCTCATGGACCAGTATGGCGGTGACAGAGCGAGATATCTTATCAGATCCGGTAGCTAATGTGTATACGGCCAATGTACTTGGTCAAACCATATCCGATAATCTGAGTTTTTCAGATGTGCCTGTAAGTCATTGGGCAAAAG
>JAGXFY010000053.1:0-47055 GCA_024636985.1 Clostridiales bacterium | reverse complement strand
TAAAGATAGCGGCAATACACTCCAGTTAAGTAGTCGAGCTACAGGGAAAAATCAAAAGTCCACAGTATCTGATTGTATTATAACCACGATATTAAAAAGAAAGGAATATGATGTTTTAAGTTCTATAAACATCATACAAGTAATTATGAGATTTATTTCATGGAATATTGATTCATTAAATGCCGCTTTAACAAGCGATTCTAATAGGGCAGTGCTTACAAGAAAAGTAATTGCTACAATGTTAGAGAAGAATCCAGATGTTATTGCTTTGCAAGAAACGAAATTACCTGAAAAAGGGCTAAGTAAGAAGCATATTGAATGTTTAGAAATTTTATTTAAAGGATATACTTATAAATGGCGAAGTTCTAAGGAACCAGCTAGAAAGGGTTATGCAGGGACAATGTTTTTATATAAAGACAAATACACCCCAGAAGTTGATTTTCCTGAGATTGAGGCACCAGATACCATGGATTTTGAAGGAAGAATTATGACCTTAGATTTTGGGGCATTTTATCTTACTCAAGTCTATACCCCTAATGCAGGCGATGGGCTGAGAAGATTGAAAGAAAGACAAGTATGGGATGTTAAATATGCCAAGTACCTTCAAAAGCTAGATAAAATAAAACCGGTTCTGGCAACAGGAGACTATAATGTTGCCCATAATGAGATTGATCTAGCCAATCCACAGAGCAATCATATGTCAGCCGGTTTCACGGATGAAGAACGTGAAGGTTTTACAAATCTACTGAGCAAGGGCTTTACAGATACTTTCAGATATGTTCATGGTGATGTAAGAGGTGTATACTCCTGGTGGGCACAACGGGTAAAAACAAGCAAAATCAATAACGCCGGTTGGAGGATTGATTATTGGCTCGTTAGTAATCGGTTAGCGGATAGAATTATTAAATCCGAGATACTGGACTCTGGCGATAGGCAAGACCATGCGCCAACTCTGTTGGATATTGAATTAGAACCAGTGGTCTCGAACCATCCCTCCGGTCGACTGGTCTAGATTGGAGGCGTAGCCAGATGAAAGAAGAAAGAATTAGCAACGCTATATTGGACAAACTTGTTAATGTTATAAAAAGCTACAGTGAACTGGATGAGAAGGTCCTTCGTGAGATGGTGGACCATATTCCTGTTCAGTTGTTTCGAAAAGGTACCGTTTTAATTGAACAAGGGGATGTTCCCAAACAGTGCTTCTTCATTCTAGAAGGGTGTGCAAGAAAATTTTCAGTGGATCTTGAGGGCAAAGAGGTGACATCGGATTTTTTTACAGAAAACCAAAGTATTACCATATTTACTGAAGGTGAAAATCTCGAATCACCTTATTCTGTCGCATGTCTGGAAGATTCTATCATGATTGTTGGTGAGTTAGATGAACAGGACAGTGAGCTTAAGAAGTATCCTGAATTTGAAAACATCGTTTTGAAAATGATGCAGACCGGTATGGGTGAGTTACAGGACACTTTTGCCTCTTTCATACGAATGACTCCGGAAGAAAGAGTTAAACACATGATGGGTAAAAGGCCTGAATTGTTCACCAGGGTTCCTGGGTATCAACTAGCCAGTTATCTAGGTCTAACACCAGAATCACTGAGTAGAATCAAGAGGCGTCTGGGACAGGGGCAATTGAAGGTTGTTGATTGATTTTTCGACCGCCTTTAATGAATAGCCATATACCGAAAGAGAGTTCACCGATCGTCATAGGTATAGTAAGAAAAGTTTCTAAATATGCGGCAAAAGTTGATACCTGAGGTATAAAATTTTGAAGACCATGGATTAGACTATAGCCTATTCCAGCGATTATCAATAGAAACCCTAACAAATTATGGGTTTCAGTGCTTATTAAGACTCCAATACCGGTTATTATCAAGTGAAAACCGAAAACGAATAAACCAAGTGACCACATTTTCAGAAATATCTCAGTGTTTTTTGCAAATAGGAATGCGATACCGATTGCCAAAAAGACTGAGTATGTAAGCCGAAGAGAGCCCGAGATTAGAGCAATTGGCTTATGGATCGGTTTTAAAAATCTGTAAAATCCATAAGAGACAATTATGTCTGTTGCAAGGATAAGACACCAAACAATAGCACCTGAATAAAACAAGGTGCTATTTGATTGTATATTTGTCATCGTCTGTAGAGCATTATTTTCTACATAGATTTGGTTGAATGAGAAGCCATAGGCATAACCAGCCGCTATGGCCATGATTAGTAAAGAAATCCCGGAGGTTATGCTCCAGAAACGTATTGGGTTATTATTAGAAGTTTTCATTAATAGTGCTCCTTTCATTGTTGGTATAGCTGTATTATGACACTATAAAAAAGAGAGTGCATTGATTTAAGTCAATGCTAAGAATTTTATTTGCCATTATATTTGATGTAGATTTTAAGGCGGCTTATCATTGGATAAAACGCTCGTAGATTTCTTTCCTGAACTTAAGGGGAGAATTGAAAATGCAGAAAGAATAACCTTGAAAATGATAGTACAGCATCGAAGTGGCATTCCTGATTTGACGGGCTCTCCAGATTTTTGGACAAACCCACCAGAAAACAATAAAGCAGCACTTGAACGCGTACTTGATTTGAAGACTTATATTTTCAATAGTTTCTTGAAGGGGTTCAACTTTATTAAGTCCTTTTGCTTTTGATTTTGACTTAATAATATCAAGCATGCGTTTGTCAGGATCTATGGCATAGGCTTTGCTAGTTGTTTTTTCTGCCATAGAAATAGTAATAAAGATATATCATTTAATAAACCGACGGCGGTATAATAATTATAATATGAATGAGCTGTGAAGGGTGGGTTAACATGAAAGACAAGAGATATATATAATAGGATATGCATCATCATACCGTACCAGATTTTTAGTTGTTTAGGGCATTTGCAGAATCAAAAAAGGGTTGAGCGAATAGAGTGGAGGCATTTATTAGACTGTATCAAGATAGAGACACGACTAAACTGTGCACAGATTGTCGGATATGTAAATACATCCTATGATAAAATCAATGATGAAAGGAGGTCGTTTGATGGATTCGCTAAGTAGTATGAATAAAGCATTGGCATATATAGAAGAACACTTGGCAGAGGATATTGATTATAGTGAAGTATCAAAAATTGCTTATTGCTCTGAATATCATTTTAAAAGGATGTTTTCTTTTTTATCAGGAATTGGTTTATCAGAATATATTCGAAGAAGAAGACTAACACTGGCTGCGCTTGATTTGAAAGATACACATTTGAGAGTAATGGATGTTGCTGTCAAATATGGTTATGATTCAGCAGATTCATTCTCACGTGCTTTTTATTCTATACATGGTACTCTCCCTTCTGAAGCAAGGCATGAGAATACGCAATTAAAAGCTTATCCCCGAATGACCTTTCAATTATCAATTAAAGGAGGATGCGAAATGAAGTATCGTATTATTGAGAAAGACCCTTTTAAGGTAGCAGGATTAAAGAAGAGAGTTCCAATGGTTTTTGAAGGTGTCAATCCGGAAATTGTAAAAATGACTGACCTAATAACCCCTAAACTTATAAAAGAATTAAAAGCACTTTCAAATATAGAGCCAGCAGGGATTATAAGTGCATCCACTAACTTCTCAGAAAAAAGAATGGAAGAAATGGGTGAGTTGGATCATTACATTGGTGTAACAACTTCAAGTAATGAAACAGCAGAGTTTGAGGTATTGGAAATTAAAGCCAGCACCTGGGCAATTTTTGAATCTATTGGACCTTTCCCTGAAACACTTCAAAATGTATGGGGAAGGATATATTCAGAGTGGTTTCCGTCTTCAGGGTATGAGGCAGTCGAAGGACCTGAAATTCTGTGGAACGAGAGCCCAGACACAGGAAATCCAAAGTATCGAAGCGAAATATGGATTCCTGTGAAGAAAAAAGACGATTAATGATATGTATATTTATAATTAAGGAGCTCCTAGTTAGATGGCCCTTTTTGTAATGATACGAGCGAGGGTAATCTTAGACTTTGGAGGGCTTTAGTGCTATAAAAATGACAAGATATGGTAAATGATGGTTAGTTGACAATAACTATCGAATGAAAGATAATACACTTCTATATAAATAGTTGGTTACTTATTATGTTAGGCAATCCTATAAGGTAAATGAATGACTAGGAGGATGAAGGGTGAAAAAAGAAGAAACAGAACCCAATAATTTTGAAACATTTGAATCTTATTTTCTACAATTTCCAAAGGATGTACAGGATATACTACAAAAATTAAGGCAGATTATTCAAGAAGCTGCACCTGAAGCCACTGAAAAAATTCTAGATTAAGAGGTGAGATACATGGAAAACTATTCGGAGAAGGAATGAGAAGCTACGGTACAATTTATATCTTCTACTATTAATAAGTGTGATAAGATATTACCCAAGTTTGTAGAGGGTACATCCCAACATTCTCTACTGAAGAACAGAATTAGGGCATTGAATATTTCAAAAGCTTTGATAGAGGAAGATGGTAGTGTTGAGATATTTACCCAGTTGGATTTAGAAAAAACATTGCCACCGGTGCTCTCGATAATAAGTAAAAGTGAGAAAGCTCAAATGAAGTACACTGAAGGAACTGTTCAATACAGACGATATACGCCTATCATAAGCGCAATGTATATTGCAAAAGCTTATATAGAAAAGGCATTATCGGAACGAAAGCAGTAAATATAACGATATATGAGGTGAATATATGAATGACAAGCTGGATATATTAGATAACGGCCCTTTTTTTCATGGTACTAAAGCAGAATTTAAAATTGGAGATTTGTTAGAACCACAACATTTATCAAATTACCAAGACAAGAAATCCAACTATATCTATTTTACAGCAACATTAGAAGCTGCTAAATGGGGTGCTGAATTGGCAACATCTAGATCTAAGGAAAGAATTTATATTGTAGAACCAGTAGGTGATTTTGAAAATGATCCAAACTTAACGGACAAAAGATATCCCGGTAACCCTACACGCTCATATCGGTCAAAGTCTCCTTTGAAAATAATTGCTGAATTAGGGTCATGGGATAGACATTCCGATGAAGAAATAAATAATATGCTTCTAGCTTTAGAAAAGTTACGAAAACAAGGCAAAGCCATTATATATGATTAAACCTGAATCAAAATGGACTAAGAAATAAATATTATATAATGGTTAGAGAAAGAAGCTCTTAAGTTTGTGAGCTTCTTTTTGATGTGTAGATATTTTGATGTAATAAAATACTGTTGAATATTTTGACAAATATATACTACATAGTGTTGTGATATAATAAGATGAAAGTTCATTATATCGGTCGAGGTATTGTGAGTACGAGCAAAGCTTTTTGCAACAGAAACACGATTTTATTTGACTATATCATTAGCGCAATTAATGGAGGTTTAATTATGTGGATAATATTAGGAATTATTGCGATACTAGCAACTGGTACAAACTTATATATGTATAAAACAGGTAAAGACTATAAACTTGCTATGGCTATAGGATTGTCATTTACAGCATTAACACTTTGTGCAGAATATAGCCTTGTATCCACATGGGTAAAAGTGGAAGATATTTCAGCTTTATTAGATGTTGTGCCTACTATGGAAATGGCGTTATGGGTTCTGACGATTATATCTATTGTACTAAACATAGCGCCTGTACTTTTAGAATCAAAAAACAGGAATTAATCTTTTAGGATCGAATATAGAATTTAAATCTAGTTATAAGATTTCCATCAATACCAAATTAAAGAGTTATGGAAACAAAGCGTATGGACTGGGGTTAAATTAGATCCTTTTTATCAAGTCCCTTAATTGCTGCGCCTATCAACAGAGTAATAAGAGCAACTGTAAGAGCAAGATAAATAGGACTAAGTCCTCTTACTGCAAGATCAGCAAGATTAAAATATCTTACAGGTGATAAAAAGTTAAGGTGATTTAGATTACCTGCATACTCTATTGTATAGGAAATAATGTAGGTGACAATTAGAACTAGAAAACCGGCAAACATTCCTTTATTATAATGTTTGGTTATGGAGCCAAAGAGCATTCCAACAGCCGAGAAAATCATTTGTGTAAGAAAAATGCCAATTGTTGATGTGACGATATGTGGCAATAAGCTCTGTCCATCGGTTAGGAACGGAACTAGGAATATAATTGTTCCTACAGCCGTTATTATAGCTAGGACGACATTGATTATAAGCACCACGACACCCTTAGAGAGAAATATTATCTTCCGGTTATAAGGCTTAGTGTAAATAAAATCAGCATAATTTTCTTTTTCATCCCTTGAAATAATATAGAATCCGATGTAGACTGCCAAAGCAAATAACACCAGCTGGTACCAGTAGAACATGCTGGCATAACCTCCAAGAGGTGTACTTATTGGGAATGCATTAATGCCAAAGAGGACCTTTACGATTATTGGGAAATCTGCAACAGTGCGTTCTAACATATCCATCTGGTTATGAAGACCCTTAAACTCAATTCCGCCAAAGACAGCTGTAAGGTAAAGAATTAAGGACCAAATTATAAGAAGCTTTCTTTGAAGTTTAAGCTCTTTTAAAATTATTGATTTCAATTTATCCATCTCCTTTTATACGGTTATAAGATCTTTTTTTCTGAAAATGAAATATCCCGAAGAAATAAAAGCTATTACAAGGAAAAATAGCCAGTATACAAATCTCATATCGTACCCACCTAAACTTGCTATTACGGATCCACCGAAGAATTTGGGAGGAGCAAGGAACAACAGCCAGTCAAGATTTATGGTTGCGGCAAAAGTTCCTATCACAACAGTAATAAAAACAACTGTCACTGACAACAGCAGAGGTCTTCTGTTTCTTGGCCATATAACGCCCACAAAAATCCCTAGGGCAAGGTATATGGCCTGAAGCATAATAAGAGAAAATGTAAGAAGTAAAAACATCCACATATCAAATCCCTCTGGCAGATTTATTCTAAGGGTCGCATAAGAAGCAATAAAATATACAACCCCAACTGTAAACACGGTTACTGAAGCTGCAAGAAGCTTTGACAGGAATATCTTGCCCCGATTAAAGGGCTTGGTGTAAATAAAATCAGCAGATTTGCCTGTAAAATCTTTGGTATTTACTAATAAACCCACATGCAAGGATAAAACTGAAGTTGCAAGTGTAAAAAACCAAGCATTCACAAAGCCGAACATTCCAATGGGTTCAGAAAGAAATTGTGCACTCATACCCACAGCTTGAAGAAACTGATTTTCTGAAATCATCTGACCGAGCTCCTGGGGATTGTCACCAACACTTTTTCCGATATCTGTGAATACAGGGATCAATACAAATGCTAAGGTAGCAATTACTACACTCCATACAATCATAATATTTTTCATTTGCCTTAATTCATATTTAAAAACAACCATAGACTTAACCTCCTAATGGTAGTAGTGGAGGAAGATTTCCTCCAGTGTAGGCTCTTCAATGAACACATCTCTGACTTGGAAAGTGGTAATTTTATTAAGAAGGTTTGTTATTGGACCCACATAGATAAAAGAAGCTGAGGTATCTGTTATATTGATGTCGGCAATGCCATCAAAATCCAGTTCTCCCTTGTCCACAGGGTTTTCTGTGATAAGGGACACTTTTTTGTAGCCGTTCCTTCTTAGTTCGATTATACTCTGGGTATCAATAATTTCACCTTCTTTGATAATTACAACCTTGTCACAGAGCTTTTGGACTTCGCTTAGAACATGAGAGGAGAAAAGTATGGTTGTCCCTTTTTGATTTTCCTCTCTCAGGATATCAAAGAAGATTTGCTGTATCAATGGATCCAGACCGCTAGTTGGTTCATCCAGAATAAGAAGTTTAGGGGAGTGAAGAAGTGCTGACACAATTCCAACCTTTTTTTTGTTACCCATGGAGAGGTCCTCGATTTTACGGTTCAGGTCAAGCTGAAGTCTTTTGGCAAGCTCCTCGAATCTTGAGCTGTTCTTTTTTCCATATAACTCGGCACAATAACTTAGGAATTCCTTCACCTTCATATTCTCGTAATAGCAAGATTCTCCGGAAAGATACCCGATATCTCCAGCAATGTCGGAGGCATGCTCAACACAATCCTTGCCGAAAATTGTTGCACTTCCTGATGTGGGCTTAAGGAGTGCGAGGAGCGTCCTGATAGTTGTGGACTTGCCCGCTCCGTTTGGACCGATAAAGCCGAATATATCTCCTTCCAGTACAGAAAAGCTTACATCCTCGATACCTCTTTGCTTGCCATAATATTTCTTCAGATTCTTGATTTCAATTATTGTTTCCTTCATAAATACACCTCCTTATACAGATTTTTCCGAAGCAGTTCAACAGTCTCTGTAAATTCATCCACATATCTCTGGTAAGAATCCTCATTATCCTGAGAAATTTTTTTGGAAAAGCCTTCAGCCATCCACACCATCATCCTTAACACAATTATCGGATCAACATCATCCTTGAATTTTGAAAGATCAACTCCCTTAAAGGCATAGTCTTTTTGAAAAGAAGCGGCATACTCCCTATAGATCTGAAGCTCTTTTGCAACATCAGGGTCCTTTTCTGAAAGCATTGTAGGTAGAAAGACCATAAAGAAGGGCTCCTCCTTTAACAACGCCATCTGCTTTTTTGTTGCCACCTTTATTCTCTCGAAGTAATCTGTTGGGAGATCATCGTAATGCATTAAGGGACCTTTTAGAATCTTTGAACAGTAGTCGACAAGATAGAGGTAAAGATCTTTTTTTGTACCGAAATAGTGGAATATCATGGATTTTGAAATACCGGCTTCGTCAGCAATATCTTTAATAGAAGCCATTTTGTATCCATATCCACCGAATAATTTCAGTGCTGCATTCCTTATAGTTTTTTGCTTATCATCAGTTAGAGATAAAAAATTCTCCATTTACATCACCTCGCAATCGCTTCGACCGAATCGGTTTATATGCTAAGTATATCATGGTCGACCGAATCGGTCAATGTAGATTAATAGTAATATGAACCATACGCATTACGCCATTCATGCCATGGCTGTGGGTACATACTGTATGCTACAATAATACTGATAGATTAAAACAGAATAGGAGCATGATAACGGATGGAAGAGAATGGGCCGAGTCAAATCATAGAATCCACTTTAAATCGTGGTGTTTTAGAACAGATGCTATTAATTGCATTGTTTATCCTCATCTGTCTTCTGGTATACTTTCTTCCCTATGATGGTCACAGAATTAAACAGTCTTTTGGCGACCCTTCCTGATATGGGGGAAAAAAGGGTATTTCCATTACAGAAAAAAATTGTTGTTGTTCTTGGTGGTTTTGTCAGAGGACAGATACTTGTAGCCATCATCATAGGTACATTAAGTCCCATCACCCTCTTGATTTTTTTTATATTTAATGTAATCTAAAATTAGAGTTTGAATGATACGTATTTTCTATAATAACCATAGAAGGAGGTTTAGAATGAAAGCAATTGTTCAGGAGCAATATGGTTCAGCAGAAGTTTTAAAAGTCATAGAAGTAGAGATGCCAACGCCTAAAAATGACGAAGTTTTAATTCAAGTAAAAGCTACGGCTTTAAACGCACCAGACTGGAGACTTCTGAAAGGAAAGCCTTTTGTAATGAGAATGATGACTGGACTGATCAGGCCTAAAAACAAAATTAAAGGTTGTGAATTTTCAGGTCGGATTGTTGAACTTGGTCAGGGAATTACAGACTTTAAAGTTGGTGATGCCGTCATGGGAGATGTTGCTGATGCGGGATTTGGTGCCTTTTCAGATTATATCTGTGTAAAATCATCATTACTGGCTAGAAAACCAGAAAGCTTAACTCATATAGAAGCGGCTGCTTTACCATTAACAGCTGTAACAGCACTCCAAGGTGTTAGAAATATAGGACAATTAAAAGTTGGTGAAGACGTACTGGTGGTTGGTGCCTCTGGCGGCGTTGGGAGCTATGTTCTTCAAATTGCAAAATATTTTGGTGGAAACGTTACAGCAGTCATTAGTGGAAAAAATGAAAAACAAGCCAAAGATCTTGGTGCTGATGAAGTGGTGGTTTACACAAAAATACCTCTTGATCATATTGAATATAAATATGATTTAATCATAGCTGTTAACGGCTATAATAAAATAGAAACCTATAGTAAGTTATTAAAACCTCAAGGCCGTTTGATTATGATTGGTGGCAAATCTATGAAACAAATTATCTTTGTTACGGCTTTTGGAGTATTGATATCCCGTAAAAATGGCAAAAAATTTAAGGGTCTTCTTGCAAGAGCAAATGGCAAAGATCTGTCTTATATTGGTAACCTTGTAGATAAAAACGAAATTCGACCTGTGATAGAAAAAGAAATCCCCTTCGAAGATATCCCTAAAGGACTATCCGAACTGGAAAAAGGTCATGTTAGTGGTAAGATAGTTATATGGGTCAATAGAGATTAAAGCCATATTATAGAAAATCAAAGAAAAAGGTCAATACTTTATAGATTCTAAAGTATTGGTTTTTTTTAATGGAATTATTGATAAACAATAATTTAGGTGGTATAATAATCTTGTGATTATTGTAAAACAATAATAAAGGGAGATGGATATGGAAAAGAAAAGATTGGTTAGTGTCTTAATAGGAGAAGGATTTATTTGTATCATGGCTTTTTTTCTGATGAAAGATCAAGCGATTGGTTACGACAGTATCATTTCTTTCCCACTTGTACAAGTGGGTTATTTTCTTAGAATACTGTCATTAAATAGCCCCTTTGGCAATATTATTGCTTGGATGGCTTATGTGTTGTTTTGTTTGGCGCCACTCATTTTACTAAGTACAAGAATAAGAAAAGGCATCCAAAAAAGTGAGGACTTACTGCTTTTATTGCTAAGTGTTTTATTATTTTTTGGTATGTATTATATGATTAACCCTGGTTTTGCAGAAGGTATCTTAGCACCTTCCACTCTAAAAGGTTCTTGGAAAATAGGCGTTTCAAGCGTTGTCTACATTGTGTTAATAGGGTATATAATTATGCGTCTGCTTCGAAGAATTCAATCAGGGAAGACAGATAGATTACTCATTGACCTTGAAGCTATGCTTATTATATTCGCAGTTATTTCAGTACTTGCATTAACCTTTGCATTGCCATTTGATATTATGGGGGAAATGAAAGCGGTTGAAGCGGCTAATACTATGGCCGGTATTGATTTTTCACTTACACATTATTTTATTTTATTAAGATCTATCATTAAAATGATTCCGTTATTTTATCAAGTAAGCATTATTTTAGCAGGTTATGACTTGGTGCAGGCATTGAAGATTGAAAGATATAGCCAAAGCGTTGTGGATAAGGCCGTTCAACTCGTAAATAAATGTCGACAAGCCATTATCGTAACGGTGATTGCATCTATTTTTATAAATTTACTGCAATTGATAGCAGGTACTAAGCTGATTCACAGTAATTATCATATTGATATACCACTTACATCTATTTTAATTGTCATCATGACCATGTTGCTTGCAAAGTATTTTGCACACAGCTCAAAAATCAAAGAAGAAATGGATTTGTTTGTGTAGGAGGCAGATATGGCAATTAGGGTGCACTTAACAGAAATATTGAAGGAAAAAAATATGACATCAAAAGAACTGTGCTCTTTGATTAACATTACAGAGGCAAACTTATCTATATTACGTAGTGGCAAGGCAAAAGGCATAAGGTTTAATACAATGAATAAAATCTGTTTTTATTTGGATTGTGAATTAGGGGATATATTGAAATTTGACGGCAGAATGGAGGAGGATGATGAGGATGCATAAGAAAATAATGGGCAGTCTAGTGATGATATCCATGATATCAGTGATATTGTCCGGATGTCAATTAGCGGTAGCAGAAGCAGGTAATACAAGGGAAGAGGATAAGCTCGTTGGGGTTTTTGTAACTGAAGATTATATTGATCTATTCGATTTTGAGTCCTATGTTTCTGAAAATAGTAACAAATTGATGCAGGGTGGAGAAGTCGTTATGGATTCTAAGTATAAAGGAAGAGTATATGGAACAATAGACGAAAATAATCCTGAAGATGTAGTTTTTGAAGGCTATGAAGGGGTCTTATTTATAGATACGAGTTATGAAAAAGATGGTGTCATCTATAGCAGAGTCGGTAGCAGTAACCAGGTGTCCTTGGTACATATCAGTGTTAATGATGAAGGAAATGAAATAGAAGGTACAATTTTTGCTAAAAATGCGCCGGTGATAATGGCTGTTTTGAATCCGGTATATATGACGTATGAAGGCGAGATCTATTTCACTTCAGGTTCAGGCGTATCCATGGGGGGTGAAAATGGTGGTGGAGGAAGTATGTCGATGTTCTTAACAGAGAATCGCACGGTTTTGGTAGGTAACAGTGAATCCACTGAAAGCTTTAAAGTCAAGATTAATGTCGAAGGTATGGATGAAGTGGAATATTATGTTTTGAAGCAGATGGATGATCTTGACAATCAGGTCATCGCAGAGAAAATCTACGCTCATGATGTACCAAGTAGCATTGAAGTAAGTAATAAAACAAAATATATGATGCTTGAAAAAATAAGTACTGATCAAGAGGGAAAGCCACTCGTAGAAAGACAGATTATTAATGATGACTATTTTCAGGTTTACTTTTTTAATGAAAGTGCTTTTGCAGAAGGGTATTCAATACAACTAAATAATTAAGATCTTAACCAAGTATAATGAAATATATACAAAAGGAAATTATCTGGATAAAAACTTGGACACAAAGTGTCACAAAACCAAGGCTCCAATTGTTATTATAGTTAGAAACACTTCCTTCAACATATGTAGGAAGGGGTGTCATCCAGATGGCGCTCTATAAAGGATAAAGGAGAGAGAGTATGTCAGATAAAAAACTAAAACGATATAGCATGATCATTGCAGTGCTGGTCACGCTATCAGCTATAAGTAATGTTATCTATGCATCTTATCAGGTTATTGAGGCGCCCTTATTTACAGAAATCAATGATGAGATCTATTATAATGGGATGTTGGATGAAACACTTACTATATCTTATATCACGAATAACAGTGATACAAGAAGACTTCAATCCATAAGTTTTTATGGTCTAAAGGTAAAACAGGCTGTCAGTCAAAACGGTGGTTTTGGTGGCTTCATGTATACCAGCGATACGAATAACAACCCGTACAATGACGAGATAGGGCGATATTATACTTTGAAACAAGGGTATATCAATCTTTATTTGACGGATGAAGACATAAGTCGAATGGAAGAGAAGGGTAGCCTTACTTTTGGTAGGGGTACAGCTATCTTTGACGATGGCACCATCATGCCGGTATCTCTTGGGCGGATTACAATAAGAACGGAAGATAATTGGGAGAATCATAGATTAAGAAAAGGCGGTGGCGGGAGCAAGGATCATTTCACTGCTGATTTTGAGACAGAGACGCCAATTAGCATCACATCACTGGATTTATCATCTTTTGAGCCCCATAGGGATGATTTGGATATGAGCCTCATTGTTGACTTTGATAGAACTTATACTTATGATCAATTGATGAACCTAACAGAGCCCATAGAGGTAAAAAGAGGGTTTGAGGTGGCTTATACAGCAAAGGATAAGGATGCCTCAAGTGAATGGCGTTTTAATATGATATCCTTGGACATGGTCTATGAAAAAGACGGTCAATCTTATGATACTTGGATTTACTATCCTTTTTATGGTACCGGCATGAATGAAACCGCTGTTGAATCTTTCGTTGAGTTATGGAGGACTGAACATGAATAACGGGTATAAAAATATTTTTGGTGGGTTCTTACTGGTCCTGATCGATATAAATATTGGCAGATTTGATCTATTACCGGATGTCCTTGGGTACTATTTAGTGTTTGTTGGACTTGGATATCTATATGCCAAAACAGATTTTTGGGTTTTTTGTATTGCTAGATTTTTGTCAGTAAGTATGATATGTGTTTCTATACTGGATGTTGTTACAGGGATGCTTGGATGGATACAGATGGGTGATTTTTTCAACTATGCTGTGATGATTTTTGGATGGCTGAGTGAACTGTTACTGGTGCTTTATATCTACCAAGGCATGACGGCACATATGACCATGCTTGAAGAAACAACCTTGTCCCATCAGTTTGGGTCTGAGCTCAAGCGGTATGCGGTGATACAGGGATTGTGTTTATTGGTCATGAGTTTTTCACTGAATATGCCAAAAGAGGGTAGCGGTCTATATCTCTTTGTTCTGATGGCCGTAAGTATCATTATGCACATCAGGTTTCTCGTTAATCTAAATGCAGCAAAGAAACTCTTTGAGACGGAAGAAGTAGAAATAATGGAGGAGAGTTGATAAGGTTGCTTCATAATCTATGAGGATTAGTGGCACATTATTGACGTTTCAGAATACTTGACAATTAGGTCAAAGTATGTTATATATCGTATAGTACGAACAACGTAATATACGAAGGGAGAAACAATGGATATAAAAGAAAGTATGTTAAAGAGAAAATCGGTGAGAAGGTATAAAGAAACACTTGTTGAAAGCAATATTCTAATAGAAATACAGAAAAATTTGGAGAAATACATACCAAAATTCGGTAATTCTAGGGTGAGATTTGAAGTATTAATGACTAAAGATGATACAGAGGATGTAAAATTAGGTTTTTTATGGGGGGTTGGTAAGGTTAACGCGCCATATTGTATAATCGGAATATGCGAAGATGACCTAGGTATGCAAGAACTAGGATTCGCTTTGGAACCGGAAGTGTTGAAGCTTACATTTGCTGGATATGGAACTTGCTGGTTGGGTACTTATGATAGAAAGGTATTGAATTTAAAATGTAGTATTAAGAAAAATGAACGGATTGGCGTAGTTATAGCATTTGGCATTGCTCAGGATGAAGGATTTTTAAATAATAATTTTAGAAAAATTGCCGGAAGCACAAAGAGGAAAGATATTAAGGAAATATGGATGAATTACACTGAAGAAAACTTGGACGAAGGGATTCTTGAGATAGTAAAAATGTCTACATTAGCACCGTCTGCAAATAATGGGCAACCAGTAAGAGTTATTATTAAAGAGAAAAGAGCA
The DNA here is from genome assembly GCA_024636985.1 of Clostridiales bacterium. Lineage (GTDB taxonomy): Bacteria > Bacillota > Clostridia > Lachnospirales > Vallitaleaceae > Petrocella. Next base: position 31,968 of record JAGXFY010000053.1, on the reverse strand, counting down.
GATTTTTTTCTGGTAGGTAATAGTAGAATTGATGCTGGAATTTTTATGTCACATTTCTATTTATGTGCACGTGAAACCAGTAACACTGTTAATATTTCGATTGAGAGCCACCCATTAGAAGGTTATAATCAAGAAAATGCAGCTAAATATGTAGCAAGTATATTTTTTTAGAAGGTGAATACTATGAGTAGCATAAATAAGAATTCGGAGCAGCTGGTAAAGTTATGGCACAAGATTATGATAAGTGGCGATATTACTGTGTGTACTGAGAAGTTAAAAAGTGCATCAATAATAGATGTAAATATACTCAGGTTATTAAAAGAAAACGAAACAATGATATTGAAAGATATTGGCACGAAGCTTTCTCTTAACTCAAGTACTTTGAGTAGTGCAATTAAGAGAATGGAAAAGAGCGGATGGATTGAAAGAGTTATCTGTAAGGAAGATCTAAGGTCTTATTCAATAAAATTGACAAATGAGGGTAAGCAGACAATTAATGAACATTATGTACTAGAACTAAACATCATGGAGACGTTGCTAGATCGTTTGGATTCAGAAAACGAGAAAAAAGAATTTGTAAAGATGTTAAAAAAACTGGTAGGATAGCCAATAACTCAACGGAGCGTTGGTTGTGATAAAGTCCGTATGTGATTATACTCATTGAGTAGGAGGTGAACAAATTGGATTGTGATAAAGTCGGAAAACTGATTTTTGGATTAAGAAAAGAGAAGGGACTAACACAGAAGCAACTTGCTGATAAAATGAATATCAGCGATAGAACCATTTCAAAATGGGAGCGAGGAATGGGGTGTCCTGATGTTTCCTTGCTTCATGAACTTTCTAATGCCTTAGGTGTGAATATTGAAAAAATACTGATGGGCGACTTGGAATCTAACAGTGCAGACGGAGGTAATATGAAAAGAATCAAATTTTATAATTGTCCAACCTGTAACAATATATTAACGACTACAGGGGAGGCAGAAATATCCTGCTGTGGTAGAAAATTAGTAGCACTTATTCCTAAACCAAGTAACCAAGAGCATTATCTTAAAGTTGAAAATGTTGAAAATGATTACTACATAACTTTCCCACATGAGATGTCTAAGGAACATTACCTGAATTTTGTAGCACTTGTAAGCGTTGACCGTATCTTATTTGTGAGATTATATCCGGAACAAGGCCAAGAGGTGCGCTTCCCAAGACACCGTGGAGGAAAACTGTTCTTTGGCTGTAGCAAGCATGGATTGTGGGTGAATGACTAATTTGAGTTGTCATTTTCATCTAAAATCCATTCGTCTAATAAAAAAAACAATGCGCCACTACCACCAATTAAGGAGTAGTACTCCTGATTGGTGGCTTTTTAATTTTCAGATCTTTCGAAGTCTTTGATATATAAATAATTTGTACTAATGGAAGTAATGCAATTGAACTAATAATTATTAAGTGATTAGAAGCCGCCGTGTGTGTAAGGCATCTGGTGGCTTTTCTTATATCTTAACGTTATATGAAACACAAAAGAAGTATAAATCTATTAATTGTATAGAAATAAGAAGAATTTGATTATTCTGAATAAGAAGGATATAATTAGAAGATGAGCTTCTTCAACTAAAAGATATAATAAAGCTCAAACAATAGGAGGTCCTCATGGGTACGAATGAAAAAGAAGAACAGAAATTTCCGATCGTGGGAATAGGCGCATCTGCAGGTGGGTTAGCTGCATTTGAAGCATTTTTTACGGGAATGCCTAAAGATGTAGAACCTAATATGACTTTCGTTTTGATACAACATTTAGCACCAGATTATAAAAGTATTTTAACGGAAATAATTGGACGCTATACGAATTTGCCGGTTTTCGAAGTGGAAGACGGCATGACTATAAAGCCTAATTGTATTTATATCATACCACCGAATAAAAATATGGCTTTAATAAATGGCAGCCTTCAACTTTTTGAATTCACGTCTCCAAGAGGACAAAATATGCCCATCGATTACTTCTTTCGCTCATTGGCAGACGACCAGAAAGAAAGAGCTGTTTGTATTGTCTTATCGGGCACAGGAAGCGACGGAACTTTAGGACTTAGAGCGATTAAAGATGAAGGCGGTATTGCCTTAGCACAGAGCACAGAGAGTGCGGAATATGATGGTATGCCATCAAGTGCAATTGCAACAGGCTTGGTGGATTATCAATTAGCGCCAAGCGAGATGGTAAAGAACCTCGTATCTTATGTATCCCATGCCAGTTGGATTGCTGATCACCCAGTGGATACACATGAAATGAATAACGAAAATTTGCTTAAGAAAATTTTCCTACTGATTCGAAATCAAAGGGGACATGATTTCTCGAAGTATAAGCCAAGTATGATTAACAGACGTATTGAAAGACGATTGGCCGTCAATCAAATAGAGAATATGGCGGACTATATCAAATTCTTGCAACAAACACCGGCAGAGATGGAGATCCTACTAAATGATATGATGATTGGTGTTACAAGTTTTTTTAGGGATAAAGATGCCTTTGAGAAGTTAGAAAAGGAGATTATTCCGAAGCTTTTTGAGGGCAAAGCTGAAAACTCAACGGTAAGAATCTGGTGTGCGGGATGCTCTACAGGTCAAGAAGCTTATTCTATTGCCATCTTGCTTCGTGAGCATCTAGAAGAACTTAAAATGAGGTATAAGGTACAAGTTTTTGCGACGGACATTGATCGACAGGCCATTGCCATAGCGAGGGCAGGTGTCTATCCAAGTAGCAGTGTTGAAGATTTAAGTTCAGAGAGGATTGAAAGTTTTTTTATTCTTGAACCTGGCAATTCTTCCTATCGTATTAGTAAGTCCATCCGAGAAATGATCATTTTTTCCGAGCAGAGTGTTATTAAAGACCCACCTTTTTCAAGACTTGACTTGATTTCATGTAGAAATCTCATGATTTATCTAAGCAGTGAACTACAGAAAAAACTAATACCCTTATTTCATTATGCTCTAAGACCAAGCGGCATATTATTTTTAGGTACTTCAGAAACTGTCGGTAAATTTGAAGTGTTGTTTGAGGTTGTAGACCGTAAATTAAAATTCTATCGACGTAAAGAAAATGCACAAGGGATACAAAGAAGTATACCGAGTCAAATCCTAGAGCCGCCTGTTAATAAAGAGGCAGTAGGTAACTTAGTGGGTGTTAAAACAGATTACAGACCAAAGCCTACGCTTAGAGAAATCACAGAACAAGCCATTCTTAAGGAAAACCCAGTTTCCGGTATTCTGGTAAATGAAAACGGTGATACTTTATATATTCATGGTAGAACAGGCATGTTTTTGGAGCCAAGTCAAGGCGAAGTCGGTGCGAGTAATGTACTGAAGATGGCCAGGGAAGGTTTAAGCCGAGAATTAAAAAACGCTTTAAAAAACTGTATAGAAAAGAATGAAACCGTACGCATACAAGAAATCAATGTTAGAACAAACGGACATTTCACAAAGGTGAATCTTACGGTAAAGCCAGTTAGAATAGGCACGATTTCTACAAAAAAACGATCCTTATATATTGTATTGCTTGAAGAAGTAAAGGCGCAGGTAATAAACAGAAAAGTAGAAGTTAATGAGGCGCATCCAAGGGTTGAATCCGATGCCTATATAGAAGAACTAAAGACTGAATTACGTCTTAAAGATGAATATTTACAGGCGGCAAACGAAGAGCTTGAAACATCAAACGAAGAACTCAAATCATCTGTTGAAGAAATGCAATCGGTAAATGAAGAACTCCAGTCGACCAATGAAGAACTTGAAACTTCCAAAGAAGAGCTGCAATCCATCAACGAAGAGCTTACAACGGTGAATTCTGAACTACAAGTTAAAGTGCATGACTTATCCCAAGTCAGCAACGATATGAATAATCTGTTATCAGGCACGAATATTGCGACGATTTTCCTGGATCACCAACAAAACATTTTAAGGTTTACACCAACGGCTAATAAAATCATTAATCTCATTAAAAGCGATATTGGTCGACCGGTATCTCATATTGCTTCCAATTTAGTAGAGTATAATCAATTGACGGTGGATGTAAAAGCCGTTCTAGATACCTTGATCCTCAAAAACATAGAGGTTCAGTCATTAGGCGGTAATTGGTATGAAATGATTATACAACCCTACCGAACCATTGAAAATGTGATAGAAGGTGTTGTATTAACCTTTGTTGATATAACGGAAGCCAAAACGGCTAAAGATAAGCTAGCAGTATCTGAAATGCGCTATCGGACATTATTTGAAACGGCTCAGGAAGGCATTTTGATTTTAGATGGTGTGACCGGAAAAATCAAGGATGTGAATCCATTCTTAATAAAGCGTTTAGGTTACCCAGAAGAAAAACTTTTGGAAAAACAAATTTGGGATATTGGTTTGATAAAAGATGTCGTTGCCAACAAGGAAAATTTTTTAGATTTGAAAAAAGAGAAATATATGCGCTACAAGGATTTACCCCTTGAAACTGCTGACGGTGAAAAGATAGCGGTTGAGTTTATAAGTAATGCCTATGAAATCGACCAGATAGAAATCATTCAATGTAACATCAGAGTGATTCATAACTTTAAGAAATCAGAGTTAGATGAAAAGGAAGGCACATCATGAAAAAGGAGAATGGGAAGAATAGCGAAAATAATTTGCGCTCGATTGCGGAAGGTTTAATTCAAAAAAAAGACAGATACAACAATGAAGAATTGGAGAGATTGTCACTTGAAGAGATCAATTCAATTGTTCATGAACTAAAAGTGTATCAAATTGAACTTGAAATGCAAAATGATGAACTTAGAAAAACACAATCGGAACTGGAACAAATAAAAGCCAGATATTTTGATATTTACGATCTTGCACCTGAAGGTTACTTGATTCTTTCGGAAAAAGGTCTTATTATTGAGTCGAATCTGACAGCAGCCGTGATGCTTGGAGAATCAAAGTATAGTCTTGCAAAAAAACGCATAGCTAAGTATATTTTAAAAGAAGATCAAGATGTATATTATAGCTACCGGAAGAAGTTATTTGAAACCATGCTACCCCATGAATGTGAACTTAGAATGTTGAAGGATGATCAATCGGTTTTTTGGGGGCGTATGAAATCAACCTTTGTAAAAGAAGATGGACAACTCATTTGTCGAATGGTTGTAAGTGATATTTCAACTAGGAAGACTGCAGAGAAAAATCTGAAAGAGAGTGAAGAAAAACACAGACTATTGATTACTCAGATGACACAGGGACTGATTGTACTAGAAGCTCTGCAAGATAATATGGGAAATGTAACGGATTATAGCTTTATTGACTCAAATGAAGCCTATGAAAAATTGACGGGTCTGAGGCGCCAAGCAATAATTGGAAAGCAATTGATGACCGTTATGCCCAAAATAGAAAAGGCTTGGTTAGAAAAGTACGAGCATGTTGCAATGACGAGAGAACCCTTGTCTTTTGAACAATATTCCAGTGAACTGGGAAAGTACTTTGAAGTCGCAGCATATTCTCCAAATCCTAGACAAGTCGCAGCGATTTTTAATGATATAACCAAACGCAAGAGGGTTGAAGAGGAACTCAAATTAAATATGGATGATTTATTGGAATCACAGCGTATTGCTCATTTGGGAACATGGAGGATGAACTTACAAACGGATGAAGTTGTTTGGTCAGAAGAGCTTTATAAAATGTTTGGGCTTGATCCAGCAACGCCACCGCCTCTTTTTACGGACCACCATAAGTTACTCACTCCCGAAAGCTGGGAGAAATTATCTGAAGCGATTGAACATACAAAAACAAGGGGTGTTCCTTACGAGTTGGAGCTTGAAAGCATACATAGTGATGGTGTGAGCGGATGGATTTGGGTTCGAGGCGAGGCACAAAAAGATGCGGATGGTCAAATCGTCACTCTCTGGGGAGCGGCCCAGGACATTACAAGGCGAAAAAGCAGCGAAGATAAACTACTCTATTTAAGCACCCATGATCATCTTACCGGCCTATATAACAGAAGGTACTTTGAAGAAAAGTTAAAGGCGTTAGACACAAAAGAGAATCTGCCGTTTTCCATTATTATGTTTGACGTCAATGGATTAAAGCTGGTCAACGACTCATTTGGGCATGATATGGGCGATGTGCTCCTGAATAAGGCTGCAGAAACCATAAAAAAAGCGTGTCGACAGGATGACTTTTTAGCTCGGATTGGAGGGGATGAATTTGTACTTGTGTTACCAAAGACTTCAAGGCATGATACAATAAACATTGCAAACCATATTAAAGCGTTGACTTCTAAAGAAATCGTTTCAAATATAGAATTATCCATTTCTTATGGATATGACACAAAGGAAATGGAAAATCAATCTATTTCAGAGATTGTCATAAGTGCAGAAAATCATATGTACAAGCACAAACTTTTTGAACGCACCAGCATAAGGAGTAAGACGATAGAACTCATTATGAATACCTTATTTGAGAAAAGCAAACACGAAGAGAAACATTCCAACAGAGTAAGTCATATCTGCCAAGCCATTGCAGAAAAAATGGACTTAGACCAAAATACGATTAATCAGATGAAAGTCGTCGGACTTATGCATGATATTGGAAAAATCGGTGTTGATGAAGAAATATTGAATAAGACGGGAAGCTTAACAAGCACGGAAAGAGTAGATATTGAAAAGCATCCGGAGATTGGTTGGCGGTTACTAAGCTCAACAAATGAATTTTCAGAGATCGCAAAATTTGTCATTCACCATCATGAAAAATGGGACGGCAGTGGGTACCCCGATGGCATTAAGGGCGAAGCCATACAAGTTGAAGCAAGAATTATTGCCGTTGCTGAAGCTTATGCTGCAATGACGTCTAAGAGTGAGTTTGATAAAAAGCGGACCAAGAAGGAGGCAATTGAGGAATTAAAGAGATGTTCAGGCACACATTTTGATCCTAAAATTGTGGATGTTTTCCTGGAGCTTGTATTATCCGGAAACAGTAATTTCTAGTTAATATTTTCTATAGTCCTGATATACAGACACTTGAACTTAGGTGGATGTGAATATGGGTATAGGTTTAAGGAGGTTTATTATGAACAATTATAAAAAGTTTGCTGGTATGATCTTAACGTCCACTGTGGTTATGTATATGTTTACGTATTTGAATACCTATAGTTTCAATCATGTATTCTTTAGTGAGATGAGACTTTATATGTCCATATTAATGGGAGCATCCATGGCTGTCGTTATGTTAGGCTTTATGCTGCATATGCTAAAAGATCGACGATTAAACATAGGTATTTTAGTGGCAAGTATCATCGTATTTAGTCTTTCACTCTATTTGGTTCGTAGTCAAAGCACAATTGAGGATACGTCATATATGAGAGCCATGATTCCTCATCATTCTATTGCCATCCTAACCAGTGAACGTGCTAATTTTGAGGACCCTCGTGTACAAGAACTTGCTAACGAAATAATTAAAGCACAACGTAGAGAAATAGAAGAAATGAAAAAACTAATAGAAGATATTGAAAATGAGTGATAGGCTCTAAACAAACAATAAAACATATAATATAACTTGACTCCGAGGGCTCTATTCTCTTTCATTAAAAGGGAGCTTGAATCCAGAAGGGTCTTTTTTATTATATTAAGGAGTATGCCATGGATAAAAATCAAGGCTACATAAAAAGCATTAGAGGGAGCATCATTGACGTTGTATTTGATCAAGAATTACCGAGTATTAATAATAAGCTTATTACAGGTGAAAACAATCAGGTAATACTAGAGGTTGCAGCATATAAAAATGATACAACCATCAGCTCAATTGCCCTAACCGCTACAGGCGGAATATCAAGAGGTGATAGGGTGATGGATACAAGAGGACCAATAAAAGTTCCGGTAGGAGATGCAATTCTAGGGAAAATGTTCGATGTATTTGGGAACACGCTAAATGGTGAAGAAATACCGGATGCAAAGCGCGTATCTATTCATCAGAAACCCGTGCCTTTCTCAGAAAGAAGTACAACGAATGAAATCTTTATCACCGGCATTAAAGCGATAGACGTCCTGACGCCATTGGCACGAGGTGAAAAAGCCGGTTTGTTTGGAGGAGCCGGAGTAGGGAAAACGGTACTTATAACGGAACTTATAAATAATACAGCGAAAAAGACAAAGGGGTACAGCATTTTTTGTGGCATAGGCGAACGATCCAGAGAAGCGGAAGAGTTGTATAGAGAAGTAAAAGAGGCTAAAGTTTTGGAAAATGCAGTTCTGATCTTTGCTCAGATGAATGAACCGCCAGGAGCCAGATTCAGAGTGGGTCATGCAGGTCTTACGATGGCAGAACATTTCAGAGATGTTCAAAAAAAAGATGTGCTTCTGCTCATTGACAATATATTTAGATTCATACAGGCAGGCTCTGAAGTTTCAGGTCTCATGGGCAAGATGCCTTCCCGAGTCGGATATCAGCCTACACTATCCAGTGAATTAGCGGAATTAGAAGAACGCATTTCAAGTACGAAGTCAGGAGCGATTACTTCTATTCAAGCGGTATATGTACCGGCAGATGACTTTACGGACCCAAGTGCGACACATACATTCTCTCACCTGTCAGCATCTGTTGTACTGTCTAGGAAAAGAGCAAGTCAGGGCCTATATCCTGCAATTGATCCCTTAAAGTCTTCTTCAAAGATGTTAAATGGGGCAATTGTCGGGAAAAGACATTATGCCCTTTCACGTGAAATAAAAAAGACCCTTGCTACGTATGAAGAACTTAAAGATATTATTGCCATGCTAGGCATTGAGGAGCTTTCTGTTGATGACAGAAATGTCGTAAACCGTGCAAGAAAATTAGAAAGATTTCTAACGCAGCCTTTTTTCACGACAGCAGAAATAACCGGAGCCGAAGGAAGATTGGTAGAACTTGAAGACGCTTTAGAAGGATGTGAGCGGATTCTAAAGGATGAATTCAGAGACTATGAAGAAAATGACCTCTATATGATCGGCAATATTGAAGAAGCTGTCGAGAAGAAAAGGAAGCGAGAAGAGAAAAATGAGACTTAAATTTATCCTTCCCTATAAAACAATTTTAGATCAGGAAGTCAATAAAATAACAGCTCCAGGCTCAGGTGGTGATTTTCAGATTTTCCCGAAACATGTAGATGGAACTTGGACATTAAAAGCCGGTATTTTGAAGATAACAGTAGATAAAGACCTCTATTATGCGATCAATCAAGGTGTGGTTGTCAAACAAGGCGATACGGTTTATTTGTCCACCATGCAGGCAATTGCCGGAGAATCATTAGGAGAACTTAGTAAAACAGTCGAAGATACACTCAAAGTATTAAATGAAAAAGAAAAAAAAGCTAAAGAAGTACTTATAAGATTGGAAATGGAAACGATTAAGAAGTTTACAGAAATCGAAATATAGAGGAAGTGGTTTTTTGGAGAAAAAAAAGCAATCAAGTGAAGAAGAGCTTCTAGAAAAAATCAAAAAGGATTCAGCAAAAAAAATCAAGTCTCAAGAAGAAGGCGACAAGATTATGTTTGGTCTCGGTTTTTTTGGGATTGTAGGATGGTCAATTGCAATACCTACAGTTATGGGCATAGCGATTGGGGTTTTTTTAGATAATAGATTCACCCAAAGTTTTTCGTGGACGCTTACCTTTTTATTCGCAGGCATCATTTTAGGTTCATTTAATGCTTGGCATTGGATCAAAGAAAAAAGTGAAGATGAATAGGAGGAAGTTTGATGATTGAATTATTTATTGGCATTATTTTGGGCATAATATTCTTTGGAGGGCTTTACTTAACAGTAAAAAAAATAAATCAAGTCAAAAATCCAAGTGTTCTCTTTATTTCTAGCTTTATAATCAGAATAGCACTATTACTGGGAGGGCTTTACTATATTTCGAAAAAAGGGTATCTAGGTGTACTGTTTGCATTAGTGGGCATTATTTTAGTGAAATTTGTCATGATTTTTATAATCAATAAACCGAATGAAAAATCTACAAAATGAGGTGATTAAATGAATATCGATCCAAGCGAAATTGTATATTTTCAGTGGGGATTTGTAAGAATTACTGCAACTTTGGTTTTTACATGGCTTACAATGTTTATATTGGCAATAGGGTCTTATTTGGTAACAAGAAACTTAAAGTCCGAAGGTAAAATCTCAAAAGGTCAAAATATATTAGAAGCATTGGTAGAAACGATCAATAGCCAAATTAAACAAATAAGTCAACAAGAACCTGGTAAATACCTTCCCTTTATTGGCACTTTGTTTATTTTCATATTTATGTCCAATGTGCTTTCGATCATCCCGGGATATATCTCGCCGACGGGCTCATTAAATACGAGTATCGCTTTAGCACTCTGTGTATTTGTATCTGTACCTGTATATGGTATAACAGACAGAGGCATTGGCGGTTACCTAAAAGAATATATAAAACCTACATTTATAATGTTACCCTTTAATATTATAAGTGAACTTTCAAGAACCTTGTCACTAGCAATACGTCTTTATGGAAATGTGATGAGTACAAGTATTATCGTTGCTATTTTACTGGGGGTAATTCCACTTTTTTTCCCGGTAGTTATTCAGGCACTTGGATTATTGACGGGTGTAATACAAGCATATATATTCGCAATACTTGCAATTGTTTATATTGCATCGGCAACTGAAAATAAAAAACAGAAAACGTAGTTTAAGGAGGAACGTGTATGGATAATATAGGTATAATAGGAATGGTTTCAATTATAATGGCCGGATTCACTATAGCAGTGGGCTCTATAGCACCGGCCATGGGTGAGGGAAATGCGGTCTCTCAAGCATTAAAATCAATAGCGCAACAACCGGATGAAGCAAATACCATCTCTAGAACTCTTTTTGTAGGACTTGCAATGATTGAATCCACGGCCATCTATTGTTTTGTTGTCTCCATGATTTTATTATTTGCAAATCCATTTTGGAATATGGTCATAGGATAATATTATGAGTATAAGTTGGTTTGAAATAATAGCTCAAATTATTAACTTTTTTATCATTCTATTCATTCTTCAGAAGCTTCTCTATAAGCCGGTGTTAGAGGCTATGCGTAAAAGGCAGGAAAGAATCAGCAAAGCACAGATTGAAGCCGATGAAAAAATGAAAGAAGCCAATAAGTTAATAGAGGAATATGATGAAAAAATTGAAGACATACAAAAAGAGAAACGCGATATTTTGGAGGATGCAAGGCAACAAGCCCAAGAAAAAAAAGAGAGTCTTATAGAAGATTATAAAAAAGAAGCTGAAAACAAGCGAAAAGTCTATTTGAAAGAAATTGAAGATGAAAAAGAAAGCTTTGAAAAAAATCTAAGAATAAAACTAGGAAATAGTGCGGTTAAAATAGCTTCTCATATTTTCGATACCATATCTACAAAAGAACTAGAAAAAGAAATCTTTGACACGTTTGTTCTTAATTTAAAAGCCTTGAACCACAACACACCGAATCAAGATATTGGTAATGAAAAATCGGTTGAGATACACGCTTATAGAGATCTATCCCAGGAGGAAAAAAAGAAGGTTGAAGATGTTTTAAAAAATCAAATAAAAGAATTAAAAGAGATCAAGTATGAAACGGACGCTAGCTTGATTTTAGGCTATGAGTTGAATCTTGAGACATATACCTTACATACAAATATTAAGAATTATTTAGATGAAATAGAGAAAGATATCATTAAAAACCTAGACACAAATTGATATAGAGGTGCTCAAAATGTTAGAAAATCAATTCACATTTTTAGAGGAATCCATAAGTGAAGCCTTGAAAAAGGATTTAAATCAAAATAATATCGAAGAAACCGGAACAATAATATCCATTGACAGTGGGATTGCAAAAGTAAAGGGACTTAATAAAATCAAGAATGAAGAATTGATTGCGTTTCCAAACGGCACGATGGGTTTGGCCTATAATCTAGACCCAGATACGATTGGCGTCATACTTCTTGGGGATTATAATGATATTAAATCAGGGCAAAAGGTGAAAAGAACATATAAAGTAGCAGATATACCGGTCTCAGAAGATTTTTTGGGAAGGGTCATTAACCCACTGGGTAAAACCATAGATGAGCTGGGTTCTGTAACTGCGAAAAAATTTCTTCCTGTGGAAAGAGAATCACCCTCCATAATGAAAAGAGCCGCTGTGTCCGAACCATTACAAACCGGTTTAAAAGTCATAGACTCTATCGTACCTATCGGTAAAGGGCAAAGAGAGCTGATACTTGGAGACAGACAAATAGGTAAGACGACGATTGCAATTGATACAATAATTAATCAAAAGGACACGGATGTTATATGTATATACTGTGCCATCGGCCAGCAAATTACATCCGTATCAAAGATTATTGACACGCTCAAATCAAACGATGCAATGAAAAACACAATCGTTATGATTGCAGGGTCAGAAGATCCACCAGGCGTTGCTTATATTGCCCCATATGCAGCTACGTCTTTAGGTGAATATTTTATGGAAAAAGGCAAAGATGTGCTCATTGTTTATGATGATTTAACCAGACATGCAAGGTCATACAGAGAACTATCTCTTTTACTTGAAAGACCGCCCGGACGAGAAGCTTACCCAGGGGATATCTTTTATATTCATTCCAGACTACTTGAAAGATCAACCCATTTAACAGATGAATTTGGTGGAGGTAGTATGACTGCATTGCCAATAATTGAGACTCAGGCCGAGAATTTATCCGCCTATATTCCGACAAACCTTATTTCAATTACGGACGGACAAATATATCTTTCCCCTAAGCTCTATCAGAAAGGAAATCTTCCTGCAGTCGAAATAGGTGTATCTGTATCCAGAATCGGCGGCAAGACCCAGCTTCCTTCTTATAGAAATATAACTGGGGCTTTGAAACTCACATATTCTCAATTTGAAGAATTAGAGTCTTTTGCCAGTTTTGGTACACGATTGGACCAATCAACCAAGCAAACCCTTGAAAGAGGTCGTCGAATAAGACAAGTTTTAAATCAGCCACAACATTCACCGATGGAGGTTACAGAGCAAATAGGCGTATTATTAGCCGTAACGACGGGGCTGTTAGATCATATTGAACTGGATAGAATAGATGAAGCAGAAGAGCATATTAGAAAACAGGTACATGATGATGATGGCTTTCGAGAACATATATTAAAACAAGAAAAACTTAATGACGATGTAAAAGAAGATTTTATAGAGAAAATAAAAGACACACTTAAACGGGAGATGGACATCGGATGAGTGGATTAGAAGGTATAAAAAAAAGTATAGACTCAGCAGAAGATCTTAGGACCATTGTAAACACGATGAAAGCCCATGCTTCAAGCAACATCAATCAATTTCAAAGTGCAGCAAAAGCATCCATGGCCTATAGGAATGTTCTTGATATGTCTTTATATGTTGTGTTGTCGGAAGAAGAAGACGTGTTAGCCTTAGATAAGGTAGATAAGGGCAATTCAATTTATATTGTGTTCGGATCTGACCATGGTCTGGCAGGTAGATTTAATGAAAGAATCACATCCTTCGCATTAGAAAAAATATCTCAAAATGAGGAGGACAAAGTTATTGTCATAGGTCAGCAGATATTTCAAAGACTTAAAGATGATTTTAACATTTTTAATACTTTTATGCAGCCTCAATCAACCGACAACATATCAACGAGGGTAAATGAATTATTAGTACAGATTGATGAAATAAGGGATGAGATTCCTATCGAGAAAATAATGCTTTATTATAATAAACCATCCGATAATTCTACATTTACTGAAGAGACTGAACTGCTTTTCCCAATTGATTTCTTTGAACTGGTAAAGAATACAATGAAATGGGATTCGAGAAGTTTGCCTACATTTTTTATGGAAAAACAAGAAATTATATCGGATTTAATAAAACAATATTTCTTCATTACCTTATATAGGGCATTCTGCTATTCACTGGCGTCTGAAAATGCAAGTCGCTTGGATTCTATGCAATCTGCAGAGAAAAACATTGACAGCCGACTTGAAGAATTGAACTTTTTATTTAGAAGAGAAAGACAAAACAGCATCACAGAAGAACTCAATGACATCATATCAGGATTTAAAGCTATAAGAAAAAAAGAGGAATAAAACCAATTAAAGTATCAGGGGGTGGAATCTATGGGGCATATAACAAGTAAAGATGCATATAAGAGTTTAGAAGAAAGAATCAATTGGTTTACACAAGGCGCCCATCCATCGGATAGCCTATATAAAATCTTACAAATTCTATACTCGGAAACGGAAGCCAAATGGGTCGCAAAGTTGCCGATTCGTCCATTTACTGCAAAAAAAGCAGCAAAAATATGGCGTATTAGTGAAGGGAAAGCAGAAAAATTTCTAGAGCATCTTTGCGAGAAGGCATTACTCGTAGATTCCTATTATGAAGGAGCGCGTCAATTTATAATGCCACCGCCAATGGCAGGTTTTATTGAATTTGCTTTGATGCGTACAAGAGGTGATATTAATCAGAAGTTTTTAAGCGAATTGTATTATCAATATATGAATGTAGAAGAAGATTTTATTAAAGATTTATTCTTCGCAACAGAGACGCATCTTGGACGCGTCTTTGTACAGGAGCCAAGTTTGATTTATGAGAAAACAATCCATATTTTGGATTATGAAAGAGCAAGCCATATCATTGAGGAAGCAACACATATAGGTGTTGGAACTTGCTATTGCAGACATAAGATGTTACACGCTGACCACCCATGTGAAATAAACGCTCCCTTGGATGTTTGTCTGACATTTGGGAATGTTGCTCGTTCTTTGGCAGAACATGGGCAGCATGCAAGATTGATTGATAAAAAAGAGGCGATCGATGTTTTGGAACGTTCTTATGCATCTAATCTGGTGCAAATTGGCGAAAATGTTCGTGAGTCCCCAGCATTCATATGTAATTGTTGTGGTTGCTGTTGTGAAGCTTTGCAAGCCGCTAGAAAATTCAGTCCAATGCAGCCGGTAGCGACGACCAATTATATACCTAAGATTTCTAAAGCATGCATAGGATGTGGCAAATGTGAAAAGGTATGTCCTGTATTAGCAATATCTATGTCAAATGACAATGAGGGTAAGAGGGTAGCTGTAATAGACAAGGAAGTATGCCTGGGATGTGGTGTATGTGTGAGAAGTTGTCCTATTAACGCCATTGAACTTGTGAAAAGAGCGGCTCGGGTCATTACACCAGTCAATAGCACGCATCGATTTGTACTACAAGCAATCGAAAAAGGAACCCTCCAGAATCTCATATTTGACAACCAAGCATTCGCCAATCATCGAGCGATGGCGGCGGTACTTGGCGTTATACTTAAATTACCACCTCTAAAACAAATGTTGGCGCGTAAACAGTTTAAATCCATCTATTTGGATAAACTTTTGTCGAAAAAAAGTTCCAAATAGTTATAAAATATCTTCAGAGAAAGGATCATCCTAAGAAAATCTTATAGGGTGCTATTCCTAGAATTTGATTTGTTTACTTCTAAGCTTGATTGTGCCATATCATGACCTATATATCATGGTCTTTTTATTTTATGTGTGCTATCATAATTGTAATTAAGTTTGTTTATTGGAGGGTTTTATGAAAAAGAATAATAATGAATCTAATTTTTTGAATCAATTGCTCGTATCCATTATAATTTTAGTTGCCGCTTTTAAGTTTGGCGATGCATTAAGTAGAAAACTACAATCTAGAATTGATAGAGGGAATGAATAACATGAGTGAAAATTGGTTTGACATGTTTATGAAAAAATACAATGAGGAAGTTGAGTCTATGTCTACTGCAAATATAATGATTATTGGCAAGACCGGGGTTGGAAAAAGCACGCTCATTAATAATGTTTTTAGAGAAAAGCTGGTTGAAACCGGAATTGGTAAACCGGTGACGCAACATATCAGCAAGATCACGAAAAAGGGCGTTCCACTCACTATTTATGATACAAAAGGACTTGAACTAAGTTCAGAAGTACAAGAAGAAATAAAAAAGGAAATCGTTGGGCAAATAGATCGAACATTATTGAGTCAGAATGAAAAAGATTATATTCACGTGGCATGGTACTGTATTAATTCAAGTTCGAATAGAATTGAAGATTTTGAAGTGGAGTGGATTCATGAGTTTTCTAAAAAGCTACCGGTCCTTATTGTCATGACCCAATGCATGGGCCTACAGTACAAGGAATTTGAAAGCTATATAAGAAATCTGAATCTTCCGGTCGTTAACGTTGTACCCACACTGGCGGAAGAAATCGTCATCAGTGAAGATATCATAATACCACCATTTGGCCTTACACAACTTGTGGATGTAACCTATAATTGTTTAGATGAAGCAGCTAAAAAAGCCTTTATAAATGCTCAAAAAGTTAATCTTGAGAAGAAAGTAGTAGCTGCAAGATTAGCTGTATTACCTTATGTATCGACGAATTTTGTTACTGGATTTACCCCCATCCCTTTTGCGGATGCGGCCATCTTGGTGCCAAGTCAGATTGCTATGATTGCACATTTGACGGTTATATTTGGTATTAATGTTGAAAAAACACTGATCACCTCTATCGTTACTGCAATTGGAGGCGTCGGTGGTGCTACTGCACTTGGTAGAACCATAGTTGCAAATGTTGTTAAGTTTATACCGGGTGTTGGAACTGCGGTTGGAGGCGTAATTAGTGGGACAACAGCAGCCATTCTAACAGCTGCACTCGGCTATGCTTATATTGAAGTTATGAACAAGATTGCTATTCGTCTATATGAAGGAAAGAAAATTGATAATAGAGAAATTATAACGATGATGAAAAAGGCATATGAAGATCAACTTAAAAAAGGGAAAGATATAATCAGTGGTACAAAGTTAAAATAGAAGTTCTATAGGTCTCAAGTTTCATGAACCCCACAAGAAGCGCTTTTCTGTTAGGAAAGGCGTTTTTTTCTTCGAGAAGAAAATAGCAGAATTTCAGCTTTAATCAATATCTAATAATTGTCTAATTTTTCTATCATATAAGGAGTGATATAATTGTTGAATAAAAGAGGGTTAAAGGAAAAAACTAAGTTTTATGATATCGTTTTGACGCCTTAGCCAAAGATTAATTCTATAAATGTATTCATATAGACCATTTGAGGAGGAACAACCAAAGTATGAAAAAGTATAGTTTAGTATTAACAGTATTACTTATATCCATATTAGTTATTACGGGCTGTCAAGGCGAAGCGGAAGCAGTAGGTGCTGAAGGTGAAACCTATACGCCTGTAAAAGTATCAACGGTAGTAGCTGGTAATATGAGGGATGAGTCTATTTTTACCGGACAAGTTAAACCGGTTAAGGAAGTTGATATCATGGGCAAATTCCCCGGTGAGATTAACGCTACGTATTTTAACGTAGGCGAAAGTGTTTCACAAGGTGATGTCTTATTTGCCTTTGACGAAACCGATATGAGACACACCGTTGAATCCTTAGCAAGTCAGGTGAATTCCGCAGAAGCAGCTGTTAGCTCAGCAAAATTAAACGTGAACATTACTTCGGGGAGTCAGCAAGAAAGTCAACTTAACCAAGTAAAATCTTCTCTAAACAGTGCCAAACTTACCTATGATAATGCGAAAATCAACTTTGAGAATACCAAAGCTTTATACGCATCCGGCGCAGTTTCAAAGAGTGAGTATGACGGCATGGAACAAGCCTACCTTCAAGCTAAAAATGCCTATGACACAGTTTTACAGAGCTATAATTTATTGACAGGAAAGCAACTAACTGAAAATACAGCACTGGCTAAAAACGGATTGCAGCAGGCCATCGCTTCTAGAGATGCATTGGCTGTCCAATATAATAACGCAAAAGAAACCTTATCCGATTTGAATGTGACCAGTCCTATAAGTGGGATCATAGCTACTAAAAACATTGAGATAGGAGAAATATATAATTCGAGTTTTCCGGCTTATAGCGTTATTGATATGGATACGATTCTAATTCCTATAAATGTCACGGATGATTTGATTAATGGGCTATCGATAGGCGATAAGGTTTATGTCACGATTCAGTCTATTTCAGGAGAAGAATATACCGGAAAGATTACTGAAATAAGTCCAATACCTAATGACATGGACTTTACTTACCCTGTAAAAGTAGAAGTCAGTAATGGAAAGCATCAAATAAAACCGGGTATGTTTGCTGAGGTGCGTGTCGTTAAGAACCAAGCAAATGATGTCATCGTTGTAAACCGTAGTCATCTGGAACTTATAGAAGACACTTGGTATGCGTACGTTGTAAAAGATGATACGACCTATGTTCGACCTGTTAAACTTGGCCTTGATAACGGTAAAGAAGTAGAAATCATTGAAGGTCTAAGAGACGGAGATCTGTTGATTGTATCGGGTAAAGAATATGTTAGTGACCAAGAAAAAGTAACAATTGTAGAGTAGGAGGGGACCAAGCGTGAATATAGATAAAAAAGCAATACCGGAATTATCCTTAAAGAAGAATCCCCTTGGAAAATGGGCTGGCATATTTATCAAACGTTTTCGAATAACCTTTTTAATTATTATTGCACTGGTAATCTGGGGATCAGGCAACTACATGTCATTACAGCGAGAAGCACAGCCTAAGGTTACGATACCTTTTGCCTATGTACAAACGATGTATATTGGCGCTTCTCCTGAAGAAGTCGAGACACTTGTTACAGAACCCATTGAGAAAAGATTAGAAGAGATTGAAGGGGTTAAGACCATAACCTCAAGTTCGGGTATAGGTAACTCTATCATATTTTTAGAATTTGATACCGGTGAAGATGTGGATGAAAAGGTACGTGAAGCTAAAGAAAAGCTTTCGGGTATCAGCGCCCAGTTGCCAAGTGATGCAAACACACCTGAAGTCTATGATATGAAGACGGGTCAAAGTCCTGTACTCATCTACGCATTAACCACCAAGGAGGACATCCTTACATTACAGGAAAAAGCTAAAAAACTTCAGAAGGAGTTGGAACTCAGTTATGGTGTAAAGGAAGTTGTTATCGCAGGTGATATCGATAGAGAAATTCAAATCACCATCGATCCTCAAAAACTTTCAATATATAACCTCTCAATTGATGACATCCATAATGCTTTAGCCGCTTCTAATGTAAGTTTTCCTGCCGGTAATGTAGAACTAAACGGAAAAGAATACAGCCTTAGAACCTCAGGAAAATTTGAAATGATTGAAGATATTGAAAATGTCATCGTCAGATCAAACCCAGATAGCAATATCATCCTAAAGAATGTTGCTACAATTGAAGATACGTTTGAAGATAGAAAAGTGTTCATTCATGAATATAACGGAAAAGCAACGACGATTGAGGACTTAACAAATAAAAATACGGTAGTTCTGGCAGTACTTCGAAAAGACAGTTCAGATGAAGTACGTATTAAAGAAGAGATTGAGAAAATGTTAGACGAAAAATCGGATCAACTTGTCCCGGAAGGGTTTGATTTAACGTTAATTGCGGATAAAGCCGATTATGTAGATCAACAACTTGGGTCCGTTACAAATAATGCAATCTCAGGATTATTCCTTGTAGTCATTGTTCTATTCTTATTTATCGGATTAAGGGAAGCTCTTATAGTATCTTTTGTAATTCCAATGTCGTTACTCGCATCCTTTGGATTCTTAAAGCTAACGGGTAATACATTAAATGAGATTACAATGTTTTCTCTCGTCTTGGCCGTGGGTATGTTAGTGGATAACGCCATTGTGGTCATGGAAAACATTGACCGATTAAGAAAGAAAGGTCTAAGGGCGGATATAGCCTCTTTAGTGGCGACAAACCAAATAGCCCCTGCAATACTGGCTTCTACTTTGACAACAGTTGCAGCATTTTTACCGATGTTGTTTACCTCAGGCATTATGGGTGATTTTATAAAATCCATACCAATGACGATTATTATTACACTCAGTTGTTCTTTCTTCATGGCGATAACGATTACGCCTTCAATCTGTGCAATCCTTTTAAAAGGTGGTCAGAAGGAAAAGAGTCAACGTTCTGAGTTCATCATTAAAGTCCTATCCGTCGGTATCATCATCCTACTATCCCTATTCGCCTTTGCTGATTTTGATCAACCATTGTTTAGATCCTTTACAGTACTATCCTATATTGGGGCAATTCTCTTTGGTGGAGGCATGGCAATCAAGCAATTTGCACCTCAGGTATCACATACGGACCATATCGTCATTAAAACTTACTCGAAGGTTCTAAATCATATTATCGCTAAAACAAGCCGTAAATTAATGCTGGTTGGTTCAGCTGGAGTGTTATTTCTTTTATGTGTGAGCATGCCCTTTACCGGTATCTTATCAGTTGAGATGTTCGGTGGTGAAGATATGCCACAGTTTTCAATATCTATAAAAACACCCAGCGGTTCTTCAATACAGCAGACAAAAGCTATAACAAAGCAAGTGGAAGAGATTATCTTAGACATACCGGAAATCGATACTTTCGTAAGTTATGTCGGAACAGGTGGTTTGAGCATCTTCAGTGATTTAGATACCACTGCCGGCGACAATCCAATCCAGTCGTCTATTGAAATCAATCTAAAAGACTTGAATGAAAGAGAAAGAACGAGCAGTCAAATCGTTGGTTCCATACGTCAAGCCGTTCGATTGATTCCTGGCGCAGACATTGAGATTAGAGAACTGGAGTCCGGGCCTCCAAGTGGTAGCCCAGTCTATGTAAAGCTAAAAGGTGACAGTCTAGAAGACTTGGAAACAACAGCAACCGATATTAAAAATATTTTAGCTTCTATAGAAGGTATCCGGGATCCACAAACCAGCTTTGGAGAAGACTTCCCTGAACTTGAAGTGAAAGTAGATTCGGTAAAGGCTGCTGCACTTGGGCTAGATGAACGATCTATAGCAGCATCTTTAAGAAGCTCAATCAATGGTATTGTCGCTACGACTTATAGAGATGATCAGGATGATATCGATATTGTTATAAGAACATCTAAGCAGAAACTTGAGACAATCTATGATTTAGAAAAATTAACTTTTTATAATAGGAGCGGTGTCGCTATACCTTTTTCGCAGTTAGCGGAAATTATTGAAACAAAAAGTGTTCAATCCATTTCCCATGAAGACGGAAAAAGAATTGTTCATGTAGCGGCCAATATAGATGAAGACAAATGGACCGCCGCTGAAGCCACTGCTGCATTTCAAGAAGCTACAAAAGACTATCCCTTTATTGAGGGTGTATCTATGAGCTTTGGTGGAGAGATGGAAGCAATGGGAGACACCTTTGGAGAGATGATGCTTAATATGGTGATGGCTGCTTTACTGGTTTATATCATCTTAGCCGTACAGTTTAACTCCTTATCCCAGCCTTTTATTATCTTATTTACCGTTCCCCTTTCAATTATTGGGGTCATGTTGGGATTATTAATTACCGGTAATAATTTTGGATTTGTTGCCTTTATCGGGGTTGTTGCCCTGGTGGGTATTGCCGTTAATGATGCCATCGTCTTCTTGGATTATATTAATTATCTCCGTAGTGAAGGCTATGAAATGAATGAAGCTATAGTAGAAACCGGCGTTACAAGATTCATACCTGTTATGGCAACCACCATAACAACAGCTGGTGGAATTCTACCGATTACACTTTCAGACCCATTTTTTGCACCCATGGGCGTTGCCCTAATCTCAGGACTATGTATGGCGACTGTCTTGACTCTAGGTGTTATACCTGCAATGTACTCTTTATTTGAAGGTAAAAAAACCAAGGTGAAAGAAAAACATGCTGAAAAACAAGCAAATAACCCATCAGAAAACTATCTCGAAGTTGAGTATGAGATGTAAATATGAAACCCTATAAGCATAAAAGACTAGGACTAGAAATGGTCCTAGTCTTTTGTAGTCTTTTAGGGAAACAATAGCAATATCACCCTATTGCACATTAAAATACGCAAGCGCACAATTAATTTAGGTAAGAAATAGGAGAAATACTATGTGAACGTGGATTTTTTAAGGAGGATACTATGTTTTTTAAGAAGATTGAAACAGAAGGGCTAGCACATTATTCATACATGATCGGTGATGGAAGCGACATTGCAGTCATTGACCCGATGAGGGATGTTGAGGTTTACATGCATGAAGCTAGAAAAGCCGGAATGAGGATCAAGCATATATTTGAGACACATAGAAATGAGGACTTTATAATAGGGTCTATGGAATTAGCAGAAAAAACAGGGGCAACCATATACATTTCCGGTCATGAAGACTTGGGTCATGTTTACGGAGAAAAAATTCATGACGGGTTCCGGCTTGATTTGGGAAAGATCACAATCAAAGCGATCCATACGCCGGGACATACCTTAGGTCATATGAGCTACGGTGTGTATGAAGAAAGTTTGGAAAAAGCCTATATGGTATTTACCGGGGACTGCTTATTTATGGGAGACTTTGGAAGAACAGACTTTTATGGAGAAGAGCATCTTGAAAAAATGACAGGACTTTTATATGACAGTATATTTGAAAAGTTATTACCAATGGGTGATCATGTGCTTCTCTGTCCGGCTCATGGTGCCGGCTCTGCTTGTGGCCTTGCTATGGATGAAAGACCTTACTCATCATTAGGTTATGAAAAGGCTAAAAACAAGTTATTGCAATTGGGTTCCAAGGAAGCATTTATTGAGGCATTCGGGAAAATGCGCATCATACCAAGATATTTTAAACGGATGGAGGTTCTTAATGTTGAAGGTGCAGACTTTGTTGGTAATGAAGTTATACTACATGCCCTGACGGTTGATGAAATAGCAATGATGAAAGAGGATGTACTTCTAATAGATACCAGATCAAAAGAGGGTTTCATTGGTGGACATATTCCTGGGTCCATTTATCTGCCCAAGGGTAATATAACCGCCTTCCTAGGCGCTATATACTCGCCGGATGTTAAGTTAGCGTTTATTATAGACGGTCAAATGGGAGAGATGGAAGAAATCTACTGGTATTGTAGAAGAACAGGATTTGACAATATTGTTGGCTATTTGCCGGTGAGCATTGAGATGTGGCAGGAACAAGGCCACGAGGTAGATCAACTTGCTACCATTTCTGCAAAAGCATATGAGGAAATGCCAAAGGGCGATGACTTTATACTTTTAGACATAAGAGATTACAATGAAGTAGAGGAAAAAGATCCGGACAAGAACAAAGTGAGTATTCCTTTAAAGAGTCTCTATGAAAACCTAGATCAGTTGAATAAGGATAAAAAAATTTACATCCTTTGTGGCTCAGGTAACCGTTCGACGACGGCTGCAGCTTACCTTAGAGTAAGAGGCTATGATGTGGTTGTCATAACAGGTGGTGCCGATATGTACAGGAATTTTGTATAAAAACAATCCGTTATCATAGAATATGGGGAGGGTAGCTATGAATTCTGATGTGATCCTAGTATTCGTCATACTTTTTGCCGCAGTCATAATGTTCTCTATAGAAAAAATCAGGAATGATGTGGCATCCCTTATTATCATGCTTTCATTGGCATGGACCAAAGTTATACCTATCAATCAGGCATTCTCAGGATTTTCATCCAATGCGGTCATGGCCATCATGGGTGTTATGATTATGGGTTATGGTATAGAAAAAACAGGCATCATGGATGACTTGGCCCAATTCATTATGAAAAAAACTGGAACCAAAGAGAACATCGTTACGGCTACCATCATGGGTGTTACGGGCGTTATATCCTCCTTTATGCAAAATATAGGTGCGGTTGCATTGTTCTTACCTGCAGTAAAGAAAATCGGAAATAAAACAGGCATCAGTCATCAACGATTGATCATACCGATGGCGTTTTCCGGAATTCTTGGAGGCACGCTCACTATGGTTGCTTCAGGGCCTTTGATCATTCTAAACGACCTTCTTGCAGAGGGTGGCTATGATGGTTTTGGCATACTTAGCGTCACACCTATAGGACTTGGGCTTCTTATATCAGGTATCGTGTATTTCTTCTTTTTTTCAAAATTTGTACTGCCTGGTGGGGCGGAAGAAACCCCATATAGAAAAGATGAGCTTATTGATATCTACAATCTTCCCAATAAGATTTACGAAGTGGATCTTAAAAGCACAGGAGAATTAATTGGAAAGACCATAGAGGCACTTGAAATATGGAAGGATTTTGGGATTCATATTCTTGCTCTTTGGGACTCGGGCAGCAAAACTTATATACCATGGAGAAAAACGACTTTAAGGGAAGGTCAGACGCTAGCCATCTTTGGGGAAGAGGTTCATATAGAGAAGTTTTTTAAGGCTTTTGATTTGAAGCCTAAAGATAAGTTAATGGTTTTTAGAGAACTTGGAGATGATCAGGAAGCAGGTTTTGCTGAAATCATACTCCCACCGGATTCAGATCTGAAAGGGAAAAAGATTGAAGAGATTGCCCTTAGAAAAAATTATAAAATTGAACCGATTATTTATATTAACAACGATGGCAAGAGATTGGATTTTATGGATTGGGAGTTGGCGTCAGGACTAAAGGCCATCGTCTTTGGAAGATGGGAGGATCTTATCAGTCTTAAGGAATCAAAAGATTTTGTCGTCATCAGCCAGATTAAGCCACCGGAGGCAATCTCAAGAGCTGACAAAAAGTTGCATGCCATGCTGATTTTGGGCGCAGCGATTATATTGATTCTACTGGGTGTATCATTACCTCTAAGTTTCCTATCAGCGGCTGTCCTAATGCTTTTTACCAAGGTGATTTATAAAGAAGAGCTATACAAAGCAATTGATTGGAAGACGGTCTTCCTACTTGCTGGACTTATACCTCTAGGGATAGCCTTTGAAAAGACCGGAGCCGCAAGACTTGTCGCTGAGGCCATTATTAATGTGGTTGAATCATGGCCTGTACTGTTCATACTACTTGCTATAGGTTTGATTACTTCCTTTTTTTCATTGTTTATGTCAAATGTTGCAGCAACTGTTTTACTGGTACCGCTCATCTTGATTATGGGTGAAAGTTTTGGTATCGATCCAAGAGGTTTGGCGCTACTGGTTGGCGTATCTGCTTCAAATGCATTTATTCTTCCGACCCATCAGGTAAATGCTTATGTAGTAGGGGCCGGTGATTATAAGAATTCCGACTTCATGAAAGCAGGCGGTATTATGAGCCTTATATTCCTAACCGTATCGGCAGCAATAATATATTTCTTTTATATATAACAGGTACAAACATATTATACGAGGGAGCGTGAAAAATGGATTTTTTAATGTTAGATAGATGGTCACCTTATATTTTAGGTATTTTGATTGGACTCTTAAATATTGGTGCTTTACTGGTTTCTAAGAATACCTTGGGTGCATCTACCAGCTATATGAAGCTTGGTGGTATCATCTACAGATTCTTTAATAAGGATAAGGTAGAGAACAATGCGTATTATAAAAAAGAAGATCTGAAGTTGGATTGGGGCATGATGGTGGTCATTGGAATCATCCTTGGTGCTTTTATATCGGCACTACTTTCAGGCAGCTTTGATCCTACAGCCGTTCCGAGTATGTGGGCAAGAGAGATTTCTGACAGTGTTGCTATACGATTTTTTGTAGCGGTTATTGGAGGTATTTTTCTTGGAATTGGTTCACGGTGGGCTGATGGCTGTACCAGTGGACACAGTATAAGTGGTACAAGTTTGTTATCAGTAATAAGTTGGGTTGCGTCGATTGCATTTTTTATTGGTGGCATAGCCGTCGCTTTCCTTATTTATGGAATATAGAGGTGAGGCAAATGACAAAAAATAATAAAAAGTTGATACAAGGTCTTATTATTGGTATATTGTTTGGTTTCTTCCTTCAAAAGGGTGGCGTAACCAAATACGAGGTCTTGATGGGGCAATTGAGACTTACAGATTTTACTGTATTAAAAATAATCCTAACAGCAATTATAGTATCCATGCTGGGTGTGAGTTATCTATACCCGAAGGGCAAAGTCTCGGTAGAGACAAAAGAAGGGTCTATTAAGAATGCGGTTATTGGTGGTCTTATATTTGGTATTGGCTTCGGACTTCTAGGTTATTGCCCGGGAACAATAGCCGGTGCAGTCGGTAATGGTTCTATAGATGCTATAACTGGTGGGCTTATTGGTATAGTACTGGGCACGGTGATTTATGCTTTGATGTATAAGAAGCTGAAAGAAAGCGGTGTACTTACAATAGACCGGTTCAGTGAGTATAGCTTATTTCACAAGATAAGCGGAAATCCGTTTAAGGTAACGCTCCCAATTGGCGCGGCACTTATACTCGTCATGTATATCATAGAAAAAGTGGGATTATAGAATACGTTCTGAAGAAAAGCGGCACTACTTATGAACACAAGGAGGTTATAAAATGAGTAATAAAAAGTCACTCACGGTCATTCAAATAAATGATAGCCATGCCTATTTTGATTTGCATCAGGAAATGTTTTGGCAAGCAGATCAGGCAGTCTATCGTCCGGTTGGCGGATTTGCACGCATCGCAACACTTATAAAGGAAATACGCCAAGAAAAAGGAGGGCGTGTGCTGTTCTGCGACAATGGGGATACACTCAATGGTACCTATCCTGCTGTCAAGACTCAGGGCGCAGCCATGGTGCCGGTTGTGAATGCCTTGGGTATAGATGCCATGTCCTCTCACTGGGAATTCGCCTATGGCCCTTCGGTTTATAAAAACCGTGCATCCGAACTGAATTTCCCAGTACTGGCCATTAATGTTTTTGACAAAAAAACAAAAAAACTGATTTTTCCACCCTATGTTATAAAGGATATAGGCGATTTGAAGGTGGGACTGATTGGTATCGCTTCCAATATAATTGATAAGACTATGCCGCCTTCCTTTAGTGAGGGGGTTCGTTTTACCTTAGGTAAAGATGAACTGCCTGGGGTCATTAAGAAACTACGTACAGATGAACAAGTGGATCTCATCATTCTCATATCCCATCTAGGCTTTCCACAGGATATGAAGCTTATGTCAGAGGTGCCGGGTGTAGATCTTTGTCTTAGTGGTCATACACACAATCGAACGGTACAACCTGTAAAGCAAGGCGATACACTGGTCATGCAATCCGGTTGTCATGGTTCTTTTCTTGGTAGAATCGACCTAGAAGTAGCCAATGGGAAAATTACAGGCTATGAACATCAATTAATTGAAGTTGAATCAAGCATCATTCCGGATCCGGAGATGAGAGAAATCATCGAAGGTGCATGTGCACCATTTAAAGACAAGCTGGAAACGCTTGTTGGTGAGACCATGACGGCATTGAACCGTTATACAATGTTGGAATCAACAATGGACAATTTTCTCTTACAATCCATACTGGATGCCTCAGGTGCCGAACTGGCCTTTTCTAACGGTTGGAGATATGGCGCCCCAGTTATTCCCGGACCGATTACACTCAATGATCTGTACAATATTATCCCAATGGATCCACCTATTGGTAGGGTCGAACTCACTGGTGAAGAACTCATCAGTATGCTGGAAGAAAATCTGGAAAGGACATTTGCTTCAGATCCATATGAACAAATGGGTGGCTATATCAAACGAGGGCTTGGACTTACAGTCTATATGAAAATAGAAAATCCGGCAGGACACCGTATTCAAGAAATATTTGTTGGTAAGGAACCTCTGGACCCCACACGTATCTATCATGCGGCATTTGTAACCGAGCAAGGCGTCTCAAAAAAATACGGACATCAAAGAAGTGAAATGAACATACATGCAGTCGAGGCAATGCAAGCATATCTAAAGAAAAACAATCCTATGTCTGCGGAAATTCGGGGAACGTATATACCTGTTTAGTTATGTTATATAATACATAATATAACGTTCTTTTTGTGGACAACGTTTCAGCTGAGTAATAAAAATCATAATAACTTTACAACTTTAATAGAATAGGAGTGAATGCTATGAAAAATAAACGGATAACTCGAACACAAAAATCATGGATAGCTATGTTTACTGTTTTACTGTCTCTATCGTTTTTATCTGGAACACTAATGGGGAATGATTTAAGTGAGCTGATAAAAGTTTATAGAAACACTGTGACGGTAGAAGTGGACAGTATCCCGGTTTCCACAGATAATTTTGTTGTCGATGGTACGACCTACATACCTCTTCGTGCAGTCACAGAGTTGTTTGGAAAAGAAGTGGGATGGAATGCTTTAACAAAAGTGGCAAGCATTAATGAACCTATCTATCAAGTCGATGTGTTGTCAGAATTATTACCAAGTAGTGTTGGTTATGAGTGGAAATACGAAGGATTTGCAGAATATGGTCATAAGGCACAACTGAATTCAATATTGAGTGAACCGACAAAACGCATGTATATGGTAAGTGGTAGAGTGGATGATATGTCAGATGGTGAAAGTACCAAAGATTTTTCCATAGAACTGAGTTACACAATTGAGGGCAATAGCCTTATACAGGCAAAAACAGAAGAAGTCATGATGGACTCTAAGTATAATCAGCTTACGTTGATTCAGACACCACTTGTCATTGGAACATATTGGACTGAGAAGGCCCGTGATGAAGACGGCGTCTTGCAGACAATCAATGGCCAGATTACAAAAGTAGAGCTAAAAGACACAGGTCTTAAAGAATACACAGTTTTACATAAGCAGCAAGGCAGTGACTATTATGAGCAACGGGTTATACGTGAAAATATAGGGGTCGTATCTTTCAAAAAATTATTTGAACTGGGGGATGAACCCTTTACGGCAGGCTATTTTTTATCGAACTCTATGAATATGACACAAAATGATGTGACATTGTATTTTCCTGATCTGGATGCACAAAAAGTATGGAAGGAAGTTAGGACACTGACGGTCTATGATAATGAAATAGCCAAAGCAGCGATATTAGGGCTGATTGCAGGTACAAATATCACCACATTGTCACCATCCATACCAGATGGAACAAGACTTCTTAGTATCAATCTGGAAAATGGACTTTGTACAGTTGATTTTTCAAGAGCGTTTGTGGAGAACCATCCAGGCGGAAGTGCCGGTGAACTTATGACCCTTGGTTCTATTGTAAACACATTGACAGAATTCCCTGAAATTGAAAGGGTGCAGATATTGGTTGAGGGTCAAGTTATTGAAACAATAGGTAATATTTCACTTGAGGAACCCTTGTACCGTTTTGAAGATTTGATTGGTAATTAAGTGATGTAAATATAAAAATCTAAGCACAACCACCCTATTAGTTCTACATAAAGACCTAACCAATTAGTCAAATGTAGTTGTAATATTATTGGGCTTATTTTATACTTGAGAGTATGAGTCGAGAATGTAACATTTTGAATCATTAAATGAATCAAGAATAAAATAGAAGTGGAAAAACGAATATGATAACTCTAATCAGTACGGATTTGCTTGCAATTATTGCGCTTTTATTTCTGATGAATCTAGCAAAGCGTAATGTTATTATAAATAGTGAAAAAAATAGGGTGTACACGTATGCAGTTGTGACAACAATTATCCTATTACTTTTGGAAATTGTGACAATCTATATTGAATACTCAGGCAATAGCAATCTTATGATGCCTCATCGGTTAATTAACGTCTTAGGGTTTTCCTTAAGCCCTGTAGTTCCTTTTTTTCTACTACTATTATTTAGATATGAAAATAATAAATTGCATACCTTCTTTTTAACATTACCTTTATTGTTAAATGCCGTTATATGCATTCTAAGTTTTAATACAGGCTTGGTTTTTTTAGTTGATGCTCAAAGTCAATATACACGAGGCAATCTATTTTTACTGCCAACGATCATTAGCATGTTCTATTATGTACTATTTCTTATTGTTGTAACTAAAAATAGTACTGAATATAAATTAGGTGACAAGAAAGTTATCATTAGTATTTTTTTCTTACCTGTAATAGGCATCATTATTCAGATAGTGTTTAAAGATCTTCTACTCATTTGGAGTTGTACATCGATATCTTTATTGTTATTTTATATCTTTTTACTAGAGATACAATTCAGATATGATGTTCAGACCAAAATAAAAAACAGAGCATCCTTTGAAGAGGAGATGCAACAATATACGAATGGCAATAATAACGTAACAATCGTTATCTTTGATATCAATGACTTGAAGATTACCAATGATAGGTATGGGCATAAGTATGGAGATGAGTTGATTTTTGAAGCAGCAAGTATCATAAAAGAAAGCTTTATGGGTATTGGAACGCCTTACAGAATTGGTGGCGATGAGTTTTGTGTTATTTGTAAAGAGGGTTCAAAGAAAATGGTTGACGAAGCCTTAACTAAGTTTGATGAGTTATTAATTCATATAAATGAAAATAGAGAAATAAAGTTAAGACTTGCATATGGACATGCTCTATATAACAAAAATGGAATTAAGAGTATATATTCAATATTTAGTGAAGCGGACAAAGCGATGTATACCAACAAAACAAAATTAAAAGGTTTATACGGCAGAAGAGAATTGGATAAGTAGAAATTCATTAAAATAGTATGGAAGTGATATCCGAAATATACATATATAGTTTAATTGAAGACATAGTTTTTAGAGATAGAAAGGGCTTTTATGGAAAAGATAAGAATGATTGACGTAGCAAAAAAAGCCGGTGTTTCAAAAAGTACCGTATCTCAATATTTGAATAAAAGATATGAGTTTATGTCCAAAGATACGCGCCAACGCATCTCTGAGGTTATCCAAGAACTTGGTTTTAAGCCAAATTCAGTAGCAAGAAGCCTGAAACTTAAAAAGACCAATACAATAGGTATTATTGTTCCAAACATTAATTATTCCTTTTCAACTGCGGTTAGCCGGGGCGTAGAAGATTATTGTCAAAAAAAAGGCTATAGTGTCATTATTTGTAATAGTGATGACAATCCTGAAAAGGAACATGCCTATATTCAGATGCTACAAATGAAACAAGTGGATGGCATTATTATTTCAAGCACGGGAGAAAACAACGCATTGCTCAAAGAAGAGATTATAAGACAGTTACCTCTTGTGTTGTTGGACCGTATATTTGAAGACATTGAAATCGATATGGTTTGTTCAGATCACAGGACAGGTGCTTTTGAAGCTATTATGCATTTGATTAAGATGGGTCATAAAAGGATTTTGGTGGTTATACCGGATGAACATCTTAACAGTTCAAGGGTTTCTAGAATTAAAGGATATTATGATGCATTAGTGGAATATAATATCGTTGCAGATGAGGATTTAATTGTATACGTATCAGAAAACAATATTGATGCCAAAATGGATGATTTATTTAAGATGGATGATCCACCTAAGGCTATTTTTTGTATAAATGACTTAGCGACCTTACAAGTATTGACATATCTTAAGAGGAAAAAAATTAAGATTCCTGAAGACGTTGCGGTCATTGGTGTGGATGATTTTCCGGCAGCAAATCTGCTCGAATCTCCACTGACGGTTGTTGGACAGCATACCTACGATATGGGGATAAAAGCAGCAGAGCTCTTGATTCGACGCATTGAAGAAAAGAATGTTGACAAATGTGTCCAGCATATTTTTCCATGTGAGTTAATTGTGAGGGAATCATGTGGATTTAAAAATGAATGATATCCTTATCGGATATAGACGAAAGATGTGTCAATATAAGACTTTTAAGACTTTTTAAAGGATTTAACTGTAAAGTCGCAAATGATCAGAAAGTTGTTGAATAATGTTGACGATGTAATGAACATGGTTTATAATATAGTTAATAAACCGGTTTATCTACTTGGTGAATTACTGAATTTTACGCTCAGTAATATTTTTATAACAGCTTACTAAACCGATTTATGAAATACATGCTTAGGTGTTATATTCGTACCGAACCTGTTTCTATAAACAAACTTAAAAGTTTAAATTAAGATGAAAAGGAGAAAAGATGATTGTAAGAGAACCTTCAAATTCAAAAGATGCAAAGCATTATACAACGGATCGACTGAGAGATGAGTTTCTAGTTCAAGACTTATTTAATCTTGGGAAAATCCAACGTGTATAC
>JAGXFY010000003.1:0-55494 GCA_024636985.1 Clostridiales bacterium | reverse complement strand
TGCAGCGATACTCGAGAGAATCCCTGCGAACCGTTGGGGACTACCATCCGATCTAAAAGGTCCCATTGTTTTCTTAGCATCAGAAGCAGCCTCTTACGTGAATGGTTATACCATTGCTGTTGATGGTGGATGGTTGGCACGATAGAAAAATTCATACAATAAATCGGATAAAGAAAATCATGATATAATCAGAATTTTAAAGGAGCATTATTATTCATGGAATGAGGTTAGACTCTTTCCTGACCAATAATGCTCCTTTAATGATGAAATAATAACTAATCGATTAGTATGCCGGATTTGGATACATCCATAATGGTACAACGGCTTCTGTCAAAACAGCAGGGTCTTGTATCTCCTTTTTGCAATTTTGAGCATGCTACCTCAATTCTTCTTTGATGGGTCGAGGGGTTCTTTGTTGAACGAATAAAGCGCAACCAATCCCATTTTGCTTTGGGCGTAATCTCCTTCCAACGGTCGATTAGGCCTGCGTCATGAATAGCTTTCATAAAATCCTCAGGCATATCAGGTTCATACCAGTCATTGACCGGTTCAACACTTAAAGATACAGGATCACCAACGGATACTTCCACATCTTTGATGAAGTTTTCATCTAATTTAAACCAATGACTTCCTTTACCGTCCGGTTCCAATGGTGTATGAAAAGCTACCCCATTAAGAATGCCCTCAATCATGACCATGCCACGGGAAGGGAGCTTTTCACTAGAAGTCAAAGGAATTCTTATGATATAGTAGGATTCAATTATTTCAAGTTTTGAATCAAAAACGATACTCATATATTCATCTCCTAATCTCAAATAGAATCATGATTGCTACAGACTATATTGATAATGAATATCAATGATATTATTTATTATATCATAAATACCAAATTAGCTCAAAGCGAAACGCAGTCACACTTCCCTAAAAAATTGTTTTGTTGAACCCCATAGTGTTAAATGTTAGAATCTAAATAAGGTGACTGGAATTTTAGTAAAATACTATGGAGCAATACTTCTTGTAGTTCACACGATTCGCTGCTTTTATGAAGAATAGGAGGCGTAATATGGAAGAATATCTCAATATGGTGATAGAAAACCCTCATTTTATAAAACTGATCTTTGTTGTGGTAGGGACAATGATTATTTTGACAGTGAAAAATCTTATTCGGTCTCGTCTAAGCAG
Organism: Clostridiales bacterium; assembly: GCA_024636985.1. Classification (GTDB taxonomy): domain Bacteria; phylum Bacillota; class Clostridia; order Lachnospirales; family Vallitaleaceae; genus Petrocella. Next base: position 54,312 of record JAGXFY010000003.1, on the reverse strand, counting down.
ACACATCAAAGATTATAGTAATGCCTATCGAAGCAAGAAAGCTATAAATGCTGTGGGGTATTTTTTTATCATTCTGTTAATATCCACCATTTTCAGGGAAAGTCTGGGAACGTTGACCGTATTTTTCGGAATCGCAGGAGCTGGGATTGCTTTTGCTTTGCAAGAAGTTATTGTTAGCATCGCCGGTTGGATTGCTATTTTGTTTACAGACATCTATAAATCCGGAGACAGGGTGTTGATGGGCGGTATCAAAGGTGATGTCATTGATATTGGTGTATTGCGAACCACCATTATGGAAATCGGAGGCTGGGTGGAAGGTGATTTATATAATGGAAGAATAGTAAGAGTTGCCAACAGCTTTGTATTTAAAGAGCCTGTATATAATTACTCAGCAGATTTTCCATTTCTTTGGGATGAGATTAAGGTTCCGATTCAATTCGGTAGTAACTATACATTAGCGAGAGAAATCCTCTATGATGTAGCTCAAGAGGTCGTGGGTGATTATTCGGATGAAGCAGAGGAACAATGGAAGATTATGGTTCGAAAATTTCTGATTGAAGACGCCTCAACCCATCCTATGGTAAGTCTTATTGCCAATGATAACTGGGTGGAGTTTACCCTTAGGTATGTGGTAGATTATAAAAAACGTGTGGGTGTAAAAGACCAACTTTTTACAAAGATACTAGAAAAGGTAGAAAACAGTTCCAATCAAGTTGAGCTTGCTTCTGCAACATTTGAATTGACAAAAATGCCTTCTATGGAAGTGAAATCAAAAAAGGCGGATTAAATGGCAGTGCTAGATCCTAAGTCTAGCGTTTGGTTACTATTATTTTAGAACAATTGCATGCAAAGGAGTGAGAAAAATGAAAGAAAATAATAACCATGAAGAACATATCCATGAAGATCATAACCATGAAAAACATAATCACGAGGAACACAACCATGAAATGCATCAAGATCAACATCAAGACCAACATCAAGACCATCATGCAATGATGGCAGAAGACTTTAAGAGAAGATTTTTTGTTTCCCTTGTACTCATGGTGCCTATTTTAATTTTATCACCTATGATACAAATGTTTATGGGCGTTGATTGGAGATTCACAGGCGATCTATATATATTATTTACACTTTCTACCATTCTATCTATTTACGGTGGCAAACCCTTCTTCCAAGGTGCTAAAGATGAGGTTAAAGCAAAAGAACCAGGTATGATGACACTTATTGCCTTTGCAGTTACAGTTGCCTATGTATATAGTTCATTTGCAGTTTTCATGTCTATAGGAAATGACTTCTTCTGGGAGCTAGCAACGCTTATTGTCGTCATGCTTTTAGGGCATTGGATAGAGATGAAGTCTGTCATGAGAGCTTCAAGGGCACTGGATGAATTACTTAAACTCATGCCGGAAGAAGCACATTTTATTCAAGAAAATGGTGAAACAAAGGTGGTTCCTGTAAGTCAATTAAAAGAGGGTGACAAAGTTTTAGTGAAACCAGGTGAGAAAATCCCCATTGATGGTATAGTCTATGCTGGTGATTCAGAGGTAGATGAATCCATGATAACAGGTGAATCTGTTCCAGTTGAAAAAGCAAGTAATGCTGAAATCATTGGTGGTTCAATCAATGGAGAAGGAATATTAAAATTCAAAGTAAGTAAAACCGGAGATGATACTTTTTTATCTCAAGTTGTAAAACTGGTTAAAGAAGCACAAGAATCCAAATCACAAACGCAAAGATTAGCAGATATTGCTGCAAAATGGTTGTTTTATTTAGCAGTTACAGCAGGTACAACAACTTTTATAGTTTGGATGGCGCTTGGGAAGGATCTAAGCTTTGCAATTGAGAGAGCCGTAACAGTCATCATAATATCTTGTCCCCATGCTCTAGGATTAGCTACGCCCCTTGTTACAGCAGTATCAACGAGCATTGGTGCAAAAAGAGGTTTGCTCATAAGAAATAGAAGTGCATTTGAGAATGCGAGAAAACTAAATGCCGTAGTATTTGACAAAACAGGTACATTAACAGAAGGAAAATTTGGCATCACCGATATAAAAGCTATTGACAGCTCAGATGATGAACTACTAACCATAGCATATTCTGTTGAGTCTAATTCGGAGCATCCCATTGCAAAAGGGATTGTAAATGAAGGGAAGAATAGAAATCTAGATTTGAAGGAAGTGAGTCATTATCAAAACTTGACAGGTAAGGGTTTACAAGCTGAGGTAGAAGGTAAAGAAATCATGGTAGTAAGTCCGGGATACATGAAGAGTGAGAAAATTGAATTTGATGAAAATCATTATGAGGAACTGGCACAACAAGGTAAAACCGTTGTATTCGTACTTGAGAATCATAGACTCATGGGTTATATCGCCTTATCCGATATCGTTAGAACGACGGCTAAGGAAGCGGTAGAAACTTTAAGAACAATGGGCATAGAATCAATTATGCTAACAGGTGATAATGAAAGAGTAGCGGCTTATGTGGGTGAAGCGTTAAAAATTGACACAGTAATATCCGAAGTGTTGCCTCAAGAAAAATCAGAAAAAATTGATGAACTTATAAGGAAAGGCAAAAAAGTTGCTATGACGGGTGATGGTGTAAATGATGCACCTTCTCTAGCAAAAGCGGATCTAGGCATTGCAATAGGTGCAGGTACCGATGTTGCCATAGAAACAGCTGATATTATACTCGTCAAGAGTAACCCACTGGATGTCGTAAGCATTATAAAGCTTTCAAAAGCAACCTATAAGAAAATGATTCAAAATCTAATTTGGGCCACTGGATATAATATAATAGCGCTACCCCTTGCAGCTGGCATACTATATAATCAAGGGATACTCATTAGTCCGGCACTGGGTGCTGTACTTATGTCACTAAGTACTATTATAGTATCTATAAATGCCAGATTCTTAAAAATAGATTGAGGGTACGATAAAAGACCTGCGAAATATTGACTAAACTATAACTAGACCATAACTAGACTATAGTCAAACTATAAACGAGAGGAAAAAAGACAATGAAATCACAACAAGCAATGCGCATACTATTTGTAATGCTATTCATGATAATCAGCATTCCATTTACATCACCAATACATGCTCAATCCAGTGTGTGGAAAGAAAGCAGAACCGTTAGTTATACAGGTGGCAATAAAAACATTTCAGTTCTTTGGGCTGATTTGAAAGATGATAAGATTCGTATTGATTCCGTATTAGCTCATGGGAAGATTGGAGCAACCGATGCCTTGTCTTCCATAGTTCAATCGGCGAGCAACACAGACGCAACGGCTATTGGGGGTATAAATGGTTCTTTCTTTAATGCTTATGCCGATATGCAACCTTCAGGAACCCTTATGTTAGATGGGAAAGTGTTGCATATGGCAAACACAGGTTCCGTACTTGCTATTTCAGGCGACAATACCGTAAGTGTTGACCCTCTTTTTGTAAAGATCGTCGGTGGAACCAATGGCCAATGGGAATGGCCATATAGCTGGTATTCATGGAATATTAACCACTATTATTCCGATGCTGCTGCGACCATGATTTTTACACCGGAATATGCAGGTCCAAGACCGAGTCATGATTTTACTTCAATTGAGGTGGACAAGGGTGTGGTTGCAAAGAAGGGTAGTGGCAGTTTTTACATACCTACGGATGGCTTTTTGGTACTTACCAAAGATGTGAATGTTAGCAAAGTGTTTGAGTTAGGGAAAACAGCCGAATATCGCATGGAATACTACGCTAATGATTTTACAACGGTGGGGCATAGCGGTATAAGCCTTGACTATGCTAATATTAGAACAGTGGTTGGAGCAGGACCGACATTGGTTAAAAATGGTAAGTTAAAAGCAGACGCCGGCGCAGAAGGCTTCACCGAAGGCAAGATTACAAGTTCTGCTGCGACGAGAAGTTTGATTGGTATAACAGAAGACAACAGACTAGGCATGACTGTTGTTTCAGGGGTAACCGTTAAACAGCTAGGTGAGATTGCACTTTCTTTAGGCATGGTTGAAGCCATGAATTTAGATGGTGGCGGATCCAGTGGTTTATATTACAATGGGAGCTATATGACCACACCGGGAAGACTTTTATCCAATGCAGTAGTCATTAAGATCATGAATGAATCTCCTATGACGATTTTATTAAATAATAAGCCTTTGTTTTTTGATACTGAACCCTATCTCAACAAGACATATAATCGTACCCTTGTGCCTCTTAGAGGGATTTCGGAAGCACTTGGCGCTTCTGTAGGCTGGAATGCAGCCACTTCTTCTATTACCATAGAAAGACTTGATACGAAGCTGGAGCTAAAAGTGGGAAGTGCATCTATTTTGGTGAATGGAAAAAGTGAAACAATGGATGTACCCGTTCTACTAAAAGACAGTAGAACTTATGTCCCGCTTCGCTTTATTACTCAGTATTTTGGAGGCGACGTCAAGTGGATACAAGAATCAAAAACAGTAGAGCTAACGATTGGTGATGCAACACAATGGATAGAGCAAGCGAAGCAGTATGAAGTAGCAAATCAATATGATGAGGCAAAGCAAAGCTATTTGGCAATTCTGGAGATGGATACAAATAATATTTTTGCAGCTAAAAGATTAGCCGTGATTTATGCAAATTTGACACCGGACAAAATAAAAGCCATAAAGTACTATGAAAAAGTTTATGAATTAGATCCTAAGGATGCAGCTAATGTTGCCTCACTGGCTTGGGCATATTACGACAATATGCAATTAGAAAAAGCCATTGATATGTTTTTAATTTACGATGAAAGGGTTCCAAGTTCCGGTGTTGGCTATTACGGAGCGGCAGTTTGCTATTCCCATTATCAGAAAAACGATGTTGATTCAGCAGTGAAATACTACCAATTAGCTTTGAAAAAAGCATTAACACCTGCACAAATTGATTTTGCCATGAAATATATTACAAAACACGAATAAAAAGAAAACCGAAATAGAGGAGATCCTATGAAAGCATTGGAAAAATATAAGCTTGGAAACATTGAACTAAAAAATCGGTTGGTCATGTCGCCAATGTGTATGTACTCAGCAAAAGATGATGGTAAAGCCAATGATTTCCATTTCACCCACTATGAAACCAGAGCCATTGGTGGTGTTGGTTTGATTATTGTAGAGGCTACAGCGGTCATGCCTAATGGCAGAATATCGGATCAAGACCTTGGGATTTGGAACGATGAACAGATCGAAGGACTTAAAGAGATTACATCCAGAATAAAAAAACATGGCGCTCGTGCAGGGATTCAGATTGCTCACGCCGGAAGGAAAAGTGAAGCGACAAAGACAACACCAATTGCACCGAGTGCCATTAAGTTTAGTGATGATTATAGGATGCCACAAGTTCTAGATGAAAACCAAATACAACAAGTTGTTCAGGCTTTTGTAGAAGGTACTAAGAGGGCAGTAAGAGCAGGTTTTGATTATATTGAGATTCATGGTGCTCATGGCTACTTGAATCATGAGTTCCTATCACAGGTAACGAACCAGCGAGAAGATCAATTTGGTGGTAGCTTGCAGAACCGATGTCGACTCCTTAATTGGATAATAGATCAAGTTAAGGCTGCTATTCCTGAGTATGTTGCTCTTGGTCTAAGAGTGTCCGCTTCTGATTATATAGTTGGTGGTATCGATGGTGATGAGATGGTCAGGATTATCGACCAAGTGAAGGGAAAACTAGATATAATACATACAAGTTCCGGTGGTTTGGCGCCTGTTACTATGCAGGTTTATCCCGGATATCAAATACGTTTTGCTGAGCAAATCAAGCATGAGTGTCAGGTGGCAACGATAGCGGTTGGCTTAATAACCAGTATTGAGATGATTGAAGAAATAATAAATAACAATCGATGCGACCTGATAGCACTAGGAAGACTGTTGCTACGTGACCCTTATTTTCCTTTGAAGATGTATCAACAAGCGGGCATACTAGAAGGGATTCCAAAAGCATATAAAAGAGGCTTTTAATTTGCAATTTAGATAGAGAGTTAACATAGTAAATAGGTATAAGAATCTTAACGTATATTCAAAAGATAAAAAGGAATCACAGATAGGATACTTCCAAAGTAAGCAGTCTAATTCATTATAATTAGATGGTTTACCTGGAGGTATTTTTATGCTTATAATTGCGTTTAATATAACGGAACAAAAAATAAAAACTTCTGAAAAAAGTTATTTGTAAATGCAACACATTAACTAATGTATGTCTATCGAATAAAGTATATAATAAATACACCATTATTTGTTATAAAATCATACATCGGAAACTGAGCATCCGTTATATACAGATAATTAAACGGACAATGCCAGTAATTTTCAGTTATTAATGGTATAATGAATATATGTATGATTTTATTAATGATTTTTTTTAACTTGAAAATAATAGTTATGATATAAGACTATGAGGGCTAAGTTCAATTAGGAAGGTAGTGTTTAAATGGTATTAAATATAATAGGAACAATAAGTAGTTTTTTACTGAATGGATCGGTTGGTTTTAATATGGCATTGGTCGCAATTCTTCTTATAGGTGTACTGATTTTTCTTTATGTCAGGTACATCCATATTAGAAAGAGGGCTATTTTGCCCAAAGAGCAAATAGGGATGAATGATATACTGGGACCATTAGAATGGGAACAGCAGATGCAAGAATTGGCTAAAAAACACCAAAATGTCAAGCTGATGCGCTACAATTTTGTATTAGGAGATTATAATAAAATTGCTTATAAAAAACTAAACCAAATACGTAACAGTATTTCCGAGATATCTTCAGACTTGATAGCATTAATACCTGCAGCACGTTGGCTATTTGACAACTACCAAATGCTATACAGAGAGATAAAAAAAGTTAGAACAACAGGTACAAGCTACGAGATATTACCGATACTAAGGACAAAAGAGTATCATGGCTATCCAAGAATTTATGTGGTGGCAAAGAAAATGGTGGCAATCTCAGGAGGTCATTTAAACGAAGAGAATATGTCTATCATGATTCAAGCCTATCAAAAAGAGATACACTTAATTGATAAAGAGTTATGGGTACTACCTGAGATGATTGGTTTTTGTTTATTAGAAAGTATCATAGAAGTAGCTGAGGAAGTTGTTCGTATTGTAAAGATTAAGGCCAAAGCAGAACGTTTTGTTAAGGGAAAGTTAGGGGTGCAACCAGGTGTTATTGATATCACTTCATTTCTTAGTGAAGTTGATACGGATTGCAGAAAAAACTTCTCTTTTCATGCCCATGTCATATACCAGTTAAAGAACATGTCTTTTGAGGAAGAATCAATTCAGCGTTATGTGGCCCATCACTATAAATCCAAATCAGTTAATAAACGCATTAAGCCCTCCAAGGTATTTCTAGAAGAAAGTAAATTGGAGTCCTACTTGGAGTCTGACATCCGTGCACTTATTGTGAGTCTTAAAGGGATAAACGAAACAGATGAAGAAAAGTTTTTTGAGGCTTTCTCACTTCTTGAAAGTATCCTATTAAATGATCCTGATGATGTATACGCCAAAATGGATTCCGTAAGTAAGGGTATGTATAGAGGGATTATTGTTAAACTATCCATTAAGCATCATATTGAGGAAGGCATAATAGCAGAATATGCTCTAGAACTGGCCAAAGCAGGTAGAGAGGACCTAAATTGTCCCCATCATGTGGGCACATATCTTATAGGGAAGGGATACCCTCTTCTTAAAGCAAAAGTGTTAAATAAAAAAGCACCGGAAAATCTAGAAAAGAAACAGAATATAAAAGGCATCAGCTATTTTATAACCGGCTTCTTGCTTGTTGTTTCTGTATCTGTTTTTGTAATCTTTATGATGAAGCGTTTTGGTTTTGTTGAGGATATCAGTCTATATGTGATCGTCTTGGTCGTTGGGTTACCGATGTTGACAGGAATTGCTATAGAGTTAACCAATCATATTTTTACAAGGCGGATGGCTGTAGCAAAGATTCCTTCTTTAGATTATCTAGAAGAAATTCCGGATCACTCCAGAACATTTTTAGTCATGCCTGTACTTGTTTCATCAAAATCTCAATGTATCGAGTATCTTGAAAGGCTAGAAAAGCATTATTTAGCTAATCGACAAGATAATCTCTACTTTGGACTTTTAGCCGATTTTGAGGATGCACCTGAAAAAGTTATGCCAAAAGACGAGATTCTTGAGAAGGTTCTTATAAAAAAAATCAACGCATTAAATGCGCTTTACCCTTCTACCCATCAACGATTCTCTCTATTTATTAGAGAAAGGTTATGGAACCAATCAGAAAATTGCCATATGGGCTGGGAAAGAAAAAGAGGGAAGCTTGAGGAATTTAATAATTTATTAAGTGGTATAAAGAAGGAAGATACAAGCTTTGTGACATTATTATGTGATGAAGTCATACTTGAAACTTTCAAGTATGTTATAACCTTAGATGCGGACTCTAATCTGATTAGGGATAATGCGTCAAAACTAGTGGGTCTTATTGACCATCCCCTCAATCAGCCGGTTATAGATCCGGTTAGTAAGAGGGTGAAAGAAGGGTATGCCATCATACAGCCTTCGATTGGTAATCATATAGTTGATAAAAAAAGCAGTCGCTTTCCTGAAGTGTTTGGAGGCAAAACAGGGCTAGCAAACTATTCATCTATTCAATCTGATATATATCAAGATGTGTTTAACGAAGGCGTCTATACAGGTAAAGGCATTTATCACGTGGAGGCCTTTCACTTAATCTTAAATAAAATAATACCGGACAATAGTGTGCTCAGTCATGACCTCTTAGAAAGCTGCTATGTCAAAACAGCTTTCTCAAGTTCGGTAAAAATCATGGATACATTTCCAAGTAGTGTGCTTTCATTTGTAAAAAGAGAGCACAGGTGGATTCGAGGCGATTGGCAACTGTTACCTTGGTTGTTTAAAAGGAAGCCAAAAAATGGCATTAGCTTAAACGTGATATCCAAATGGAAAATATTAGATAATTTAAGACGTAGCATAGTCCCTGTATCCAAAACACTTTTCATTATCATAAATTTAGCTATCATGCCCAAGGTTTTTTATTTGTGGCTACCCTTAGTTTTCTTTTCCGACATACTCAATTTCGCGTCTCTACTATACGCAATAATTTCACAAAAAATCAATAGACCTCAGTTTACCATTGTCTATAAGGGTTTATTTAAAGAGATAATGTTAATGTTTGAAAGAGCACTTATGGAGCTTGTAATTACACCATACAGGGCTCAGATAGCTACAGATGCAATCATGAGAACAGTCTTTAGAGTGCTCATCAGTCAAGAAAAAATGCTGAGGTGGAATACATCAGAAAATGAAGATGCTTCAGTTGTAAATACATTAAGAGGTTATTTCTTTAATATGTTTAGTGCGATTATTGCGGCTATGGTTTTAGTGGGACTATTAATAGTGCAGACAGTTCATCCGGTAGCTATAGCCATTTACGGAGCCTTAGCACTTGCTTGGGGTATGTCCTTTTGGATGGCCTATCGTATGAGCCAACCAAGAGAAGAACGATTAATAAAAGGCGCGTTAGAAGATAGGGAACTTCTTCTAGAGACAGCTCGAAGAACCTGGCTTTTTTTCAAAGATCATGCAACGAAAGACAATAACTATTTATGTCCGGATAATTATCAGTATGCACCTAAAGAAAAGCTATCTAACAAAACCTCTCCAACAAATATTGGTCTTCAACTCCTAGCCACGCTTTCTGCAAGAGACTTTGGCTTTGAGACTTTAAGTACCATGATTGCCCATGAAGAAAGATTATTGGAGACGATCGGCACTCTGCCGAAGTGGAAAGGTCATCTTTATAATTGGTATAACACAAGTACTCTTGAAATATTACACCCGGATTATATATCTACGGTAGATAGCGGAAACTTTTTTGGGCACCTTATAGCCCTAAAAAACGGTATTTTAGAACAACTAGATACACCTATTTTTACGACACATCTAATCTCGGAGCTTAGACACACATTAAAAACGAGTCAAACAAATATGTTATTAAAAGATGATTACGGTACAATTGGAGAATTCTCGGCTGATCTTTCGGATATAAGAGCGCTTATAAAAAGCAATGAACAGAAATTGGGTGAGCGTTCTCATAGAATAGGAGAACGCCTAAGTAGTTTAGATATAATCATAAACGAGGTAGAAGTATTTAACTTAGAAGATATTCCCTTCTCGGATTGCCCTACCTTAGGTCAGCTAGCACTAGAAGATAATGACGCTGCAAAGGATATGGTTAGTAGAATAAAAGTGATGAGCCATACTATAGATTCTATGCTTAAAGAAGCTGAGTTTAGATTTTTATACAATGAAAAACGATTACTATTTCATATCGGTTATCATGTATCATCTCAAACAAAAGATGCCGGTTGTTACGACTTAATGGCTTCAGAATCATCACTAACAAGTTTTATAGCAATAGCTAGGGGTGAGGTGCCGTTAAAACATTGGAGCAAGTTGGGCCGCCCCTTTACCATGATCGATGGTATCCCTAGTTTTGTTTCTTGGAGCGGCACGATGTTTGAATACCTTATGCCAAATCTAGTCATGAAGGAATATGATGGCTCAGTATATGCTGAAACATCTAAAGCTGCAGTGCTACAACATATTAATTATGCTAAGCATATGTCCATACCTTGGGGCATATCTGAGTCTCAGTACTATCGATTTGACTTGGATGCAAACTATCAATACAAGGCATTTGGTATACCTAAGCTACGTCTGCAACCGGCGCTCAAAGAGCCCTTGGTAGTAGCACCATATGCTACATTTCTTGCTCTAGAATATGAAAATGAGGAAGCCATGTCAAATCTTAGAAGAATGTCAAATTTAGGTGCTTTTAGTACATACGGGTATTATGAAGCTATAGATTTTAATGGTCCGGATCCGGAGTACGAAACACCCTATTGTATCGTACGATCATTTATGGCCCATCATCAAGGTATGAATCTAGTGGCTATTAATAATTATTTAAATAATGGCATCATGCGTAGTAGATTTCATGCAGAAGCTATGGTAAAAGCCACGGAGGTATTACTTGAGGAAAAACGCCAATCCCACTTTATATCTATAGCTAAGAGAGGCTACACGATAAAAATCAGAAAAATGGAATTGGAAGAAGATGTACTTAGCAATCGCTATGTTAACAGTGTTGCACCTGAAATAGCCGTAGTCAGGTATTTTAGCAATAACAACTATTCTCTTATGATCACTTCGGATGGAGATGGCTTTAGCAGTTATAATGATATGATGCTATATAGATGGCGATCAGATCTTTATGCCAATACAGGTAATTACATTTATATCAAAGATATGAATAAAAATTCAGTATGGAGTACAACGTATAATCCTACAAAAAAAGAACCTGAAGATTATGAAGCCATTTTTCACCCCCATAAGGCTGAATTCAAAAGAACAGATGGCGATATAATTACGCATACAGAAGTGAGTCTTTCTCCAAATTATAATCTGGAAATTAGAAAAGTGACCTTGACCAACAATGGGAAAGGTCTAAAACAACTTGAATTAACAAGTTATATGGAAGTTGTTGGCGATCGTTTTCTTGCGGAACTGAGTCATCCTGCCTTTAATAAGCTTTTTATAGAAAGTGAGTATATCGAAGAACATGGTATTTTCTTATCTAGAAGACGAAGCAATAAAGAGGGCAATAATCCATACTTAATGCATATGGTAAAAACCGATGTAAATCTATCAAAGAATGTTGCATATGAGAATGACCGACTAAAATTCATAGGTAGAAACAATACATTAATGAACCCGGTTACCGTTGTAGATAGTATATTACTTTCTAATAGTACAGGATTTTGCAATGATCCCATTATGAGCCTACGGGTAAATATTGCCTTAGCAGAAGGAGAATCAACAAGTGTTTCCTTTATTACGGGTGTGAGTAAAAGCAAAGAAGAGGCCATCGCCATAAGCGATGAATTAAGTATTGATTATAGAATAGATGATATGTTTGAAAAATTCAGACTTCAAAGTGCAATCGAGCTCAAATACTTAGATATTTCCAGAAAACAATTAAATGCTTTCCAAGATTTAATTAGTCCTCTATTCTATCCATCAGGTTATTACAGGGGACCTGCAGAAAATATTAGACGGAATTGGAAAAACCAAAGCTTCTTATGGAAATTTGGCGTGTCAGGTGATAATCCAATTATGTTGCTAACGGTAAAATCGATTGAAGCGGCAAGTGTCATAAGAGATGTATTAAAGGCTTATGAATATTTAAGAATCAATCAGGTCAAAGTTGACTTAATTATACTCAGTGAAGCAAAGCATGGTTATATACAAGAACTACATGATTTGTTAAATGATATGACATCCTCACTTAGAATCTATGATGAAAGTAGAGAAAGACCCAGTCTTTTCATACTTCACTCGAATCAAGTCATCCCAGCCGAGCTGGATTTACTGTTCACAGTTGCAAGAGTTGTCTTTACAGAGAAAACAGGTATTTATTTTAGAAATATTAAAGAGACATTAAAAGAGATAATTGAAGATGTTGTAGAAATATAGAAAGACAGAAGGAGGCGAATAAACTTGAATCTTGACAACGAATATGAATTTTTTAATGGTTTTGGTGGGTTTGTAAAAGATGGAAGTGAATATGAGATACTTCTTGAAGGAAAAAACAAGCCGCCAGCGCCTTGGATTAATGTAATTGCAAACAAAAACTTCGGATTTCATATATCGGAGACTGGTGCCGGCTTCACTTGGGCAACGAATAGCAGGGAGAACAAGATAACACCCTGGTCTAATGATCCTGTTAGTGACAAAGCATCAGAAGCCATATACATAAAAGATGAAATAAGCGGAAAGGTAATGACACCCACTTCTTTAGGTAAAACGGACAGGGGAACCTATTTGGTTCGACACGGCTTTGGTTACTCAAAGTTTTATCATGAGGAGGAAAGCATTGAACAGGAGCTAACAGTGTTCACACCACTGGATGAACCTATTAAGATTTGGGAATTAAAACTTACAAATCATTCTGATAGAGAAAGGTTTATGGGTCTTACCTATTACGTAGAGTGGGTTCTTGGAACTGAAAGAGAGCAAACCAATCCCTATATCTTAACAGAATATAACAATGAGCATGAATACTTGAGTGCAAAAAGTATTTATAACTATCATTTTCGCAAACACAACGCCTTTATGTTTACCAGTGAGATGATTATAGGGTATACAGGTGATCGCCAGGAATTTTTAGGTCGAAAAGGTTCGGTATTGAATCCGGAAGGTCTTGACATCAAATTATCCAACAATACCGGTGTGTCTTACGACTCCTGTGGTGCTATTCAAGTATCCATTTCAATGAAGCCAAATGAGAGTAAAACCATCATTTTTGGGCTAGGACAAAGTGTTCATCTTGAAGAAATCAGCAAGCTAAGATATAAGTATAAAGATTTAAGAAAAGCTACAAAGGAATTAAAAAGAGTAAACGATTACTGGGAAGAGATGCTTGGAACGATTCAAGTCAAGACAAATGACCGTGCGATTGACATTATGGTAAACGGTTGGCTATTATATCAAACAATATCTTGTAGGATTAATGCAAGAGCTGCCTTTTATCAATGTGGTGGTGCTTATGGATTTAGAGATCAACTTCAAGATGCACTTTCTCTTCTGATTACGGATCCAACAGCATTGAAAAATCAAATCTTAATTGCTTGTAGTCGGCAGTTTGAGGAGGGTGATGTTCAACATTGGTGGCATATGCCCATGGGCGTAGGTGTTCGTACGAAAATAACGGATGATTTATTATGGTTACCCTACACAACCTCGGCTTATATTCGTAGCACTGGTGATTATACGATCTTAAAAGAGAACGTTTATTACATCAAAGGTCCATTACTTGAAGAAGGACAGCATGAGGCCATGGTTACGCCTGAAAAATCTGAGATTTTCTCCAGTGTTTATGAACATTGTAAACTTACAATTCTTCATACTGAGTTTGGTAAACATGGACTTCCCTTAATGGGCGGCGGTGATTGGAATGATGGTATGAATATGGTAGGTATAGGGGGAACAGGAGAAAGTGTTTGGTTAGCTTGGTTTTTTTATACGGTGTTAGGTGATTTTATACCGCTTTGCCATCATGAAGGGGATCTTGAAAGTGCAGAACAATTTGAGGAAATGAGAAAGACACTACTGGCAAGTATCGAGGCGCATTCATGGGATGGCGATTGGTACCTTAGAGCCTTTTATGATGATTATAGTAAGTTGGGTTCAAAAGAAAACGTTGAATGCCGAATTGACTCAATCAGTCAGTCTTGGAGTGTGATATCAAAAGGCGCACAGAAAGACAGGTCTCAAATAGCAATGCAATCAGCAGTACGATATCTGGTCAGAGAAGAAGACGGTATTTCACTACTGTTAGCACCACCTTTTGATAAAACAGACAAAAACCCGGGGTATATCAAAAATTACTACCCTGGGATTAGGGAAAATGGTGGTCAGTATACCCATGCTGCGGTGTGGCTGGCTATTGCCAGTACGATGATACGTGATTATAGTCTGGCGGATACGCTTTTTACCATACTCAATCCGATCCATATCACTTCGAGTAAGAGAGAATCACTCAAGTATGAAAAAGAACCTTATGTTATGATTGCTGATATTTCTCTAAGCGCGCCTTATACAGGTAGGGGTGGATGGAGTTGGTATACGGGTTCGGCGGGTTGGATGTATCAAGGATTGGTTCACTGGTTTTTGGGTATTAGAAAAGAAGAGGATGAGCTGATCATTGATCCGACAACGCCTACAAGTTTTGGAGATTTTACTATAACATATAAATATAAAACGACGGTTTATGAAATACAAGTAGAAAGCCGAAGTAAAGGGGTTATGCTGGCTGAAGGACTCCTACTTGACGGAGAGAAGATTGAAGGTAATAGGATTAAATTAACAGATGATGGAAAAATTCATGTGGTTGTTGTCTAACCAGGGGACGGTTCTTGCGGTTCGAGCATCTCAATGCTAATCTTAATGAATTTTGAAAAAGATAATATTTATATTGACTCTCACATTATGGTACACTTTATAATAAAGATGAGCTCAAAAACACACATATATGTGAGGTGAAATCAATGTTAAAAATAGGAGATTTTTCAAAATTATCAAGGATTAGTATAAGGATGTTAAGGCATTATGATGCCCTAGGCGTGTTGGTTCCTAAAAGTATTGATACTTCCAATAGTTACAGGTACTATAATGAAGAACAGTTGCAAATTGCAGCCAGAATCATAGCGCTTAAGGATATGGGGTTCGGTTTGTCAACAATCTCAGAAATATTGATGAAGTATGATGATACGAAAGCACTAGCTGAGTTTTTGTCAATAAAAAAGACAGAGATTGAAGCTCAAGCTGAAGAAACCAAGCATCGTTTACGACTCCTTGAAACGACCATTAGTCGGTTGAGAAAGGATGATACAGCTATGAATTACAATGTAGTTTTAAAGACATTACCGGAAAGATATGTTGCCAGTGTAAGAAAAGTTATTCCATCTTATGACCAAGAGGGCCTACTTTGGAACACAATGATGGCAGAAACAAGCGGAATGAACTTACAACCGGATGACCCGTGCTATAGCCTTGCAATTTTTCATGATGAAGACTATAAGGAGCAGGATGTAGACGTAGAGATTCAATTTGCCCTTAAGGATCAACATTCTAACACGGAAAATGTAGTATTCAAATCAGTTCCTGCCATAGAAATCGCTTCAGCAATCTACAAAGGTAGTTATGATCAAATTACAGAAGTTAACCAAGTCGTAGCAAACTGGGTTAATGACAACCAATATGAATTTGATGGCGCTATGTTTTGTATTTATCATGTAAGCCCGGCACAAACACCAAATGCTGATGAATGGGTAACGGAAGTATGCTATCCTGTCAAGAAAAGAAGCTTCGCTTCGTTATGAGCTCAGCTCATATTTCTGAACGGTTCGACAGGAAATGTCCATGACGTATTCAGCCATGTTTCAAGGCTGAATACTGTAGTACGACTTTCCTAGAGAACAAGAAAAGAAGCTTCGCTTCGTTATGAGCTCAGCTCATATTTCTGAACGGTTCGACAGGAAATGTCCTTGACGTATTCAGCCATGTTTCAAGGCTGAATACTGTAGTACGACTTTCCTAGAGAACAAGAAAAGATAGCAACACGAATGAAACTTATATAAAAGTATAGGCCCCTTATATTGACAGTGTAAATAGTAGAACTGTTATTATAAGGGGCTTTTCTTAGCTAAAATTGATTTATCTTTTAAGACTATGGTAAAATGAATATTAAAGGAATGATATTAGAATTATGATATGAGGATGTGAAAAAAGTGGAAAAAGATAATGATCGAAGTATTTCAAAGTATTATGGCACAAGTCTAGCAGAGCTCTTGGCGGACAGAATTCTTGACGTCTATAAAGAATTTCCTAAAAAAGAATATATCCATGCCATTAGTAGAAAGTGTGAGGGCCTTAGCTATTCCAAAAGAGTAGAATTACATGCAGATGAGCTCTATAGATACTTG
Organism: Clostridiales bacterium; assembly: GCA_024636985.1. GTDB lineage: Bacteria > Bacillota > Clostridia > Lachnospirales > Vallitaleaceae > Petrocella. The sequence continues at coordinate 37,742 of JAGXFY010000003.1, read as the reverse complement.
CCTGAGGCATTTGATAAAGCAGCAAAGATTCTTGTAGCCATTTTGGGTGAAGAAAACAAGAATGAAACAGGCATGTTCAAAGAGTTCTATTGGATCCTACCACTTGGAAAGTATGTTGAGAAATATGGCTTAGACTATTTTGATACGTCTATGTATATGATTGAAGAGATTACAAAAAGAAATACAGGTGAATATGCGGTAAGACCTTTTATAAGATTGTATCCGGAGCAGGCAATAGAGAAAATGACAAAATGGGCAGATTCTGATAACTTTCACCTTAGAAGATTGTCCAGTGAAGGATTAAGACCAAAGCTTCCCTGGGCCACAAAACTGGATACATTCATTGATCATCCGGAACCGGTATTTAAGATATTAGAAAAGTTAAAAGAAGATGATGTGATGTTCGTTAAGAAATCAGTAGCAAACCACTTAACCGATTGGTTAAAAGTCAACAAGACGCCAACGGTAGCACTCATAGAAGAATGGAATCAATCAAATAACAAAAATACAAAATGGATTATTAAAAGAGCAACAAGAAAAATCAGCATCTTTAAGGATACAGATTATAATGAAATGACAGATGGAGGTACTTTATGAGTTGTAATAGATGCGGAAAGCTACCTGAACTTTTCTTTGCCAACTCAGATGTATATATGAATCTTCCAACCGATCATCTTAGGGAATTATTTGAACATGCACTGGATAAGGAAGGTTATCATTTCGAACAAGTTGATGAAGGCTACTTGTTAAGACAAGTAGAATTCAAGAATTTGATTAATTATTTAAGTACTTTTGTCTTTAATTCTGTAGAACAAAAGGATGTTAAGATTCTAGCATTGAAAAAGGGAGATGAACTGAAGTATTCATCTTTAAAGCATTATAGAAGTCTATTAGAGTGGCATGTACTCTATCAAGGACAGGAAGTGGCATTTATAATCAATGGGTCTCGCATAAAAACACTTTTTCAACCAATTGTTGAGTCGAAAACAGGAGAAATCTATGGATATGAAGCATTAAGCCGAGGCATTCTAAAAGATGACACCATGATGAATCCGGAGCAACTATTTTCAAAGGCAAAAGCGATGGATTTGCTGTTTTATCTGGATCGGCTTTGCCGTGAGACTTCTATACGATCAGCTTCTAGGCAAGGCATAACAAAAAAACTTTTCATTAACTTTATACCTACGGCTATTTACGAACCTTCTTTGTGTCTACAATCTACAGCAAAAGTTTTAGAAGAGGAGGAAATAGACTCAGGTCAGGTAGTTTTTGAAGTGGTAGAGACAGAAAAAGTAGTAGATTTTGGCCATTTAAATCAAATTCTGGATTATTATAAGAGCAAAGGTTATTCTACGGCACTGGATGATATTGGATCAGGATATTCTGATATAAGTTCCCTTCTCAAGCTAAGACCGGATTATATGAAAATCGATATGACCATTATACGTGATATTCATATTGACGAAAAAAAACAAGCACTACTGGATATGTTTATAGAACATGGTCAAAAAATAGGATTAAAGATATTAGTAGAAGGTATTGAAACCGTTGAGGAGTACCAATATCTGCTAACAAAAAATGTGGACCTTATGCAAGGGTATCTATTTGGAAAACCTGAGGAAGTACCGATAAATAAAATACGGTTGCTATAATTAGGGAAGAATGAACATGTTATTTGAGTCTGTTGTACAGTTGTCTTATGAGAGGAGCCATTCCCTTGAAAATGCCGGATAAAATGGATGTAACTATGTTTGCACCTTGTGGCATGAATTGTTTGGTTTGTTATAGACATTGCAATCACAAAAAGCCCTGTGCTGGTTGTTTAAATAGTGATATCGGGAAACCTGAACATTGCAAAAAATGCAAAATAAAAGAATGTGTCAAGGAAAAAGGTATTTCTTATTGCTATGAATGTTTGGAGTACCCTTGTAAGCACATCAAATCATTAGAAAAAAGCTATAACACACGTTATGGTGCTAGTCTTATGGATAACAGCAGTTTGGTTAAGGAAGTCGGTCTTATAGCGTTTATGAACTTAGAACAAAGAAAATATACCTGTGCTGTTTGTGGTGGTATTATATCCTTGCATGATAACGCGTGTAGCGAATGCCAGACAAAAGTAATCAAAGATAAGTCATAATTGTCGGAAAAAGGAACATCGATTAAGGGAGCGGTCTATGAAAGCAAAAATAGTCTTAATAACAGGTGCAAACTCAGGTATAGGTAAAGCGGCAGCAATTAAGTTTGCTAGGGAAGGTTATTATGTCATAATGGCTTGCCGCAACTTAGATAAAGGGCGCTTGGTTCAGCGTTATATCATTGAAACAACGAAGAATAGCCAAGTAGATTTATTAGAATTAGATGTTGCCTCATTGGATGCTATCCGACGCTTTTGTAATGAGTATGAGAAGAAGTATGACAGGTTAGATCTACTCATTCACAATGCGGCTTATCTACAACATGGTGTAAAAGAATATCAGTTTAGCCGGGACCATATTGAATTATCCTTTGCTACCAATGCAGTTGGACCATTTTTTTTAACATATTTATTAAAAGATATCCTTGAAAAATCAGAGAATCCCAAAATACTGAATGCTTGTACAGTTAGCATAAGACACTACTTTGTAAAAAAGAGAAAAATAGAATTTGATAATTTGCGAGGAGAGTACAAAGACTCTAGATCCTACAATACATACAGAAAGTATGGTGACTCTAAAATGGCCCTACTTTTGTTAACATTTAAGATGTCAGAGATATTGAAAAAAAGTGGTATTAAAGTCAATGCCATCCAAATCCCTGCAATCAAGATTTCGAAGGATACAAGAAGACAATTCAAATCTGTTTGGAGACTATCAGCCGAAATTCAAAATGCTTTCGGTGCAAAACCTGAAAGCATTGCAAATACATATTTTGATATATGTACTTCCAAAGCGTTGAATAATATGTCTGGTAAACTCATTAATAGTAAATTAGAAGTCATGAAGCCCTCCCATTATACCCATGGCTTATTGCAAAGCATCAGGCAACTTCTGGATATGGGTGTCTACCCTAGATATGCAGATGATGCTAATAATATAGAAAGTGTTTGGGAAGTCTGTAGTAAGATGACACAGGCTGATTTTGAACGTGTTTATAAAGGTGAATAAGTTTTATGATACTGCAAGGCAAAGGGACCATCTCAGTAGAATCTAACTGTGATGGTCCTTTTGCTATGCAATGTAATAATTTTTTATAAAAAGAGAATCAAAACTGAATTACTCTAAATTCATAATTATGAAATTTTGACATCTAAGTCATATTATTAAGGAGCTACAACAGTACTTGCATCTAAGGTGACTGCGGTTTGAGCCAATAGTCGACCATTGATGGATGCATTCGTTCCCATGGTGATATTTGTTTTACTTAGAATGATACCTTCAAAATGTGAACCGGTGCCGATAGAAACAGATTCGGCTACTTGCCAGAAAATATTTTCGGCTTTTGCACCACCGGTTAAAGTGATTCTGGTACCATTCGCTTGCGTAATGCCTTCGCCAATTTGGAAAATCCAAACATCGTTCGGTCCACCATTAAGGGTTACATCAGAATTCATAAGGACACCTGTACCCCATTTGTAGACACCGGGTACGAGTGTTTTACCACTAAGATCGCCACTATGAAGTTCAGTAAAATTCACAGCTCTTCCGGCAGCATCGGTGTATGCAGTTTCCATATCACTAATTGCGGTCGTTAGGTTACTGGGTGTTGGTGAAGTATAAGTTGCTGCATATACCCTACCGGTTACTTGGTCTGAAAGAGAAAATTGATTGGTTGCATCCAGCGTAAGAGAGAATCCTGTAATCGCTGTGTCAGCTATAGGGCTAACGCCAATATCGCCTGTAATGACTGAATTAGGTACAGATGAAATACCAGTTTTTGATAAGATTACAAAATCACCGGCCATGCCAAGGTCTACAGGTTCAATAAGGGTCTCGGCGGGTTGGGTAGGTTCAGTTGACTTTTCAACCGTTACTGTTACAGTCGCAGTTTTTGTTTCATCTTCTTCTGAGACAATCACTATAAGAGCGGTTCCCTCTGCTATCGGTGTAACGATACCATTCTCTACTGTCGCGACACTTGTATCGCTTGAGGTCCATTCTACGTCTTGATTGGTAGCGTTATTTGGTGTTATTTCAAGGGCTATTGTTCCTGTTGAACCACCTGCAATTAAAGTCATGGTATCTTGTGTGACACCAACGGACGAAACAGGGATAGGTTCGCTAACAACATTGTAATTGAAAGCTCTTGTAATTGCTACCAAGGCTTCCGCTCTAGTTGTCTGTGCCAACGGCTTGAAGCCACCATTAGGATAGCCAACCATGATTTTTGCTTCATCAACAGATATGATGGCTTGCTTACTCCAAGCTGCAATAGAAGAATCATCGGTAAAATCTGGGGTATCTGATGTTGCTGAAAGAGATTTGAGGCGACTAAGTATGGATGCAACTTCTTGACGAGATATATGCGCATCAGGCTTCATACTACCGTCAGGATAGCCGCTGATATAACCGGCTGCAAAAGCTTTTCCTATAGCAGGTGCATACCAATCCGTCGCGGATATATCTGTGTAATTTGTAGTAGCAGAAGTTGTGAATCCAAAAACGTTGTTTACCAATGAAAGAAACTCTGCTCTGGTAACTGGATTACTTGGTTTGAATGTTCCATCTGGATAGCCACTAGCAATTCCGGATGATAGTGCGGATTCAATGGTTTCTTTTGCCCAACTCGATTCATAGTCTTTGGAAGCACCGAATACTGGTGTAGCTACGGTGAATACCATTAGGAAGCATAAGAAAACGGTTAGTGACTTGTAAATTGAATTGTTATGTGATATTTTCATTTTGGACTCCTTCTTTTATCTTTACTCTTTTATTTGCAAAATTCAAACTCTGACACGTATACATCATATCTTAAATGCATAAATATTGCAATAATTATATAAAATATTATTATATAAATAATATTAATAATTATTTAAAATATAATACTAAATACCAGGAGAATATATTTATGTTTAATTTTATAATTTAATGCAATTATATTTATTGATACAAAATGTCCATATATTTTTACACAAATTAATCCTGATTAGTTTTGCATATTTAGATGGTCTGTGATAAAATATAGTAAACTATGCATCATAAAAATGCCAAATAAGGCAGAGGTGATACTTGTATGATAATTTCTACAAAAGCACTTGTTTCAAACTCGGAAATGATAAAAAACTATAAAGCCTGTAGGGAAAAAGCGGATGATTACGGTAAACTCTTTATATTAAAGAACAACCAACCAGATGCAGTTCTACTATCCATTGATGAATATGAAAGACTTTCAGTCATCATTGAATATTTTGAAAGTCTTAAGACAGAAGATGCTTTGAAATATGCAGCATCTCTACCAAAAGAAGGTATAAGAAAAAGATATTCCAGGGACCAGATAAATAATGAAGAAAAAGAGTAGGATATGCGCCCTATAAAAATGACTAAAGTGATTTCACTTTAGTCATTTTTTACATTCTCTAGGAAAGACAATGCTATGTAAACTATCAAGGAAGTTTTCTTTCGAACCGTTCAGAAATATGAGCATAGCTCATAACGAAGTGAAGCTTCTTTTCTTGTTTAGGGATGTTTGTCTAATAATATATAGGACTATAGCTTAAAAAACAACGGATCTAAGATAAGGGTGAGCAGCATATAGTACTAATTACTACATATATAGTATATAATAATTAGAACAATTATAGTAACAATAGTTTGACTTAAAATATAATGTGGTGTATAATATATGGTAGGTAAGAAAATTTTATGTAGATTGTAATAAAAACGATTTTCTTAAGCTGGTAATTATTATTAGTAGATAATAAGACATTAAAAATGGAAAACTAGAGGAAGTCAATTGTCAACTATGGGTAGCGAAGCGGTTTTAGTTGAAGATTTAGCAAATAAATTTTAGGAAGGTGTTATTATGTTAAGTATTATAGCAGTCGTACTTGTTGTTTTGTGGCTTTTAGGAATGGTTACTTCATATACCATGGGAGGTTTTATTCATGTTCTATTGGTCATAGCAATTATCATTGTTCTTTTGAGAGTGATCAAAGGAAATAAAGTGCTATAACCGAGGCTTTAGTTTTGAAGACTAACCTCATGGAAGGGAAATGAAAAATGAATACTTCTCAAGTTCAACACACGCATGAAAAAAACCTTAAGTTTCGTAAAGTTATAACATATATATTTGGGATTCTTGAAGTGCTTTTGGCATTTCGTTTTATCTTTAAGCTACTAGGCGCAAATCCAGGTAGCCCATTTGTATCTGCTATTTACAGCTTATCGGAACTATTTCTACAACCCTTTATCGGTATTTTTAGAACAGGGGTTGCACAAGGAATAGAAACAACAGCATATTTAGAAGCGGCAACGCTCATAGCCATGGTAGTTTATGCCTTATTGGCCTATGGTATCATTCGTATAGTAGAGATTATGAAAAAACCACAGGCTTAATATAATTCATTAATAGTTAATCCTATTAAAAAGACAGTCACCTTTCGACCTATTTGTCGAGGGGTGATTGTCTTTTATTGTGTTGAGAACTTATCTGATGGGAAAGATGACAAATGTCATTAGAAAAGGATGACAAAAGTCTATTACATTGTATGCGTGAGTAGTATAGGATAGGGACAGTAAACATTATATTATAGTAGGATTAGTGATAAAACTGTTGTTATAAAAGGGGATATGAATAAGGTGGATAATGTGTATGATTAAAGTATTGATTGTTGATGATCAAGAGATTATAAGAGAAAGTCTTGAGTTAATGTTAAAGAGTGTAAATAATATAGAGGTTATCGGCACAGCACCAGACGGACGTGACGCCATCACATTTGTTGAAAAGGCTAAGCCGGATGTCATTTTAATGGATATTCGTATGCCCACAATGAATGGGATTGAAAGTATGAAAGTCATTAAAGCCAATTACCCGAGTATTAAGGTAATTATATTAACCACTTTTGATGATGATGAATATATTTTTGAATCTCTCATACATGGTGCAAATGGTTTTTTGCTAAAGGGTGTATCCATTAAGATATTAGCAAAAAGTGTTGAAGTTGTCCATCAAGAAGATGCCATGATGGATACAAAAGCTAGAAGTAAAGTGTTGTCCCTTTTTTCTCAAATAGCAAAAAAGGATTATCTATTTAAGAAAAACAACCATGAGGTTCTTCTAACAAACCATGAGCTTAAGATTATTCAAGCTGTCGGTCAAGGTCTGTTAGACGAGGAAATTGTATGTGAACTAAATGTTACATTGGGTACAGTACATCATTATATCAGCAGTGTATCAAAGAAATTAGACTTAAGAGACCGTACTCAAATCGCTATTTTTGCTATTCAATCTAGCATCATGCTTCGCACGATTGAAAACTAGAAGCAACAAGAGAATCCTATATATAGGATAGGGCTTAATCATCGTAATATGTTTAGGCTTTTTTAGTGTTTTCGAAGAAACATTATATGGTATACTATTATAAGAGATGGAATTTGTCGTTTTTACAGTGATAGAATAGATATATAGGAGGCGAAAAAATGTTAGAAATAGGCATAAAAGCACCAGAATTTACATTACCAAATCAAGATGGTAAGGAAGTATCTTTGACAGATTATAGAGGGAAAAAAGTGATTCTGTATTTCTATCCAAAGGATGATACACCAGGTTGTACCAGCCAAGCCTGTGGGTTCACACAGTTATACCCTGATATCAAGGAAAAAGGTGCTGAAATTATCGGTATAAGTAAGGATTCTGTTAAGTCTCATAAAAAATTTGCAGAAAAATACAATCTGACATTCACCTTGCTTGCAGATACAGAGACTAAAGTTGTTGAAGCTTATGATGTATGGAAAGAAAAAAGTATGTTTGGCAAGAAATATATGGGCATCGTAAGGACCACATATTTGATCGATGAAGAAGGTGTAATCATAAAAGTATTTGACCAGGTCAATGCAGCCAAAAATCCGGAAGAGATGTTAGACAATCTTAGCTAGGTATTATTTGTGAAAGCAGGTGTCACATATGGAAATCACATATATTGATCATAGCGGTTTTCTCTTAGAGTGGGAAAACTGTTACTGGCTGTTTGATTATTATAAGGCAGACATACCGGTTATGAAGAGAAACAAAAAGATCATTGTTTTTGTGAGTCACAAGCACAAAGATCATTTTAATCCTAAGATATTTGACTTGTATAATATGTATGAGGATGTTGAGTATGTATTATCTTCAGATATTGAAGCACTACAATTGAAGGATCAGAAGATGGGCGTAAATCAGAAGCTATGGGATAAAATTATCTGGGTTCATCCATCTCAAATGTATAGCTTAACTATCCGTGATGATAGTGAAATCATGATAAAGACACTTGTATCGACGGACGAAGGTGTTGCATTCTTGCTGACGTATCAAGAGAAAACCATTTATTATGCGGGTGATCTTAATCTGTGGGTATGGCCTGGTGAAACTGAGGCCTATAACACAGATATGACATTAAAGTTTAAGACGGAAATGAAAGCTTTGCAAGACCTTCATATTGATATAGCTTTTGCACCACTTGATCCAAGACAAGAAAAATATTATTATTTAGGTGTGGAAACACTATTAAATACAGCAAAAGTAAAATATTTATTTCCTATGCATTTTTGGGACCAACCTTCAATTATTCAACAGTATAATAAAGAAAGAGCAAGTTCAATACAGAACACAAAAGTGATGGAAGTGCAGCAAAGTGGTCAAAAATGGAATATAAAAATTTAGATTGTTAGAGAGGAAGAACAATATGAAATTTAGAATGGTACATGAAAATTACAACGTATTAGATCTTGAAAAATCCTTGGCATTTTATAAGGAAGCACTAGGACTTACTGAGATAAGACGTAAAAAAGCTGAAGATGGGGCCTATATTATTGTTTTTGTGGGAAATGACGCTTCAGATTTTCAACTAGAACTTACATGGTTAAAAGACTGGGAAAAACCTTATAATCTAGGCGACAATGAATTCCATTTGGCGTTTAGAGTCGATGATTATGAGGCAGCACATGAGCTACATGAAAAAATGGGTTGCATTTGCTATGAAAATAAGAAGATGGGTATCTATTTTATATCAGACCCAGATGGCTATTGGTTGGAGATTGTTCCAACAAGATAAGAGAAACAATAAGTTTGCAATGGCGTGTTATGGACTATATTGCCGATAACACGCCATTGTTATAATATTTATTATAAAAGCTACAATATCTAATTTGATTTTAAGAAAAGAATGCTATAATAGTAAAAAAATATGATTTGAGGTGACAAGTACTATGAAATACGCAAAAAATATACCACCTGTAGACCAGGAACTAAGTAAAAGCTTGATGAATCAGGGCTGGAAGAAAATAAAAGAACCTTCCAATTTATTAATGGCTTTTTTGACATCCATACCGATTATGGCGGCTTGTGGTCTGCTATCCTTTTTTATTATAACGTTCTTCAACGCAACATTGGTAGATTTTTTTGAAGGTATGGATACGAATCGTGGTGTATCCTTTAGCTTTAGATGGTATTATATCGCTTTTACGCTTATCATGATATATATTCATGAGATGTTACATGCTTTATGGATACCGAACTTCTTAAAAGATGAAAACACTTTTTTCGGCATCAAGTTATGGGGCGGTTTTGTCTTTACTTCTCAGTTCTTGACAAAAAAAAGATTTATGATCATATGTATTGCGCCTTTTGTGACTTTATCTATTGTATTACCTTTGATTTTAGGTGGGTTAAATCTGTTAAATGGGGTTTTGATTATTCTGATTATGATCAATGCAATGGCTTCATCCGTAGATATACTAAATGCATTATTAATTCTATTCCAGGTGCCAAGAGGTGCTATGGTGGTTACCAATAGCTTTGAAACTTATTATAAACAGATTGAGACCGTGACTGCAATCTAAGTGAGTGACTCAAGGAGAAATATATGAATTTGGAAGAACTAAGAATAGACTGTGCGATGAAACAAAAGAAAGGTTTACATTTTATCTTGGCCTCTATCATTATTTGGGGGATGGTTGCCATAATACATAAGTTGGATATGCCGATATTGACTAAGAATCTATGGACATTTTGTGCGACAGCACCACTACTACCTTTGGCTTACGGAATATCAAAGTTAATTGGGGTCAAATTCAGTGATACAGATAATCCATTAAATAAACTGGGTATGCTATTTTCGATGAATCAGTTGCTGTATCTATTGATCGCTATGTGGGTCTATCCGACGGTCCCTGATCAAATGGTAATGGTCATTGCTATGATCTTTGGTGCACATCTATTACCTTATAGCTGGCTTTATAGGTCAAAAACCTATACGGTTATGGCCATTCTTATACCGATGAGTGCTCTTATTCTTGGTAATCTATTTGAAGCCTATATATTGGCAATCGTCATGATGATTTTTGAGGTCATATTTAGCTTGGCACTTGTGGTAGAGGTAAAAAGGGAAATGGAGGTCTATCATGTGGATTAATATATTAATTGGAACTTTGCTGATTTTTGTAGGTATGGCGGTTCATTTGTTTAAATGGTATTTTCTAATTTCAGGTTACAACACCATGTCTAAGGAAAAGAAAGCCAAGGTTGACACAAAAGGGCTTGCACGTATACTTGGGATGTTTTCTTATATCAATGGTGGTGTATTCATTTTAATGGGCATACTCCAGCTATTAAAAGTTGATATTAGTACCACATTAGCCTATGTCTTCTTAACAATATCAACTGTGATTTTACTCATCAAAGCTCAAAAGTATGATGGTAACATATTTGATAAAGAAGGTAAGCTTCTTGAAGGTGCTGGTAAAAAACTCATCCTCCCGTTAACCGTCGTTGGGATTACTCTTGTTGCTATCCTTTACTTACTCATCTTTTCTTCAAGAGATACTCAAATCACCATAGAGGATAAAGGAATAGAGATTCATGGCATGTACGGCGATACTTATACATGGACATCGATTCAGTCGGTGGAACTTCTTGAGGAAATGCCCCTTGTATTAACACGTACCAATGGGTCAGCACTAGGGTCAAAACTTAAGGGTCACTTCAAAACCAAGCCTTATGGATCCGTCAAGCTTTTTGTTGACGCAGAGAAACCACCGTATATACTTATGCTAACTGTAGATCAACCTGTAATATTTAATCTAAAAAATCAGGATGAAACGGTAAAAGCCTATGAAAATCTAAAATTAAAAGTCAGAGAATAGAAAAAACCCTTCTTCAATATTGAAGAAGGGTTTTTTCTATTCTCTGTTAAGGGGCAGTACAACATATGTATATACAATACAACCAACACAAAAATCAAAAATGGCTTCAAGTAGAGCGAAAGCCATAAGAACCAATAGTACGATAAGGCTAATCTGTGGGTTAAGTGGATATAAAGTCAAAGCGGTTATGGAGAAAAGAAAGCCAACGCGTGAGGCAAATATTTTAGGCGCTTTGTCAATGGTTATGGGCTTCAAATGAAGCGCTTTAGCAATTTGTGTAGCTAACCAACTAAGTGGACTATATTTTAGGGTAGTAAAAGCACGTATAATAAAATCAAGAACAATAGCAATAATGATATAGACACTGTTTGTAAAAGCATAAAATACGATTAACGTGGCAATCAAGAAGCCAGTTAGACGAACCACAGTTTTATTGGCGGTTTCTTTTGAAATAGGACATATAAGTGTATTCATAGCAGACCTCCTGTTTTTATGATTGGGACTATTTTAGGTAGTGATAATAGGTTTCAATAAATAGAGTATACAACGAAATGTTAATACTGTCAAATACGTACGACTTATGCGATTTTAAGAAGTGCGTTAGAATGCCATAAATATTACAAAATAGTACAAAATAGTAAGCAAATATTGAGAAGATGTTTTTTTATTAAAATAAGCATTGTCAATAACTGCATAAATCATTATAATAGTTCCTTGTTGAGTTCTATCAATAAAAGACATAACTTAATAGGTAGACATTATATGATCGTAAGTGAATATATAAGATATAAATTGTAGCGATGTAATTATTAATTTGGTTTTTAGAAAGATACAAGGAGAACACGATGAGAAAAACAAAAATTATTTGTACAATGGGACCGGCAACGGAAGGCATTTATGAAGATATGATTCTAAATGGTATGGATGCAGCTAGATTTAACTTCTCTCATGAGAACCACGAAGTCCATGGTCATAGGATTAAAACCATGAAGGCGGCGAGAGCAAAACTAAATCAGCCGATTCCGTTAATCGTAGATACAAAAGGACCTGAAATGCGTATCGGTGTGCTTAAAAACAAGGTGAACCTTGTTAATGGAGAAATCATTAAGCTTATTTCAGAGGAAATCGAAGGCGATGAAAAAGCTGTTACTATTTCTTTTAAGGATCTCTACAAAAGTGTCAGCATAGGCCAATCCATTTATATCGATGATGGTCGCATTAATCTTGAAGTCGTGTCCATTGAAGGGACGGATATTGTCTGTAAGATTATTGCAGGTGGCGTCTTGTCCAGTAGAAAAGGTGTTAATGTACCGGGTTGTATAACAGGTCTTCCATTTATGACAGAAAAAGACCGAGCAGATATTGAGTTTGCTGTTGATCAGGATGTTGACTTCATAGCCCTTTCTTTTGTTAGTAATGCAAAAGACGTTGAATCTGTAAGAGAGATTTTCAAGCAAAAAAACCGTGAAGATATTAAGATCATCTCAAAAATCGAGAATACGGAAGCGATAAAAAATATTGATGAAATCATTGCAGTATCCGACAGTATAATGATTGCCCGTGGTGACTTGGGTATTGAATTACCGGTTAAATCGGTGCCAATCATACAAAAGAAACTTATTAAGAAGTGCTATACGAGTTCAAAACCGGTTATCGTAGCGACACAAATGTTAGAGAGTATGACAGATAACCCGGTTCCAACCAGAGCTGAGGTATCCGATGTTGCCAATGCCATTTATGATGGCACCAGTGTTGTTATGCTTTCAGGAGAAACGGCTGCAGGGAAATATCCAATAGAGACATTAAGGATGATGACAACGGTCATCTTAGAGACGGAAAATGACATTGACTATAAAGTCAAATTAGATGAAGGCGCATGGAAGGTTATAGACCAAAATGTGATCAATGCCATTAGTGAAGTAACGGTGATTGCTGCTTCTAAGATAGATGCAAAAGCCATTGTAGTACCGACACGTTCAGGTAATTCAGTCAGGATGATTTCTAGCTTTAGACCGGCGTGTCCAATTATCGCTATAACTTTGGAAGAAGGTCTACAACGTCAGTTGAATCTATCATGGGGTATTAAACCGATGATGAGCAAATTTATAGGGGATCAGAAAGAATTTTTTGAGAAAGTTCTAGATCAAGCTGTGGCAACAAAACTCGTTGAAAAAGGTGATTTAATCATTCTTACTGCAGGTATCCCTACCGGTTATGATGGTAAAACCAATATGTTGAAAATGCACAAAGTGGGAGACGAAGTTATTGGTGGATAATCGTCATCTGTAGAAGTCTATGGAAAATGCAATTATATAAAACATAAAAAAAGCAGTAGATTCGAATTCTGAATCAACTGCTTTTTTTTAATATATTTTTATTTTAGACGAGATAGTTGATGGTGAGTGTGGCAAGACCCAAGAAGAAGAAGAATCCAAGTACATCGGTTACAGTAGTAACAAAGACAGCTGACGCAAGGGCTGGGTCTATTTTGAACTTCTTTAGTAAAACAGGGACAAAATAACCGGAAATTGTTGCAATAACAAGGTTTAAGAACATGGCAGTACCGATAACCAGGCCAAATACCACGTTACCAACCCAGTAGTAGCCTAGAAAACCAACAACGATACCTAAGCATAGTCCATTAATCAAACCAATGGCAACCTCTTTTTTTAAGATTTCTTTTTGATTCTCAAAAGTTAACTCACCAAGGGCAATACCTCGGATAATCATGGTTAATGTCTGAGTACCCGCATTGCCTCCCATACCGGCCACAATGGGCATGAAGGTGGCTAATGCTACGATTTTTACGATGGTGGCCTCAAAAAGGCTGACAGTGGCTGCAGCTAGGATGGCAGTAACCAGATTCACTAAAAGCCAAGGTAACCTAGATTTAATGGCTTTGCTTATGGAACCGGATATTTTTTCTTCTTCATCAAGACCTGCAAGTCGAAACATGTCCTCAGTATATTCGTCACGAATGACTTCCATAACGTCATCAACGGTTACGATACCAAGCATAACACCCAAATCATTAATAACCGGCATAGCCATGAAACCATATTTTTCAAATATAAGAGCGACTTCTTCCTGGTCCATATCCACAGGAATAGTGATGATATTTTCAATCATAATATTCTTAATCGGTGTTTCAGGTGTAGATACAATAATATCTCGTAGTCGTACAACACCTTTTAGAACATGGGACTGATCAAGTACATATACATAGTATGGTGTCTCAGAAGCTGGTGCCATATCTCTTAGGAAATCAATGGTAGCATTGACGGTCATATTCTCATGGATGGCGATGAATTCCTTGGCCATGATACCACCGGCAGAGGTTGGATCATAGGCGAGCAGTTCATTGACTTCATTGGCATCATCTTGATCAAGGGATAAGATGATGGCATCTTTTTCAGCACTACCAATACTACCGAGTAGGTCAACCAGTTCGTCAGAAGACATTTCAGCAATGATATGTTGTTTTCTATTTTGAGAGAAAAGAGAGAGTAAATCATATTTTTCATCATCATCAGCATGATCAACCAACTGAGCGATGTAATCATCGGGTAATTTTTCAAGGATGGTAAGGGGATCTTCATCAGAACCGGTTAGTGCCTCCAAAAAGTCAACGGGATGAATTTCATCAATTTTTTGGAGTATTTCAAGAGACGTTCTACTCTTTATAAAGTCAATAATTTCGCTCTTATGTTCCATGGTATCACCTTCTTTTCAATAAGTACGAATATATTAACTTAAATGCTTTCCCATTGGCCGGTTCTGCCGGATTCAACTAACTGATCGATGATGCGCATGTTCATAAAACTATCCTTTAGAGATAGAGGAACAGGGATATCTTCCCTTATAGCTTTTGCAAAAGCGGAAAAAAGTGCATCATATTGATTCGTAGGTTCAAAAGTTACGATACGTTCTCCAAGGCCGTTAATAACCTTTATCTGTCCTTTAACATCGTAATGATCGTTAAATGGAATCAGGATCTCAATACTGCCGCCTGTACCATAGATTTTGACTTCTTGAGTAGGATGCATACTGGTACTTACAGTGAAAAGCGCCCTTGCCTTACCAAAATCCATTATTCCTGAAGTTAACACGTCCGTTCCAAATAGATCAGAATAGTGTAGCATTCCAAGAACCTTGCTTGGCTCAGCGTTCATAATGAATCGTGCTGTTGAAATGGCGTAACACCCAATATCCATGAGAGCACCACCACCATATTCTTTATTGTTACGAATATTGTTTGGATCATCATTTTTATAGGTGAAGATGGTATGGATTGCATTGATTTCACCAATGCCCTTGACTTTTATAAGTTCACTCACCATTTGCCATTTGGGATGGAAACGGTACATAAAGGCCTCCATAACTTTGATGCCTTTTTCCTCTGCAAGGTCCATGATTTCTTTTGTTTGTTGGGCGTTCATGGTGAGCGGTTTTTCACAGATCACATGTTTGCCTGCAAGAATGGATTTTTTTACCCATTCCAAATGCATGTGATTAGGAAGGGGTATATAAACGGCTTCAATTTCAGTGTCATCTAATAGAGCCTCATAGCTCCCATAAGCTTTTGGTATCTCCCAATTGGCTGCTGCCTCTTTTGACTTTTCGAGATTTCTTGAGGCGAGTGCGATAATCTCTACAGTACTAGAAGTGGTTAGCGGTAACATAATTCGGGTTAGTAAATGTCCGGATACGCCGATGACGCCAAGCTTAATTTTTCTCATTTTATCTCCATTCTTGGTTTTGTCGAGGGGTTATATTTCCTATTCTATCATTCTTATGAGAAAGCTTCAATTGAAATATGAGCTAAGCTCATACCGTGGCTATGCCACATTTCTTGTTGGTTTTTTTTCTATATATATAAGGGTGATGAGAAGGCCCAGTAGGCCAATGGCGCCGGTTACGGCAAAGCCGGCTATAAGACCGTAAGTAAAGGCGATAAAACCCAGTAACATAGGGCCAAAGACCATACCAATACCATAAATGGCTTGAAACATACCCATAGCAGTGGCTCTTTTTTCCTGATCGATGTGTTCGATACCGAGACCCATAAGAAGAGGAAAAACCAAACTACGCCCTATACCGGATAGAAATTGCGCTACATATAAAAGCCATAAGTGACCAATCCAAGGCATCAGTATGCATAAAAAAGCACTTATGATGAAGCCGACGCTAATGGTTCTCCTACGGCCAAACCGAGAAGGGAAATAGGAACCGGCTAGTCTAGAAATGAAAATGGCAGGAATGATGGCAAGTGCTGTTAGTAGGCTCAGTTGTATATTTTTGGCTCCAAGATTCTTTGCAAGTATGGGTACGAACCCGAAAGCAGTGGCAAAGGTGATCAGCTGAGAGAGGATGGAGAGTAAAGACACAACCTGAAGTTGACGATTTTTTGCGACTTCCAAATAATCTTTAAATTTTGATTTTCTTATAGCTACCGGTTTCTCATATATAAAGAGAGCCGAAAGAAGGCCAACAATACCACCGATTGCAGCAAGTAAGAAAAGATATCTTGTACCAAAGGTATAGGATACCACAGCACCCATGGCCATAGCGGTCAGTTGACCTACAGCATTGTATGAGTTCATAAGCCCAATTGCTTTTGTGGCCTCTTCCTTCTTATAATAACTGGAGAAGGTAACCGTAAAAATAACCCATGTTGCAGCAGAAACACCGGCAAGTGATCTCGTAGCTAGGAGGGAGAGTTGTGAAGGGAAAAAGAATGTAATCAGAGCACTGATTGTGGCAACGAAAAGACCTAAAATAATAAAAATTTTGCGTTTGCCCAGCATATCAGAAAAAATACCAAGGGGAATTCTAAGTAACAATTGTGTCAGTCCATAAGACCCTGTTATAATACCAATCATTTTATAACTTGCACCTAAAGTATTAGCATAGGTAGAAAGCTCGGCAATATAGGCATAAAGTGAAAACCAAAACATACTTGTTGAAAAAGTGAAAAAATAAATGGAGTAACGTTCATGACGTGTAGGATTCATAGGAATTTCCTTACTAGGGGTCAGAGGCATAGTGCCTTACTTAAGTGTGCTAGCAATTACCATTATAACAGGAAGTTGGTTTGAAGTGTCCCCTAATTTTACCAGTGGATTATGAAGACTTCGTGTGTACATGATGTTTTTATTAAAAACCTGACGATTTGCTAGGGTTTTTTCTTTAAAAGTGTGTTATATATAGAGTATAGAGTTTAACAAACCATATGTGTATGAATTAAATGAGTAGGTGAAAATGTGTCTTTATTTTGGTTGGTCGTTTTACCAATTCTTACGGCGCTCATTGGTTACTTGAGTAATTATAAGAAAATTCATCGGTTGATCTGGGTTTCCCAAGTCAGCACATTTATTATGGCTATTTTGTTTTTCATTAGGGTCATCGCGGAAGGCACCATTACAGAAACCCTTGGTAATTACTCAGGTGGTATCAGTATTAATTTGGTGGCCGATGCTATCAGCACCCTTTTTGTGGTTTTAACTACTTTTCTTTTTACAATTATGTTATTGTTTAATTATCATAAAACGTATATGAATAAACTATTTCTATTTCTGTTTTTAACACTTCAAGGTTTGATTGTAGCCATCTTTTTATCCAATGACCTCTTTGATATCTATACCCTAGTAGAAGTGGCCACGGTGGTGGTTAGCATTCTAATTATGTTCAAAAAAGACAGCCAGTCACTATACGACGGTATGGTTTATCTATTAACCAATCTGGTAGCTATGGCTTTCTTTCTATTTGGACTGGGCTATATTTACAAAATATTTGGGACCATGGATTTATCTTTAATTAAGGCTGGTGTGCTCTTAATTGAAAATAAGGACAGTCTGATATTACCCTATGTTTTTCTGATTACAGCTATTGGACTTAAGTCGGCCATCATGCCTCTTTTTAGTTGGCTGCCGAGGGCACATGGTACGCCCTCAGCCCCGTCAATTGTTTCAGCAGTATTGTCAGGTCTATATGTAAAAGGCGGCGTTTATCTTTTCATACGTTTCCAAGATACATTTAAGGCGGGTCTTGATACCACAAGTCTTTTTCTTTTAATTGGTTTTTTGACTGCGGTTTTTGGCTTTGTCTTTGCCCTCTCACAAACGGATATCAAGCTTATTTTGGCATACCATACAGTCAGTCAAATTGGTCTCATTATCTTCGGACTTTCTATGAATTCTGTATACAGTTATTATGGATCCATCTACCATATTATGAATCATGCCGTTTTTAAGGCGACGCTTTTTTTAACAGCAGGTATGATTATAGAAGAGTACGAGACGAGAGACATAAGAAAAATCAAAGGTGTTTTTAAACGCATGCCTTATGTAGCGGTTATCATGAGTGTTGCTATACTGAGTATTACCGGAGCACCTTTGTTTAATGGTAGTGTATCCAAATATCTTATAGAAAAAGGTATAGGTTATCATACGTACCTTGAATATGGACTACTTTTTATTAATCTGGGGACCATCATATCATTTGTTAAATATACAACCATGCTTTTTGGTCCTCATGAAAAAAGATATCATGTTCGTTTCAATCAAAAAGTTGCCTTAGGCATTCTAGCAACGGTCTGTGTCGTAACCGGTGTATTCGGACAACGTATCATCAGTATACTTTTTGATTTGGAAGTCATTATAGATTTAAAAAGCTATCTTGTAAAAAGCACCCTGTATTTATCGAGCCTAGCACTCGGTTATCTATTTTATAAATATCTATATCCAAGGATTGGATTCTTTAGAACCATGCGTGAAATCGAGCTAAGTTTTAATGAGATTATCTTCTCCATTGTATTCTTTTTTGGTAGTATGCTCAGTTTTCTATTGGTAGCATATTAAAGAAGAATAATCAAATCGGATGAAGATATTTTGAAGTAAAACGAAGCTTGACAAGCAAAAAGGAGGAATATCGTGAATAAAAAGATTGAAGCAATTTTAAATACAAATTACCTTTGTGTTTTATGTACAGAACACGAAGGTAACCCTTATTGTTCTCTCATGACCTTTACTCTAGGAAAAGACAATAAAACATTGTACATGGTTGCTATAGCTGATTCGAAAAAATATAAGAACATTGCTCTAAATCCAAACGTAAGTATATTAATGGATAACAGACAAAGTTTGGGAAAAACATCTAAAAATGAAATAATATCTATAACCTTTGAAGGTTATTATGAAGCAGTTGATCAAGAAAAGTCTGAAGAAGGAAAAAAAATACTTCTTGAAAAGCATCCGGATTTGTATGAAATCATTCAAAATCCTAAATGTGTACTTCTAAGTATTCGTTTAAAGTCCTATAAGCTTTTAATGGGACCAACAAATAGTGAAGAGGGTCATATATAATACCTAACAATCCTTAAATACTTAACGCGTTAAGTTGTTAAAGATTTAACTTTATATTCTCTTGGGATATTTACTTCATTGTGCTAGTGTGGTAACATAGTGGGGCAGAAAAAATAAGTAGATAATAAGAAGGAGAAAATAAAATGAAAAAAATGATTTATGCTTTACTAATATTAACAATGGTCCTGACTTTAGGTGCATGCGCAAAAACAACACCGACTGAAGACACTTATGAACAAGATACAACAGCAAAAGAGACCTTTGTCGTCGGATTTGATCAAGACTTTCCACCTATGGGATTTGTAGGGGATGACGGTGAATTTACCGGTTTTGACCTTGAGCTTGCGGCTATTGTTGCAGAGCGATTAGATAAAGAACTTGTCTTACAACCCATCGCTTGGGATTCAAAAGACATGGAACTGGAATCAAAGAATATTGATTGTGTATGGAATGGTTTTACCATTAACGGTCGTGAAGAAACCTATACATGGACAGATGCTTATATGGCCAACAACCAGGTTTTTGTTGTAAAAGAGGGATCCGGTATAGAGACTTTGGCAGATCTAACAGATAAGGCAGTCGTGGTACAAGCGGATTCAAGCGCTGAAGCAGCATTGGGTGAAGTTGAAGACTTGGTAGCAACCTTTGGTGATTATTTGAAAGCAGCAGATTATAACATGGCGCTAATGGATCTTGAATCTGGGGCAGTGGATGCCGTTGTTATGGATGAAATCGTAGCCAGATATCAGATTGAAAAAAGAGGCAGCGCATTTGTTGTCCTTGAAGAAGCACTAGCAGCAGAATCCTATGGTGTTGGATTTTTACTTGGAAATGAAAGCCTTAGAGATCAGGTTCAAGAAGCGCTTGAAGCTATGGCAGCAGACGGAACATTAGAGGCTGTATCCATGAAATGGTTTGGCGAAGATGTAACAACCATTGGTAAATAGAAATCAGTATGTTTTAGATGATGTGGTATTGTAGGAGGATGTTTTGGATTTATTGACCTTGTTATCAAATCTAAGTGACGGTATGATCGTCTCTATTCAAATATTTGCTTTGACGTTGGTGCTCTCACTGCCTTTAGGGTTGGTTGTAGCACTCGGTAGAATGTCAAAAAATCCCATACTCAAGAATCTTGTTAAGGTGTATATATCCTTTATGCGCGGGACACCCTTAATGCTTCAACTGATGGTGGTCTACTTTGGACCTTATTATATGTTTGGTCTTATTATGCCAAGAGGCTATAGATTCTATGCAGTGATCATTGGATTTGCTCTAAATTATGCCGCCTACTTTGCAGAAATCTATCGAGGTGGCATTGAATCCATGTCTGTCGGTCAATATGAGGCAGCAAAAATACTTGGCTATTCTAAAGTACAGACTTTTTTTAGAATCATCATGCCACAAGTCATACGACGTATCATTCCTTCTATTACCAATGAAGTAATAACGTTGGTAAAAGATACTTCTCTTGCCTATGTCATATCGGTTACAGAAATGTTTACAGTGGCTAGAGCCGTGGCATCGGCACAAGCAAATATGATGCCATATGTAGCAGCAGGTGTTTTCTACTATGTCTTTAACTTTGTGGTAGCAACCGTCATGGAAAAAATTGAAAACAAATTAAGTTATTACAGATAGGGGGTCATCATATGAGTTTACTTGAAATAAGACAGCTTAAGAAAAGCTTTGGTGACCTGCAAGTCATTAAAAACATATCCTTAAAAGTTGAGCAAGGTGAAGTCGTAGCCATTATCGGACCTTCCGGCTCTGGTAAGTCAACTTTACTAAGATGCGCAACCATGCTAGAGTCCATTGATGCAGGTGACATTCTTTACCTAGGCGAATCGGCTTTCAAAACAGGTAAGGATGGCAAGCCGCATAAGGTGATAGGGTCGGAGCTCAAAAAGATTCGTAGCTATTTCGGTCTTGTTTTCCAAGACTTTAATCTGTTTCCTCATTTCTCTGTGATAAAGAATGTGACCGATGCTTTAATACATACTCAGAATAAAAGTAAAGAAGAAGCATATGATATTGGCCGGAAACTGCTAGCAAAAATGGGTTTGTCAGAAAAAGAAAATGCTTATCCTTTCCAGCTTTCAGGTGGGCAACAACAAAGGGTGTCTATAGCAAGGGCTTTGGCCTTGAATCCAAAAGTGCTTTTTTTTGATGAACCAACATCTGCTCTTGATCCTGAGCTGACCAGTGAGGTGCTTAAAGTTATTAAATCATTGGCTAAGGAGCATATGACCATGGTGATCGTAACCCATGAGATGAATTTTGCGAAAGAAGTGGCCAACCATGTTGTTTTTATGGATGAAGGTGTTATTGCTGAAGAAGGTACACCGGAGGAAGTATTTGGTAATCCTAAAAGTGATAGGACGAAGGCATTTATTAAAGGGTATCAATAGGTTGGTAAAAATATAGTAACGAGGCCTCTAAGTGGATAAAAGCTTAGAGGCTTTTTTAGATGAAGTTAGATTTAGTTTTGCCTCTAAAACAAACTGGGGATAGAATGAATAAGGATTTGAGGTGGTCCCATGAAAACCCTTCCAACAACTATATGATTGCGGTCTCCAGTTGGTGCATCCATGCACCAAAAGTCGACGGTCAGCATCCCTGCTGACTTTCAAATTTCATAAGAAAGTTTTCATTTTTAGCATCATGTCTTGAGCACTGACATGATGCATGAGGTTACTTTCTTATGAGCCTAATCATACAGTCTGTCTCCAGGAACTTCATGGTCGATGTTGGCTTATTTTGATATTACTTTAATATTTACACATTATGTTGAGCTTGATACTATTATAGACGATGTGAAAATTTTAAATAGTTCTTATTCAAAGAGTTGATTAAGACGAGCATGAATGATTTAAGAGAAACTACGTTTGAATATATGATATAATCAGATGGTAAAACAAATAAACCAGACTATTGTAATTATACTAGGAGGTAGCGATGAAAGTATTAATGATTAATGGAAGTCCTCATAAGGAGGGCTGTACTTATACCGCGTTAAAAGAGGTGGAAAAAGAATTGGTTGGTGCTGACATAGAAGTGGAGATGGTTCATTTGGGGCAATCGCCGATTCGTGGTTGTACAGGCTGTGGCAAATGTGCCAACAACCGATGTATTTTTGATGATGATATCGTCAATCGAATTCTAGAGAAATCAGAATCAGCCGATGCCTATGTTTTTGGTTCACCGGTCCATTATGCAGGTGCCTCCGGTGCTATAACATCTTTTCTTGACCGATTTTTCTATGCAGGCAGGGTTCATGCTCATAAACCGGGTGCAGCAATAGTCAGCTGTAGAAGAGGCGGTTCCACGGCAGCACTGGATCAGTTGAATAAATATTTTGCTATTAGCAATATGCCTATGGTTCCGTCACAATACTGGAATATGGTGCATGGCAACACGCCGGATCAAGTGAAACAAGACCTAGAGGGGATGCAGATTATGAGAACCCTTGGGAAGAACATGGTATGGTTACTGAAGTGTCTAGAGGCCGGAAAAGCAGCAGGCATAGAAGCACCTGTGCGAGAAAAACGTATTGCTACGAACTTTATTCGCTAAAAAAGGAATTAAACCAAAGCTTTTGTGACCCATTTTTTGTTGTGCCATCTCAAAAAATTCAAGATGCCTCGAACCCATTCATCCAATAATAAGGCAAGCCATACGCCCGGAAGACCCCAATCAAAGATGACGACAAAAACATAAGCACCGGCAGCGGCAATGCCCCACATAAAAACGAGACCAATGACAACGGAGAAAATAACATCGCCGGCGCCACGAAGACCACTGATGAAAACGATGTTGAAGATGCGTCCAAGCTCTAAAAAGGCATCAAGTGCGAGAATAATCATCCCCCACTCTATGATACTAGGGTTATCAGAAAAGATGCGCATGAGTTGGCCACCAAAGAAATAGAAAATAACACCGATGCCACACATAACATAAAAAGCAATCCTAAAATTCTTGATACACACATGATAAGCCTCATCCATCAGACCTTCACCAATAAGACGACCGATGATGATTTGATTGGCTTGGCTAATGGCAATGGTAACGATTAGAGCAAAGGTGACGATGCTGCCAACATAAGTCCGTACGATGGACATTTCTTCGCCAAGATAGACCAACACGATACCGGTGATGACAATCTGACTGACATTATAAGAGAGGTTTTCAAGAGCTGCTGGAAAACCTAGTTTTAATAATAGTCTTAATATATGTTTGGGGAAGTTCTTAATATAAGTTATGGCAGATAGAGGTACTATGTTCTTAAATACAAATATCGTAGACAAAATAACAGCAATCAATCGACTGATGGAAGTTGCTATGGCAACACCAGCTGCGCCAAGAGCAGGTAAACCAAAAGCACCAAAAAGTAAGGCATAGTCACCAATGATGTTAATAATATTCATCGTGGCGGTTATATAGAGCGTTTGCTTGCTGTAACCGTAACTACGCATGGTAACAGTAGAAATATTTAAGAAAGCTTGAAGAAACATGAAGATACCTACGATACGTATATAATCACTGGCATAACCCATGAGACCGGGCGTAATCCCAATGAGAATCAAAAGGTCCGGGCCAAAGAAAAAAAGACCAATAGAGCAGATCGCCCCTATGATGGTGAGTACCACATAGGCGACCATGATGGTCATATGGCAATCTACCCATTTTTTTGCACCGATGAACTGAGCAATTAATATGGCAGCGCCAACGCTTATAATTGTAAATATGATATTGGTAAAATTAATCAACTGATTGGCGATGCCAACGGCTCCTGCAGCTTGGTCGGATATACGGCTTAGCATTAAAGTGTCAACAACACCAAGGGTCATAAAGAGTATGACCTCGAAAAATATGGGAATAGCTAAGCTCAATAAGGTTACCTTTTTTACCATGATAGACTCCTGTAGATCTTCATAAATGGTTAAAGGGGCTAAATAGTTTTGAAACCTTAACCATATATCTGATATATTTATTTTGGTGTTGAATCTTTTGTAACTTGAATTATACTTGATTATCGATATATGTCAACAAAACAAACAATCGAAACTTTTTGACAAAGGTTAATGTAGATTAAAGAAGGAAGGCGTGGTGCTATGAAAAAGTTACATGTATCTGGCGATACAATTTCTATCCCTCAAATTGGACTGGGTTGTATGCGAATAGTAGAACTAACCAAGAAGGATGCCAATCACCTTATCAATACATCTATGGAACTCGGTATTAATTTTTTTGATCACGCAGATATATATGGTGGCGGCAAATCAGAAACCCTTTTTTCGGAGGCGGTTTCTATGAGCGCGTTAAGTAGAGAAAAGATGATACTTCAATCCAAGTGTGGTATAAGAAAAGGATTTTTTGATTTTTCTAAAGACCATATTCTCCAATCTGTGGATGGTATTTTAAAACGTTTGAATACAGATTACTTGGATATCTTGTTGTTACATAGACCGGACACTCTGTTTGAACCTGAAGAAGTAGCAGAAGCATTTGATTACTTATATGACAGCGGTAAGGTTCGACATTTTGGTGTGAGTAACCAGAACCCTATGCAGATGGCGCTATTAGAAAGTGCACTTCACCAACCTCTTTTATTCAATCAACTTCAGTTTAGTATTATGCATACAGGCATGGTGGATGCCGGATTGAATGTCAATATGAAGGTCACGTCCTCTATTGACCATGATGGTGGTATTTTAGAGTATTGTAGGCTTCACAATATAACGATACAGGCTTGGTCACCGTTTCAGTATGGTTTCTTTGATGGCGTATTTCTAAACAAAGAAAAATTTCCTGAACTCAACGCGGTTATTGATCGATTGGCAGAGCGCTATAAGGTTTCAGATTCGGCGATAGCAGTTGCATGGATCTCAAGACATCCGGCGAAGATTCAAACCATAGTTGGCACCACAAATTATAATAGACTTCGCCAAATAAGTGAATCTGATACTATCACACTGACCCGTCAGGAATGGTATGAGATC
This sequence comes from Clostridiales bacterium, assembly GCA_024636985.1. GTDB lineage: Bacteria > Bacillota > Clostridia > Lachnospirales > Vallitaleaceae > Petrocella. The sequence continues at coordinate 12,056 of JAGXFY010000003.1, read as the reverse complement.
TACCGAGCAGCCGGCAACATACTACCTTAACAAAGGACAAATGAATATAAACAAATCAAGCGCATCCAAATATCTTCTATATTTGGATGCGCTTGATTTGTTTATATTGCTTGAAGTTTTGTAGCATACCTGGAGGCTATTATTCTTGGTCGGCCTTGATGGCTTCATAGATAGATTGCATTTCCAAGTCTAATTGGGTTATAGAGTTAGCACAATCAAACAATCGGTCACGAATAACTTTAGAGACCTCATCCTGGGTTTTATATTTCAGTTTATGTTCTAGACTGGCCCAAAAATCCATAGCGATGGTTCGAATTTGAACCTCAACCTTCACATGCTTTGTCGAGTCGGATAAGAATATTGGCACAGCTACGATGAGATGAAGACTTCTGTATCCATTTGGTTTTGGGTTATCAATATAGTCATTGCGTCGAATCAAGGTGATATCGTCTTGTCGAACTAAAAAGGCGGCTATTTTATCGATGTCACTGATGTAGTTGCAAATAACACGAATACCGGCAACATCCGATAGGTTGTTCCATATACTTTGGGTGCTGATTTCCACATCTTTTTGAATGAGCTTATCCATGATGCTTTGAGGTGACTTAAGCCTATATTCAATATGATGAATAGGGCTATGATCGTATTTAATCTGGAACTCTTCATCCAATATTTCTAACTTAGTACGTATCTCTTTTATAGCAGCTCGATACAGTTGTTGCATAATCCCAAACTCTTTAATATTTTCTATAAAATCTATATTTTTCAGGACGTCAAGATTCTTATTACCCATGTTCATCTGCAATATTTCATGAAATTCCATACAATTACTCCTATCGTCATTAATAATGCTTTGAGTATATCAGAACAAGCTATAAGTTCCTATTAATAATGTATAAATATATTATTAAACATATATTTATAGAAAATCGTAAAGCTTCTATGATATTTTAATTGTGACAAGAAACAATCCTATAACGTGTGTTCTGCATAGGTGTATAGAAGACTTATGACAATAGGGTTACAAAATCATTCATATCTAGATAGAGGGTAAACATATCTGATATAATGGTTGTGACCGATGGGTCGAAGGAGGTTTTCGCATGAAGTTAATTAGAAATATTATACTAAGTCTTACCTTATCTGCATTATACATAGTCTCATCAAGTTTGCTGACCATTGATGGTCATGCCCAAGATATTCGTTTGGTTGTAGATGGAAAAGACATAACGGAGTTGTCCACACCGATTATTCAAAATGGAAGAACCATGGTACCTATACGTTTTGTTACAGAGGAAATTGGCGCAACCGTCAATTGGGATCCTAAGAACAGAACGGTTGAGGTTATTAAAGGGGATCAAAGTGTTTTTCTCAAGATTGGTAGCGCTCTAGTCGGCTACAATCAAGGTGCCTCTTATCAGGTGAGCGACGTAGCACCTCTAATAGTAGGTGACCGTACTTATGTACCATTAAGACTCATTAGCAACGCCTTTGGCATCGGAATTGAGTGGGTTAATGAGACAAGGGAGGTTCGTGTAGATTCAAGTAAAACATCTGTAAAAGCACCTTTCCATGAAGTAGCTATAACATCCCTGTCACCGGGTCAATCGATTCATGGTAAAACAGCGGTAACATTTACTTTTGGTGATCGTTACAAAGCGACACTTGGCGAGATTCGATTATTGCTCGTAGACCGACAAACAGCTACCGGTTTTGTTGTTGGAAGAACGAATGGTGTTTCAAACAGCTTAACCTATGTGCCTTCTCTTGAAGATAATGGGAATAAAGTCATGGTCGTTGCGCTCTATGATAAATATAATAAACTTTTAGCGGCAGATGCAGTTCCCGTGAATGTTTCGGTTACGCCTAATATAGTACTAGAAGGTCTTGTTGATGGTGAAACCATTCAGAAAACAGTGGTACTTAAGCCGAATGTAAATTTTATAGCGGAACATATCACCTATGAGCTTACCAACCTCGGTAATGGCAAAGTAATCACAGTCATTGAACAAGATCCTTTCGGTTCTTACACTTGGACACCTACCAAATCTCAAGAAGGGAATTATAGTGTTAAAGTGATGGCCTATGATGCTATGGGCAATGTCTATTATAGTGCACCCTATAGTTTTAGTATTCAAGTTGACTTGAACCTTTCTTTAGTTGGTGTTACAGAGGGTATGACGGTGAATAGGCCGATTACATTGCTTGCATCAAGAAACTTTGATGTAAGAGAAACGACTTACTTGATAAAAGATGAGAGAACCGGTGTGGAAACGGTATTGGCAACCTTACCTTATGGTGGTTATAGATGGTTTCCAGGTGAAAGCTTTTCTGGTAATAAGGCGCTAAAAGTCAGCGTTGTTGATGCCGGCGGAACGGTTCGAGAAAGTGCTTATGTACAAGTGAAAGTCGATGGAAGCCCTAAGCTGCAACTTTCGGGTGTAGGTCCAAATCAGGTACTAACAAGTGAAACAAAGCTTAATGTAAGTAGCAATGTTACGATGGACAAAGTGAGTTATATACTGACCAATAAAAGTACAGGATCGACCAAGATCATTGGACAAGATATCCCTACTACAGATGAATGGGTATTTAAGCCAACATCATCGGATGGGGGACAAGTGTCACTTAGAGCTGAAGGCTACTACAATGGTTCTAAGATAGTATCAGAGACCATAGAATTTAGAATATATACGGATAAAACATTTGGTCCAAAAGCCATCATTGAAAAAGACAAATTTTTAGCGTTTTCATCTGGCATGGCAAAGACATCTTGGAACAACACAGGTATGTCAGCGGCATTGCAAACCGCTCAAGCCATATTAGAAACAGGTTGGGGTCAAAGCGTGCCACAAGACAAGTATAGTGGCAAGTTTTCTTATAACCTCTTTGGCATAAAAGGTTCGGCGACAAATGGATCCGTTATTTCCAATACGTGGGAGGTCTACAATGGTGTAACCTATAGAGTGGATGCCAATTTTAGAGCTTACAATAACGCACAAGAAAGTTGGAATGACCATAAGAGCTTGTTGCTAAACGCAGATCGATATGCACCGTTTAGAGATGTGATGTATCAAAGCAGTTTAGGCGCATGGGCCATCAAACGTGCTGGGTATGCAACAGATCCTCAGTATCCGATTAAGTTGATGAAGTTAATTCGACAATATAATTTGAAGGAACTTGACAGAGTTGGTATTTAATACACAATAAAACCCTGTAATGAATCACCAAAAGAAAAAGGCAAGCGCTAGATGCGCTTGTCTTTTTTAATTTGGTATGATTAAGGGTGAGTAATTCCATAATAAGCCAACTTCGACCGTAAAGTGCTGGAAACAGATTGTGTTATTCGATAATCACGCCTACTTTTTTTGCGAGTTCAAGGTTTTTTACACCATGAGGTGCGTTTTCAATGATACCCGTTAGGTCCGTACCAGCAAACTGACCATTATGGGTTCCATTGGCCCATTGGGGAACTTCAGATACATCATATATAATGTTATTATGTGCTACATAAGCAGGCATACCATCTTTTCCATTGTAGGCTGCCAAGGCCTCTAAGGTGAGTTCGATGCTATCTGTATCAGCCATAGGTTCATCGGTTTCCATTTCGGGTTCATCAGTCTCAACAATTTGTTCGTCCTCAATAGGCATTTCTTCTTCTGCAATTGGTACATCATTGTTAGCCTCATCCGATTGGCAACCGGTAAGGGACAAAGTTAATGCCATAAGTGTTATTAGGAGCCATTTCATAGTATCACCACTTTCTTTTAAAAACTTATAGGTTGTTTAAAGTGTCAAAACTAAGTTTCTCTAAATTATATACAACATATAGGTTACGTTGATACACTCATAACTATATATTGCATGTAAAAGTTCAACTATATAGTTTTGACACTTTAAACACTGTCTAAATAAAATACCATGGACGCAGATAATGGAGTAAGAAGAGTAAAACAATCAAAATACCCATATATCGATGGACCTTAGCAAAAGATCTTTTTTTAGTACGCTTGTAAAGCAATCCGAGGAGTCCGTTGAGTGCCAAAACCATCAATAACAATGAGCCGGTATGGAAATCAAAACGCCCCAGTTTTAGATAGCCATGGATAAGTCCGGTCAGGACTAACAGACCACCGACATAGGGATGCATCTTGCGACCCTTTTTCAAGAATTGATTATAGTTTTTATTCTTTCCTTTTAGCCAACGTTTGTTCACTTCAATGGCAACCGGAAAGGAGAGGAGCAAGAATAATAAAAAAGCATTGAACCAACCCAACATGTAATCAGTCCTTTCAATTTAAGTATGATTTCATTATAAGAAACCGAATCCGGAGAATCATAATCATTATCATTAATAGTAATGTTCATATTATATCATGATGATAAAAGAAATTCTATAATTATTGTATATTAAATCATGGTTAAGGCGTCAAAACTATATAGTTGAACTTTCACCTACCATATGGTGGGTGAATTTAGTGAAACTTAGTTTTGACCCTTTAACCATTCATAAAATCGAGAGAAATGTATCGTTTCATAAATTAATTATATTAGTATTAAAGGGTATATTCATAAAAAGCATATTGTCAAAATTAAGTAAAAAGAATTAAAAAATGATTAAAACGATGGCTATGTCATAGTAAGTGGTAAAAGTTAGTGGTACAATATAGAAGATATTCAAGTTGTAGTGTTTGCATTCGTAGGGTAAACATTATAACAATTATGAAAATGACAATTAGAAGAGGTGTTAGTATGAAAAAAGGAAGTATAGCTTTAATCGTTATAGCAGTCATCGTCTTAATCATCTTTGCCATAGGTGGTACGGTCGTATCAAGATACAACAGTTTAGTCGTATTAGATGAAGAAGTGAATATGTCTCTGAGTCAGATAGATAATCAGCTACAAAGAAGAAATGACTTAATTCCAAACTTGGTCGAAACAGTTAAAGGATTCGCAAGCCAAGAAAAAGAAATTTTTGATAATATTGCAGATGCACGTGCAAGAATGATGGGGGCCGGAACAGTCGGCGAACAAGCAGAAGCAGATGCACAATTGTCAGGGGCATTATCAAGGTTGCTTGCAATATCTGAAAACTATCCGGATCTAAAGTCAGATGCCAATTTCAGGCAATTGGCGGATGAACTTGCGGGGACTGAAAACAGAATTGCAGTAGCCAGACAAGACTACAATTCAGTGGCCAGAAACTTTAACAGTGTTGCGAAGCAGTTTCCTATGAACTTTTTTGCCGGAATGTTTGGTTTTGAGTCGGCAGAATATTTTGAAGCCAGTGAAGGCGCAAGTGAAGTCCCTACTGTAGATTTTAATAACTAGGAGGGATTATATTGAAAAAAACTATAGCGGCATTGTTCATTCTAACAATGCTGCTTTCTATGTCGGTGATATATGGCCAAAGCTATCCAAGCCACACCCCAGAATTCTATGTTAATGATTATGCGGGTATTCTTTCAGCTGAAACTGAGGAAGCCATCATGAAAGTGTCGGTACCATTGGCACAGGAGACGGGTGCGCAGATTGTTGTTGTTACTGTAGATAGCTTAGAAGGGCAAGATATTGAATCTTATGCTCTTAATCTATTTAGAGAATGGGGCATCGGTGATGCAACGAAGAACAACGGTTTACTTCTATTGGTATCTCTAAATGACCGTCAATCCCGTATTGAAGTGGGTTATGGTCTTGAAGGTGCCTTAAATGATGCAAAAACAGGACGGATACAAGATGACTACCTTATTGGTCATTTTCAAGAAGGTAATTATGATGCTGGTGTTATTGGAACCTATTTAAAATTAGCTGAAGAAGTGTATATAGAATATGATCTTGATGAGGCAACCATAACAGACCAGAATGTTTACTATAAGCCGGGCACTGAAGAGGAAGAAGGCAAGCTGACCCTATTCCATGTGATTCTAATCATAATCGGCATCATGCTTATGATGCTAGATTTAATCTTCAATCGCGGACGTATTACTAGAGTTGTGTTGTATATGATTGTAAGAAACTCAGGTAGAGGCGGCGGTGGCGGCGGATTTGGCGGCGGCGGTGGTCGAAGTGGCGGTGGTGGTAGCTCTAGGGGCTGGTAGTTGTTGTATTTAAACTTTAAGTATAGGAAGATGGAAAAGTGAATTTCAAAATAATATAAAGCCGAATTATATGTACTTTTTATTAGCAATAGAGTATAATGATAAATCAATAAGTATTATGATAGGTAACTGGGTAGTCTAGTGCTTATTTCTTCAAGTATAATCACATAAAATAAAGGCACAGCTATCGAAAGATAGTGTCGCAAAGCTATGGGTCTAAGGGGTTACTATGATTGCCAGGTTGCCGTTTGGATATATGATATTGTAGCAGTATCTTACTTACCACCGGTCATTCGTTGATTGGTGGTTTTTATTTTTTAGCAAAGAAAGGAGAATAGTTATGAAAAGTATTAAGAGCAAGTTGGTGGTTTATTTTTCAGTATTAATCTTATTGATATCAGCCAGTTTTGGTATTGTATCTTTGGTTATTATCAGTAGGACTGTGACGGAAAATGCGGAGGCATCCTTGGTTCTTTTAGCAGAAGAAGGTGCTAAGCTCACAGAGAGTCGTATTGAAACAGGGATTCAGTCACTTGAAACCATTGCAAAAATTAGCGAAATTGAAAGTATGGATTATGAGCAGCAAAAAAGTGTTATGGAAAAACAAATGATGGCATCAGGCTTCTTAGCTTTAGGGGTCGTTAGTCCGAATGGGACAACCAATTATCATGATGGAACAACCGCTGAACTAGGGGACAGAGCCTATGTTATAAAAGCATTTGAGGGTGAATCTAATGTTTCTGATGTCATTATCAGTAGAGTAACCAACTCGGCAGTTTTAATGTTTGCAACACCTATTAAAAACAATGGTGAGGTTGTTGGGGTTTTAGTTGGCAGACGTGATGGAAATGCCCTAAGTGATATCACAGATGATTTGGGATATGGTGAAAACGGTTATGCCTATATGATAAATGATAAAGGTACTGTTGTGGCTCATATTGACCGAGAAATGGTACTTAATCAATTTAACCCAGTAAGTGCTTTAGAAGAAGATCCTAGTATGGCGTCTTTAGCGGTTCAGTTTGAGAAAATCATATCAGCCGAAAATAGTGTTGGTAGATACACATATAATGATATGGATTTATATATCGGATACGTTCCAATAGAAGGAACAAACTGGACTATTGTAATAACAGCGCATTCAGGAGAGGTATTACAAGCCATACCTACCCTTCAAAAAAGCATTTTGATTACGACCGCAATTATACTTATTATAAGTATTGCCCTTTGTTATATTCTAGGTGATTCTATCGTAAAGCCAATTATTGGTATCATTGAACATTCCAAGAAAATTTCTAACTTAGATATTACCGAGGATGTACCGCAAATCTATATAAGTAAAAAAGATGAAGTCGGATCCCTTGCCAAGGCTTTCCAGAGTGTAACGGATAATCTACGAGAGTTTATTAAACATATATCAGACACATCACAACAAGTAGCAGCATCCTCAGAAGAATTGACAGCCACCAGCCAACAATCGGCCTATGCAGCAGATGAAGTGGCTAGAACCATAGAAGAGATTGCAAAAAGTGCTACAGAACAAGCAAAAGATACAGAAAATGGCGTGATGAGAACGGATGAAATCAGTCATATTATAGAAGAAGATCTAGAGGACATGAAACAGGTGGATATAGCCATGAGACAACTGACTTTGCTTAAGGATGAAGGTACAGAGGTCATAATGGGTTTAAATACAAAAACTCAAAATAGTAATAATGCTATTGAGAAAATCTATCATAGTACCCTAGAGACCAATGAAAGTGCAGATAAGATTGGACAGGCGAGTGAGCTTATTAGAAGTATTGCAGAGCAAACCAATTTACTAGCACTGAATGCGGCCATAGAAGCGGCAAGAGCAGGCGAAGCCGGAAAAGGTTTTGCAGTGGTAGCAGATGAGATTCGAAAATTGGCAGAGGAATCTACGACTTCCGTAAAGGATATTAATGATATGTTGAAAAAGTTACAGGATAACTCGAAAAGTTCTGTAAAATCAATGGAAGAGGTTCAAGGCATTATTAAGGATCAAGTAGAAAGTGTTCGAATAACAGAGAGCAAATTTAATGGTATTTCGAAGCAGGTCGAAGATGTTAAGTCAATTATCAATAGAGCACTCGATTCAGTGCGTACGATGGATGATAAAAAGAATGAGTTGGCAGAGATTATGCAAAATCTAGCGGCCATAGCCCAAGAGAATGCTGCCGGTTCTGAAGAGACATCGGCTACCATGGAAGAACAAGCGGCTTCGATGGCAGAGATATCTAATGCCAGTGATGCTCTATCTCGTTTAGCAGAGGATATGCAAAATAAGATTGCTATATTTAAGTATTAGGAATAAAACATTGTGCCACCTTGACAAACGACGAAGTGTCGGATAAAATGAAATTATAGCGACAATGCGTCGGATGTCATAGGAGGCAAGGGTTAAGATGAATGCAGAAACGAGAAGGCAACAAATTTTGGAGGCAGGGCACAGTTTGTTTTTGGAGCAGGGTTTTATGGCTACAACGATTGAAGAAATAGCAAAAAAAGTAAAAATTGCTAGAACGACAGTGTATGAATATTTTAAGTCCAAGGACGATATCTTGACTGCACTTATTGAACCCATCATTTTGCCCTATCCAATAGATTTGCCGGAAGGTGATACCAAAAGCAAATTGATATACCTCATTCAATCTTCACTAGATCAACTTCAAGAGCATACGATCATTTATAGGATTTATTTTGAAGAATTTTTTGCGTTGGACCAAGAAACGGCAGAGTTTTTTAGGAAATGGCAAAATCATAAACAGGCGCAGGTACATGAGATTATACGACAAGGAATTGCATCCGATTGTTTTTCTAGAAAATGGAGCTATAAGGACATCGGGTTTGCGTATCAAGCACTATTAGAGCATAAAATGAGAAATTTTTTGATGACCGGACAGGTGATTGATATAGGCTATGAGGCAACGCATATGGTAGATCTATTGTGGCTGGGAATTGGAAAATAGACAAAATATGGAACAGTTTTATATTTCATACGTCTAAAATAGAGTAATAAAATTTACAAACTTAGGAGGTATTTAATTATGAAGAAATGGATGATTTTTGGCATATTGATTATAGTCGTTGGATTGTTATCAGGATGCTTCAATAGCAAACCCGAAGTCATGGAGGAAGAACCGGTGGTTTCAGATGTCGTAGAAGAAGAAATGACGGAAGAAACATCAGAGGAAGTGACAGAGGAAGCAACAGAAGATACTTTACCGGAAGAAGAACCGGCTATGGAAGAAGAATCGGAAAAAGATATGGAGACAACAACTGGTATCTATGTCGGTCAGATAGATTCTAATAGTATCGAAGTTGAGATTACAGATATTTCAGCAGAAGATACATTCAAAGCTTTTCGATTCTCCGAAACAGTAAAAGCCAACTTTGGAGACTATGACCTTACAGAAGGTGATAGAATAAGTATTTCATTTAAACTGGATGAAAATAATGCAAGTATTATTCATGACATTGAAAAATTAGATTAAGCATTAATGCGTAAGTAATAAGAGAGAAGTCCAACTACCCGTATCAGAGTAGTTGGACTTCTCTTTTATTAGAATAAATGTGAAATAGATTAAAAGCATAATCATTGCATTTGTGTTATTATAATTCATAGTCTCCAACAAGGGGTACAAATCGAACAGGTTCTATTGATGAGACAGTAATATTACCCTCACTGTCTTTTATTATTAGACTAAGGTCTTGAGCATCTTTATTGCCGACAGGGATGAGAAGTCGACCATCCGGCCTCAACTGTTCGATTAAGGTTGGTGGAATTTCTCTAGCAGCAGCGGTTACGATGATGCGGTCATAGGGCGCATGGTCCTTTAAGCCATAGGTACCATCTCCAAGAATAAAGGATACATTATGATAGTTTAATTTTTTTAGGCGTATTTCTGCTTTTTTCATAAGTGGTTCTATGGCTTCAACGGTATATACCCAATTAGAAAACTGTGCGAGAAATGCTGTCTGATAGCCGGAGCCAGTTCCTATTTCAAGTACTTTATGATGCGGCTTTAGCTCAAGAATCTCTGTCATATACAGTACGAGTGAGGGTTGTGATATCGTTTGTCCAAAACCAATCGGGAAAGCCCGGTCAACGTGAGCCAGATCTTTGTATTGCTCCATGAACAAACGACGATCCAATTGCTTGAAAAAGACTTTTGTGGGGCTTTTGTTCATAAAATCACTTCCTTAGTACAGCTAAGCAATGTATTAAGGTTAAAAGGGTTGCAATTGTAGATTTACTCTATATTAGAAGTATAACATAGGGTCAGATTATAGGAAATCCGTCCTATTACCTTGAAAATGCATCTTTTTTATAGGTTGATACGTCCAATTAAGAGTAAGACATATGGACAAGAAGGAGAGATATTATATGAAAAAATATTTTATGAATAAAATAACATTGTACATCATGCTAATGGTACTTGGCACCCTATTATTATATGGATGTCAATCAAAAGAAAAGCAGGAAGTAAATGAAGTGCCTGCACCCATTGAAGAAGCCCAGGAAAGCCAACAGGAAGAGAATCTGGAGGTGCCTCAGCTTGAAGTAGAAGTTATAAACGTCGTGGAGAAAAAATATGAGGATATATTAGCCACCTATATGAGTGCCTTACCCATTAAGCAGTCCGATGAACCGGTATCCACCATTGAACAAAAAAAATGGGTAGCGGATATGAAATCTTTATATGATGAGAATGGTACTTCAAAAGCTATATATAATTTATATAAAGAAGGAATCGGTAAATTAGCGCCAGAAGAAGCAGATCTATTTACAGCCTATGCTATTTCCGGCATGCGTCGGAATAGTTTTGAGGATTATAAAGCTATAGAATCTTATGCCTTACAAGCGGATTTTTTTGATCGATTTTTTAAAGAAGCTGAGCAATACGACTACAAGTATATAAAGTTAGCTCAAAATGTAGATGCGATTGAAGATGGTGAAATCAAAACTTTAGTACTGGAAGCCAAGGATCAAGGTTATTATCTAGCCAGCGCTGAAGGCATGTTGTTTTACCTTGTTGATTTCACAGAGTTTGCAAAAAATAGAGATTATAATACAGAACCAATGAGAGACTTGCTGATTACTTTGGCAATTGATACCCTTGAACCAATGGCATCGGATGGCGGTTTTATTGTAGACGGTGACATCATTGCAGCTAGAACCTATGGTATGGGTAAAATGCTTGAAGGCTATGAAGGCACACTTTATGAAAAGTATATGGCCATTCGTTTTAAGGATCATATGAGCATGTTACTAATGGGTATAGACAATTCTCCGACTTTTAATTATGAGGATCAACGCATTAAGGAAGATAATCTAAGAATTTTCAAAGAAATACAAACATTAGAAGATAGCTATATGGCTGAGCTTGTAACGGAGTTCATGGAACTGGTATCAAGTAATGACAACAAACTGGATGAAGCAGTTCGAACAGAGGCTTATGAAATGCTGAATAAAATAGATGAAAAATACAATCTCACACTAGAGGACCTCTCATCATTTGGAACTTGGATGTCCGGATTAGGTGTTGAAGAATAATCGTTTATAACTTCTTAAAGCTATGCTTCTTGTTCTCTATGCAAGCAAAGCGAGGCATAGCCTCTTTGTTCTTCTCTAGGAAAGTCATACTCTAGCATGCGTCAAGGTCCTTTCCTTTCGAATCGTTCAGAAATATGAGCAGAGCTCATAACGAAGCGTAGCTTCTTTTCTTGAAATCAACCATAGCAAGTTATAGAATTATACATTATAATGAAATAAGAGATGTATAAACCGTAATAAAATGTAGGAGAGTAGGTGAAATCAGGTTGGTTTTAGAACGTGAAATTTTGGAGAACATAAGGTATCGGGTATATCAAGTATTGGATCAACTGGGTCAACAAAGTTATGATTATCAACATGTTAGAAGTGTCGAGCGTTTA